>NZ_JBEWZH010000005.1:0-273492 GCF_045310485.1 Aquirufa salirivi
GGTGGCTGAGGTTCTCGAAGCCACCATAATTTATATTTTAAGCAATGAAATAAAAATACATTTTGACCAATTAGAAAAAAGATACAACAACATTAATTACTGTGCTTCCACAGTGGCTTCGAGAACCAAAGCCACCTTTTCAATCAGTATATTCACTCACCAATTATGTTGGCTTCGAGGCCTCATTATACGGTGGCTTCGAGAACCTCAGCCACCGTGTGTAAAAAAGAAATAAACTGTTTCGGTGGTTGAAGTTCTCTCTCGATGGTGGCTGAGGTTCTCGAAGCCACCATAATTTATATTTTAAGCAATGAAATAAAAATACATTTTGACCAATTAGAAAAAAGATACAACAACATTAATTACTGTGCTTCCACAGTGGCTTCGAGAACCTCAGCCACCTTCACTATTACCACATCTTTCTTTATCTTTAACCTTCAAACTATTTACAATGAAAAGAATTGCCTTTGACGTCATGGTCGAGACCATAAAACAAGCATTTTTATTGGCAGGATTACCGGAAGAAAAAGCCATAATTTGTGCTAAAACACATGCAGAGACTAGTCGGGATGGGGTATATTCCCATGGTTTAAACCGAGTAGAACGATTTTTAGATTTTGTTTCCAAAGGCTGGGTGGATGTACATGCAGAACCTACTTTAGATGTGAATCTTGGCTCCATAGAAATTTACAATGGAAATATGGGTATAGGCATTACCAACTCCATCTTCGCGATGGATAGGGCAATGGATATTGCGCAGCAATATGGATTGGGCCTTGTTGCTTTAAATAATACCACCCACTGGATGCGAGGAGGATCCTATGGCTGGCAAGCTGCTGATAAGGGCTATATGGCCATCTGCTGGACCAATACCGAGTCCTGCATGCCCGCCTGGGGTGCCACTTCAGGTGGGATAGGGAATAATCCCTTCATTATGGCCATTCCGCGACAAGGTGGTCATGTGGTTTTTGACATGGCTATGTCGCAATATTCCTATGGAAAATTAGAAACGACTCGCTTAAAAAATGAAAAACTCCCATTCCCTGGTGGGTTTGATCAGGAAGGAAAACTAACGGATGATCCTGCTCCGATTGAAGCCACACGTAGAATTTTACCTACTGGATATTGGAAGGGTTCCGGATTGGCTATCATGTTGGATCTATTTTCTGCCATTCTTTCCAAAGGTAGAACCACAGCAGATATAGATTTGGTAGGGAAAGGGGCTTGCGGAGGATGTTCCCAAGTATTCATTGCGATTGACCCCTTAAAAATCAATGATCAAGCTTTTTTAGATGAAGCCCTAGAACACACCATCACTCAATTAAGGAATTCTACTCCAGTAACAGCAGAAGGAGAAGTGAATTATCCTGGGGAAAGATCTCTTAAAACGAGAGCAGAAAATATGCAATGGGGGATTCCAGTGGATGATGGCGTTTGGAATAAGGTGCTAGGATTTAGTCAAGCTAAAATGCCCTAAGCCTTACCTCTAATGAGCTTCTTTCAAATTCCTAAGGGATGATTTAACCTTTTTGAAAACTTTTAAATGTGGTAACATACCTACTCCTAACAGCGTTATGGAAAGTAGAATTAGGTTACTCGTTTCTGCAAAAATTTGGCCTGACGCTAAAACCCCAATCACCAAAATGGTGGATAATGGAAGTGAAATAGCTAAGGTCAATAAGGCTAGATTGGCATCAAATGTTTTTCGATAGTCGGGTATTTCATGCGAATCCTCTTTATGATGTATCGCAGCAATATGGGCAAATGGCCAAAAACTACATGCGCTTAATGGAACCACCACCGATAATAAAATCATGTTGGGATCATGGATTCCACATAAGTAAATGACCAATAAGCTAAAAAGGAGACTAAGGCCCGCTCGGAAAAATAAAATAGAAAGTATCATTCGAATCTCTTTCCCTTCCTTGAATTCTACGGCCATTCCAATATAAATCAATACCAAAGGACCCATCAAAGTACTGGCTCGGGAGAAGATTTCTTGGATGACCAAAGGTAAAGTACCCATATGGAAACCCATGGAAAGAAAAACGATGGCCAATAACATGATCACATTAATAGGTTCTTTGATCAAACTCCATAAAAAATCTTTCATGCCTTTTCTATTTCTGATGGTTCCTTCTTGCTGAATGGCCATGTGCATTTTCAAAGAAATGTAATACAGAAAATTGAGCGCAAAAAACTTATTTCCTACATCCGCCATGGCTGCCAATGCCAAGGATTCCCCTCCCAAAAATTCGGAAATAAAGGGGAAGCTCGACAATCCTGGAGCCAATGAAGGAAGCAACATGGTTAAAGTGCGACTTGAGGGGGTACCTTTATCAATCCCAAAAAACGTTAAAAAATAAGGCGCAGATAGAAAAATAAAGAAATTAAAACAGACTAAAATAATAGGATAGATAAGCAAGCTTAAACTTATCTTGATTCCCATAAGCGCTATAAATACCGTAGCAGGAAGAGCCACCGAAAGAATGACTTCTTTTAAGCCCTGAATTTCGGATTTGTTTTTAATTTTCCTCCGCAAAGCTACGCCTAAACCAATTAGGAGTATAAGCGTCAAGGTCTTTTCAATAGCATCAATCATAACACAAATTTTAAGCTAACTCTTTCAATGATGTTACGAAGTACTCCATCTCGGCCATCGTTCCTATGCTGACGCGACAATATGGCTTATTTAAGATCTCAAATGATCGGACCATGACCCCTTTGCTGGCCATTTTACTCAAAAAGGTCTTCCCATCCATTTTAATAGGGAAAATCACAAAATTGGTATAGGATGGAATGTAGTTATAACCTAATGCACTAAGCTCTTGATATAAATAGTTTTTACATTGCGTATTGAGGCGCTTCGTCATGGCTTGGAACTCCTTATCTTGTAAACTAGCGATAGCTCCCAAGACAGAAGTATGGCAAATTCCCATACCACCGCGAGTGATTTTTTCTATTTTATTTAGGAATTCTGGTTGTGCAACGGCATAGCCTACACGCAAGCCTGCCATTCCCATGATCTTGGAAAAGGTTCTAGCTATGATGACATTTTTCTTTTGTGCCAATAAGGAAACCATACTGGCCGTATCGCCTTCCGCAAGTTCTAGATATGCTTCATCGATGAAAACAGGAACTTTAGCCGAAACCCTTGAGCAAAAGTCCATCAGTTCATTCGCCGCCATAATGGAACCCACGGGATTATTGGGATTACAGATGTATACCATTTTAGTATTAGAATCAATGGCGGCTTCCATGGCTTTAAGGTCATGGGTCCAATCCGACTTACAAGGAATCGCTTTCCAAGTAGCACCAACTGCCTCGGCAACTCGGATAAGCGACATGTAGGTAGGATCAGCGGAGACAATATTTCCTCCTTTAGCAAATAAAACGATGGCTACTTTTTCTAATAAATCGGAAGAACCAGGTCCCATCATGATATGTTCTTTCGTCACTCCTTCTTTTTTTGCCAACATATCCACCAAAGTGGCTAATTCCTTCCAAGAATAGCGATTGCCCCCTGAAACCGACTCGGCTACAGCTTTTCGGGCACTTTCTGGGGGACCGTATGGATTTTCGTTGGCATTTAAACGAGCTATCATAGCTGGCACATTAGGTCGCTCATCCAACATGTACTCGCGCATTAATGGACTGTAATACAATCGATTTTCCGAATCTAAAGGAAAAGAGCTATGGGAAAAGGCTCCCAAACTCAAATGGGGGGCAAGTGCTATTCCGCCCATGGCGGCTAGTCCAGACTTTAAGACATTTCTTCTGCTAAAGGATGTTTTCATCATGATTGATAGGTATATAGATGCGCTGAAATTCTAAAACATTGACTCATTTCTGAGCTTTCATCTTACATACAGGAGAAAACTATCCAAAACTCTAAGCTGAGCTTTTGGCAAATTTGTTTGTCAAATTCTCTCAAAGAGATTACACTAGGCATCTTCCATGTGAGAATAGATATACGCCCAAGATGATTAGTAATGGGCGTATAAATTGTATTTATTGATGAATTATGTTGAAATGTAGCAGGATTATCGAAATCTTCCATCGTTTTTGGAATATTTTTTAAATAATAACCCCAAATACACAAAAATATGCCAATATTTATCCAAAAAATGTAATAAATAGCCGATAAATAGAAAAAAATAAAAATTACGTGATCGAAATACTACGTTTTAAATTCAGATAAAAATGAAATAAAATTGATTTTTAAATACAAACTAGTTTAAAAATTGAGCATTTGTTGAAATTAAATTTACAAAATGCAAAATATAGGTTACAAATTTGTATGATTATTTATGGTATTTTTCCTATGTGAATTTGATTCACCCATGTAAGTTTAATCAGAAAAAAGATGCAAGGTTAGCTTAAACGGTAATAGCCTGATGAAAATCACCGGCTATTACGAATGCTGGAAATCAATTTGCTTTTACTTCCCGATGGTGAAAGCAATCGGTTGGACGAATTTAGATGTGATATTGGCATCATGATTCTTGGCTGGAATCCATTTACCTGAATCTTTAATGACGCGAAGGGCCTCTTCGGCTAAACCATAGCCAGGGGATCTTAATACACTGATATCGGAAATAGTTCCATCGGCAGCCACCGTAAATTGAACATAGGCGATTCCGGAAATATTCGCTTTTTTAGCTTCTTCAGGATAATTAATATGAGTGGATAAATAGGCCTGAAACGCATTGGGCCCGCCTGGAAATGTGGCAGGCTCCTCCACGATCGTATGGAGATTTTGATTGATAGAAATATTGGTGTTTGCATTTTTCTTGGTTGAGATTTCCACCACACCATTAATCCCATCTTTTCCATATTTTTCATTGGCCATAGCTCCCTTCAAGACATTGATGGATTGAATATCATTGGGGTTCATTTTATTAACGGCCAAGGATCGATCAATCTTTCCATCAACGACATACAATGGATTGACTGGAGGAACGGGTGGCACGCCAGGAGCTGCGGGAATTGCTCTTATCGACAAGGGTGGCGGTGGAGGAGGGGGCAAATCCTTATTGTTCAATTTTTTGCCTTTCATCGGTTTGCTAGGGGCATTTTTGGTGAAGCTAATCCCAATTTTACTATTGGTCAGTTCTTCTTTTTTCTCTTGAGCCGTCACTTGGATGGAGAAAATAACGATAGCTAATACCGCCAATGGTAGCGCTAATACCTTTCTCAGGTAGGCGTATGGCGTGTTTTTGGATGTTGTTAACATGATAATTCTTCGTTTAATGGATGAATAATAAAAGGAGTGTCCGGGGTTTAAAAAGTGATTTCCATAATGCGATTGTAAAATCATTTGAGCAAAAGCATTCACGTTATTGCTTCCAACAGCTTCTCGGTCAGCAATAAATTCATGGATGTTTTGTAATTCTTTATGTATGAGCCAATAAAATGGATTGATCCAACAAATCGATGTGATAATTTGGCAGATAACCCGATCAATGGTATGTTTTTGTTGAATGTGCGTTAATTCATGCTTAAAAATGGCTTGGCCATTGGGTTCAGAAATGGAAATGGATTTTTTCCAAAAAAGGAATTGAAGAAATGAAAACGGAGCATCCTCTTCATCAGTCTCAATGAACTGAAATCCGTCCATGGCAATGCTTGGATTTCTTCTTTTCATCTGATAAATCTTAGCAATTTGATAAAAGAAGTAGCTTAATAAGCCTATCGAAATCAAATAAAAAGTCCAGATTCCATACTCCAGCCAAGGTAAATTCAACCAGGAGAATCGCTCAGGAGTGGCGCTAGCTGAGGCCGCTATGAAGTAAATAGCCTGTCCTGCTCCAGTAATTTCCTTTTCTTCTACGGAAAAAAAAGAGAACTGGAGGGTCGGAATGACCAAGCTCATGAACATACTAGCCAATAAATAGAATCGATTGTAGGTATGGAATCGAGTATTCCGAAGTACCAACATATAGTAGCCATAGAATATGCCTGATATCAGGCTACTTTTCAACAGATAGACTAATAGGGCATTACTCATCATCGCTTTTAGATTTTAATTGGCTCAGTAATAATTCCAAATCTTCAATGGACATCTGTTTTTTATCGACTAGAAAGGATACCACGTTCGTGTAAGATCCTTCGAAAAATGATTCTGTCAAACCCGCAATTCGCTGACCAGAATATTCCTGCTTCGTGACTTTAGCAAAATAGAGGTTGTTACGATTGGGGTTGTTAATCCCTACAAATTCCTTTTCTACCAATATTTTCAACAAGGTTGCAATGGTATTGGAATGGGGCTTGGGCTCGGGTAGATTCTCAATGATATCTTTGAGAAATCCGCCCTCAGGTAGTGTCCAAATTACTTGCATAATTTGCTCTTCTGCTTGGGTTAATTTTTTCATAGCTGTCCGTTTTGTTGGACCAAATGTATAACTAATTTTTTAGTTATAAAATATTTGTAACTATTTTTTTAGTTAAAAATTCAAAATGCTACGAACATAATTATGTGAAATAAAAAACGCCCCTAAATTTCGGGGCGTTTTTATTCATTCTATGGGACCTCAAATCCTATTTAACTAAAATTTTATACGGTCAGTACCATATGGTGCTCGTTGAGTACGACTTAAATAACGATTCGCTTCAGCATCATTGATAAATTGCTCTTTTTTAGCATCCCAATTCAGCTTGCGTGGTATTTTCATGGCCACATGTGTAATTAAACAAACCGTACAGGCTCTATGACCAATCTCAATAGGGGAAATAGGCTCTTTTCTGCTTTCTATGCAATCTAGCCAGTTGCCATGTTGTTCGTCTGAATGGTATAAATGAATCTCTTTCTCTCCAATCACCGATTCCAAAATCGCTGGATTAGAGGCATCAATGGCCTTAGCTCTTACTTTAGATGTAGGATCACTCGGGGTTGCCGAATAGTCTCCTCTGGAAACAAATATCCAACCCTCTGTTCCTTCATATCGAATACCATTCGGGAAGCCTCCGCTGGTATACATGGTTATGCCATTGGCATATTCTGCCTTTGCCATAAAGTCGCCATGTACGTTCCAAACCCCCGATTTAGGGAATTCGGCTACTGCCTCCACTGAAATAGGACCTGTTAATTCCGTGTCCATACCCCAAGCGGCAGAATCATAATGATGTTGCCCCCAACCAGTGATCATGCCCGCGCCAAACTGTTCCATACGTAACCAACCTGGTCTATCGTATCCCACTTGAGGGTGCACGCTTAATTCCGTATAGGGGATATAGGGAGTGGACCCTAACCACATATCATAATTGAAGCCTTTGGGTACAGGCATAGCTTGTACTACAGGGCCACCTGGATCTCCTGGAAGTCCCACTTTAACCGTATGTAATTTACCGATCCGACCATTTCTAACTAATTCTGCGGCTCGTCTGAATTGGCTACTGGAACGTTGCTGGGTTCCAACTTGTAAAATTCTACCTGTTTTTTTGATAAGCTCAGCTAATTGACGCCCTTCTTTGATGGTTAAAGAAGTGGGTTTTTGTAGGTAAATATCCTTGCCAGCTAAGGCTGCTTCCATGGCGGGTTGCGCATGCCAAAAGTCCGGCGTACTGATCATGACCGCATCTATGTCCTTATTCAATAACATTTCACGGTAATCATCATACATCTTTACGTCGATGTAATTGCTTTGACCCGTTTTCTTGGTATAATATTCTTCAACTAACTTTTTGGTGTCTACCGTACGATTTCTATCCAAATCACAAACGGCCATAATTCGAGCCTTTTCATATCTCCAAGTACTCGGTAAATCATGGGTACGAGCAATTCGCCCACAACCGATTTGGCCAATGTTGATTTTATTACTTGGTGCGTCTTTCCCTCCCAATACGTGGGCAGGAACGATGGTTGGAAAGCCAAATGTGCCCACAGCACCTAGGGCGATGTTGTTGATAAATTTTCTCCTTTTCATTATTTCGCAGATATTTTAGTAGCTTGTTTTTGAGCGATAAGCGCTAGTTCGGTGGCTAAGAAACAGTGGTCTTGGGTCATTGCCGTTTCTGTACGATTTAACACGTCATTCACGAGTAACTCTCCATGTGGAAGCTCTACATTCTTGCAGTCGATGTACAATGTTTCTTTTTGCGTCACTAAATACAAATGACTACCTGTACCGTGCGGTGAAGCGATATCCGTATTTTTCCGAACTTCCATATACCCTTCTGTTCCTAAAATGGTGAGTCTTCCGTCACCCCAAGTATTTAGTCCATCTGGCGTAAACCAATCCACCCGGATATAAGCTGAACCTCCATTTCCGCGTAACATCAAATCGCCAAAATCTTCAAAATTGGGATATTGTGGGTATTTGTGATTGGCTACTTGAGAAGCTACCACTTGTCCTTCCGTGGATTTAGTAAAATGTAAAAACTGATCTACCTGATGTGAGCCAATGTCCGTGATGATCCCTCCGTAATATTTCTTATCAAAAAACCAGGAGGGTCTAGAAGGAATACTCATGCGGTGAGGGCCCGTTCCTAAAGTCTGTACTACTTTCCCAATAATCCCTGTTTGAGCTAATTGACTAGCCTTTTCGGTCGCTTTATTTTCAAATCGCTCCGAATAAGAAATGGAATATATTCTTTTAGTTTCTTTTTGAACCTTACGTACTTCTGCCAATTGGTCTAAGCTAGTAATACCTGGCTTGTCCACCATATAATCCTTGCCCGACTTCATGACCCGAATCCCCAAAGGCGCTCTTTCAACAGGAGTAATGGAACTTAGGACCAATTGAATGGAAGGATCTCCTAAAATCTCCGCTTCACTTTTTACCAATTTAGCCGTAGGATATTTTTTAGCAAAATCCTTGATGAGATCTGGTTCTTTCGCATAATAAGAGACAAATTCCCCTCCTCCACGAATGATGGAATTGGCCATAGTATAAATATGACCATGATTGATTCCGATAACACCAAATTTTAAACGTGGTGCAATAATCTTTTCTTGAACCTTAGGAACAAACAAGGACGTGCCATCTTTGATGGGAGAATGGATGGCTGGCATAAAGGCTAGACTAGATAATAAGCTGGCATCTTGTAAAAATTTCCTGCGGTTGGAAGCATTTTCTCTCATGGGATAAATTCCGGTTTTGTGATACTATTTCTAAAAGTAATAATATTTGTTTTCTTACTGATATGATCTCTCTTTTTACTAAGAAGGATAAAAAAAAGGCTTAACATGTTAAGCCTTTTAAATACCTGAAGTATGTTGGATTAAACTGTCAAAGTTGAGTCCACCACAATCGTTGTTTTTAGTAATCGAGAAATAGGACAATTAGCCTCTGCATCTTTTACTTGTGCTAAAAAAGTATCTTGGTCAATACCTGGTACGGTAGCCTTTAATATTAATCGAGATTCAATGATCGTCCCTTCTTCCATTTTAATTTCTCCTTGCACATCCAATACTTTAGGAGGAAACCCTGCACCCGTTAGATTAAAACTTAGCTTCATGGCAAAGCAGCCCGCATGGGCAGCGGCTACCAATTCTTCGGGATTGGTCCCTATCCCATCCTCAAATCGAGTGTTGAAGGAATACTGGGTATGACTTAATACGCCACTTTGAGTAGTAAGTACACCTTTACCTTCTTTACCCGTTCCTTGCCAAACGGCATTTGCTTTTCTTATCATGACAATTTTATTTAAGTTTTGAGACAATCAATATTTTCCAATATTAAACTATTTCTCTTAAAATTAGTCCATACAAGAACCGCTTATTTCAGGAAATCTTTGAAAGAAGTTTAGCGTTCAAAAAGAAGATGAATGCATTTAAGCCAAAAGGCTTTTTTCAAACCATTCATTTGTTCCTCCTGCTAAAAACGTAGCTTGAAAACCCAAGGAAATTAATTGTTGAGCAGCCTGCTCTGACCTCCCTCCACCCTTTCCACAGATTGTCACCAAAAGAGCTTGGTTGGCATGTAATGGTAACCCTTGGGGGATTCCTTCTCCAGGTACATGAATGGCATTAGGAATATGTCTTGCTTCAAATTCCTCTTTGCTTCGAATATCCAAGAGCAAGATAGCTTCTTGTTGTTGTAATTTCTCAATCAATTGGTCAATGGAAATCGATGGTGTCATATCCAATTATTTTTTCTCAAAGAAATGAATTACTTCTATAAACCTTCGTGATGTTTATCACTTGGAAGGGACAATTTGGTATAAATTACCGTCAGCTTTGGTGATGATATAGATTTCCCCTTGTGCGTCTTGACCAAATCGCAAATCCACTTTGTTGGCCTTGACTAAGTCTTTCAACGTAAAGGGCAAACCATCCATTTGTAATTTCAATTCACGGATGCGCGTTTGGGTTCCCTCTTTGATTTCTGAAATAGGAATGTAGAAAATTCGGCCACGAACAATTTCCCCAAAAATGTATTTTCCACGTAAACTTGGGATGGCTTTCCCTGTATATTCAAAACCTCCCATAATCGCATTTCCCTCATCGTGGTCGAATTGGGCAATAGGATAAGTATAACCAAATCGAACATCATTTTTAGGAAGTGGAAATACGGTATTGGTACTTAGGGTAGAATCAATGGCAAATGTTCCTTCTCTCAATGGCCAGCCATAATTCTTCCCTGCCTTCAAGAGGTATAAGGATTCAATGTGTCTCTGACCAATATTCGAAACGATGATTCTCCCATCTTTCAACCAAGAAATTCGATTCGGATTGCGGAAACCTTGTGCAAATACTTCATCCAGGCCTTTCTTTCCCACAAATGGATTAGATGCGGGAATGCCGTATTTCCCATTCTGGCTATTTCTACCTAAAGGGTCGATTCGAAGAACTTTCCCCCAAGCATGCTCAGGATTATTGGGAATAAAACCTCTTCTTTGTTCCAAAGCCCCTCCATCGCCCAATCCGATGTATAGTAGACCAAAATCTGGATCTCCCAATTTGGCATAAGGGTTGAAGCTTATTTCTTGCATGCCATGTACTTGATCAATAACATTAACCCGCATGACTTCTCTTGCCCTCCCTTTTAACACCTTAGCGTGAGGATCATCCAAGGTCCATTCCGTGATTATCCATTGTAATTTTACTCGAAGGCTGTCTCCATAGGTAAAGTCTGATGGACCATTGATTTCAGGCTCTGTATGCGTGGTATAAAAAAGCTTATTTTGAGCAAAAAGAGGATGAAAAGCAAAGCTCCCAAGCCCCGTAGCAAAACCTGGTTTATTCGTGAAATTAGGAAAATGTTGGCTGATGTCTAAAAACTCAGTCAACTGGTCTTTATCATCTAATAAATAGATTTTACCCTGTAAATCGGAAATGATTCGCTCCTTACTCATCGGGTGAAAAGTCATTTTATTAATGCGAGCATTTACTTGAGGAGTATAAGTAAAGGGGAATTTCAGGATTTTCTTGAGGTAAATGGTTTCACCTGAATATTGAATTCCAGCTTTAATGGGATTTTCTAAACCTATTTTTTCTTTTTTCCCGAGACTCTTAGGACTTGGTTTCTCTAAAATAAAGGCAATCACATCTTGCAGATCTTTGGGATCTAAGTGACTGAAACTCGGCATGTAGGATTTGAATTTTTTGTACTTGTCTTGCGCTCTGGCCACATTGGCATCAATTAACGCTTTGGGATTATTGATGAAATCCAACAGGTATTGTTTATCCACAATTCCCTTTAGTCCTCCTAATTGCGGACCAATTCCATCATCTCTAAAGTTATGGCAATTCGCACAATGTAGTTCAAAGACTTGGGCTCCCCGATTTACATTTTGGGAATGCCCAGAAAAGGAAATAACGAAAAAGATAAGTAATCTAGCTGCCAAACGAATAGAAGCTAGAGGCTCATTAAGAATTTTCATAGGTCAAATTAAGCCCAAGGAGGCTTTTCCATGTAAAGAAAAGAATTTGAAATTATTACTGCATCCTTGCCTTTCCTTCTTTCGACATGATATGCTCGGGATTCCTTTTTAAGGTTTTAATGAAATGAACATTTCTAAAACGCAAGGCACTCCAGTCTTCGTCGATAGCGATTTGGCTTACGGGTTCAAAGCCCATTTCTCCCATGGGTTCCCAGCCTTGATCTCGGTTAAAATCACAGGTGTATTTCTTAGAACTTCCTTTGGGATAACACATCCAAAGAATGGCATCTCCTACTATTTTATCTCGACAAGCTTCAGCAAATTCTTGGATTTTTATTTTTTGAGTAACAAATACCAAAGCATAGTTAATTTGATTTACCTGATCGATGGATGTTACGAGTAGTGTGCCATCAGGTAAATGGCTTATTGATTGCTGAAAACTAGCTGGCGCATGCAGCATGAGAATTTCCTTTTGCTCTTTCAATGCCAGTTTCTTCCATAGTGGATTCATTATCATGACTTTTTTTGGATACTTAAATCTGTCGGTAATCCATCTAAACTCGTCATATTTTTCTCCACCATATATTGTTCCAATTTCTCAGAACCCATTTGATTGGCCCAAGTAAAGTGAATATCGCGTTCTCCTTGATATTCATACATAGGCACACCGTATCCACAAGAGGTTTGAACTAAATCTATTTTACCAACGATGATTTGCCGAGTACTCGGATAAATGGTAAAATGTGGAGCATATTCCTCCCAAAGTGGAGAATTGGGCAAAACGACAAAGCCTTTTCCGTATAAACGTAAGATGTTGGGGGTTTTGTCGAAAGAGCAAAACATGAAGGTTATTCTACCATTTTCTAAGGTATGAGCGGAGGTTTCATTTCCTGAACTTATGATATCCATGTAAGCAACGGTATGGTCGTCAACGACCCGAAAAGCTTCTAGTCCCTTGGGAGAAACATTCACTCGACCATCCCCTTGAAGCGGCGCTGTTCCCACAAAAAAAAGATGCTGCTGCTCCATGAATTCTCGATGAGCGCTGGAAATACTGTCATAAAATTTGCCCATGATTAGCTATTTGATTAGAACAAATATAAAATTAAATTTCTTGTCCCAAGGAACCGTTGATCAAAGAAGCTAGAGGTTTTAAGTCCTTGGTTTTAGTCGATACAAATAAGGCGCTTTGCTTTTAGCTCCCGTATATTTTTTGTCTAATCGCTCTAATATCTGCAAATCCAGCATTTTCTTCTGGAAATTATTCGCTGGAAAAGGTTTGTCGTAAACTGTTTCATATAATTCCTGAACATTTTTCATGGTAAATGTTTCTGGTAAAAGATTATTGAAAAGCAGCTTTTTATCTAAATTTTCTCGGAGTACCTGAAGGCCTTTGTGGGCCATTTCTTGATGGTCAAAAATCATGTTAGGAAGCTCTTTGATATCATACCAATCACAACTTTCATCCAAATCAATTTTTTGAGGGATGACTTTTTCAAAGTCAACCAAGGCATAATATCCTATACTGACAATGCGCATTTTTTGATTGTTCTCATTGATAGGGGGTTCCACATCGGGATAAAGGTCTCCAGCGATGCCAGAGAACAATTGAAAGTCTTCATCGGAGATTCGGTTAGCTCGACCGAAAGTTCCAAATTCTTCTAAATACAGATCTTGTATACCCGTCCTTTCAAATAGGATTCTTTTGGCAGCATCTTCGATGTCCTCTTCTTGTAAGATAAAGCCACCAGGTAAGGCATAAATTTCCTTCGCTAATTTAAGCTTGCTTAAAATGAGCTTGAGTTTTTTATGATGAAAGCCAAAAATGACACAATCCAAGGTCAGCTGGGCAATATGTTTGCTAAATTTCAATGAAGGTCGATTAAATAGTACCCTAATTTATAGACAAATTTCTAGAAGAAAGTGTTTTTATTAAAGTCATTTTCTAAAAAATAGAAAATCAAATTATTTTATTACATTTGGTTAAATTATCAAAATGATACAAAGGTGTCAACCTTGTAGCATTGGAAAGAAAACCGAAATTCTCTATCATTTAAATCTATAAAAATGAAAAAAACTAGTTTAGTATTAGGTCTATTCCTTCTGGGAGGAGTTTCACTACAAGCTCAAGTAACCACTGGGCAGAATGTAGCCGTGGTATCAACAGATGCCGGTAAAGTGCGCGGATATGTACATGGAGGTATTTATGCCTACAAAGGTATTCCTTATGCGGAGGCAGGTAGATTTGAGACTGCCCACAAGCCCAAGCCATGGAACGGAGTACGTAGTTCTACTAGCTATGGTCCAGTAGCACATTTATTAACTCCAACCACTCAAGTGGCCGACGAATCAGAATTTGTGTACAATCACTCATGGGGTTACCCAAATGAAGACTGCATGCGCGTGAATGTTTGGACGCCTGGAATCAATGATGGGAAGAAAAGACCCGTTTTATTTTGGATTCACGGTGGAGGTTTTACCTCCGGTTCTTCTCAAGAATTACCTTCATATGATGGCGAGAATTTAGCTAAAAAAGGAGATGTCGTAGTTGTCTCCATCAATCACCGATTGAACATATTGGGGTATTTGGATTTATCGGCCTATGGAGATAAATACAAAACATCCGCTAATAACTCCATTTTGGACATGAAAGTAGCCCTAGACTGGGTGAAAGCGAATATCAGTCAATTCGGAGGAGATCCAAATAATGTAACCATTTTTGGACAATCAGGCGGAGGAGCCAAAGTGAATACCATGATGGCTATGCCATCAGCCAAGGGATTATTCCACAAGGCGATCAATCAAAGTGGCGCCTTTGCCTCGAATATGCCGGATAAATCCGTAACTCAGTCCATTACCAAGGAAGTATTAAATGCATTGCATTTAGATGAATCTAAGGTCGATAGTTTACAAAAAGTACCTTTCCCTAGCCTAGCAGCTGCTGGTCAAAAAGCATTACAAGTTGTGGCGGCAAAATTAAGAGCCGCAGGAAAACCAGTAGGTGGTTTTGGTTTAAGTTGGGGACCAAGCATTGATGCCAATATATTACCATTCCAACCGATGTCGGTGGAGGCTATGGAATTATCTAAAAATGTGCCGTTGATGATCGGAACCGTGAAAAACGAATTCATGCCAACGCTATTTTCTGGGATAAGTCACGATGCATCCATGGCTGATGTGGAAGCCTATATACAAAAGACTTTTGGGGCTAAGGCGGAGGCTTATAAAGCTGCTGTTAAAAAAGCATATCCTGCAGATACTAAGCCAACGGATTTAATGGATGTAGACACACGATTCAGACCCGGTGCCGTTGATCAAGCGAATATTAAATCTTCGGTTGCAGGTGGTGCTTCTGTGTATATGTATTTATTCACTTGGCAGTCGCCTGTCTTTGACGGAAAATACAAGGCCATTCACTGCGTTGAACTTCCTTTCTGTTTCAATAACATTGCTCGCTGTGAAGAAATGACGGGGGGTACTAAAGAGGCTTATACTTTGGCCGACAAAATGAGTCAGGCTTGGATCAACTTTGCACGTTTAGGAAATCCAAATCACAAAGGACTACCTACGTGGCCTACCTATAATACATCAAATACCTCAACCATGCACTTCGATAATTCTTGTGTCGTTAAACCACAATTGGATAAGGAATTATTTGACCTTGTCAAAGCGAATTAATTCATTTTAAATCCAACAGGAGAGCCCCGAATATTCGGGGCTTTTTTGTTTCTGTCAAATTGGGATGAATGGGAATTTAAATCCCTCATAGATGTATAATTTTGAGGAATAAATAAAACGCCCATGAAATTGACCTTATTCCAAATAGATGCTTTTACCAATCAATTGTTTTCAGGAAACCCTGCGGCAATATGTCCATTAAAAGAATGGTTAGAGGATGATAAAATGCAAAAAATTGCGGCAGAAAATAATTTAGCCGAGACTGCTTTTTTTGTAAAAAATGGGGAACAATATGATATTCGGTGGTTCACCCCTACGGTAGAAGTGGATTTATGTGGGCATGCCACCTTAGCTGCAGCATTTGTTTTGTATCATCAATTGGGAAAAGTGGCCCCCGAAATTGTATTTTATTCGCACCGTAGTGGTCATTTGCGGGTGGCTAAAGAAGGTGATATGTTGACTTTAAATTTTCCAGTAGATCAAATTCATGAAATTGATTTTGATTGGGGAATGTTCAAAGGCCTAGCTATCCCAGCTAAAGAAGTGCTAAAAGGTAAAACTGATTATCTCTTTGTCTATGAGAATGAGCGCCAAGTAGCGGACATGAAACCTGATTTTTTTGAAATTGCCAAACTAAAAGCCAGAGGAATCATCATCACGGCTCCAGGCGATGAGGTTGATTTTGTTTCTCGATTTTTTGGTCCTCAATCTGGTATAGATGAAGATCCGGTAACAGGTTCTGCCCATACTACATTGATTCCATATTGGTCAAATAAATTGAATAAAAGCCAATTAACAGCCAAACAACTTTCCGCTCGAGGAGGAAATTTAGCTTGTGAATTATTGGGTGATCGCGTGAATATTAGTGGGGAATGTGTCTTGTATATGGTGGGTGAAATCTACGTGTAAAAGAGCTTCTTTAATAGGTCGTAGTCATATCTTCTTCCACACAAATGATGTAATCTGCAATCTTCCTATTTTCTTGGGTCAATAGCTTAATTTCTTTCTGGCTAACTGTGGCTATGGTGGCAATTTTAATAGTGGGTTTAGCCAATTTTAAATACCATGAAATCCCCTCATAGTTTTCCGAATGATAGGATCCATTGACATGAATAAATAGCTGATTTTCCACCCAATTTTTCAAGATAAAATGGGCCATCGTGGCATCCTTCAATGCTTGAGCTTTGGGCATATTAGGTGTAGCATGTCCTGGCATCATCGTGATCATTTTTTGATAGCCTGGGAGATTAGCATCGTAAGCAATTGGCAGCGGAGCCATCCAAGATTTCTCTTCCGCTGATAATGGATTCAATGCCTCAAATCCTCCTTTAGAAACCATGCTAGCATATTTCCTAGGAACATTACTAGCTATAAAATTCACTTGATTTTTTTTGGCAAAATTCACCAATGGTGCATAATCCGTTTTATAATTTTTCCAAAGTCGCGCAGAAGAATCTAGCGCTTTTGCTGAGATTTTTCCACTTATATATGCCGACAAAGCGCCTTGATTATCCTGTTCAAACATCTCGGCGCCCAAAACTAGTTTCCGCTGCGAAAAACACGATTGAATAATCTCTAGTTCTAGCCAATGACTAATGGGATTATTGTGTAATTCTCCAATCAAAACTACATCTTGTTGACATAATTGCTTGATCATTTTTTCGTAGGAAACTTCCTTACCTTTTGCGTTGAATAATCGGTAAGCGGGTTTATCAATGGCCAATAGCTGGGCAGGAATCAATAGAAAAAATAATAAGCAAATGCGAAGTACCTGATTCATGACGTTTGGAGCTGTTGATGTAACACAAATTAGGATAAAATCTCAACTAATCTAGAAATTCAACAAACAAAAAGCGGTCATTGCTGACCGCTTTTACGTAGAACAAGAGTAGTCATTTATTTAATCGGTATTAATAAGCTTACATTTTCCCATCCAAAGGCAATTCCTGCAGGTACTACTTTGTATTCCAAGGCTTCCTTGAAATCGGACTTAGCTGTTTTCACCGTGATGGTAAAAGCATCCTTTTCTGGGTTACGGGTTGTTTCTCCACCACGTTTAATGCCCCATTGGCCTACTTCGGTATTGAAAATAACTTGCCAGTCACCTTCTGCTGGTAACATATAGATACTGTATTTTCCTTTAGCCAAGGTGTTTCCAGCAATATTCACATCCGCATCTGTTTCAATGATGGTTGCGGAGTTTGCACCTGCTCTCCAGACTTTTCCATAAGGCACTAATTCTCCCCAAATTTTTCTCCCTTTTACAGATGGACTACTATAAACAACTGATACATTGGCCTTACCAAATATACCAGTAACCGTAACTTTAGGGCTTTGTGGAGGACGGGGAGCATCTTGCCCAAATGAGCTGATTGAAACCAATAAAAGCACTAATGCTGCCAATAAAGGCTTAAAAAATGTGTTGATTTTCATAAAATGTTTATTGTTTAGTATTCTTTTCTGTTAATTCTTCGTAAGTCATTTGAAAATTATTCTTAAGGAAATCCCCATTCATTCCTTGAACTCCATTCACAGCGGTTAGCTTCATTACTTCCTCTTTGCTTTTACCGCTTTTTATTTCAGCCGAAACATGTATAACTAATTTCTCCAAATAGTCCGTCAAGACTAATAAATCTTCTTTTTTACAGGTAATCTCTGTCGGATTAAATGCATGTCCATAGGTGAAAATCGTGTCCTTGTCGAACTGCTTTTGAATCTTATCATTCACATGAATCCAATTTGCTACACTAGCTCCCGCACTTCGATCAATGATAGGATAACGCTTATTCCCAAATAAATCCCCCAAATGAACCACATTGGCATTTTCAAAATGGATGGCAACATCTCCATCGGTATGGGCAGGACCAAAATAATGTGCTTTGATTCTTTCTTTTCCAATTTTTGCCGTCCAAGTATCTTTAAACGTTTCTGTTGGATAATATTGCTTTCCCTCTGTTTTTGCTTTGGTAGCAGCAGCTATCTGGTTTTTCAATGAGTTCTCGTGGGCCACCACGCGATTGACTAATCCTTTAAATGCTATATTGCCACTCGTATGATCCCCATGGTGATGCGTATTCATTAAGAGTTGGATTTTCTGATCAGACTGTTTTTTCAATTCATCGATCATATGCTGAGATTGGTCTGGAAACTGTGTATCCACCACCACATAA
Source organism: Aquirufa salirivi (assembly GCF_045310485.1). NCBI lineage: Bacteria > Pseudomonadati > Bacteroidota > Cytophagia > Cytophagales > Flectobacillaceae > Aquirufa > Aquirufa salirivi. Next base: position 18,675 of record NZ_JBEWZH010000005.1, read on the forward strand.
CCATCTTTGGTCTTCAACACAGCTATGGTGCCTCCTCTTTCACTAAACAGTGAAATGCCCCCACGTAATTCTTTCCAAGTAAAGGCTGGTCCTTGATAAAAAGACCCTTGGGCTAATAACGATTGTTTTGAACCCAATAACATAGAAAACAACAAGGTGCTAGCAGAGCCTTGTACAAACTGTCGACGATTTATCATTTTTAAGAAGTTTAATTTCAAATGTAAAATAGGAAATCAAAAGCTTATCTAAATTGAGACCAACACGTGAAGTCCTCTTACGAAAACATGAATTTCATATTTTCCTTTAGTATTAGGGCCGTTTTTGATTCAATCTGTTTTCAATTCTCTGGTCAGGCAAAATCCATAATAAGGCAATGGAATAAAAGATTAAGAGACTAATAATGGGATAAAAAAAGGCAAGAATGATTCCTGAAAAATAGCCCGTTGTAGAGATTCGTTCTTTCCACCGATTGGCTAAAGCCTGTCCAATATTAGACTCCTCACCTTCATGTTTAATGGCCGACTTTTCTAAAAACAAAAAGGATAATGCGCACATCAAAAGGACAAAGCCATATAAGGCTACTGTATTTGCGGCAAATTGATTTTCTCCCATCCAACCCGTAACAAAAGGTAATAGTGATAGCCAAAAAAGTAAACCTAAATTGGCTAATAAAACTTTGCCGTTTACTTTCTCAATGGCCTGAAACAAGTGATGGTGGTTATTCCAGTAAATGCCTACATAAATAAAGCTAAATAGGTAAGATAGAAATTTGGGTAATAGTGATGTTAGGGTCTCAAAATCAGATCCATGCGGCACTTTTAACTCCAAGACCATGATGGTAATGATGATAGCCAACACGCCATCACTAAATGCTTCTAATCGATTGGTAGTCACAGGAATGCTATTTTTTGATAAGGTATAAAAAAATCGAACTAGTTTGATGAAACACGTGGCTGTTTTTTGCCTACATACAATCCGACGATAACAATGAGGGTTCCGATAAGCGTAAAGATAGTAATGGATTCCCCACTAAATAAATAGGCATAAATGTACCCAAAAACAGGACAAAGAAACATCCATAAAGAGGCAGATATAGGATCTTGATCTATTAAATAAAACCATAACCACAATGCTCCCATAGAAACGGGAAAAATTAACCAAGCTACTGAAAATAAGAAGCGAAGATCAAAGTTGGCGATAGAAACATCGGAATAATAGGTGGTAAATGGTAATAAGAAAAGCCCTCCTATCAGAACTTGCCAGCCATTAATCACAAAAGAATGTAATTGCCATTCTGTTCGGACATAATATACCGTGGCTGCAGAAACCGTGATTATCCCTCCTATTAAAATCAATAAGCCCTTCCACACGCTGGGATCTAACTTAAGCTGTGGATAGGATGCAAGTAGTATCCCACTTAAGCCCAGCATTAAACTACCCATTTCTTTTCCCTGGGGTTTTCTTTGTAACAAAAGGGCCGACAATAAAGTAATGAATAAGGGATTGGTAGCGGTTGCTAAACTCCCAATACCTGGACTTAGAAATTTAAGAGCTAAAACAAATGCCCCTAAATAGATGGTTGAATTTAAAAGCCCAAAAAAGGCTAATTGCCCCAACTCTTTTCTACTGGGTTGAATTCTGCGATTGGATTGAAATAAAAATGAAATGCTTAACATGAAAATTCCTGCTAGAATTAAGCGGACATTGGCTAGAATCAATGGATGTACTGACAGAATTCCCAATTTGGTGGCAACAGCTGCAGACGACCATAGCATGGCAAATAATAGTCCGAAAGCAATGTTTTTCATGAAATCTATTTCTATTCAATGATGAGAAAGAACCCCCTTTCAAAATCTGTACTGTGTTGAATTGAAAGAATTCCATACTACAGCACATAAACAAAGGAAATGAATCTTCTTTTAAAATAAACTATTGAAAACCATATTTTGGGATTAATTTTGCAACCCGTTCCTAAAATTGAAAATACCTATTCCACATGTCCAAACAATACAATCGAACAAAAATCATTTTAATTCTCGGAATATTATCAGCGATAGGTCCCTTGTCGATTGACATGTATTTGCCTGCCTTCAAAAACATGGCTGAGGCTTTGCATTGTTCGCAAGAGCAAATGGGGTATACGTTGTCAAGTTTCTTCTTTGGTATTTGCTTAGGACAATTAGTCAATGGCCCACTATTAGATCATTTTGGTCGAAAAAATGTCTTATACATTGGCCTAAGTGCTTATGTGATTAGCTCCTTTGGATCCGCTTTTTCTACTACGGTAGAGCAGTTGGTTGTTTGGCGTTTCTTTCAGGCTATCGGAGGAAGCATTGGGATGGTGGCACCTAATGCCATTATTCGTGAAACATTTAAAGAAGCCGAAAGACCTAAAATACTTTCTTTGATGATGCTTATTTTAGGGGTATCCCCCATATTAGCTCCATCTTTAGGGAGTTTACTTTTAACGATCACCAATTGGAATATCATCTTCGTTTTATTGGGGATTATCACACTTTTGATCTTGTTTTTAATCAGAAGTTGGTTACCAGAAAAAATCAACAAACACCCGAAGGGAAAGTTTAAAATGGGTAGCATTCTTACTTCCTATTTGGCCTTAATACCAGAAAAACAATTTTTAACTTTTGCTATTTCTGGGGCTATTGGATCGGGATGTATCTTCACCTTTGTATCCGGAGCACCACTTACTTTTTTGAATTTTTACCATGCCGATGAAAAGCAATTTGGATGGATATTTGCCATGGTTGCCTCAGGAATTATTGGGGCTAGCCAGTTTAATCATTGGGTATTAAAACGCTACAGTAGTCAACAAGTTTTGTCCTTCGTTTTACCCTTGCAGTTAGTAATAGGAATTGTTTTAGCGCTGCTTTCTAAATTTGGATTGATCAATATTCAAATCAATATCCTGTTGCTATTCTTGATTTTGGCTTGTCAGGGATTAGTTTTTCCTAACATCATAAGTTTAGCTTTACAACCATTTCATGAAGGTGCAGGTGCGGCTTCGGCCATGATGGGTGCCATGCAAATGGCCTGGGGATCTATCTGCGCTACCATTCTGGGATTACTTTTTGATGGAACACCTTTTACCATGGCTATTATCATGGTCTTCTGTGCCCTAACCGCCAATTTCATCCTATTTGTGATTGGGAAGAATTACTTTAAACCGGTGGTTGAATAAGAACGCCATGGTTTAATGCCTGTATTTATTTTTGATCTTTTAAAATAGTAAATAACAAATCCTTCAAGTATTTTTCCACAAAAACTTGTTTGTTTTCATGGCTACAATCTGTCAATTTTGGTAAATACATACTAAAAAATAATTGGGAATGAGATGTCTCTATCAGAGTACTACTCAAGGAATGTGGATATAAATACTGAGCATCATAGGCTTGAATTAATCGGGAAATACGCTCACACAAATCCTTGTAAGGTTTAAAAACTTCGTGCTGATTGATTTCTTTGACCTCTTTAACTAAATACACTTTACTACTCTCAGCGATGACAATTTGATGTAAATAATTCTTATTGTAATCCGACTGCCCAGCGCTTTCTGGCAATTCTCTGGTTAAGAGTTCAACCAATTTTTCTAATTTTGATTTAGGGCTAATGACCGGTTCCAATTGAAATACGACTAAGTATTCCATGTAAGACCAATACCAATTTAGGATATATAACAGGAGGCGATGTTTATTTTCAAAATATCGATATACCGTGGCTTCTGTCGTATTCATTTCCATGGCCAACTTTTTGAAGGTAAAATGTTCAAAGCCCAATTGAAAAATTAAATCAATGGAATGTTTCACTATTTGCTTCCCTAGTTCAGTGCCTTCTGGGTCGCGTAAATAGATTTTATCATTTACCTTGAAACTTAATGAATAGTCCATGTTCCTTAAAATATTGCACAAACATATATGATAGAAAAACTATCTCAAAACAATTTTTGATTTTATTTGTAATAGTATTACTATTATTTTAAAAAGTATTTTTAGTTTTGTAGAAGAAATAAACAACTATGACAAAAAAGAACCCGATTGATCGAATAAGCAAACTGGTAATGGACCACAAAAAAGAGGTCACTTCCATTTATTTATTTTCTATTGTAAGTGGTTTGGTCAACTTAAGTCTACCCCTGGGCGTCCAATCCATCATTGGATTAGTCATGGGTGCCACCATGGTTACATCCATTTATGTCTTGATATTTTTTATTGTATTGGGTGTCTTTTTGGTTGGCTTACTTCAAATCAATCAAATGAAAATCATTGAAGCCATTCAGCAGCGAATTTTTGCACAATATTCCTTTGACTTTGCCGACAAGATTCCCAAAATGGATTTGATGAAAAATGATCAATATTTCATTCCTGAAAAAGTGTCTCGCTTCTTTGATATCGTCAATATTCAAAAGGGTTTTGCCAAGTTGTTGTTAGATATTCCCATGGCCAGTGTACAGATTCTATTTGGTACTATTTTATTGTCTTTATACCATCCATTTTTCATCGTATTTAGCCTTGTGCTATTAATCATGCTGGTATTCATTCTGTATGTCACAAGTCAAGTGGGGATTCAAACAAGTATTGAGGAGTCCAATCACAAGTATGACGTAGCTAGCTTCTTTAGTGAGATTGGAAGAACATTAAAATCGTTTAAATTCAGTCAAGGATTCTCGTTAAACTTCAAAAAAACAGATGCGAACGTGAGCCAATATTTATTAGCCAGAACAAAACACTTCCATGTTTTACTATTTCAATATAGAACATTGGTCACCTTTAAAGTGGTCTTGACCCTCATTACACTTTCCTTGGGTTCCTATTTGCTAATCAACCAACAGTTAAACTTAGGAGAATTCATTGCCGCGGAAATTGTGATTTTGATGGTCATTGGCGCTGTGGAAAAGCTCATTACAAGTTTAGATAGCGCATATGACGTCATCACAGGATTAGAGAAAATAGCGAGTGTCACAGAAAGTCCGATGGAGACCTCAGGCCAACTAGAACTTGTTTCTAAACAAGGTTTAGAAATAGAACTAAAACAACTGACTTTCCAATTTGAACCAGGAAAAAATATTTTAGAAAATCTCTCTTTACATATTACACCAGGAGAAAAAGTTGCCATTCAAGGCTCGGAAGGTGCGGGTAAATCCATGCTCTTAAGATTACTAACAGGTAATTATCAACGCTTCCAAGGATCGATATTGATTAACCACATTCCGGTTCAAAATTACAGTTTATCTAGCCTAAGAAAACATACTGGAATACTCTTGCATGGACAAGAAATTTTTGGTGGAACCGTATGGGAAAATATCAGTTTGGGCCAAGAAAATATAAGTCCAGATATGATCATGGAGACTGCCAAGAAATTAGGTTTTGAGAATTTCATATCTCATTTTCCTAGGGGATTTGATCATATCATAGAACCCATTGGTAAAAAAACACCCCAGACTATTATCAAAAAAATACTCTTACTACGTGCTATCAGCGGTGACAAAAAATTATTGCTTTTGGAAGAGCCTTGGAATGGTTTAGACCTCCCTAGTGCCCAGCAATTGAAATCCTATTTACTACATTCTGATAATCAAGCAACCACGATCATTGTTTCAAATGACCCGGAATATGTAAATGCTTCCAATCAACAAATCAATCTGTAACATGGAAAATTTCAAGTCATTTAATTTAATTTACCAGCAAGGGAAAAGTTCAGAAATCCGATTCTGGATGATGGGACTTTTGCTCCTTACCGTGGGTATTATCTTTCTTCCTTGGACTCAGAATATTCAAACCAAAGGAAACATTACTAGTTTGTATCAAGAGCAGAAACCTCAAAAAATTTATAGCCCAATTGCAGGGAAAATAACCAATTGGTGGGTGAAAGAAGGAGACTTGGTTCAGCAAGGAGATACCTTGGTAAAAATAAGTGAGATTAAAGAAGATTACTTAGACCCGAATCTAATTGGCCGTACACAAGATCAATTAAACGCCAAAAAAAATTCACTGGATTATTACATCCAAAAGGTTCAAGCTACGGAGGCTCAAATTGCTAATTTAAAACAGTCTAAAAGCCTCAAGAAAAGCCAATTAACCAACAAGTTGATTCAACTCCAGCAAAAAATCACCGCGGAGAAAGCAGAACTAGCCGCTAGTACCAATGAACAAAACTTGGCAAAAGATCAGTTAGAAAGATACCAGCAGATGTATAAAGAGGGTTTGATTTCACAAACCCAATTTCAACAAAGAAATCAGGTTGCTCAGAATGCAGTAGCCAAGAAAATCATGTCGGAAAACAAAGTGAATCAGACGATTCAAGACCTAAATAACACTCAAATAGAATTCAAAAGTGTGGATCAAGAATATGACGAAAAAATCAATAAAGCAGACAGTGAGCGTTTGCAAAGTTTAGGACAAATAGAAGTTAATAAAGGAGAAGTAGCCAAATTAGCGAATCAGGTTACGAATTATTCCATTCGAAATGGCATGTATTATATTTTGGCTCCACAAGGTGGACAAGTGGTGCAATCGAAAAAAACGGGTATTGGTGAAATCATCAAAGACGGAGAAGAGCTTTTGAGCATCGTCCCTCAAAATGAAAATTATGCCGTGGAGGTATTTGTTAGACCCATGGATTTGCCCCTTATCTCGCCTGGTCAATCCATTCGATTCATATTTGATGGTTTTCCGGCAATCATTTTCTCAGGTGGATGGCCAGAACAAAGTTTCGGTACGTTTGCTGGAAAAGTCTTGTTTGTGGAAAATGCCATCAATGCCAATGGCCTATTTCGGGTTATTGTTCAAGAAGATGCTCGATTTAAAAAATGGCCTAAACAAATCAAAATTGGTGCGGGTGTGAAAGGAATTATTTTACTTAAAGACGTCCCACTTTGGTATGAATTATGGAGAAATATCAATGGATTTCCGCCAGATTTTTACCAAGCTAAAAATGAAAAAAATAAGGCATATGAAAAATAAAATCCTCTGGCTTTTATTACTATCACATGTGACTTGGGCGCAAAATAAAACCTTGCATCCCGAGGCATATCTGAAAATTGTGGAAACATTCCATCCTGTGGCTCGTCAAGCTCAGATTGGGATCAAAAAGTCCGATGCACAAATCCTGCAAGCGAGAGGAGCGTTTGATCCTATTTTGCGTCATTATATCGCTAGTAAAACCTTAGATGGCACCAACTATTACCAATACAACGCTCCCGAATTAAGCATTCCTACTTGGTATGGAATAGAAGTCAATTCCGGGATTGAAAACTTGCAGGGAAACCGACTAGACCCTAGTCAAACGACAGGACAAACCAGCTATATAGGTATCCAAATTCCTTTGGCGAAAAACTTATTGATGGATAAACGAAGAGCGGCATTGCAACAAGCCAAATTGATGAATCAAATGGCTTTTGCAGAACAGAGAGTATTGTTAAATCAATTGTTTTTAGATGCCATGGAAGCCTATTGGCATTGGTTAAAATGCTTTCAAGTCGTGAAAATTACAGGCCAAAATCTAGAGGCTGCTAAGCGGCGCGTGGATCTTGTAAAAAGAAGTGTCGAGTTAGGTGATCGGCCCGCTGTAGATACCTTGGAAGCTAGTACGCAACTCATGTACATGGAAAACCAAAACTTAGCAAAAACATTGGATTATGAAAATGCGACATTACTATTATCCGCATTTTTGTGGCAAGAAAACAATGTGCCTTCCAACCTGCCCAAAGAAGTTATTCCAGCCGAAGTATGGGCCGACTATAGCCTATTTTCCAACTTTGATTTAAGCCTGAATTCAATCCTGGAGAAAGTCGATGCATTCCATCCCGAACTACAAGCTTATCAATTTAAAATTGCTGGACTAACAGTGGAAAAAAAGTTAAAATTTCAAAGCTTACTGCCCAAAATTGATCTTGAATACAATCACTTAATGAAAGAGAAATCTAGTGGCTATTCTGGTGCATTATTGGCCAATAATTATCGCTTTGGAATTAAGTTTGAGTTGCCTTTACGTCTTTCTTCTGGAAGAGGAGAATACCAAAACGCTAAACTTAAAATTGAAGAGGAAACAATCCTTCTTTCTCAGAAAAAACAACAGATTCAAATAAAAATCAATAGCTATTTCAATCAATTTCAGAACCTCAAAAAACAGATTCAAACACAGGAAAAGGCTGTGATCTTGTATGTTTCCTTAACCAAAGCTGAAGAATCTAAGTTTTCTCAAGGTGAATCATCTTTGTTTTTAATTAATAGTCGGGAAATAAAAGCCTTAGAAGCTGCCGAAAAATTGCTGGACTTAAAAGCATATTTATTCAAAACAGTCTATGCTTTACAAGCCAGTGCAGGTTTACTGATATAAAAAAAGGCAAGGAAATTCCTTGCCTTTACCATAATCAAATACGTCTACGAAGCTTGGTATTCTAAAATATCCGCAGGCTGACATTCCAAAGCTTCACATATCGCTTCCAAGGTACTAAAGCGAATGGCTTTTGCCTTTCCGGTCTTTAAAATAGATAAATTGGATAAGGTCAAATCTACTTTCTCCGACAATTCGTTGAGAGACATTTTTCTTTTTGCCATCATGACATCTAGGTTTACGACAATAGGCATAGTTATACAGTTAAATCGTTTTCCGCTTGAATTTCAACCCCTTTTTTGAATATCTGAGCAAATAAGAAAATTAGGCCAGAAAGAAAAAGTGCCTCGCCTCCATTCCAATCCATTTTAGGTAATTCCATACTCTCTTGGTAAATCGTAGCTCCTAAGGATATTAGCCAAAGATAGACAATCATCAAACTGATTTTTTCCATTAGATGAGCAACTTCCATTTGAAATGGACTTGTAAGGTTAATCTTAGATAAGGTTTTAATAACCAAATGGGCTATGTAAGCCTTTAAACCTAAAAGACCAGCCGTAATTCCTACAAATAAGGAATAGTGTACAAAACTCCCATTCATCAAATCATACAAGTTTAATCCCTGATACAAATCTTTGGCAACCTGTTGATTAAATAAACTCAAGATATAAGTGAAAATGATGGCTCCGCATTTAATCGAAATGCCAATGTAAGCAATCCATGAAAGGACATTCATGATGGCTAAAATACTCGCTGTTTTCGTTTTCATCAATTGTTATGTTTAATTGTTAAGCAAATTTTAACAATTATTTATTGATAAACAATAAAATTAGAATGTTTTTCAATAAATTTTTATTGATGTATAGCGAATGTCTATTTTTTAATTTGGGTAATCTTATACACTTTTCCTGTTTTATCATAGGTAATCCATTGTCCAGATTGCTCCCCTTCTGTAAAATATCCTGAGCGTAATTTCGTGCCATCTTTACGAAACCATTCCCAATATCCTGTGGAGACACCATTGATTTGCTGACCCTTTGCCCACAAAGAACCGTCTCGATGATATAGGCGAAATTCTTCTTCCATTATTTTCAGCTTAATTGATTCATTTTTCTTTTCTGCTGCCATTGATAATAAAATCGACAGAGCGGAAAATAAAGTAAGGCAACAGCAATCCACAGCATGTAGACTTGGCTAAGGCTCAAACCAATGAATGATTTGGGTCGACTTAATTGAAATCCAAATTCTAAATCAGGCAGAGAAAAGCCTTGATTGAAAATTAATACGAACAAAATCAGGTGAAGTATAAACCAATGACTAACAAAGAAGAATAGCGGTACTCGTCCAAAAGTACTAATCATTTCTATTCCTTTTTTTCCCACAAATTGACTTCCACTCAACAATAAAAACATGATCCCTAAAGTCAACATCGTGAAACTAATACTCGGTGGATATTTAGCAACATTAAAAAACGACATTACTTGTTTTGTCCATGATCCGTCTATTTGCCAAGGTGAATCACCGCCCAGATTAACATAACGAACAAATAAAAAAAGGAGACATAAGCTAAGACCCAATCTAGCAAATTCTGCATGCCTTTTCTCCAAAAAATAATGCCCCATGGAATATCCCAATAAACTTATTCCCAGCCAAGAAATAGGAGGATAACCTACAACCAAAAAGGTCCCATTGGGTAAAGGAAAGGCATTGGGACTAATTAAAAATGAAAACGGTTTTAAAAACGTAGGTTGGGCCACAAATAACAGCTGTTGTACTAAGATGATACATATAGCCAATATGAAAATTTGCTTCGAAGAATACCGAGAAATAGGCCCGATAATCACCATGGAAAAACCAATAGCGCTCAGCACATCCACCAGCACCAGCCCAAAACGGATATCAAAAAATAAGCCAAAATTTACTACTGTTAGATCCAATAAGATTAGCCATGCTCCTCTACGCATCATGTGCTGACTGAACTGCTTTTTATTCGCTGATCTTTGACCTAATAAAAAGGCCGAACTTCCCGCCAGAAAAACGAAAATTGGTGCGCAAAGATGCGTGATGATCCGGGTATAAAATATGGAAGGAGTGGTCACGGATAAATCGGTTGGGGATTGATCAATGGAGTGAACATGAAACAAATCCCTAACATGATCCAGCAGCATGAGAATCACAACAATACCCCTTAAAAAATCGATGGTTTCAATTCTTTTTATCATACCAAACTTACTTCTTGATAATGCTCCACAACTGGAAATGGCTCATAATAATGATGCAACAATTCTTTCCAATGTACATATTGAGGAGATTGTCGAAAGCCAATCGTGTGATCTTCTAATTTCTCCCAATGAACCCATAATATATATTTATTTTCTTGTTCCATACATTTCAGTAAGGAATGAGCATGGTATCCTGAAATAGAACGAATGTATTGACTCGCCGTCTTGAAGTCTGATTCAAATAAGGCTTCTTGTCCATTTTTAACCTTTAATACTGCCACTTCTACAATCATCTCAAAATTATATTATTGATTATTTAAACTCTTTACTCCAATAATCAAACCTGTGGACCAAGCAAGTTTGGTCATCGTTAAGTCTTTCCTTGTTTCCAATTCATTGATCAAATTTTCTGCTTTTTCACCGTGACCTTCCGGCCAATTAGGCTGCTCGATCATGTCATCAATAATATATATTCCACCAGGATCCAACATGTTCAACACCTCATTTAACAATAAGTATTTGCCATGCCAAGTATCCGCAAAAATAAAATCATATTCATTGGTTAGATGACTCAGTACCCAATCTGCGCCATCTGAATTAACCAATTCTAATCTTGAGTCAGAACCTAAATATTCTCTAGCAATAGATAAAAAAGCTTCATCATTGTCTATGGAAGTCAAAGTCGATTTCTGATCCATTCCATCCAAAATCCAGGAAGTAGACAAACCTGTTCCTGTTCCCAATTCAAGAAATCTAGATGCTGGTTTAGAAGCAGCCAATGTCCGTAGCAGAGAACCCGTCAATACATCTGATGCCATACTAAAACCCGATAAGTGGGTTTTTTCTTGAATACCTAGATATTTCGGTGGTAAATTAATCTGTTTAGTTTCATCCATAGATTTTAATTGCAGTTTAACATTTATTTACACTCGTTGTCAGCTTGTTGATTCATAAAGGACAACTTGTCCCAATAGCCTCTTTGATAAACGATTTGACCGTTTTCTATCCAAAAAAATCCACAGCCTCGTAAACCTTTAGGATCCTTCCATTCTAAGATGCCTACATTTCCATCTTGAAATATATTCTCTACTAAACAAACCATGTCAAATTGCTCAAATTCCCTCTGAAACATCTCACGAATGGCTTCTCTTCCTTGTACAATTCCATTGGGAGTTTGATGATTGATACAATCTTCCGAATACAAAGCGGCTAGTTTATCCGCATCGTATTGGTTAAAGAGGTCAACCCATCTTTGGAGAATTTCTGTTGGTTGTGTCATCTTGGAAAGTCAAATTATAGCCCTTTCAAGGTTATCAATTTTACCTGAATTAAAAATAAAATGCTTAAAAATTGGTGGGATTAATTAAAATTTCTAATATTGTAACCTTATTTATTACAGTATGATTTCAGGTAAGTTTGCTATTTCGTTGCATATTTTAACGTTGTTGACCAAATTTCCGAACGAATATTTGTCGTCTGATTTTATAGCTGGCAGTTTAAACTTACACCCTGTTCTGGTTAGAAAAGAAATTGTTAATCTGAAAAACAACCAGCTAGTGATTAGTAAAGAAGGGAAAAATGGAGGGACTATGTTAGCAAAATCGGCTTCTCAAATTACCTTAGATCAAGTATTAAAAATTACCTTGGAAAAGGTTTCATTTGGATATTCCAAAAATCACCCTAACCCAAATTGCCCGGTTGGGGAAAAAATGAATAACAAATTAGACATGCTATATACTACCCTAAATAATCAAATTACTGGCCAATTGATGACCATCACTTTGGAGCAGTTCTCTAATGATTTCTAAGTTTTTTTATTCATTACTGTAACTTTTTTTATTACATTAAATTTTATTATCATGAAAATCGCTCTTATCGGATCAACCGGATTTGTAGGTAAAGCCCTACTACAAGAATTAGTAAATCGACAACACGAAGTGCTTGCCATTGCTAGAAACCCCCAACTCTCCCTGGAGCATCCGCTCATTACTTGGAAACAGGTTGATATTTCGCAAGTAGACGAACTAGCGCAAGCTTTATATGGAGTTGATGCTGTCATTAATAGTTTCAATGCTGGTTGGACGAATCCTAACTTGTATCACGACTTCTTGGAAGGTTCTAAGAAAATTCAAGAAGCGGTGAAAGCATCAGGAGTGAATCGTTTTATCACCATCGGTGGTGCAGGAAGTTTATACATTGCTCCAGGATTACAATTAGTTGATACCCCTGAATTTCCTCAAGAATATTATGCTGGGGCCACTGCAGCCAGGGATTATTTAACCTATCTAAAAAATGAAAAAGAATTAGATTGGGCCTTTATTAGCCCAGCTATTGAGATGCATCCTGGAATTACATCTGGCAGAACAGGCCAATATCGATTAGGTTTAGAGAATCCAGTATTTGATTCCAATCAACGCAGCATCTTATCAGTAGAAGATTTAGCAGTAGTCATAGTGGATGAAGTGGAACAAGCTAAACACCATCAAGTTAGGTTTACAGCTGCCTATTAAAATAAGTCTTGGATTCAGTAAAGCAATACTTGAATCCAAGATTTAATTACTCAAGTCAAAGCAATTTTTAAATTTTATTTCCCTAAAACCACCCCAAATATATATTCTGGAGAATGTAAGTTGGATACTCCGGTCGACGAATGATATATCTTCCATTCTGACCGAAGTAACATCTTAGGAAATAGTTTATAATCTGCCCCTAATGAAGCTGATTGCATATAAGTACCCTGAGCCATAGAGATCGCATCAGGATCTGAAAATTGCTCCCATCGGCTTGTCAATTTCCAATGCCCACCAAGCTGAGCTTGTACCATCAAAGCCTCCCCATGCCAAAATTCATTTTGGTAACCTAGGTCTGAGATGAGCACGGTCTTGATCTTGTTCGACAAAGGAATAACCAGGTAAAAATCGTGAAATAACCGAAGTCCATTCCCCTCATTTCCTATAAATCCACTGGAATTCCAAGTCCAAGATTTGGAAGAAATAAATTGTATTTGTGTACCCAAGGCTGGTCTAAATTCATGTATATGTTGCCAACCTCTAAGTCCTAATAAACCAAACGTCCATGCAGTATTTGGTTTAAAATAAAGACTCAGACCTGATTCATAATAGGGTGAATATTCGGCTACTAAACTACGAGAAAGTGTCCAATTCTGTGAATTTTTAGCCGATTCAAATCCAATATGTGAAGGAAAAACCCCAGCCATGATGCTCCATTCAGGGTGAAGCCTATAGGACACATTTAACTCATATACATTTTTCCAAAAACTGGGTTCATTCGCTAAATTTCTTCTGGCATAGGTTCCTATCATTCCAGAAATTTGTGCACTTAAAGGCCCCTTTGTCCATGAAACTCCCAAGATTCCTAGGTTCAAATCCAGCTGATTTGCTCGACCATGATTGTAAAAAAAGGGATCTCTTTCATGAGCTAATTTATCTGCGGGATCGAGCAAATAGTATCCCTCTGCATAGGCTGATAATTGAAGGGATTTTTGGCTAAGGCTATCTTCTTGGCCAAAAATCCCGAATGAAATACTAAGAAATAGGACTAGTTTTTTCACTAGATTCGTTTTAATTCCATTTGCTCCATCGATTGATAAACTAGGGGAACATATTCAATTTCAACATCTGACTTATCTAATCCAAATGCCTGCTCGTCTCTTTGTCCCATTCTTTTTAATTTAAAATAAGAATTTAACAATAACCCTTCTTTCAAAGTAAATTCATTTTCCACAGATAAAAATTTCTCTATTATCACAAATTTAAAATCCGGCTCCGCATTGTACTTCGTTGACCCATCTGGACGAATATGTAAATTTAACTCCTTATTTTTTACTAAATCTTGGACAATTTTCTTAAAATAAAATTCTGTTTTGGGTTGAATCCGGAAGCCAATGTTCAAATTGATTTTTATTACTTTATCGTCGACTAATTCATGAACAGAATAGGAAAGCGTATAAGGCTCTTCGGTACGGTCAATATGCAAAAACCAATAGACATCTGCCCGCTTAGGTCTTTTTGAAAAGATGGATTTGATAATTTTATCTTCTATATCTTGACGATTATTGGCCTTCGTCATATAAATTAAATGCGTAGAAAATTTTGGAATAAGCTCATCTTCACTTAAATCTTTAATTTGTTGAACGTACTTACCTAAGTCAATGAATTTTGTAAATCGATTGTTTATTTTTCTAGCATAGTACCAAATATACATGGTTAAGAAAATAAATAATTCAAAAAACAAAAACATCCATCGCTCTTTAATTTTAGCCACATTAGCGATAAAAAAGGAAAGTTCAATCATCGCAAATAAGGCCATCAATGCATAGACATAAACCCTTTTCCAATGCAGTTTATATAGTAAAAAATAACTCAACAAATAGGTCGTCATCATCATGGCTACGGTAATAGAAAAGCCGTAAGCCGCTTCCATATGACTGGAGGATTGAAAATATAATATCATCAAAATACATCCTACCCATAAAATAGAATTAACACTAGGAATAAATATTTGGCCTTTCAATTCAGTAGGCTGGCGAACGGTAACTCTCGGCCAAAAATTCAAATTGACTGCCTCATTAATCATGGTAAAACTCCCACTAATGAGTGCTTGGGAAGCAATGATCGTAGCCATAGTAGCAATGCCTACACCTCCTAATAAAAACCAAGAGGGCATCAATTCATAAAATGGATTCCGACCATTCAATACTTGTTGTCCTTGATGCAAAATCCAAGCCGCCTGTCCTAAATAATTAGTAATTAAACATATCTTGACAAAGGCCCAGGTGATTCGGATATTTTTAACCCCACAATGACCAAGGTCCGAATATAACGCTTCTGCCCCAGTTGTTGCTAAAAAAACAGCCCCCAATAACCAGAAACCCTGGGGATATTGAGTTAATAATTGATACGCATAAAATGGATTTAGCGCATGTAAAACAGTTGGATGCAGAAGCACTTGACTAATGCCCAGGACAAATAACATACTAAACCAAATAACCATAATGGGTCCAAAGGTTCCACCCACTTTCTGCGTACCGAATCGTTGAACAAAGAACAAAACAGATAAGATAACGATGACAATAGGCACAGTAGGAATCGATTCAAAACCTGGTACCATGACCAGCCCTTCTACAGCAGATGCTACTGAAATGGGAGGTGTAATAATCCCATCAGCCAACAAGGTTGTTGCCCCTAAAATGGTAGGAATAACTAAGTTTTTGCCATGTTGCCTGACTAAGGCATACAAAGAAAAAATCCCTCCTTCTCCTTGATTATCTGCTTGTAAGGTCAACCAAATATATTTGACACTCGTTTGAAAAACCAGCGTCCAAAAAACACAGGATATTCCACCATATACCAAGGTTTCCTCTATAGGCCTCTCTCCTATGATGGCTTTAAAAACATACAAGGGACTGGTTCCAATATCCCCATAAATAATGCCCAGCGCCACCAATAAGGAGGTGGCAGTCACTTTCTTTGATACTAAATGATAGTTCTTTTCCATGTCTGATTTTTATCTGGCGCAAAGGTTGCAATTGCCTCATCAAGCCAGCATAAAAATTACATGCATTCGTATAAAGAAAATATAAAAATTAAGCTTGGAAACGATATCCAATTCCATTTTCCGTCACAATATGAATGGGGCAATTGGGATTATCTTCAATTTTCTTTCTTAATGCCCCCACATAAACCCGTAAATATTGAGTCTCCAATTGAGCGCCTACACCCCAGATTTCCTTTAGAATTTGTTGGTGTGTTAAAACTCGACCCTCATTTTTTGCGAAGAAAACAAATAAATTAAACTCCGTTTGCGTTAGCTTGACAATTTGATCTTTTTTCAAAAGCACACGCGAATTTAAATCCAATTGCAAGTCTTGAAATGTCCAATTTGTCTTCAAAATATCCGTGGCATTTCTACGAATGGCTGATCGAATTCTAGCTAATAATTCTCCCGTACGAAATGGTTTAGATAAATAATCCATTGCCCCCGCATCCAAAGCTTTCACGATATCCAATTCCGAATTTTGAACCGATAACATAATAATGGATTTCGTATACCAATCCTTCAGTTGAACCAACACTTCTTGGCCATGCATGTCGGGTAAACCCAAATCCAATACAATCACATCGGGTAAATAACTAGCTGCCAAGGCCAGGCCCTCTTTTCCAGAAAATGCTTGAATAACTTGATAATCATGGCTTTCCAGCACGATTTTAAGAAGCTTTTGAATAGCCATTTCATCATCAATTAATAACACAACATGCTTATTCATTTTTCAAATAATTTACATAAGAGGTCCTAGCTGGAATTCGAATGATAAATTCACATCCAGGATTTAAATTTCTTAACCTGATTGTTCCTCCACTGGCCTCAACATAGCCTTTCACAATGGATAAGCCTAGACCCGTCCCCCCCGGAATAGTATGTGGGAGCCGATAAAATTTATCAAATACCAAGGGAATTAAGTCTTCAGGAAATCCTGGTCCTTCATCTGAAATTTTAATTTCAAGCTGCTCATTCTCCATGGCTATTCGTAAAAAAATAGGCACAGAATTCGCCGTATACTGTAAGGCATTTCTCAACAAATTTCCTGCGATTTGATCCATAATCCCTACATCCAAAAGAAAAAGAGGCAAGTCGTTTACCACTTTTAATGCTATTTTTCTATGTTGGGCATCTAAAGAAAACTTATTGATTAATTGATGACCCCATTCTGTCATATCTACCCAATCCAAGGATAGTTTTAAATTACCTGATTCTAGGCGACTCATATTTAATAAATTTTCTACCTGTTGATTTAACCGAAGACTGGCTGTTTCAATGCCATGAAATAACTCCGCCTTTTGCTCCAAGGAAAGCATTTTATCTTCGTCTTTTAAGGTATCCACCGTTCCCAATATCGTAGCTATGGGTGTTCTTAATTCATGAGAAAGCGAATTCAATAATGTATTGTATAATCCTATTGTTAATTCCTTTTCCTCCTTATCGCGCGCTTTTGCTTCAGCTTGACGGATTTTAACGTTTAATAATCCATTGACCAAAGCGATAAAAAAATACAGTAAAAACAACAATAAGTCTTCTGAGTAAGTAATATGAAAAGTAAAGCGAGGGGGAATAAACCAAAAATTCCAAATTAATGCACTTAAAGTAGCTGCCACTAATACAGGAACTACATCAAAAAACATGGCAATTAATGATGTGACCATCAATAGCACAAAGGCAATTGCTCGATAACCCATGAAATGGGTTGAAAAAAAACACAAAATCGCCGTAAAAAAAACCACTCCTACGGCAATAAAAATCTGGTTGGTATGGCTGAACTTCATAGCAACAAAGCTAAATATTTACACATAAAGATGATATAAAAATTTACGCACCAACTAGCTCAAAAATTTCCTTCATTGAATTCAAATATTGCCTTATTTTTAACAAAACTAATGAGGTATTTTCGCTTCAAATTGCTTAAATCTATTCATGACATCTTGTCGTAATTTCTGTTTGAGTAAAGGCTCTTTGATAAAGCTATAATCGATACTATTCAATACCATTTGCTTGATATCGGAATAACTGAAAAATGGATATGATTTTGCCAACAAGACATATTGCTCGGTTAAACTACTCCGTAAAACGCCCGCATCATCGGTACTTATTAAAAGTGGAACTTGAAAATCCCGATAGAGCTTAATGGGATGTTTGTCTTCCTTAATTTTTAATATGAAGCGGTTGGACACCAGATTTATTTCTACCGGAATTTTTTGTTGGCTCATATGGCGTAATAGTTCATAACTATTTTTCTCATAAGGCATATCCACGCCGTGTCCTATCCGATGCGCTTTTGCCGTATAAACAGCATCACCTATATGCCAAGTTAAATTTTCTGGAGCGACTTGCCCCAAAGCCAATTCTCCTGCATGCAAAGAATACTTCACCTTAGGGAATTTCTGATGGCAAAACTGAAACATCAACATATGCAATCGGTAATCTTTCATGGACGTTTCTCCATGTTCAGGTGCCACCATATTTACTCCAACGATCAAGTCATTGGTATTAGCGGACATAAAGCTGATGACAATGTCCTTAAATAAATCTACTGGATTCTTAAATCTCAACACATATTTTTGATACCGCATGGTAAAGCGTTCATCGTCTATTTTTAGACTATCATGCAAATGCTGGATGAAACTATTATTCCAAATAACCGCTTGATTCATCGCCTCTTTTTGCATCAATTTTGCATATAATTTCTCTAAGGAATTCATTACAGCCTCCTCGTTTGACTGATTGGCTAAGCTGCGTAATTCCGAATCATAAGAAGATAAGTCCTGAATAGAAACATGTGAATAAACGGGAGAAAACATGGTTTCAATGTAGCTGACATTTTCAGCTAAAGCGCGATTTTTAAGCTCCAACATGCCTGGAGCATACTCTTCATTAAGGACGGGCAAATATTTATCAAAAGACTCAAAAAACAATTGATCGGATGGATAAAATGCAGGATCATAATCCTTCACTGACCATCGACGAATTATATCATTTTTCATTCCATCCAAACGACCCTCAGAGGCTAAGCTCGATAAGCGTTTCCAAGTCCCTTTGTTTGTTGGATTTTTGGCCATGGCCATCGTTTCCATGTTCAAATAATAGTCCAATTGTATCGCTTTTTCTACTAAAGGTTCCGCATAAATGGAGCCGCTAAAATGATGATGTAAATCTCCACCCTTCGGCATTTGTGCTATAAAAGCCGTCAGTTCTGCTTCATTATTTCTAATTTTCTGAAAATAGTAAGCCGCCTTCCCCTCTTGTGACCAGAGTCCCAACGGTAACAAATTAAAAAAAGCTAGAGCTAGGATATATTTCATGATTTTTTGTTGAATCTTGATAGGTATTTAAAATTACAGGTAATTGAATACATTTGAACTAGAAATGAATTGAAAAAAATGATCTTCATTGTTTAAAAATCCCCCAACATGGACCCAGCCATTCAAGCATTTAATCAGAACCTTTCTTTACAAGAGGCCGAAATAGGTGATTTCTTAGCGCAATATATTTCAGAACATCTTCCAGAAGCAACATGTAAAATTTGGCATGCCATTCCAGTCTGGTTTATCCATGATAACCCCATTGTAGGCTATAGTTCCCTAAAAAGAGGGATTCAACTATTATTTTGGAGTGGCTTATCTTTTGAGGAAAATCAATTGGAAGTAGTGGGTAAGTTTAAAGCGGCTGGTATCTATTTTAAAAACGTTCAAGATATCCCCATACAAGATCTCAAACGGTGGCTTCAAAAATCAAAAACGATACAGTGGGACTATAAAAATATCGTCAAACGAAAAGGGAAATTAGAAAAGCTGGAAATCAATCCTGCCTCCTAACAAAAAACAAATCTTGCCGGGTCTGGACAATTTTGAGCATAAAAAGCTAGGTCTCTTTGTGAACAAACGCCTGGGTAATCTCCCACAAAACCTTGTAAGTCACGAATCAATTGGAAATGCAGATGAGGAGGCCAACCGCCATTTTCAAAAGAATTACCCAAATGCGCCATTTTTTGACCTCGGCGCATTTTCTGTCCAGGAGCTAACCCAATCAAATCTTGACTAGAAAGGTGTCCGTATAAACTATAAATCCTTTCCCCTCGGATTTGATGAGCTAAAATGATCGTGGGGCCATAGTTTCCCGACCCTTCATTCACCTGAAAACTATGGATGATGCCATCCATCGGAACAAACACTTCCGTACCTGCCTCTGCCCAAATATCTATTCCTAAATGAATATTTCGATAATCTTGCTGGCCCGTAGCAAAATTCTCATGTGATTCATACATCTTTCGATGTTCTAAATAACCCCCAAGACCATACCTTTTCGAGCCCATCGAATCCTGAATGAACCGACTAAATTTGGCCATATCTTGATAAATTTCTGGCTTAAAATTTGGGTTTTGAACACTTAAATCTAAGATCTGAGTAGTAGAATCAGAAAGCGGAGGAATGAATAAATCTTGAATCATGGAATTGATTTTAACTTGGATAAGAGATAAACCATTTACATGGATTGCAAGATCTGTTCAATCTTAGACATCAGCTCCCCTACTCCTAAACTCGCCCATAAAATAAACAATCCCAATAGGGTTTTTATCCCATTATTGATTCCAAAACCAGTCAGGCGATGAATGAATGCCTGAATAGGCGGATAATATACCAAAGAAAGTAGGATAATAAAACCTCCAAAAACGGGGTCATTTCCTGAAAAAACATTGACTAAACCAATGAGCGTAAATACTATGCCAATGACCCAATTGACTGTTGTTCCGAATTTCGTTGAATTTTCCATGTATTCCTTTTTAAACAAGATGAATGCCAATACCTTTGGCCATTTTCCCTAAAATAAGCGCTTAATTTCCTATTGCCAAAATTGTACGATGATTCGTATCTCCATGATATCTTGGATTTATAAACTCCCTACATCGTGCTTATAAAAGGACTCATAAAATTTTGATTCTAACAGGGTATGTACAATGATGACTCAAAAACGGTAAATTGCTTTTCAAATTATGAAAAGAAGACGTATGCTAGGCTTTCTAGGAATTTTAACAAGCATCTCAGTAGGTTCTTGGATTGCTTTCAATAAATCGGTATTAGGTACTAACCCGAAAGGGAAAAGGCTGCAACGCATAAAAAAATCTCCAAACTATAAAGACGGAGAATTTCAAAACTTATCTTATACGCCCACATTTGCCGAAGAAAATAATAAAATAGGTTCTATGTTTCGGGTAATGACGAGTAAAAACATCCGAACAAAACCAAGCGTTGCACTGCCTACTGTAAAAACTGATTTGAAACAAATAAGTCCCAACACCGACTATATGATTTGGTTCGGACACTCCTCCTATTTACTCCAAATAGAAGGAAAAACCATATTGATCGATCCTGTTTTGAGCGGTTATGCAGCCCCTTTTTCTTGGTTAAATGCATCATTTAAAGGAACCGATCCTTATACGGCAGAAAGCTTACCCAACATTGATTATTTATTCATTAGCCATGATCATTATGACCATTTGGACTATGAAACGATTAAAAAAATCCAAAGTAAAGTCAAGCAAGTAGTTTGTGGTTTAGGTGTTGGAGAGCATTTGGAATATTGGGGTTATTCTCCCGACATCATTCACGAATTGGATTGGAATGAATCCATTGAATTGGAAAATGATTGGAAATTAACAGCTACTACGGCTCGTCATTTTTCAGGTAGAGGCTTACAAAGAAATAAAACCCTCTGGGTCTCTTTTGTTTTAAAAACAAGCCAACATAATCTTTTCCTCGGTGGGGATAGTGGCTATGACACCCACTTTAAGGCCATTGGCGATCAGTATGGTCCATTTGATTTGGCCCTCTTGGAACAAGGTCAATATAATACAGCATGGAAATACATACACCTAATGCCTGAGGAAATATTTACCGTTGCCCAAGAATTACAGGCTAAAAGAATCTTTGCTGGACACAACTCCAAATTTAAATTAAGTATTCATCCTTGGGACGAACCCTTACAATTACTCTGGGAAAATAGTAAAAAGCAGAATATCCCAGTAATTACTCCCAAAATTGGCGAGCGGGTAGATTTGAAAGAAGAAAATCCCACTTTCTCTGCTTGGTGGGAAGGAATTGTATAAAGTCATATTACCGTTTAATTCAATAAATCGGCCATTGAGCAAAAAATAGTATGACTAGTTAGGCGTAACGTAGTTATTGCCCTGCGAAGCATAAGCAACAAAATCCCAGGGCCTTGAGCCCATGTGGAAGCTATCATCTTGAAAATTTCCTTTCAGAACCCAATTTACCTCTGTTACCATGAAAAGCGAGATCCTACAAAACTTGAACAATCCAGAACAACTGGAAAAATTATACCGATCCAATTCTGCCTTATTTAAAAA
Organism: Aquirufa salirivi; assembly: GCF_045310485.1. Lineage (NCBI taxonomy): Bacteria > Pseudomonadati > Bacteroidota > Cytophagia > Cytophagales > Flectobacillaceae > Aquirufa > Aquirufa salirivi. The sequence continues at coordinate 41,181 of NZ_JBEWZH010000005.1, forward strand.
AGAATTCAATGCCTTGTGGCCGGAATATCCTGAAGAGACTAGTTTACAATGTTGGAATCAGCGGTTAAATTATGCGGCAGAACCTCTTACGCTAGGCACCAAAAACGAATTAGTATTAATCGCTCTGTTAGGCATTTGTGCTGCTCTAATCTCTCAGATTCCTAATTTATTCGGATTAGATCAAGATACCTTTTTCCAAAGAAATATATCCTTTGTGGTTTTCCCTTTTTTGAGCGCCTATTTCATTTGGAAACAACAAGTACCCATTTTTAAAATCATGCTACCCCTAGGTATTTGCCTCTTTTCTGTCATTTATATCAACCTCCTTCCCCGAACATCTCCATCTGATTCCATCCTATTAGCATGTATTCATGTCCCTTTGGTTTTGTGGTCCATTTGGGGATATACGTATGTGGGAGAAGGACTTATTTCCAACACACAAAAAAGAATTGAATTTTTGAGGTTACATGGTGATTTATTAGTGATGTGCGCCATCATATTGCTTTCAGGAGGATTATTCACGGCCATTTCCTTAGGGCTATTTGAAATAATTGGTTTGGATATCAAAGAGTTTTATGGGAAATATGTCATCGTCAGTGGACTTTCTGCCACACCCATTTTGGGCAATTATTTGATCCAAAAAAACCCAGCTTTAGTCAAAAATGTTTCTCCCATTATCGCCAAAATCTTTACCCCAGTGGTATTTGTTTTCTTGTTGATTTATTTAATTGCCATGGTGTATACAGGAAAGAACCCCTATACGAATCGTGAATTTTTATTCATCTTCAATGGTCTTCTGTTGGGCGTGATGGCACTCATTTTATTTTCTGTTGCAGAGACTGAAAAAAATGAAAATCTCCGCTACCAAAATGGGCTATTATTAGGTTTATCTGCCTTAACCATCGTGGTCAATGGCATTGCTCTTTCCGCCATTAGTTTCCGCATCATCGAATGGGGAATTACACCGAATAGAATTGCAGTATTAGGTAGTAATTTGTTGATTTTTATTCACTTACTGCTCGTAGCAAACTCTTTACGGAAAACGAGTCAAGGAAAAGCTGATTTCACCCTAGTGGCTAAAAGTATTGCCCAATACCTACCCATTTACTCCATTTGGGCAGCCATTGTTTGCTTTGTTTTCCCACTTATTTTTCAGTTTAAATAAGAATGATTCATTCATAAAAAAGGGCGTCTGTTAAGATGCCCATTTTTGTTTCTCTGTAAATACTTTTTGTTTATTGATACTTAGCAGGATCTAAGCGGAAAAAACGAACCGCATTATTGAAAAATATATCTCTTTTCTGTTCAAAAGAAAGGTAATTGGCATTTTCAATGACTCCTAAGGATGTCTCCAACAATTTTGGCCAAACCATTAAATCTGTACCATACATGATTCGTTTCCCAAAACCGGCTTGTACCAATCTCCGTAAATACAGGTGTATTTCTTCCAAAGGATAGCTCCAAATCATACCTGCTAAATCCACATATACATGGGAATTGGCGCCCATCAAGGCTATCATTTCATCAATCATCGGATAGCCGGCATGCATCACCCAAACTTTCAGTTTAGGATGTCTGGCTAGTAAATCTTCCAACAATAAGGGATTCCCCATGGAAGCTCGGTATTTGGGAGAAGTCAAATTAGCCATCCCATTTCCTCCTGTTCCCATGTGAATGGCAACGGGCACATTTAGTCGCTCAGCTACTTCAAAATACTTATCCACCGATGGGTCGCTAGGCGATAATCCTTGGTATTGTAAACCCACTTCCCCAACCACTTTATAAAAACCCGTTTTCAAGGAATCTTCAAAAGCTTGCACACTAATACCACTGGCCGAACTAAAACCAATGGATGGAATTACTCGGTCTGGAGCTGCCGCTTTTTTCCAATTACGAATTACCTGAGGATCACCTGAAGCCACAATGGTCATGTTCAGGCGTTTCATGGTTTGCATTAACTCATCTTGAAATTCTTGGTCGGATTTGGCAGCCTTCAACATGATGGCTCCATCCGCACTTAAAAATTTAGGCGTCGGTTCATTCGGATCTGTTCCCGGCATGTTGCTTAAAAACCAAGGCGACATATCCGAGGCAAAGTTGGCATTGACTTTCATGGCATGCACATGCACATCTATGATGGGTAAATGCTTGGCAGAAGCTGTTTGTGCTAGGCCATTTTGAGCCATTAAAACAACACAAGCTAGCGTTAATAATACAGATTTTTTCATGTGTTTAATTTTTAAAAAGTATTGGAGCAAATTCAACTAAATTATGACGCCATGTGATAAAGGTATGACCCGCGTCGTAGGTATTTGTTTGGTATTTGATGCCATATTTATCAAACACGGCATTCACGCCCAAACCGTTTTTGTAGGCAATATCCCTTTCGCCTCCCATGGCAATCCAAAATAGTTTTAAGCGGTTAATTTCTGGGTTTTTCAAATGTTGAACGTATTTCTCTTCCAACATTTTCAGTTGAGCTGGGAAATATCCTGTACTTAATGGCAACACATAGCCAAATTTCTCAGGAGCAAAAAGCGCCATATTCAGTGCTTGCAATCCACCCATGGAAAGACCCACATAAGCTGTATGATTACGGTCAGTCAGAACAGTATATTTTTCATTCACCAAAGGCATGATTTCCTCAAACATTTGTTTGTAATAAGGATCTTCCTCAATCCCTGGATTCATATAAAAGCCAGAACTGGGATGTCCCATGGGCATGACCACCACCATGGCTTGGCATTTACCTGCAGCCAGCAGGTTATCCATGATAAAATTTGCCCGCCCAGCCGTTGACCAAGATGCATCATTATCGCCTCCTCCATGCTGTAAATACAAAACAGGTAGTTTTACTTTCATCTTCTCATAACCAGGCGGAGTATATACATGGAAACGTGTAGGCTTACCCGTTACCTTGGACTGAAACCAGACTTTCTCTAGCTTCCCATGTGGAACAGCTTGAATGGCAGCATAAGCCGATTCCTTGCCTTTGATTTCCATCATATTGGAATAACCATTTTCTCCTTCTTTCAAGAAGGTATTCTTAGGGTCCAAAGTTTTCACCCCATCTACCGTAAAATCATAGGTATAAAAATCGGGTGCAATAGCCTCCGTTGTAGTGTAAGACCAAACACCTAGTTCATTTTTACTCAAATTTTTAGCCCCAAATTCTTTCGAAAAATCACCAGAAACAATCACTTGACTAGCCTTAGGTGCATAAATCCGAAAGATAACTTGTCCAGAGGCTAAAGCTTCTACCGACTTAAGCGTGTCATTGGGCGTTGGCGCTGGCCTCGAAGGTTGAGCCAAAATAGGTAGGCCACATATGAGCAAACCTAAACTTAGTATCCATTTCTTCATCGTAACATGATTTTTCATTTGGTATTTTTCCGATATTTTTATTTACAATATTCCTATATTGTATCTATTTGCTACAATATAGGAATCCTCATTGAATTATTTCTCCCGACTTATCTTAATTTGATGAATGGCGAAACGATTATCTAAAGAATTTACAAAATAACTCATTAGATACCAGTTAATTCATGCTTTTAGTCCATATAGCCCATTCATATGTCAAACAAATTCCCCCAAAAACAAGTAATAGCAAGTCTATTAACTGTTTTGTCTTTTACCAATATCCTTGCTCAGCAGAAAACAGCTCAACCTAATTTAGGTAGTCGAAATGTAGAAATCCTACGCATTCAAAATCTGTCTTTCAAAGACCTGAATAAAAACAAAAAGCTAGATCGTTACGAGGATTGGCGATTACCTATTTCGGAAAGAATTAAGGATTTAGTTTCACAAATGACCTTAGAGGAAAAGGTGGGGTTTATGTTGATTAGTACCACACGCATGGGTGGCGACAATGTTTTTGGAGGAGCACCAGCCGCAGGAACAGCTACACCCATCAACGATGGTTTCAATGAAGAAGATTTGATTCAAAACACCAATATGTTTACCCGAAAGCCCCTAAGTGCGCCAAATATGGCTGCAGCTGGAACCACCAAAGGGGTACGTCAACTTCACTTGCGGCACTTTATTTTAAGGGCTAATGCCGCGCCTGAAATCATGGCAAAATGGTCCAACAATCTCCAAGCCTTGTGTGAGGATACACGACTAGGAATACCCGCTATTGTGGCTTCTAATCCAAGAAATCATGTAACTACCGATGCATCCGTAGGTTTAAGTGTAGGAGTAACCGCATTTTCTAAATGGCCAGGGGAATTAGGTTTGGCTGCCATGAGAGACTTTGCATTAACACGTCAATTTGCAGAGATCGCTTCCAAAGAATGGCGCGCTGTTGGCCTAAGAAAAGGATATATGTACATGGCCGACTTAGCCACGGAACCCCGTTGGCAGCGTGTAGAAGGAACCTTTGGTGAGGATGCTGATTTAACCTCGCGCATGATTCAAGAAATCATCGTAGGTTTTCAAGGTAAAAAATTAGGGGCTCAATCCGTGGCCATGACCACCAAACACTTCCCTGGAGGCGGCCCTCAAGTAGATGGACAAGATTCTCATTTTGATTGGGGAAAATTTGCCCATTATCCTGGAGGCATGTTTGATTACCATGTAAAACCATTTAAAGCGGCCATTGCAGCAGGTACTTCAGCGATCATGCCCTACTATTCTGCCCCTATAGGTAAAGAGTTTGAGGAAGTAGGTTTCTCATTTAATAAAGCGATGATCAACGATTTACTTCAAGAGAAATTGGGCTTTCATGGCATCATCAATTCGGATACTGGGCCCATTGAAATGATGCCCTGGGGAGTAGAAAATTTGAGTATAACAGAACGCTACCAAAAAGCTTTAAATGCCGGCGTGGATGTATTTTCAGGAGCAGCGAATCCCAGCACTTTACTAGAAACAGTAAAGAAAGGTATGGTATCTGAAGAAAGAATCAATCAATCGGTAGCCAAATTATTAAAAGAAAAGTTTGAACTCGGTTTATTTGAAAACCCTTATGTAGATGTAGAAGAAGCCAAGCAGATTATTGGAAATAAAGCCTCCACTGATTTGGCCAATTTGGCCCTGCGTAAATCCATTGTTTTACTTCGAAATGAGGAACAAGTTTTACCCGTAAAAAAGAAGACCAAGGTGTACTTTGAAACCTATTTCAACACAGGAAGAAATGCTGATATCATCAAAGTGGCTAAGCCTCAATATCCCGATGTGGAATTTGTATCCAATAAAGAAGAAGCCGATGTTATTTTAGTTTGGTTAATCCCCAATGGTGGAGGATTGTTTAGTTCGCAGGGTACTAAAATTGATTTGAGATTATCGGATAATCGAATCGATGTGAATCATGTCAATGAATTAATTAACAGCAAACCGACCATCGTGGCAATCAATTATACAAATCCCTGGGTCATTGAAGAAATAGACAAAGGGAAAACAAAATCCATCTTAGCTACTTTTGGTACTACGCAAGAAGCCTTATTGGACATTGTGACAGGCAAATACAATCCTACTGGAAAAATGCCATTTACTACTCCGATCAACATGAAAGCGGTTGAGGAAAATAAATCGGATGTACCTGGCTACATGGAAGGACCAAATTACGGATTATTCCCATTTGGGCATGGATTATCCTATAAATAAGTCGGTGACTCTTGATTGACATTCTCTGTACTTTCAAATAATGAATGACAGAATCGGACTTTTCGGATATTCCTTTTACTTTTAGAAAAAAGGTGAATGATGAATCCAAAAGTAGATGCATTTTTGGTAAAACTAGAAAAATGGCAAGCGGAATTAAGCTTACTAAGAAGTTTGTTATTGGAAATGGGCTTAGAAGAAGATTTGAAATGGAGTTCCCCTTGCTATTCCTATGAAAAATCGAATTTAGTAATACTACAAGGTTTCAAGGAATACTTCGCCATCATGTTTTTTAAGGGAGTTCTCCTAAAAGATACTGGCAAAATATTTAGCAAACCTGGTGAAAATACGCAGTCGAGCCGACATATTAGATTCACCCATCTGGACGATATCCTTTCCAAAGAAACCTTGATAAAAGCTTATATTCAAGAAGCGATTGAAGTAGAAAAATCGGGAGCTAAAGTGACCTTAAAAAAAATTGAGGAATATGCCGTTCCAGAGGAATTTCAAAACGCCTTGGAAGAGGATGAGGCACTTAAAACAGCTTTTGCACGATTAACACCTGGTCGACAAAGAATGTATTTGATGCATTTTGCCGAAGCGAAACAAGAAGCCACTAGAATCTCTCGAATTGAAAAAAACAAAAGTCGCATCCTGATGGGTAAAGGATTAAGCGATTGTATTTGTGGCCTTTCCCAAAAAATGCCTACTTGTGATGGTTCGCACAAACATGCGAGGTAAAATTCATCGATTCAAATTTCGCCGATATTCATTCGGTGTTAAGCCCATTTTATTCTTAAAAAATCGGGTAAAATGTGGCGCATAAGTAAAGCCTAATTGATCAGAAATTTCACTAATATTTTTCTCAAAATCATGCAATAATTCTTTCGCCTGATTGATCATCATTTGATGCATAATTTCAATTGGCGTTTGTTGTGTTTCTTTCTTAATAATATCTCCTAAATAATTAGCCGATAAATGCAATTTATCCGCAAAATAATTGACCGTTGGTAATCCATAATCAGCTGATTTTCTGGAGATTAAAAATTCTCTCACCAAATCTGAAAATTTATCAGAAATGAGTTGATGCAAGGGCTGTCTACTGGTGAATTGCCTTTGATAATATCGACTACAATAATCCAATAATAATTCAATATGGGTAACAATTAATTTCTTATTTAAATGGTCTAATTCAGGATTAATTTCTCGACTAATTTTAGCCAATATTTCCACTACATTTTTCCTTTCTTCTTCGTCTACATGTAAGGCTTCATTATGTTCGTATGAAAAAAAGGAATATGCATGAATTTGCTTCTGTAATGAAGTTCCTCGAATTAATTCTTCATCAAATACCAGACATAAACCTTGGGGTACAGTCAAGCTTCCTACTTTGTCTACTTTATAAATCTGATTGGGAGCAAAAAACAAGAGCGTGCCAGCATCGTAGTCATATTGGCTAATGCCATATTTCAAATCCCCACAATGTATATCTTTCAACATGATGCAATAAAATCCCATACGCATCCATTCGCGGCATTTTGGACTAGATTTTGAAAAATCGATGATGCTTATCCATGGATTTATGGTAGAATGCTCATTGTACTTATTAAATGAATCCACCGAGTCCAAATTCCTGATGGCAATTTCTGTATCCTTGATCTTTTCTTCCATAAGGTTAAAATGGTAAGCATTTCCGTAAAATGTATAATCCTACACCTAAGGAAATAGGCTAATTTTACAATTTAAAGCAAATTTAATAGAAATGAAAAAAGCAGGCATATATCTGATCTGTTTATTCTTGACACCATCGCTACATACTTTTTCACAAGAGTTACAACATCAAAAAACCACCCAAATTAATGGTTCCGTTGGGATCACGAACAATGGTATTTCGATTGTCCCTTCCTTTTCTTTGGAAAGACCCGCTACAGTATTCAATATGTCTATTTCCAAAGGAAGGTTCAGTTTTGATCCAGAAATGGCTTTTTCATTAGATGCAAAACCCTGGTATTCCCTATTTTGGTTTCGATATAAGCTAAGCCCTAATCAATCAAAATTCAATATGAACGTAGGGACACATTTGGGCCTCAATTTTGTAAGTTTGCCCATTCCCAGCACGAAAGATTCTCTACAAATTCAAAAAACAGATCGATATTTTGTATTAGAATTATTTCCTCGTTACCAAGTAGCTAAGCATCTAAACATGGGTATCTACTTTCTAAGATCAAATGGTATCAATGCTGGCACATTACATACGCTACATTTTGTCACCTTATATACCGACATATCCCAAATTCAATTGAGTAAAAAAGCAACCTTGGGCATTACTCCGCAATTGTATTACCTCAATATCGATGGTAACGATGGCTATTATTTAACCACGGAAATAAGCCTCGCTTTGCAAAATTTTCCCATCATTTTTAAATCTACCATGAACAAAACCTTTGAATCCCAAGTAGAAGGATCCAAGCCCTTTTTATGGAACATTAAACTAGTATATCCTTTAAAAGGGGGTAAAATAAGCCCCTAATTTCATTTTAGTAAAAAAATATAGACCTTTGTATTTCTCTTTAATTCATCCCCATGAAATTTAAAACCACGCTCTTGCTAGTATTCCTAGTAGGTGTTAACCATTTATTCGCTCAAACGGATACGACCAAAGTACCTTCTTTTTTTTCTGGTCAAATTACCGCCACCAATAATGGCGTGTCTTTAATACCCTCTTTTTCTTTAGGTAAACCGGCTGTATTATTTGATTTATCCATTGGTAAAGGTCGCTTGAGCTTTGATCCGATGTTCCGCTTTGGAATGGATGGTAAACCCTGGGCATTTATATTTTGGTGGCGCTATAAAGCTATCCAACAAAAAAACTTTAAAATGAGTGTAGGCGCACATCCAGCCTTTGTTTTTCGTTCAGAAGAAGCGAATATTAATGGTGTTAATACCAGCTATTTAAAAGCACAACGATTCTTTGCTTGGGAGGCAACTCCTACCTTATCCGTTCACAAAAATATAGCTTTTGGAATTAGTTATTTAGGTTCAACTGGACTGACAAAAGATGTGATCCAGAGCACGACTTTTGTGGCATTTAAAACTGTTTTCTCCAATCTTTCTTTGCATAAAAACTGGCAAGCAACTATTATTCCTCAGTTTTTCTACCTTAAAATGGATGATTTGGATGGAACTTACCTGAGTGGTTCATTGATTCTTTCTAAGAAAAAAAGCCCTTTTACTTTAACGACTATTTTTAGCAAAAAACTTCGTTCTGCTTTAGCGGGTGATGACTTGCTTTGGAGCGTTGGATTAAACTACAACTTTAACCACCAGTTTAGACGCATTAACTAAGCTCAATCATAAAAAAATCAGCACACCAAACGATGTGCTGATTGAAATTTTCTGATTCTTTACTTACGATAACTGATTCCCAAAAGGCTGCTTGTACAATCGCTTACCTGTTGCCTTGTAAATTGCATTTGCCATGGCTCCAAAAATAGGTGGGAAAGGCGGCTCTCCTAGTCCTGTTGGGTCCGTTTCGCTGGCCACAAAATGCACATCGATTTTCTTTGGTGCCTCATTGTGACGAATCATGCGATACGTATCAAAATTCTTTTGATCTGTCCGGCCATCAGTTAAACTTAAGTTGCCAAACAAGGCATTTCCAATACCATCAATAGCCGCACCTTCAGCCATATTTTTGGCACCTTCTGGGTTCACCACTACTCCACAATCCACTGCAGAAGTTACTTGGTCTACAATGACTTGGCCATCTTTCACTCGAAGGTCAATCACCTGAGCTGCATAAGAATTGTGGCAGAAATACGACGACACGCCACGCTTTTTGCTGGCATTTTCTGGCTTGCCCCATCCCGATTTATCGCGTACTAACTCCAACACGCCCATATAGCGAGCCGCATCATAATCATTGTTTTTCCCTACGGGATTGTCTTTAGCTCTTTGCAATAATTCCAAACGGAATGCGATTGGATCCTTGCCCATATACTCGGAAACCTCATCTAAAAACGACTGCTCAGCCGCTGCATTGAAGTTCGAGCGAGGTGCACGAAATGCACCAATGGTAATGTTGGAAGGAATCGACCAGCTTTCAGCCATATAATTATCTAATGCCCCCGCTGGAAAACGATTCGCGTGTAAAGGCGATTCAGGAATGCCTCCACCCTTAATGTGTATCGCTGTTAAACGCTTATTTTCATCAAAAGCCGCGCGATAGGTCAATTGGTAAGTTGGGCGATAAATACCTCCGCTCACATCGTCTTCTCGACTGTAAACCAATTTAATTGGAGCATTGGCTTGTTTGGAAATCAAAGCTGCCTCCACCATGTAATGTCCATATGCCCTACGACCAAATCCTCCTCCCATGCGGGCCAATTGTATTTCTACGTTTTCTTTAGGAATTCCCAAGCGAGTCGCGATGGTATTTGCAATGAAATCAGGGCCCTGAATCGGTGCCACAAACCTCACTTTATTTCCTTGAAAATGAGCAAAAGTGTTCGTCGGCTCCATGATATTATGGGCCAAAAAAGGTGCAGTATAGGTCCGTTCAATCACATGCTTTGCTGCCTCAAAAGCCTTCTCTGGTTCACCATCCTTACGCTCCACGCGGCCTGGCTTTTTATCCATGGCCAACATATCTGCATAATGCTTTGTGGTACTCTCCAGGCCTCCAGGAACAACAGTCTCTCGATTGTTCATAATCTCCTTCGTATCTGGTGCATTTTCCCAAACCACATTCAGCTTTTTGCGGGCATTCATCACATCCCAAGTAGTTTTACCCACCACCGCTATGACCTCATTGAAGGAACGTGTATCAAACATGGCCAATTTTTGAGTGGGCTCATATACTTGAATCGTGAATACATCCACAATACCTGGCATTTTCTTAGCTGCCGTAGCATCAAAAGATTTTAAGCGCATGCCAAAAGCGGGTGGTCGCTCTGTCATGGCGATGAGCATTCCAGCTTCTTTATAATCCATGCCAAATAATGGTTGACCATGAACAATCTTAGGCCCTTCCACATTTTTCTGTGGAGTACCTAATAGCCTAAATCCTTTATTTGCTTTTAATACGATATCCTTGGGTACCTGTAATTTGGATGCCGCAGTAGAGAATGAACCATAGCTTCCGGATTTACCACTAGCGGCATGTTTCACTTGCCCTTTGGATGTGGTTAATTCCGAAACTGGCACATTCCAGGCTTGGCTAGCTGCCGTCAAAATCATTTGTCGGGCCGATGCCCCTGCCGTACGTAAAAGCTTCCAAGCCGAGCGGATCGACTGGCTACCTCCGGTAAATTGACGGTTGAAAAGTGCCGGATTATAAATGGCTTGTTCTACTACAATGCTTTTAAAATCAACGTCCAATTCCTCTGCAATCAGCATTGGTAATGAGGTCATGACATTCTGTCCAAACTCAGGATTGGGAGAGAAAATCTTAATGATATTTTCAGGTGTAATTTTAATATAACTTGTCAGTTCTTGCCAAGTAGCTTCTACATTCAATGCTACCAATGTGGCCTCGGGTTTGGCACTAGCCAACCAAGAAATCCCTAACATCAATCCTCCTCCTGAAAGCGAAGAGACTTTTAAAAACGAGCGTCTGCTGTACGTGTTATCTGTCTTTTTCATGTTACTTTGAGGCTGCTTGTAGGATGGCTTTTTTAATACGCGTATAGGTTCCGCAACGACAAATATTTCCCGACATAAAATTGTCGATATCTTCCTCGCTAGGACGTGGATTGCTTTTTAATAAAGCTGCCGCACTCATGATTTGACCAGATTGGCAATAACCACACTGCGCAACGTCAACATCCAACCATGCCTTTTGAACTGGATGATCTCCCTTTTCAGCAAGTCCTTCAATGGTCGTGATATTCTGATTGGCCAAAGCTGAAATAGGCAACTGACATGAACGTACTGCGATACCATTTAAATGTACCGTACACGCTCCACAGGAACCCACCCCACAACCATATTTGGTTCCTTTTAAGTCTAATACATCTCGAAGTACCCATAAAAGAGGCATGTTTTCATCTGCCTCTATCGTGTGGGATTTCTTGTTAATCCGTAAGGTGAATTTCTTTATCATGGTTTGATATTTATAAAAAGGTGTACAAATGTATTCAAATCAAACAATTCAATGTTCTATATTCCTTGTTCCCAACCACTTAACCATGGCTGGGTCTCGGTGATCAAAAAAGCAACTCGTTTTGGTATCCAATGTATGAATCATTTCCATTTCTCGTTCAGTCAGACTGAAATCAAAAATTTGAAAATTCTCCATCATGCGATGGCGGTTAACGGTTTTAGGGATGACGACTATTCCTCGTTGTATAAGCCAGCGCAAAATAACTTGGGCGATGGATTTTCCATGGGCTTGTGCAATGGACGATAGTAGCGGATTTTCAAACATCCCATTTTCCCCTTCGGCAAAAGGTCCCCAAGATTGTATTTTAATTAGATGCTCTTGAAGAAATTGTTGGTTTGAAATCTGTTGATGAAATGGATGTGTTTCTACCTGATTGATGGCTGGAATAATCTCTGTATGATTCAGTAAATCTGCGATCCGATCAGGCTGAAAATTACTAACACCTATCGCACGGATTCGCCCCTCATGGTATAACTTTTCCAAGGCACGCCATTCTCCAAATACATCGCCATAAGGCTGATGAATTAAGTATAAATCGAGGTAATCAAGCTGCAGTTTTTGCATGGATGTATCAAAGGCCGCTAAAGTACCTTCATATCCATTTCCTTGAATCCAAAGTTTGGTCGTAATAAATACATCTTGACGGAGTATTCCTGATGATTTTATAGCTAAACCCACGGCTGCTTCATTTCCATAGGAAGCCGCTGTGTCGATGGAGCGATACCCCAATCCTAAAGCTTCGCTGACACATTTTTCACAAGTGAATGCATCGGCGATTTGGAATACTCCAAAACCCAAGATGGGCATTGTTACTCCATTATTTAATTCAACATACTCCATATAAAATACTTAATTCAGATGGCGGTATTGTAAAGGGGTGTTTCCTACGTGTTGCTTAAATACCCGAGTAAAATGTTGTGGATATTTGAACCCTAAATCATGGGCTATTTCATTGATGGATTTTTCTCCATCAAAAATCCGCTCTTTAGCGACATCAATGAGCTTGTTTTGAATCAAATCCTTAACTGATTTTCCTGTTTCTTTTTTAATTAAATCACCGAAATAATTGGGAGATAAATGCAATGCATCCGCAAAATAAGCTACGGAAGGTAAACCCAAATTTTGAGGCTTTTCCGACAAGAAATAAGTATTTAACAACTCTTCAAACTTGGCTAAAACACCTAGATTGACATGTTCTCTTGAAATAAATTGGCGATCATAAAAACGCTCACAATAATTCAAAAACAATTCAATATTGGCAGTAATCAATTTTTTGCTATGCTTATCTATGGCTTGATTTAATTCAAATTCAATCTTGGACAGACAATCCAATACAACTTGTCTTTCCGCATCCGAAATGTGCAATGCTTCGTTGGATTGATAACTAAAAAAATGATACATCGGTAATGCTTTGGCAAGAGCCGTTCCATGAATTAAATCAGGGTGAAAAACCAGTCCATAACCTTTAGGCTGGTAAGGTTCTGAGGGGGGCTCAAATTCAGAAACTTGACCTGGAGCAAAAAAAACTAAGGTTCCGGCTTGGTAATCATAGGTATGTCGGCCGTACACAATATCACCACATTTGACATCTTTCAAATAAATACAATACAAACCGTATTGAAATTTGACACGATTTACGGATTGGCCCCAATCGCGTACACTTGCCTTAGAAAAATCAATGACACTCACTAAAGGGTGGAGTGTGGTATGATTATTCGCTGCATTGTACTCACTAATTTGATTAAGGACTACTACTTTTTCCATGAGTTTCAAATTTTGTTCCAAATGTAAGTATTTCACTTGTAGCTGATTCCGCTAATCTGTAGAATGAGTAAAAATGGTAGAAAATAGAGTAGTTTATCTACCTAGGTAAAAAATATTAATTAGACATTTGTTTAAAATCGTAGCTCCTAAATCACATGAAATCGACTATCCTAACTTTCGTTTTTGCCTTATTTTTCATTCAGATGGGTGTGGCCCAACAAAGTAGTGAAGAGCAAACTCTAATTAAACTTTCCAATGATAAATGGCAATGGATGTCTGACAAAGATGTCACTAAATTAGACGCCTTATTTGATGCTAAATCCAAATTTGTTCACATGAGTGGTACTTGGAAAAAAGAGGAAGAACTTGATATCATCAAAACAGGTAGAATTTGGTATAAAAAAGCTACTGTTAAAGATACAGCCGTTGAACTTTTTGGTAATACTGCCATTGTATGGAATCGGATAACCTTAGATGCGGTAGTGAGAGAGCAAGTTGCCGTAACTGAATTTACAGTAACAGAAGTTTATCAAAAAAATGGTCAAGGTTGGAAACTGCTAGCATTGACATTTAGTAGTGTTCGGGATACGCATCAAATCAAACAATAAGCTCATTTACCACTTAATTTTAAATCAAATAACATGAAAAATACCCTGTTTTCTTTACTATTTATCCTAACTGCTAGTGTAGGAATGTTGGCTCAAACTTCACCTGCCGACCAAGAGATTATCCAACTATCCAAAGACAAATGGCAATGGATGGCGGATAAAGATGCCAATAAATTGAGTCAACTATTCCATGAAAAATCTGTTTTTGTTCACATGGGTGGAAGCTGGGGAAAAGATAGAGAGGTGAACATCATTAAAGGCGGGATGATACATTATAAAAAAGCTGATATACATTCAGTGTCGGTAAATATCATTGATTCCACTGCCATTTTATTGAACCGAATAACTTTACTAGCTGCAGTTGGAGGAAATGAAGTGACCAATCCTTTTGAAGTAACAGAAGTATATGTGAAACAAAACGGTGCTTGGAAATTAGGGTCTCTTTCCTTCACCAAGCTGAATACCACGAATTAAACTTTCATTATTCTGATTTGAACAATCTAGAAATAGCCGAGCTATTACATGCATTTCTTAAAAATAAAGGTTTGAATTAAGCGTTAATCACAAGATTACATTACCTTGGATTCTTAAGAATTTACCCAATTATTATCATGAAAAAACTAAACCGTAGATCCTTTATACAATCTGCCGCTTTAAGTGGCGGTGGGTTCATGTTAAGTTTTAGCTATTTTTCCAGTTTTGCCTCCACTAATAAAACCTTAAAAGCTGATCCGGGAACTCAACATGAAATCAACGGTTTTGTAAAAATCACCTCAGACAATATCATCCAAATCATGTCGCCCAATCCAGAAGGTGGTCAAGGGGTAAAAACCTCCATGCCCATGATTGTAGCGGAAGAGTTGGATGTAGATTGGAAACAGGTACAAGTGATTCAAGCGGATTTAGATACCAAACATTTTACCAGACAATACATCGGAGGTAGTCAAGCTATTCATCAAGGATGGATGCCCCTCCGACAAGCAGGTGCTACGGCCCGTAGGATGTTAATGGAAGCCGCAGCCAAACAATGGCAAGTTCCCTTGGAAGAATTAAGTACTTCTCTTGGCATTTTACATCATAAAAAAAGTGGTAAATCTGCCAAATATGGAGATTTCGCAAGTCTTGCTGCCCAAATCAAAGTTCCTCAAAATACACCATTAAAATCGGTCAAAGATTTTTCCATCATAGGGAAATCCAAACCAAATGTAGACTTAAAAAAGATTGTCACTGGTCAGCCTTTATTCGGTATTGATACCCAAGTAAAAGGTATGCTCTATGCCATGATTGTTCATCCTCCCGCCTTCGGTTTGGAGCTAAAATCAATCAACGATTCCGAGGCTCGTAAAATGCCTGGCATCAAGGATATTTTCCCCATCCAAGTATTTAAAGATGGCTATGAAAAATCCTTTTTTGATACCATTAGCTTCAACCAAGTGGTAGCCATTGTAGGTCATTCTACTTGGGAAGTTATGCAAGCCAAAAAAGCCTTGCAAGTGGAATGGCAGGAAACTAAAAGCTATACTCAAAACAGAAATATGCTAGGCCGAAAAACGGTCGAAAATATTCCGGCTGGACTAGAAAATACGAGCCAACATATCGCACAAATGGCGGCTAAAAAAGAACAAATTGCCACGGTCAGACGGAAAGATGGAGATGTGGAAACGGCCTTTAAACAGGCAGCAAAAATCATAGAAAAAACCTATTATGGGCCATATTTAGCTCATAATTGCATGGAACCCATGAACTTTTTTGCCGACGTAAAAGCTGACTCAGCGAATTTATCTGGGCCACTTCAAAAACCTGAATTAACCGAACAATCTTTATCTGCTCGAATAGGTTTACCTCTGGATAAAATCAATGTCAAAATGACTCGTTTAGGCGGGGGATTTGGCAAACGCTCTTATGCGCATTGGATGATTGAAGCTGCGCTTATATCTCAAAAAGTGCAAGCCCCCATTAAATTGCAATATACCCGAGAAGACGATATGACTTCAGGGGTATATCGTTCTACCTACTCCGCTACTTACAGGGCCGGTTTAGATGCACAAAATAACCTGATTGCTTTCCATGTAAAAGCAGGAGGAATTCCCGAATCTCCACTATATCCTAACCGCTTTCCAGCGGGTGCCGTCGATCATTATTTAGCCGAAGAATGGACCATAGATTCCAACATTACGGTGGGTTCTTTCCGAGCACCGCGCTCCAATTTTATGGCGGCAGCCGAACAATCCTTTTTGGATGAAGTAGCCGAGCTAGCAGGAAAAGATCCCATCGATTTTCGTTTGGAATTACTCCAGCGAGCAGCCGAAAAGCCGGTTGGCAAAAACAATGAATACGAGCCTGAAAGATATGCAGGAGTATTGAAATTAGTCCAAGAAAAATCAGATTGGAAAAACATTAAATCCACCAAGAAAGTAGGGGTTTCTGCTTATTTCTGCCATGATTCCTATGCTGCCAATGTCATAGAGTTGGAAATGAAAGATGGAATGCCTGTCATTCAAAAAGTTCATTCTGCCATCGATTGTGGGATTGTTATAAATCCAACTGGGGCCAGGAATATGGTGGAAGGAGGAGTAGTGGATGGAATTGGTACAGCTCTATTTGGAAAAATGACATTGGAACAAGGTGTACCACAACATAAAAACTTTGATACCTACCGCATGATACGCATGAATGAGGCTCCCAAAGCCATGAATATCCATTTTGTGAAAAATGAAATAGATCCCAGTGGCATGGGAGAACCGGCGTATCCACCTGTCTTTGCTGCATTAGCCAATGCCTTGTATAAAGCCACAGGTAAGCGTCATTACAGTCAACCCTTTATAGATAATATATAAGAGCTAAGTTTTCATGTGTTTAATTCCTTGTTGACAAAGAGAATTCCAAGAACTCTCTCTACAAGTGGAATATAAATTAACACCAGAATGAAAAAGTCTTTTACCTTTAATGCATGAATGGCTAATTGGGAATTTCTCATTTCATTATTCAATTAGAAAACCAATTACAATAAGTCACCAAAAGGACCATACACATGAAAAAACCTGTACTACTTTCCTTCATTTTCCTGCTTTCTTATTTCTTTGGAATACAATCCACATTAGCCAATGAACCTGTCAGTATCAACGTAAAAATAGCCTCAGGTATCATCCAAGGGAAAACAGAAAAAAGTGGCATCAAATCATTTAAAGGAATTCCTTTTGCGGCACCGCCTATTGGCAACTTACGCTGGAAAGCTCCCCAACCTGTAGCCACTTGGGAAGGCGTAAAATCGTGTCAGGCTTTTGGCCCCAGTGCTATACAAGCTCCACCTGCCCCCTTTTATATGTGGTCAGAAGAATTTCTGATTCCCAAAGAGCCCATCAGTGAAGATTGCTTATACCTCAATGTTTGGACTGGTGCCCAAAAAACGAGTGATAAAAAACCGGTGATGGTTTGGATACATGGTGGTGGCTTTTCATCAGGCGGAGGCTCTGTTCCCATTTATGATGGTGAAAAATTGGCGGCCCAAGGGGTTGTATATGTGAGCATCAACTACCGTGTGGGTATTTTTGGCTTTTTTGCTCATCCAGAATTAAGTAAAGAATCTCCCTTGCATGCATCCGGTAATTATGGATTACTAGATCAAATCGCAGCTTTGAAATGGGTAAAAAACAACATTGCTCAATTTGGCGGGGATCCCAATAATGTGACCATTGCAGGTCAATCGGCTGGCTCGATGGCTGTGGTTAGTTTGGTGGCTTCTCCATTAGCGAAAGGGCTCTTTCATAAAGCCATTGCTGAAAGTGGCGCTGGCCTACTACCCAGAAATCCTTTGGTATCCAAACAAGCTTTAGTAGGGCTTAATGAAGCGGAAGAACAAGGTAAAAAATCCATGGAAAACATAGGTTTGCAAAACTTAGTACAAATGAGAGATATGCCGGCTGAAGAATTACGAAAAAAAGTTTCCAGTAGAAGTGGGATTATTGTAGATGGATATTTTATGCCAGAAAGCATCGAGCGGATTTTTAACGAGAAAAAACAGAATAAAGTCCATTTACTTACGGGCTGGAATGAAGACGAAGGACTATTGATGGGTCCTCCCAAAAAGGCGGATGCTTTTAAAGCGGATATTGAAAAACAATATGGCCAATATGCCTCAGATTTGTTAAGCCATTATCCTGCCACCAATGACTCAGTAGCCTTGCTTTCACAGAACAGATTGGCTAGAGATTTGATATTTGGGGCTCCCAACTATATCTTAGCAAATCTGCACAGCAACCATGGAAATCCTGTCTATGTGTATCGATTTACCCGCGTTGTCCCTGCTTATGGAGAATATAAAAAGTTCAAAGCTTTTCATACAGGAGAAGTGCCCTATGCCTTGAATACGCTTCATTTGGTCAATCGACCTTGGGAAAAAGAAGATTTAGCATTGGCGAATACCATGTCTTCCTATTGGGTCAACTTTGCTAAGTTTGGAAACCCTAATGCCAAAGGATTACCTATATGGCCAGCTTTTAATGCTACTTCTTTGGAGATTATTAAATTAGATAAGCAGGTAGAAAAAATGAAAATTCCAGACCATGCCAGCTTAAACTTCTTTTATCAACGTATCTATTTAAACTAAACCGCTACATATCGGAATGTCGTTATTAAAATAAGCTCAAACATTTAGTATACGGTCAACAAGGAATTTCTTATATTCGTTTTTTTAGCCCGCAAATTTATGCTCATTTATGGATTAGGTTTACTTGCCTTTAGTTATTTAGCAGGTCAATTATTTGGAGATTTTTTAGGTGAAATGATTGGTGTTCAAGCCAATGTAGGCGGTGTGGGATTTGCCATGTTGCTACTGGTTCTTTTACATAACTATTTTCAAAAAAAACAATGGGTCAAATCCAATTTTGATGAAGGAATTGGATTTTGGAGCAATATGTACATCCCCGTTATCGTGGCCATGTCGGCCAGTCAAAATGCCCTACTCGCATTTAATCACGGCATACTCCCTATTGTCGCAGGAACCCTCATTGTCATCATTGGCTTTGCCTTAGTTCCTCTTATTTCGAGCATAAAAACCACACATTCATGAATATCATTTCCTTTTTTGAGAAAAATGGTATGATTACTAGTTTTCTCTTCATCGCTATCATTATGTTGATAGCTGATCAAATTTCCACCAGGCTTTTACGTAAAAAAATACCCGGTTCTGCCATTGCCATTTTATTGGGTTTACTGTTGGCCTATTATGGAGGGATGATAACAGGTGGAGAAAAAGGAATTGCCGATTTTCCGCTTTTCAATGGTTTTAAATTAGTAGGAGGTTCCATGTTCAGGGATTTCTGCATTGTTTCCACAGCTTTGGGCGTAAGCTTTCCTGTCATGATACAAGCTGGAAAAGCCGGCATCATTTCATTGATATTGGGTTTGTCTCTTTCTTTTATCGTGGGAGTTTGTGTGGGCTTAGCTTTTGGATATCACGATGCCGAAAGCCTCGCGACCATTGGGGCAGGAACATTAACGTTCATTGTAGGTCCTGTAACAGGTTCAGCTTTAGGAGCTAGTTCAGATGTAATCGCATTAAGTGTGGCTACAGGAGTAGTCAAAGCCATTGTAGTAACCGTGTTTACCCCCTTGGTCGCGACTAAAATTAAACTAGACAATCCACATGCAGCTATGGTTTTTGGAGGACTCATGGGAACCACGAGTGGAGTGGCAGCAGGTTTAGCCGCCACAGACCAAAAGCTCGTACCTTACGGAGCATTAACCGCTACTTTTTATACGGGTTTAGGGTGTCTACTTTGTCCAAGCGTCTTTTATTTAGCCTTAAAAGCTATGATATAAACAATACTTTCAAGTCGTTTTTGGTCACCTTACCCATCGCATTTCTTGGCAATTCAGAAAGGAATACATACTTTCTAGGAACTCGATAGGCCGGCATTTTACTTCGCATAAAAGTATTCAATTCATCTGTACTACTATTGGATTTCAAAACCACCGCTGCTGCAACAATTTCTCCCCATTCTTCATCTGGTAAACCGACTACAGAACAATCTTCTACACTGGGGTGAGTTCTTAGTACTTCTTCAATCTCCAAAGCGGATAATTTATATCCTCCCGATTTAATGATATCGGTGGAATTTCTTCCCAAAATTCGATAATAACCATCCGTTAATTCGGCCACATCCCCGGTTTTGAACCAGCCATCTTCCGTAAATGCTTCTTGACTCGCTTTTTCTTTTCCCCAATATTCCTTGAAAACCGTTGGCCCTTTAATTTGGATTTCGCCAGGCTGACCTTCCACCATTCTATTTTCCTCATCAACCAATCTAACTTGAACACTCGGTAATGGCATACCTACATGCCCAGCCCGTCGCTCTCCTTGATAAGGATTACTAATAGCCATGCCAATTTCTGTCATTCCGTACCTTTCCAATAAGCGCTGCCCACTTAAAACTTCCCATTTTTCCATCACAGAAACAGGCAAAGCCGCTGAACCCGATATCATGAGACGAAAAGCTTGCATACACGTTTTTAGTTCATTTCGTTCACGGTCGGTCAGTGATTCCAAATAAGCAATAAGCTTAAAATAGATGGTAGGTACCGCCATGAATACGTTCAATGCCCCTTGCTTAAATCGAGTAAAGATTTCCTCAGGCGAGAATTGTGGCAAAAATTGAACTTTTCCTCCTACGTACAAGGTGGCAGATATCACATTAATAATCCCATGAATATGGTGCAAAGGCAAAACACAAAGCGTGTGATCATTGGCCGTGTAATTCCATGCTTCTACCAAGGATTTAATTTGACTTTCTATACCATGATGTGTACTTAACACCCCTTTAGGAAGGCTAGTGGTGCCACTAGTATACAATATCATAGCTCCCCGATCCACCACCACTTCAGGTAATGGGGTTTGATCTAATTGGGGCATTTCTTCCCAAATAAGCAATCGAACACCCGCCTCCTGGCAATAGTCGGAGAGCAATGAGGTAAAACTAGCTGAGCAGATGAAGGTCTTCGCTCCTGTATCTTGAAGGATGTATTTGATGGAATCCAAAGGATGGGCTAACGCTACGGGGACTGCAATACCTCCTGCCAACCAAATCCCCCACTGAGAAGATACATAGGCAAATCCTGGCTCCACCATATAGGCCACAGGGGACTCATCTAAGTCCGATTGATCCCGCAATAGTGCACTAGCAATTTGTTCTGATCGATCAATCAGCGTGGAATACGTGTAGGTGGAAGTGCCAGATAAAAGAGCGACTGAATCTCCAAATGTTCGAGCATTCTGTTGAAAATATAACATAGTTTATACGGGATAATTCATATACAATGTATTGAATCAAAAAGATTCAATAGACTTAAAATTAGGACAAATTATCCAATAAATCTTGCACGCTCACAAAGTGATAGGTAAAATAATGATCTGAAATTAGTGATTCAATTAGAAGAATGCGTCCCACAATAAATAACGAATTTCAAGCGCCTTTTTGGAAGCCTGTAAAACTTCCTCCCATTTATTTTCATCATTCCCACATAATTGACTAACCATATCCATGGCCAAATGGCTATGATGATCGCCATCTACTTCAATATGCCTTTCTATGTAATATCGAAAGGTAGATACCTGCTCTGGAACTTCGGTATATAAGCGCTCCAATAATTGATGAAACATCGAAGGAATTAAATCTTCACGTCCAAAGGTAAAAACCCCTGCCTTCACGTGAATGGGAGCATGCAAAGCTATATCAAACGTATATTCCAAAAATGATTGTACATGTGGATGTAAGCTTATTTCTTGAATCGCATCTTGAATATTCGTCCCCTCACGTACTTTTTCAATGAATAAATCAATGGATACTGTGGAAGCCCCCATTTGAATCATGGCTTTCTGATAGAGTTCAAAATGACTAATCCTGTTTCCTTGTTCATCAACATCCGACTCCTCTCCCAAAACTATTTCATTGATGAAGTATCGAGTATCTGCCGAACCCACAGGAATCCAAGGAAGCTGTACTGAAGTTAAACCGATTTGCAGTGATTTCAACAAACTCATAAAATCCCAAACGGCAAATACATGTATTTGGGTAAATTTTTGTAATCCCGCTAAGTCGCTAATTTTAGCGTAAATAGGGTGGGATAAAAGTTTATTTCTTTCTCCTTCAAGTTCACTTGTAAGGCGTAATAGTTGATTTTCCATATGGGAGAAAACGCCTTTCTTGTCAAAATTGTTTGAACAAATGAGTCCTGATTTTTAAGGATTACAGTAATTACAATACATAGAATCTTCCCATTATTTAGATACGGGATAAATATTTACTTCCTCAAAAAAAAAAATTGACATCGATTATTGAAAAGCCGAGAATTGCACCACACGAACAAGTTGAATTGACATTGTTCATGAATTTAATGAGTGACATTATTTATCTCTTCCGAAAATTGCAAATTGTTTTTGATGCTTGGTTGCAAACGAATAATACTAAATGTTCACAAGTCCCTTGGAAATACATCAATGTATCAATTGGAAAAATATGGGCATTCCAATCGTAATATTAAAAGGGAAAGTCACCCCCAAAGCCATGGGGATGTAAATTCCAGGATCCGCTTTCGGTGCTACCATCCGCATGGCTGCAGGAACAGCAATATAGGACGCACTAGCGGCTAAAATCGCAAAAATCAATCGATTCCCTTGATTATCCGTGACGAATTGACTGATATAAGCTACCATGGAGCCATTAAACAAGGGAAGAAGTATAGCAAAGAATAAAACAAAATAACCCTGCTGTCTAAATGCTGCAATCCGACTAGCCGCAACCATACCCATATCCAGCAAAAAGATGGCTAAAAATCCCTTAAAAATATCGGAAGTGAAGTGTTTAATACCAGCTGTTTGATTCGAATCTGAAACAAAGCCAATCAATAAACTGCCTAAAATCATCAATACGCTTCCGTTCGTTAAAGAATGATGTATGGTTTTCTTCCATTGAAACTTCTCCCTTTGTTCTAGCTGTGATTCCGAAGGAAATAAACTCATCAATAGCAAGCCCATAATAATAGCTGGAAATTCCATGGAAGCCATTACGGCTACCATTTCTCCTCCAAACTTCATCTGATTCATTTCCAGAAAAGCCACAGCACTCACAAATGTCACGGCACTTACAGAACCATACGAAGCAGCTATCGCTCCAGCATTATACGAGTTCAGTTTTGTTCTTAGTATAAAAAATGCATACACTGGAATTATGCTGGCCAAACATAAACCAAAGACAAGGCTTTTGACTATTTCTCCTGTGATTCCAGTAGCCGCCAATTCCGTTCCGCCATTAAAACCGATGGAAAACAAAAGATAAAGAGCTATAAAACTTTTGGATGCCGCAGGTACTTCCAAATCACTTTTTAGAAATTTGGCAAGCATCCCTAAAATAAAAAAGAGTAAGGTGGGATTCGTTAGATTAAATACGAGTAGTTCAAAATTGATCATCAAATGGTGAGTTAAGCTTGTTCTTGTAAAATTCTAAGTAAATTCAATTCCATAATAATCGCAGTTGTTATGCCTATTTTGTCCCATAAAGGATCTGATCCAGATTTAATAAGATAAAGTAGAATGACAATGGAAATGAGATGAATTAGTATGGAAGATGATTTTTTGATATTCATGCGCGTTTTTTTAAATCGGACGCAAAGTAAATACCAAAAATTCATTAATATTATTTAAATTTAGAATGAAATACATAAATAAGATTTATGAATTATACGTTAAATCAACTTCAAATTTTCCTTAAAGTGGCTCAAACGAAGAGCATCACTAAAGCATCCGAAGAGTTAAATCTTACCCAACCCGCTGTTTCGATTCAGATAAAAAATTTCCAAGCTCAATTCGAATATCCCCTAGTAGAAATCGTAGGTAAAAAGCTTTATTTGACTGATTTCGGAAAAGAAATAGCCATATCTGCAGAAGAAATCATAGAACAAGTAATTGCCATCAATGATAAAATGAAGGCATTTAAAGGGCAACTTTACGGTCGTTTAAAAATCTCCGTTGTTTCCACAGGGAAATATGTAATCCCTTACTTTTTAACTGATTTTTTGAAAGCAAATCCTGGAGTGGAATTATCCATGGATGTAAGTAACAGAGGAAAAGTCATGGAAAGTCTTGAAAAAAATGAAGTAGATTTTAGTTTAGTTTCTCTCCCTATTGAAGGGAAAAACTATGAGTACATGGAATTACTCAAGAATGAATTATACTTAGTAGGGAATCGCGATTTTATTTCACAAAATCCTGAATTTAATCCTTCCCATTTTCCCTCTAATCTCCCCTTTATATATCGAGAATTAGGGTCTGGCACCCGAAAAATAATGGAAACTTATTTACAGAATCAAGAGATTCAGTCAGTCAAAAAAATTGAATTAATGTCAAATGAAGCCGTAAAACAAGCCGTCATAGCAGGCCTGGGCTATTCCATCATGCCCATTATAGGAATAAAGAATGAATTGCAAAATGGTTCATTAGTCATTATTCCACAAAAAGGATTACCTATAACTACTCAATGGAAATTGGTTTGGAATATAAGAAAAAAGCACTCCCCTGTAAGTGATGCATTTTTGCAATTTGTCGCGAAAAATAAAGAACAGATTTCTAAAAAGTATTTTACATAAAGAAAGCCAGACACAAAGTGCTTGGCTTTAAAAATTATTTTTTCATTAAATAAACCACCACTTTCATTTATTTCATTGAGCGACAGTTAATTGTGCCACAATATAGGGACGGCTTTTAACAGTAAAAA
The DNA here is from genome assembly GCF_045310485.1 of Aquirufa salirivi. Classification (NCBI taxonomy): domain Bacteria; kingdom Pseudomonadati; phylum Bacteroidota; class Cytophagia; order Cytophagales; family Flectobacillaceae; genus Aquirufa; species Aquirufa salirivi. The sequence continues at coordinate 66,086 of NZ_JBEWZH010000005.1, forward strand.
ATTAAAATTCGTTAAGTATATCATTAAAAAAATTTATACATTTTCTTGAAATTATGATGTTCTGATGATTGGCCTTGGATGAAAACATATTCATATATTTAGCGGAATAATTGATTTCAAAGCATCTAAAATAACAGAATGAGCTTAAAAATTGGACAGTAAATCAGCACATTTAAATAGACGATCTTCAATCATCATTCCTCTTTTTTGTACTTAGCTTTAAATAATAAAAAACAGGAATAGGTAAAATAGAAATTTGGTATAAAAAATATACCCATGACCACATATTTCCTATTTTTTGTCCCCCGCGGATAAGCAATAATTGATCTTCTGATTGTCCCTGAGAAAACACGATATTAGATACAACATTCCATCCTAGATGTAGTCCAATAGCCAACCACATGGATCTTGAATAAGCAAAAGAAAAAGCAAATATGGCTCCTGCAAATCCTGTCAAAATAAACACATAAGCCATTTGAAGAATATTCCCCAAAGCCCCAAATGTAAACCAATGATAGATTCCGAAAGCAACAGAAGATATTAAACAGGCTTTATAAATCCCCAACTTGCTAATTGCGATATACAACAACGCTCCTCTAAAAATCAGTTCTTCATAGACCACCGAATTAAACATCCATAAGAGTCGTTCAAAAAAATTACTAGAAGTAAAATTAGGGTTAATGCCAATGCTGGATTTAGAGATATAAACCAACATATACAATCCAAAACCTGCTACCAGAGTAGAACAAATTAGTCCAAAGATTAGATCAAAAAATCGCTGTGAAGAGGGCAATATTCCCAAGGCATTAAGATGGCTTTTGTCAAAAAACCAAAGCAATATCCAAGAAAGGAGCAACTCAACAAATAATCCGGCCATAGTCTCTTTTTCTATCAATTGTGAATTTACCCTCCCAAACAAAACTCCCAAATCACATATACAAATAGCGAATAATCTTGCTTAGTAAGTTTTCTTTTAGCTTAGAAAGGAGAACACGGCATTCTTTCTAATTTTAATGACTCATTTAGTTAAAAAAAGCTCCAACAGCTTCTCCCACTCTTCCTCTAAAGTCACATCCGGTCGATTTTTCTTGGCTCTTCCATACCAATAATCGGCATTCCACAAGTCCCCTTCTTTACGATGTAAATAGGCATGCACCCAAGCAGAATCTCGGTCGTTTAATTGATCTACTTGCGCATGCGCGCTGTCCCAATCCCCTTTGGCATCATACCAAAGACTCTTCAAGATAGGACCAAGATTAGAAGGAGGAGATGAATGCTGCAAAGATTCTTTAAATGATTGTAGGATGTTCATAGAATGATAATGCTGTTTTACTTTTCAAATGTAAAACAAATAAGCGAATCTAAGCAGATGGCATCGATACCTTCCAAGTAGTAATTCCGCAATAAAATGGGTTTAAATCAACAATATCATGGATGTAAATTTGTAAAAGATGTCAATAATTACTGTTAAAGCAATTTGGTGAAATTAAATAAAGATAATTTTATTACATTCATTATCATATCAAGATTAACATATGAAAAACCGGCGTGAATTTTTAAAACAAAGCTCAGGGCTCTTTGGCCTAGCAGCCTTGCATGTAAGCAAAGCACCTAAAGCACGCTTATCTTTTTCAACGTTAGGATGTCCATCTTGGGATTTTTCACAAGTGGTTCAACGGGCTGCAGAATATAAGTATTCAGGAATTGAAATAAGGGGAATAAAAGGAGATTTAGACCTTCCAGCTAATCCCCTATTTTCCCCTACAACTATTTCTTCCACTAGGAGGCGAGTAAGAGATGCTGGTTTGAAAATTGTTAATTTAGGTTCATCAGCCAATATGCATTTTTTAGACCCCAAAAAAAGGCAAAGCAATATGGATGAGGCAAAAAAATACATTGAGCTTGCAAGCCGTTTATCCTGCCCCTTTATTCGGGTATTTCCCAATGACCTACCTAAAGATCAGCCAGAAAAAGAAACCGTTAATGCCATCATTCAATCATTGATTGACTTAGGGGATTTTGCTACATCATCTGGGGTAAAAGTACTTTTGGAGTCTCACGGAAAGATTATAAAAAGTGACATGCTCCTACATATCATGCAAGAAACAAACCATGCTCATGTAGGTCTGGTTTGGGACTTCTTTAATATGTGGTCAATTACGAAAGAGCCCCCTGCTCAGGTATATGCCCTATTGAAAAAGTATATTTTACACACACACATAAAAGATGCAATTGTATCCGATGCAGGCGAAAAATACACGCTCATAGGAGAAGGAAACGCACCCCTTAGCGAAGCCCTTCATGCGCTAAAGGCAGGAGGATATTCTGGCTATTATAGCTTTGAATGGGAAAAACTTTGGCATCCTGAAATACAGGAGCCAGAAATTGCCATTCCACATTTTTCTAAAAAAATTTCAACATATTGGCAGTAAAAATGAGTTTGAAGGATAAAAATACGTTTGATGCCATCGTCATTGGTTCTGGCATAAGTGGTGGATGGTCTGCCAAAGAACTCACAGAAAAAGGCCTGAAAACTCTCCTATTAGATCGAGGTAGAGATGTAAAACATGTGACAGATTATCCAACCGCCATGCATCATCCATGGGATTTTCCACATGGAGGCCAAGTTCCATTAGAGGTTAAAAAAGAATACAAAATTGCCAGTAAAAATTTTATTTTCACCGAAGCCACTTCTCATTTTTTAACGAAAGACGAAGAACAGGCTTACATTCAAGAAAAGCCCTATGATTGGATTCGAGCTTATCATGTGGGTGGCAGATCGCTTTTATGGGGCCGACATACGCAGCGTTGGAGTGATTTTGATTTTACCGGTCCAGCTCGAGATGGATTTGCTGTCGACTGGCCTATTCGTTATCAAGATATCGCTCCTTGGTACAGTTATGTGGAGAAATTTGTGGGAATTTCTGGCAACAAAGACGGTTTGGAAACCTTACCTGATGGTGATTTTATAAAGCCTTATGACTTATCCTGTGTTGAAAAGCATTTTGGGCAAGTAGTAAAAAATACGTATCCTGATCGGCATGTCATTATTGCGCGCACTGCCAATTTAAGTCAAGCTGACAAAATCCACCTATCAGTAGGTAGAAGCCAATGCCAAAACCGAACACTTTGCGAACGAGGATGCCCCTATGGAGGATATTTTAGTAGCAATTCTGCCACTTTACCTGCGGCATATAATACAGGAAATTTAACCCTAAAAACACACGCTATTGCTCATTCCATCATTTTTGATGAGAATAAAAACAAAGCCATTGGCGTTCGAGTGGTCAATGCATTAACTCATGAAATGGAAGAATTTATTGCTTCTATCATTTTTGTGAACGCTTCTCCATTAGCGACTAATTTAATTTTGTTGAATTCCACTTCTTCTCGATTCCCCAATGGACTAGGCAATGATTCTGGAATATTGGGTACACACATGGCTTTTCATAGTTATCGAGGTAGAATTACGGCAGAATATGATGGGGATTTGGCTTATAAAACAGCGGGTAAAAGACCCACTTCTGGATATATCCCACGATTTAGAAATGTGTATAAACAAGAAACTGATTTCTTGAGAGGTTATGCCAGTAATCTATCGGCCAGCAGAATCGTGGAAAACGCCCATGATCTTGTTGGAGAATCGTTAAAACAATCCTTACTAACTCAAAAACTTGGAAATTGGCAAATCAACGTGGGAATGATGGGGGAAACTATTCCCAAGGCACATTCTACCGTTCGCTTAGATAAACAATTAAAAGATAAATATGGGATACCCCAACTAAGAGTTTCGGTGGCATATGACAATAATGATGAGAAGATGTTAAAGGATTTTCATGAGCAATTTACTGACATGTATGAAGCTGCAGGATTCAAAAATATACTGGCCATAGACACGAAACGCTTACCTGGAAATGAAAATCATGAAATGGGAGGAGTGCGCATGGGAAAAGATCCCAATACCTCTATGTTAAATGCTTTTAACCAAATGCATCTTTGTAAAAATGTATTTGTCACCGATGGATCTTGTATGACATCAACCTCCACTCAAAATCCATCCCTCACTTACATGGCACTTACCGCTAGGGCTGTCGATTATGCAATACGTGAAAAAAAGAGGCGGAATTTATAGTGAATTTATTTAATCGCGGCTTTAAGGAATTTTAAAAAATATCAACTTCCCAAAACCGTGCATCCACTAAATTTATCCGTTTTTAGTCAAGAAAATTTTAGCATTGGGGGATAGTATAAGATTAGGACCAAAGCTCAAATTAATTTTTTGTTTCTAGCATTTTGCTTATTCTTATTCATGCTTGTATCATTTTGATTGGAGAAACCTCTCCCTTCGTATTTAACTTCCCTTTAATCTCCAAAACTTCCATTAGGTTGTTTGGAAAAATTTAAAACCATTCAAATGGGGATGGTTTCAGTTGAAATATAGGCTCCAATACCCCCTTGGACACCCTTTTTACTGAGGTTAAAATCTATAATCGCTTTCCATTCATGGGTTAATCAAGTCATTATTTAGAATTATTTTAAATAAGGCCTTGCATTGGGGGCTTCCTTCCCTATATTTGTCCTTATTTAGAATTAGTCCAAATAAAAACATGAAAAAATACACCCTATTTCCATTGATGCTAATGAGCATCACAACATTTGCTCAAAAAATTCAAAGTGACACCACTTTTGTCAAAGAATTGTCGGAGGTTACAGTAACTGCATACCGAAATGATTATAAGATTGATTCCAGTGTAGCTGTATCTAAAATGCCTTTGAAAAACTTGCAAAACCCGCAAGTTTATAATACCATCTCTAAAAATTTATTGAAAGACCAACTCGTCACCAATCTACATGATGCCTTAAAAAATGCAACAGGTATTACCCGATTATGGGAAAGCACAGGAAGAGGTGGTGATGGTGCTGAGTTTTATAGCATGAGGGGCTTTGCACTGCAACCTACTATGATGAATGGTATGCCCAATATTTCAAACGGAACAGTTGATCCTGCTAATATTGAAAGTATTGAAGTGATTAAAGGGCCATCGGGCACCTTGTATGGTGGTAGTTTGATTGCTTATGGAGGATTGATCAATATTGTAACCAAAAGGCCTTATGAAAGACTAGGAGGAGAGGTAGGATATATATCTGGAAGTTACGGACTGAACCGCTTTACGGCCGATATCAATATCCCACTTGGTGATAAAATATTCACACGTTTAAATGTGGCTAATCAATATGAAAAAAGCTTCCAAGATGCGGGCTTCAATAAAGCATTTTACTTGGCCCCAAGTATAAAAATAAACGCGAGCAAAAAATTGACTTTCCTTTTCAATACTGAATTTAAAAATGCAGAGGCTACCAATACCCCGATGATTTTCCTGAACAGATACGCTGCATTATCCTTCAAGGCTATGGATCTATTTGAAAAAAGTTACGAGAAATCATATACATCAAATAGCCTAAGCATGAAAAACCCAAGTTTCAGCATTCTGTCGCAGGCTTTATATAAACTTTCCAATAACTGGACCTCACAAACGATTCTATCAAGAAGTCATACCAAAACCAACGGCTATTACCAGTACCTATGGGATTCTTCGAATGGAAATGAATTTACCCGCTTTATTTCAAAACGTGATGGAGAAACCAATACCTTGGATATACAACAAAATTTTGTTGGCAATTTTACCCTAGGTGATTTCAAAAACAACTTGTTAGTAGGAATAGATTACCTAAGCAGCCAAGTTGAAAATTACAGCACTGGCTGGGTTGCCAATGGTGTAGTATCCTTAGTTAACCAAACCGATAACGGCAAATTAACGACCCAAGGAACGGATCAATTATTGATTAATTCGGCAGAAGGGAATTCCATCGCTGAAACTAAAATTTTGAGTGCTTATGTTTCTGATGTAATCCAATTCACACCGAAATTCTCGACGATGTTGAGCTTGCGTTTAGACAATTTCCAAGGAAATCCATCCATCTGGAGTTCAGATCAATTAACATCTCAAACCACTTTCTCTCCCAAATTTGGGATTGTTTACCAGCCAATACTAAATAAAGTTTCCATTTTTGGTAATTACATGAATGGATTTAAGAATCTGAGTCCTGTAGAAGTCGCTGATGTAAATGGCAATAATCCCACCCTTAAAATTCTTACTCCTGAACATGCCAATCAATGGGAGGTAGGAGTCAAAACGAATTTGTACAAAGACAAAATTGCGCTAACTGCTAGTTATTACAATATCCTGGTTTCCAATAAGTCCATGTCTGACCCCAATAATATAAATAACACCATTCAAGGAGGTGAGGTTGAGAGCAAAGGTTTTGAACTGAGTATGGTAACTAGCCCAATTGAAGGTCTAAGTATCATTACTGGCTATAGCCATAATGAAAATGAAGTGAAAAAAGATACGCCAAACGGTGGGTATTTAGGCTTGAGAACAGAAGAGGCCGGACCTGCCAATCTATTTAATTTTTGGGCTATTTATCGGGTTCAAAAATCAACATTAAAAGGATTAAGCTTCGGCTTAGGTGCTAATTATGCCAGTGAATTCAACACCTTAAACCGTGCTAATATTGGTAGTTTTACCTTACCAAGCTATACCATTTTCAATGCCTCATTTGCTTATACAATCAACCAGTATAGTATCAATTTGAAAGTAGATAACCTGGCCAATACGAAGTATTATGCCGGATGGAGCACGGTTACTCCTCAGCGTTTGAGATCTGTTTCTCTTGGATTCAATTATAAATTCTAATTCATTTAAGAGGTGATCAAAAAATATTTGCGCAAATTCCACCTTTGGCTCGGTTTAATAACCGGGCTATTGGTATTTATCATATCCATAACGGGTTGCTTGTATGCTTTTCAAAAAGAAATTCAGGATTTTACTGACGAATATCGATTTGTGTTAAAAGAAAACAAAAGGATTCTGCTACCAAGTGAAATTCAACAAATTGCTCATAAAGAACTGCCTGATAAAAATGTACACTCGATTAAATATTACAAAGACAATCATTCGATAGAGGTAACATTCTACCATCGAGATCCTTTCTACTATTACATCATGTACATCAATCCCTATACTGGAATGGTGTTGCATACGCAAAATATGGAAGAGGGTTTTTTTCCCTTCATACTAAAAGGTCATATGTATTTATGGCTACCACAAGAAGTGGGGAGGGTGGTCGTGTTACTAGTTACACTACTATTTTCCATCATCGTATTAAGTGGATTTATATTATGGCTTCCTAAAAACTGGCACATACTCAAAAAGCGGATTTGGTTCAAATGGAAAGAAAGTACAAAATGGAAAAGAAAAAATTGGGATATTCATGGTATCATAGGCTTTTACTCCCTCTCCTTTTCACTTATGTTTATCATAACGGGGTTGGTTTGGGTTATGCCAAATTTTGCCATTTGGTATCATAAAGCCTTTGGCGGGGAAAAAAGCATGGTTTATGAAGAGCCTATATCTCGACATATGACTCCTGTCACAAAGCAGCCATTAGATGCTATATTTCATCAATATTACTCTTCTGGAGCTCATTTCGCGCACATTGAATTGCATCCTCCTGAGACCGAAAATTCTAGTATTTCGGTGGTGATAAATCCAAGTTATGAAACTTACTGGAAGGCTGATTATGTCTATTATAATCAGTTTTCACTTAAAGAGATTCGGGTAAATCATATTTGGGGGCACTATCGAGATGCCTATGCTGCGGACAAACTATTGCGCTTAAATTATGATATACATGTAGGTTCGGCATTAGGTTTAACTGGAAAGATACTTGCCTGTATCATGAGTTTACTGATTGCATCTTTACCTGTTTCAGGTGGCTTAATTTGGTATGGTAGATGGCGAAAAAAATCTCCTAATAGGTAATTTCCTCATTTTTAGACTCCCCAAAATGGTAAACCTAAAGAAGTGGATAAAACATTTCTTTCCATAAGAAATCTCTATTCCCCCAATTTTAAAATCCCCTATGTTTACTTCATCAGGGATAAAAAATCTGTACCATGATCCCAATTACCTCACATTATTTAATCGTAAAATTAGATTCATTTGAAGGATGAATAGGATGTAATTCCGTATATTTTCAAGATTATAATTAGTTCTCTGCGCAAGTGTTGAACTACGCTAATATTTAGTATTACATAAATCTAAACTCGATCAAAAAGGGGCTAGCGCTCATTAAATAGTTGATTCAAAAAATTAGTACGTAATTTCAATGTCAAGACCTCATGAATAAAGTAGTTAAATCTCTCATCTATATTTCTTCTGCATTAATTGGGATATATGCTTTTTTCGCATACGCTTTTCTTGAACTAGGAAACGCTGTTCACCCATCCATGAAAGTCAACTTTAATGCGCATGCACTTGGGATATATGCTCATATATTCCCATCCATTATAGCATTAATTTTAGGCCCTTTTCAATTCAATGAAAAATTTCGAATGAATCATATTCATGTACATCGAAAACTAGGTAAAGTCTATTTACTGTGTGTCTTCCTGGGTGGTTTTTCTGGATTATATATGGCACAATTTTCCTTTGGGGGAATGATTTCACATGTAGGGTTTTTCCTATTGGCCATTTTATGGATAACTTCTGGATTTTATGCCTATTCTTCCATTGTTCGTAAAAAGATTCAAGCACATAAAGACTGGATGGTCGTCAACTTTTCACTTACTTTTGCTGCCGTCACATTACGAATTGGACTTGGAATTGGCTTTGCCATTGGTTTGCCTTTTGAATTATTCTATCCCTATTTAGCTTGGTTTTGTTGGGTTCCAAACCTCCTTATTGCTTTGATGATAATAAAAAAAGACTCCGCACTCCAAATCACTTGATTATAATTAGGGGAAGCCCTCAAAAATGAGGGCTTCCCCTTTAATTTTACTTTCAAATCTTCCTTTATTTCGTAGGTAAGATCATATTAATATCTGTCCATAAGTTAATTTCCTTCATCCATAGCATCAATTCAAATTTCTCTTGGGGTTTGCATGAGAGAAGTCCATCATTGGGTCGCTATTTTTTCTTCCAATTTCAAGAAATCTCTATAGCTGCATTTTTAAGTAATTCGCGATTGCTTTTAAAATGCTCTTAAACCTATGAGAACTAATTTTTTGACTGCGCTAAACGCATTTTTAAAAAAGATCTACCCTTCTGATTTCATGAAAGAATTCCCTCTAAATACATGAATGGAGACCCTTACTCCAAAATAATTCGTAAATTAAAAATTATATTTCCTCTATTAATAGTCATAAATCCAAATAACCATACCTCATGAAAACAAAAGTCCGATTTATTACCATGTATTCTGTTGGCCTTATTAGTTTCTTGTCTATATCTGTTTTTACCTCACAGGGACAAGAAATGGCAAATGTCAGAAGAGCCGTTATCGTCTCTCCAGAAATTGGAGAAAAAACGGTCACATTTCGCATTTCTGCTCCCAAAGCAAAATTGGTCAGGCTTTATGGCTCATGGATGAAAAGCTTTGATTCTTCTACGAACATGCTGAAAGACTCGGTGGGAACTTGGACCGTGAAAATTCCAACTCCTTCTCCAGAGTTATATACCTATCATTTCATTGTAGATGGCATGACTGTCAATGATGTAAATAACATCTTTTTACAGCGTGATGGCGTTCGGTATTTAAGTGTTTTATTAGTTCCGGGAAAGACTACGAGCAATTATTTTGAGGCAAATCAACGAGGAAATTTGAAAAAAGTATGGTATGATTCTCCCACCATTGGTAGTAATAGACACATGTATGTGTATACTCCCTATGGTTATGAAACATCCAATCAAAACTATCCAGTCCTTTATTTACTACATGGCGGTGGCGGAGATGAAGATGCATGGAGTACGATGGGAAGGGCTGTTCAAATACTAGATAATTTAATTGAAAAGAAATTAGCCGTTCCTATGATTTGTGTCATGCCTAATGGGAATCCTGGCCAGAAGGCGGCCAAAACGTTGTTATTGGATGAAAAATTATATGATCGAAATGACCCCGCTTTTCAAAATTTATACATTACTAGTATAGTAAAAGACATCATTCCTTATGTAGAAAAGAATTACAGAGCTATTCCTAACGCCGATTCAAGGGCAGTAGCTGGACTCTCCATGGGTGGAGCTCATACCATCAGTGTTAGTAATGAATTCCCAGGAACTTTCAATTACATCTGTCCACTTAGTATTGGTGTTCGAACTATTACACCAGAATTTGAATCTAAACTTCAAGGAGTAAAAAAAGCCGGTTATAAATTGTATTGGTTTGCTTGTGGAAATGAAGATTTCCTTTGGGAAATAGCGAAAACAACCGAGGCCTCTCTAAGCAAAAATGGAGTAGAACATACCTTTTTTGTTTCCCCTGGTGGGCATACTTGGTCTAATTGGAGAATCTATTTAAATACATTTGGTCCATTACTTTTCAAATAAATTGAATCCAACTGGACACATTTAAACATCGAAAACATGAACAAGAAATACATACTTTCATTTCTATTATTATTCCTCGTTATCGCTTCTTATGCACAAGAGCTAGCCAATTTTGCTGGACAAAAACCCATCATTTCACCAGAAATAAAAGAGCAAGAGGTGATTTTTAGGATTTCAAATCCATATGCAGATACGGTTAAATTATATGGCTCTTGGATGGAAAAACCTTCCCAATCGGTATTAATGAAAAAAGATAAGTTGGGCCTTTGGTCTACCAGTATTCCCAAACCAAAATCAGAATTATATACCTACCATTTTATCGTCGATGGCCTACCGGTAACAGATGCCACCAACATTCTCATGCAACGTGATGGTACTCGGTATTTAAGTGTATTGCTCATTCCTGGGGATTTGGCAGCTAATTACTTTGAAGCCAATTCCAGAGGTAATTTGTCGCAAGTTTGGTATGATTCTCCTACTATAGGGGTTAACCGAAGAATGTTTGTGTATACTCCTTTCGGATATGAATCCAACAAAGAGAAATATCCCGTGCTTTACTTATTACACGGTGCTGGAGGTGATGAAGATGCCTGGAATACCATGGGGCGCACTTGTCAAATTATGGATAATTTGATCGAAAAAGGGTTGGCAAAGCCAATGATAGTCGTCATGCCCAATGGGAATCCGGGTCAACAAGCCGCCAAAACTTCCATGTTACCCGAAAAAACCTTTGATCGTAACGATCCAAAAATTGCGGACTTGTATGTGAATAGCATAGTAAAAGACATCGTTCCCTACATCGAAACGAATTATAAAGTCATCGCCAACCCAAAATCTAGAGCCATAGCAGGACTTTCTATGGGTGCTGGCCATACGATCCGAGTTAGCAATTTAAATCCTGGTTTCTTTAGTTACATCTGTCCATTAAGTAATGGAATTAGAATAGCGGATGAGAAAGCGAAGGCTGACTACAATCTTCAATTTCAAAATTTGAAAAAAGCGGGTTACAAACTGTACTTCTTGGCCTGTGGCGACAGCGACTTCTTAATTGAGCCCGCTAGATTATTAGATAAAACCTTAACAGAAAATGAACTTAAACATACCTTTTTTGTGAATCCTGGAGGACATACGTGGTCTAATTGGAGAATCTATCTAAATACATTTGCTCCTCAGCTATTCAAATAAATACACACACCTAATCTACACACACATGTGGATTAGGTGTTTACACCGTATGTGGGGAAAACTTTTAATATCATTTAGAATACGTTCTCCATCTAGATGTTTCTGAGTGATTATTTGATATTTTACAAGAAAGAAATTTTCAATTGCACATGGTAATTACATCGAAAAACCACGAAGAATCATTTAAATTATTAAACCTAAAAGTGCAGAAATAGATCCCAAAAAATATTACCATGAAAGCCTACACGATAAATCGCTACAGCAAAGAAGATAAACTTCAATTGGCTGAAGTTCCTCAGCCTAAAGCGAAAAACCACGAAGTGTTAATTCAAATACATGCATCAAGTATTAATCCCTTAGATTTTAAACTTAAACATGGGGAATTTAAACTATTCATGCCTTACCAATTTCCATTGATCTTAGGCCATGATTTTGCAGGAACCATTATTGAAATCGGCCCCCAAGTCAGTCTTTTCAAAGTCGGTGATGAAGTTTTTGGCCGTCCAGCCGATTATCACATTGGAACTTTTGCTGAATATATTTCAGTCCATGAAAATGATATAGCTTTAAAACCCAAAGGCATTTCTTTTGAAGAAGCAGCTTCTTTTCCCTTGGTAGCTTTAACCGCTTGGCAAGCAATCATTGAAAAGGCCCATCTAAAAAAAGGACAGAAAATCTTTATCCAAGCCGGGTCGGGTGGTGTAGGAACCTTTGCCATTCAATTGGCAAAACATATGGGAGCCATGGTGGCTACAAGCACCAGTGTCGCTAATTTTGACTTAGTGAAAAGTTTAGGGGCAGATGTTGTGATTGATTATAAAACACAAGATTTCGAAACGATCCTCCAAGACTACGATGTGGTTTTGAACAGCCAAGACAATAAAACACTTGAAAAATCGCTACGAATATTAAAACCAGGAGGAAAAGTCATTTCCATTTCAGGACCACCCGATCCGGCTTATGCAAAAGAATTCAATCTATCCTGGATATTTAAACTGATTATGTTTTTTTTGAGCAACAAAATCAGAAATCAGGCAAAGAAACTACAGGTTGATTATTCCTTTCTATTCATGAAAGCTAATGGCCAACAATTGGCAGAAATGGGAAATTTGATTGAGTCAGGAGTCATACGTCCTGTGGTAGATCAAGTTTTTTCATTTGACCAAGTAAATGAAGCAATGGAGTATGTTTCCAGTGGGCGTACAAAAGGAAAAGTGGTGGTGAAAGTCCTTTAACCTTCTAGATTGAGTCACATAAGATTGACGTGACCGTGTCAAAAGCTATTACTTGCAACTACGGTGTTTTAAATAATTGAATGGTGTAATCCAGAAGTTCTCTTCCGCCTGTTTTACCATGCCCCGGAATAACGAGTCGAACATCAGGATAAGTCTGTTTTATTTTCTCCACCGTACTTGACCAATCACCCACATTAGCATCACCCAAATACCCTTTTGTGGCTTCTAATTCTTTTATTAAACAACCCCCAAAGAGTATTTTTTCCTTGGGAAAGTACCCTACCACATTATCCTTGGTATGTCCTTCTCCAAAAAATGTTACCGTGGCAAATGTATTTCCAAACTTCAAATTTTGGGAATCTTTAAATCCATTTTGAGGAGAAATAACTTGGTTTGCTTTTGTTAATTCTATCGTACTAAAATTCCCATAGGAAGGAATTTTTTTCTCATGAAAAGATGCTAATCCCCCCAAACAATCGTCATGAAAATGGGTGGGGATAATGGCAATTATGTTACATTGAAGTTTTTCCTTGATGTATTGAATTAAGGCATCAGCCGATTTGTTATTGGTTGGAGTATCGAATACCACCACTTCTTTGGAATCCCTTATGACCAAGCCGTTACAAGGAACTTTTCCGAAATCATTCGTTTGTAGAAAAGATGTATGTACAAATGCATTCTCAGAAATTTGAATAATCCACAAATCTTCTGAATGATATACTTCAATAGGCTCAAATGATTCTGAAGTCACAGGGCTTTGCGCATACAAATTTCCACAGAACAATAAAGTCAAAGCAAGAAGTACTTTTTTCATCAATATAATGCCACTAAAATTAACGTATTCTTAAAAATTAAAGATACACTTTTTACAAATCTTAAAAGTTAAATGGCTTTTACAAATCATTCCACGCTTTCACACTCCTATTCATTTAATACTAATAAAATTCCACATTAATACCTCAAGCCCCAATATGGATTTCGTAAGCCTTTGATGGATTCTTTAATGAAATCAGCAATGATTTTATTGTATTCCGCATCCGAGATTTTCTTACCTTTTATTTTCTTCAAATTGAACTCGTTTGTTAATTTTTTAAATTCGATTTTGCTGGCAATAATGGTCACGTCTCCGTCATTAATATCCAATTCCAAGATTAAACCTGGAAGGCCAAAATAGCGTTCTGGGCCCGCTTGAACAGGAATGTCTTGCGCAAACCAAGCCGTAATTGTTTGCTTTTTCACGGTATCTACCGTCACCGCTTTCATACAAATATAGCCCGCCACTTCTTTAATTTGATTCAAGATTTTCCAATTGGGGGCATGCAATGAGTCATCCACCACATAGGTCTTTCCAAGTAAATCAAGGTAGTCCGTAGAATGTTCAGTAGCAAAATTCTTCGTTAAGAAAAAAGTCTCTTTTCGGCCAGACCACCCCTGCTCAGCATTTTCCTCTCCTTGCATATACAAGCTTTGGTTTTCATTAAATGCCAAGGTCATTTTTTGTTTCCAGCCTTCATCTGAGCTTCCCCATGTCAACTTAACTCGATCCTTTTCCTCAGCACTTAAATATGTTAAGCGAGTCACAATATTGGCCCAAAAAGTCGTCCGTTCGTAATGAACCATTCCTTCCTTTTTTCCTTCTTGAGAGAAGGATGAAAAAGAAATCAATATCAATAAAAATCCTATTTGCTTCATCTTTTATCTTTTACGAATGGGGGAGCTTAATCCACGCATATTGTAGGTATAACTCAACATAACATATTGGGATAGCGTTTGGGTTTTCTCAAAACTCACAAAGTTTTGAAAAGCAAATTGATTCACCCCCAGATTCTTTTTAAATACATCGTACACGGTCAATCGAATTTCTGATTTTTGTGCCTTCCCAAAATATTTGAATACAGAAACGTTCAAAATAGGCATTTCTTGGTACAAACTTCTTGTCTTATTTTCATACACTTTGTAATCTAAATTATAAGACAAGAAGGTGTTCTTGCCAAAATTAACTGTTAATTCAGACCCAAACTGATTATTGCGAATGGTTTGCTCTGGCAAAGCTGATTTATCGTAGCTTGTATTGTTCAAACCGAATCTAGCATTCATATAAAACGTGATTCGATCATTCGGGGTAAAAGAAATACGTGCCCCCAAACTACCTGCATTGGTATTTGTATTAGACAAAACATCATTCAAAAAGAGTGGGTTTTTTGCCAAATTAAAATCCGCGTTAATATTCATTGTACTCACTGTTTTTTTCAAGGGAAAACCGAATCCAAAATAGCCAACATAACTGTCTCCACCAGAAATGTTCAAAGGCTTTGTCAAAACAACACCACTCGAATTGATACTTTGACTATAGACCACTTGATTTACATTATAATTATATGAAAGATTCGTATATAGATTTAAAAAATTTGCTGCATCAAATAAATTAAAACCAGAACTCAATGAGTGATTAATGCTTGGTAATAAATTCGGATTACCTACTCGTAAAAACAAGGGATTGCTATTGTCTACAATGGGCTGTAAATCCCTAATACCCGGTTCTTGAACAGATTTATCATATGAGAAAAATAAATAGCGATTATTCTTTAATTCTAAGTCAAGCCCTACCTTAGGAATCCATGCAAAATAATTTAAATCTATATTGGCTAAATTCGGGGCAGAAGCAGATTTTCTAAAATCCCCACTAAGGTTAAACTGTTGCGCTGCTAAACCTACGGTTATATTCACCCCGTCCTTTGAATAGCGCAGGCTAGAACCTAATCGATTATAAGTTAAATTATTGTCATAATATCGGCTTAAACTGTCATTTCTAATGTCTATCCCATTGGTACCTCGATCTGCAAGATCTCGGTTTAAACGGTTACTTTGAAAACTTGTATTAAAAAAAGATTCCCAATAAAATGCCTTCGACAAAGGCTCTACAAAAAAGAGACTTGACTTAATTTGTGTCTTATTTGAGAAGTTGTTTGTCAATTGATCAATTGCCTGAATCGAATCCCGCAATGTTGTTGCATGTAAAAATTGGCTAATTGATTTTTGAGTAGACGACCCATCAGAATTAGCCAAGTTATACCCAGCACTTGCTGAAAAACTTCGTCCACTTTTAGCAAATTTATGTCGAAATATCGCCGTATTTTGTAATGAAAAAGACTGTTGTTCACTTCCATTTACCAATTTTGTTTGGCGTGGATTAAGATTATTTTGAACCAATAATTGTTGAAAAATTCGGCTGTTTTGATCTGCGTTTCCAAACGATAATTTACCATTACTTATTAAAATAAGTGTATTCAACGTATCGATTGATTTCTCGTATCGCATACTCATCCGATGATTTCCAGAAAACGTTCTCTGGCTGGATGTATCTGCGGAATTTTGTGTTTTATCTTGAAAAAAGCGT
This sequence comes from Aquirufa salirivi, assembly GCF_045310485.1. NCBI lineage: Bacteria > Pseudomonadati > Bacteroidota > Cytophagia > Cytophagales > Flectobacillaceae > Aquirufa > Aquirufa salirivi. Next base: position 82,351 of record NZ_JBEWZH010000005.1, read on the forward strand.
TGGGTACTCGAGATTTTATCTATGAAACGTTCGGATTGATTGAAGTAGTAATTCGAACTGAATTTGGTCTTTTTGGTATCATAATTGTAATTGGCTCCACCCGAATAATTCTTTGAAAAACCATCCCGTCTGCCGCCAATGGGAATCCCCATTTGATCGTCTCCATCATCAAAAGAAAAGTAACGTCCGTTACCCGAAAACCCAAAATCTGCCTCATTTCCCCAAGAAAAAGCTTGACTGCCTCTGAAATCCTGGTAATCATCAAAAGACATTCCCGTTTGATTCGTGTTATTACCTAATCCAATCAAAGACAGTTGGTTTTTTGCATCAAATTTATTGTAATTTCCCTTTACCTCATTTCTTCCTTCCGTAGCAATACCTCCTGTAATTTTGCCAAATCCCCCCTTTTTATGGCTTTCCTTTAACTCTAGGTTAATCGTTTTCTCCTTTTTCCCATCGTCAATGCCCGTCACTTTAGCCGCCTCTGTTTTTCCATTAAATACCTGAACCTTTTGAATCGCATCCGCAGCTATATTTTTAGTCGCCAACTTCGGATCAGATCCGAAAAAACTTCGCCCATCTACCGTCACTTTTTTCACACTTTGGCCTTGTGCCCGGATACTTCCATCTGCCTCAATCTCCATTCCTGGAAGCTTTCTTAACAAGTCTTCAACTGTTGCCCCTGGTGGCACTTTAAAAGAGGCCGCATTATATTCAATTGTATCTCCCCGAATACTCAAAGGTGCTTTCGCTGTCCTGACTACCACTTCAAACAATTCCTTGGAAATGGGCTTCATTATCAAAGCCCCTAAATCAATCATCGCTTCTTGGTCCGGCTTCACATCTACTTGCAAGGGAACATAACTCACATAAGAGGCTTTCAATATATAAGGCTGGCGCTTTACACTCTTGAATTCAAAAATTCCTTGGTCGTTTGCACGACCAAAATTCACCAAGGAGGAGTCTTTGGGTAGCAACAACATCACCGTTGCCTGCGACAAAGGATGACCACTAGTATCTACTAATTTTCCATGAACTTGGATGCGATTTTGACCAATTGCAACAAAACTGAGTAGTAAAAAGACAATAGATGCGAATGATTTATACATGTAGATTTTAGGCATATGCTAAAAATACGTATTTAAAAAAATATCAAAATGCATTAAATGATGAATGGTTAGCAACAAACTGATATTCCAAATTTCATTTCCTGATTTGATAAATATACATTTACTACTTTGCAAAAGGCGTAGTAAAACTTCCCAAGGTCTAATATGATAAACTAAATGTGTATTGACTATTTCCGTAAATCATACCTTGAATAGCATAAACTCCAGAACAGAAATGTAGATTCCATAATTTGAGATGGTCAAACTCCTACAATAAATAATTTGATTCAACGATTATAATAAAAAAGCAATTGACTAAAATTGTAGCTTAGTGGGGATAAGATTCTTTTTACTCAACAAACCTACGCGGTTTTAATCCACGAATCACAAGCGATTAGTCGTAAAAAACCCCTTAAAAATACGTATAATTTAAAACAACATAAGCTCTGTAATAGCATGATAGAAAAATTATCTAACAAATTTGAAGCTAAAGATGACACATTCAAAAAAGCTCAATATGATATGTGTCAAGCTTATGCAAATGGATCTATTGGTGTCATCGTTTCGGGACTCATTTGGCTTATTACTTCATTTATATCACATCAATATTCACCAAGTAAAGCCATTGGGACACTCTTTTTCGGAGGTATGTTCATTTTTCCTTTAAGCATGCTCCTTTGTAAGTCCATTGGACTAAGTGGGACACATACAAAAGGAAATCCCTTGGGGAACTTAGCCATGGAAGGAACAATCTTGATGATGATGTGCTTACCACTTGCATTGGGACTTTCTATACAACAAAAAGAATGGTTTTTTCAGGCAATGCTATTAATTATTGGTGGTAGATATTTAACCTTTGCCACAATCTATGGCAAAAAGGTTTATTGGATTTTGGGTACTCTTTTAGGAATTTCGGCCCTCATATTATTTAAATTAAAAGTTCAATCTTTGGGCTCTCTGCTGACAGGCTCTTGTATTGAAATTTCTTTTGGACTTTTTATGTTGATATCATTTCGTCGTGACAACAAAAAAAGCCAGCAATTCTACTAATTTTCGCATATGCTCCACCATATTTTGATAGAATATAAAACTATAAAAAGTTAAATTTCTTGCAATGCTTCAGGACGTTAACCTAAGATTTTAACTTCCTTCCTATTAATATAAGTACATGGCAACGGACGGCTTTTTAGTATTCTGTATCTCCCTCAAATCATTCTTACTTCGTATTTAGAATGCACAATATACCACATCTTAAAGATTCCTTATTGGGGATTAACTTGCGAAATATTGCAATGGATTTGACAATCTATAGCAGTAATTCCAAACAAACGACTATGAAATAATTGCTCAAAAAACGACAAATGGATAAGAGAGTAAAATTTGACTTCGAGATATACTTTACGAATGGAGGAAGCATCAAAGGCGAGGATTTTCGGCTTGATATATTGGGCGACAATATCTCAGACAAAGAACTTTCGGACTATATTATAGAAGATTTAAGACTTCTAATGGTAGGAGAAGCCAAAATCTTGAATAAAAAAATATTGATTGAGCCTCATAAAAGAAAACCCATTAATCCGAAAATAGATATTGACTTATTCATTGATTTAAGCCACACCATAAAACATGGACTTGTAACCTATAAAGGATTACCAGCACCCATTATTTGCGATTATTTAAGCAGAGAGAATTCAAAACAATTTTACGCAGAAGGAACAACTTTTCAAATTGGTAAAATTGAAATGGTCACAAATACAGGTACATATATTGATTGTCCATTTCATAGGTTTGAAAATGGAAAAGATCTTTCGGAAGTTGAATTAGCTAGTTTTACAGACCTTGATGCCATTGTTATTCACATTCCTTTCACCGAAACATTAGAAATAACAAAAGACCATTTAAAAAGCTACGAAATCAGAAATAGAGCTGTTCTAATTCATACTGGTTGGGACAGTAATTGGAATACCGAAAAATATTATGAAAATCATCCCTATTTGACAGAAGATGCAGCGATATACCTAAAAGATTGTAGCGTTAAATTGGTTGGCATTGATTCTCATAATATTGACAATACATCAGGAAAAACAAGACCTGTTCACACGACACTTTTAGGAGCAGAAATTTTAATTGTCGAACATCTTTGTAATCTTAATCTATTACCTCAATACGATTTTACATTTAGTGCGATTCCGCCCAAATTTAAAGGCGTTGGTACATTTCCTGTTAGAGCAATGGCTAAGCTGAAAAAAAATCTAGCGAAATGAAATCGTTCTTTAGTTTAACTTTTAATACCGTGAAGAAACCCAATGCGACTACATTTATAAACATGGATTATAAAAGAAAAAGCCATCATGACTGATGGCTTTCCTGTTTGTTCCCTTACCAGGAGAAATGTTGCAGCCATCTATATCGGTAAAACTATCTAAATTGGTCTAACAGTAACTTTTTGTAAGGTTCGTTGATTTTCTCAATATATAAAATAAATAAGCTCCGAGGGAGGCCCTCGGAGCTTATACTAACCAAATCATTAATTTAAAAAATCTACCTATTATTCCCTTTTAAATGATCGTACCCTTGTGGTAATCGTGTATAACCATGATGTACAATTCTATCGGCTAACACACCATAATATTCTTCGTTTTCAGGAAGCGATGTTCCTAAACCATCCACATACCGATTATACAAACAAAATAAAGCGGCAATCAATACCGTATCATGAATCTCTATATCAGTGGCTCCAGCCACTTTTGCGCGCGTAATTGAATCCACTGTAACCGACTTCCCGCTTTCGCGTGTTTGTTTCGCAATAGTTAATAATGCCTTCATCTTTTCACTTACAGGGGCTGTTTCTATATCGGTCTTTACACAAGCCGCAGTTTCTGATTCTCCCGCTAATAAATCAGCTGCAGCAGTATGTGCTGTAGTACAAAAAACACATTGATTTCCATGTGAAACGACCGTAGCAATAAGTTCTCGTTCTGCCTCTGATAATGATGACGGACCTCTCAATAATACCTGTGTAAGATCGCGAATAGGTTGTGAGGTATCTTTACTATATTCCAATAATCCTGTAATCCCTGGTAGGTGGCTCTCTAATTTAATATATGGCATCGCTTTTCTATTTATAAACACTTGCTGTATAACCTTCTTCTGCACGCTGTGGTGCTCTATTAATGTAAAACTGTCGATCTTCGGGAGCCAAAGTCGCTAGTCCATCCACATATCGATTAAACATACAGAAAGATGCTGCAATTAATACAGTATCATGAATCTCCAAATCTGAAGCACCTTCTATTTTCGCTAATTCAATTTGATCATGGGAGACATGCTTTCCTCCTTTTTGAACACTTCCTGCAATGGTTAATAATGCCTTCATTTTAGCGGTGATGTTCTGATTTATAAAGTCTTTCTTTATTGCATCTATTTCTTCTATGTTACATCCCAAATAGTGGCCAGCTATTGCTCCATGTACATTTTGACAAAAAAAACAATCATTTAAATATGAGACATAGGTTCCTATAAGCTCTCTTTCTCCTCTAGTTAAGGAATTGTCCCCTCTTAATAATACTTCAGCAAGTGCATTTAAAGGCTTTTCTGTCAAAGGACTAAATGCCATCAATCCACGAATTCCTGGAAGCTCATTTCCTAAATCTATATGTGCCATCTTATGAATTATTAGGGGGTAATACGTATCCTTGAACCATCCGTTTTCCCATTTCTTTATACTCTTCTGAATTTGTAGGTGTTAGGCTAGCTAATCCATCAACATACCGATTAAACATGCTGAAAGAAGCTGCGATCAATACGGTATCATGAATCTCCTTATCCGTTGCGCCTAGTCCACGAGCTACATCAATATCATCTTGCTTTACTTCTTTCCCCAAAATCTGAACCTTCCCTGCAATTTGGAGTAAGGACTTTAATTTAGGACTGATATTTGATGCGTCTAAATCATTCAACACATCATCAACAGTTGCGTCGCCTTCTCCGTATAAACATCTGGCTGCAGCAGCATGACTGCTACTACAAAAAACACATTCATTCCGCCTTGAAACATAGGCAGCCATTAATTCCCGCTCTGCTTGAGTTAAGGTCGAATCACCGCGAAGCAATACCTCTGCTAACGCATACAAATGCTGACCTGTTTCAGGCCTGAACATGACCAAAGATCTAATCCCCGGTACTCCGTCTGGTACGTTAATATGTGCCATATTTTATTTCAAATTTGTAGATGATTTATCATCCTTAACAACAAAAAGTGTTACTAATAATCCCAAAACAAAAACAAGTGAAAAAAGGAAAATGGCGTTCCCATAACCCCCTAAACCTGTTACCAAAACTCCAATAAATAATACGGCAGAACCTGTAAATAATCTTCCAACATTAAAACAGAATCCCGTGGCTGTTGCTCTAATTGCCGTAGGAAAAAGCTGTGGAATGTAAGAAGAAAGAACCCCTTGGCTAGCCCCAAAAAACAAGGCCATAATAACAATTTCAACATATACGATATTTGTAACAGTAGAATTAGTCTTAAAAAGAACAAATGACATTACGGTGCAAACAGTAAAACAAGATAACATTGACTTCCGTAAACCAATTAACTTCACTAACCATCCTGATAAGAACCCTCCTGCTAATCCTCCCATACCTAAAAACATCATGCTTAATCCTCTTTCTTTAGGTGCATCATATACCATTAAACTTTGAATCCAGGTAGGCATCCAAGAAAAAATAGCCCACAGTCCAATTAACATGGATCCAAATAATAAAGAGCCTATTATTACTTCTTTTCGATTTTCTTGAGCAAATACGTTATTCAAAGCGAATACTGACGCCTTTTGTTTTTGCAATAACCATTCCTCTGATTCTTTTATAATAAACAATCCAAGAACAGCCATTAATAAGGGTATTAATCCAATTAAAAATCCTTGATGCCAATCTGGCAAAACAACATTAATTGCACCTGCAGCAAAAATACCAATCGGAAAAGCAATGGATAAAATTCCTAACATGACCGCATTGTTTTTCTTTGGCCATATTTCACTAATAAATGTAGTAGCTACCACCATCTCACCACCTACACCAAAACCACTCATAACACGACAAAGAACCAAGCCCTCCCAAGATGTCATCAAACCTGTCAAAATCGTAAATACACCATATCCTGCAATAGAATAAACTAATGCCTTTCTCCTTCCAATCCGATCACTTATTACGCCCCAAGTAAAGCCTCCAATGGCCCAACCAAAAATGAAGAACGCATTAATAACGCCACTAATGTTGTTCAATTGATTTGGGGCTATATCTCCCTGTAAGTCTTTAATGACCACAGGGAGGTAAACCGATATTAGGGTGGAAACGGAGCCCCCTAGTACATTACTTATAAAGCATAGGACGAATACCACTGCCAAATAATTGGTGTATTTACTTGTTTTCGACATCTCTAAATTCTTCATTGTTATTTTAATGGATTATCGTAAACCAAAGAGATGTAATAAATACCACCAATAGCTGGAGAGCCATAAGATTGCGAAACGTGATTATTAAACAAATTGCTAGCACCTAATTTAATCGTAACATTTTGTTTTGGCAGTTTCTTATTAATCTGAACGTCAACTAATGAATACGCAGGGATTGTACCTGGTCTGTTTCCATTAAAAGTACCATACCAATCAAATTGACTTTGCCAGTGCAGATTTACGTTGAATCCATAATTGCTGCCCCCAATATTTGCATTACCAAAATTCAAATTCGTGCTATATTCAGGTGTATTAAATTGAGCAATATTATTTACGTTTGCGCTACCTAAATTAAAATTTGAGTTAGTTAAGTTTCCTCCTAAAACATAGCCTTTATCTAGTAAATAGGTTAGACCTAAACTGAATCCTTGTGCAGAAACCTCATCAGATGCATTCGTATATAATTGGTATGCATTTACTGATCTAGCCGCCACTTGGTACGCAGCTCCAATATTGGGTTTTCCATCTGATCCTAAAACAGGTGCAGCAGGTTGAATAACTACCGTATTTAAGATAAAATCGGTGTACCAGCTTTGGTAATAGTTAAGGTCTATTAATAGTTTTCCATTTACAACCCCTTTATAGCCTAATTCAAATGCCTTTTGTTGCTCTGGTTTAATATAGGCTACATTTGCTTTAACCAATAAATCCTTATTAGCCGCAATAGCAACTGGAGGAGAAGTTCCTGCACCAATTGCCGCTCCTACCGCATTTCCAAATGCATTTACTGAATTAGCCATGTAACTGTTTTCATAAACATTCATCCCTGCACTATTATTTGGTGCACCACCCAAAATCGTAATTGGCCCTACATTCAACTTAATAAACTGGTCAACAGGTGTTGGATTACGGAAACCGGTTTGATAAGATGCTCTAAAGTTATGTAATGGTGTTACAGAATAAACCCCTGAAAAACGAGGTGTGGAATTCCCTTGGAAGTTTTCATTCTTATCATAACGAAGTGATGCGGCTAGTTTTAATTTTTCATTAAACAACTTTTTGCTTGCTTGCACAAAACTACCCCACTCTAAAATACTAATTGGATTCTTTGCATCATCGAATAAACTTCCATTTGTAAACATGCTGTATTGACGAACACTACCACCTACTAATAAGTCAACAAACTTGATGTCTTTGCTCAAATCATATTGTCCATCTGCATGATAAAACTTACTAGCACTAAATACGCCTGCTCCACTTAATCCATAATTGTGTATTGAAGCATCTTTCGCCGCTTCAAAGGCCATAGTTCCTGGTGCTAATCTACCTCTATCTGCAAAGGCACGAGCCGCACTATTATCGTTTGCAGAAACACTATTTACAGTACCCTTAAACGCTGCTTCATAACGAGTAAACCACATAGCATCAGCATTTGCAGGAGAAACAACTTGTCCATTTAAATCCTGAACCCATGTACGGTTAATGAATTGTCCTAATGAGCGCGTATTATATGAATCATTTGAGTTTTCTTGAACGGAGTATCCACGAATGAAGAAATTACTTCCACGAAGTTCTAAACGATGAGTTTGAAGTGTAAAGTTATTTAAATCAAAACGACTACTTCCTGTATAACTAGCTGTGCCTTGTCCAAAATTATATTGATAGACAGCCTCCAGATTTTTGCTGATTTTATATTGCAACGCACCATTAAGTTTGAAGCTATATACACCATAATTCATTAAATCCTTTTCTTCGTATCCTGTACGATTAACTACTCCTACTCCAGCAATATTTTTAGTCACCTCATCGCCATAAATATTTAATGCATCTCTAGCCGGATTATTTGGTCCACGATTTGCTCCTGGAATAGAGGCATTAACATCCGTATAATTATTCGCATACCAATCTGTACCCGCCAAATAAGACACATTAACCTTAAATGCAATCTTATCATTAAATGATTTAGCAAAACGAAAAGCAAAATCATTTAGTCCTTTAGGATCTGAAAAAACCTCCCCAACATGATTTAAACCACTTTTGATTGAAAAAGATAAGCCTTGATATTTAAATGCATCCTTTGTTTTAATAGATAATAACCCATTAAATGCCACAGGTCCATAAAGCGCAGAAGCTGCACCTGGAATCACCTCAGCTGATTCAACATCTAAATCAGATGCACCAAATTGATTACCCACTGCAAAATTTAATCCCGGAGTTTGATTATCTACCCCATCCACCAATTGTAAAAAACGCGAATTTCCAGTCGTATTAAAACCACGTGTATTAATCTGCTTGTATGTGATACTGCTTGTAACTGCTTCAAGTCCTTTTAAATTAACTAAACCATCATAAAACGTAAATGACGGATTTTCTTTAATCGCTTTATTGCTCATTTTTTCAATACTTACCGGAGATTCTAATATATTTTGATTTACCCTGGTGGCTGAGCTTACTACCTCAGTAAGAAGTATTGATTTAAACGCCAAAACAATACTAATCGATTGGTTTTCTGAACTAATAGGTACTTCAACAACGCCATACCCGACTGCTGATATTGTAATCGTAAATGGAATTTTTACATTACTAACCGCTAACTCAAATTCCCCTTTTGCATTAGTGCTTACTCCTGTAGAGGATCCCTTCACGCGAATGCTAGCACCAGGGATGCGCTCATTCGACTCAGAAGATGTAACGATACCCGAAATTTTAACCTTTTGGGCAAATAATTGAACTGTAGAAAATAAGAATAGTATGAATAAAAACTTTTTCATTGTATAAAATCTGTTTAAACGCTTAATAAAAGTCGATTAAATAGACATGATTATGCCCTAGAAATTAAAGAGCACGATTCATGCGAATCGAATTAATAATCCGAAACTGAAAATCGACAAAGAGAATATTACAAGACTGTAAATGCCTTACAAAATCAAGAAAAGAAAATTAAGCGTGCCTAGGAGGCGAGAAAAAGTCAGACGAAATGTCTTGAGTAGGTAAGATAGAATGGATGGAATTAGGTCTTTCAACCGGCCATTCAATGATATAAAATACCCATGAAGAAACTTGAGCACAATATTCCTTGACTAAGATATTAATAAGTTTTGTTTTAGCAGGAGCGGATCCTGGTTCGTCTTTCAAATGCTCATTTACCTTTTCAGCGAAATCCAAAAAGTTGTCCCGCGCATTCTTGTCCTTCACCATCACCGTAACCAATGTATCATTGACGACTTTTCTCTCCTTCATCTCATAGAATTCATCTCCTTGTCGCACTGACCCTGAAACCTCTTCAGCAGAAGTCCAATCCGTTTGATACGGTAGATTGATCGGGATTTTTACAACGACTGTTTCTGTGGATGAGTCAATAATAGATGATTCATTCGATAAATACTGCAATGCAAAGCCCCCTGCCTGATAAAGCAGCACACCAAATAGCACTATTGCAAGTATTTTTTTCATTTCTCTACTAAATTAATGAGTTTTATATGACTCTTCCAAATTTAATTTAGAATTTTAGATTCATTAAAAATTCTACTTTTGATCATAAATTGATTCTGAAAAGCCAAAATACTAACATGACTATGAAATTTCTTTTCTTTATTGGCATCGTCGGAATCATCTTATTTGAGATTTTAAATGTGTTCTTTATTATGCCTATGCCTGGATCACAGAGCATAAATAGTATTGAACTTGCATTTTTTCTTTACACAAATCGATGGATATTTCGTTTTGGCTTTCTCATTTTAAGTGTTGCAGGGGCATATCACACATTCGTTTTCAACAAGATGATATTCTTTTTTGCACTAGCAATCAGTATTACAACCTTCTATGTATTAAATTTTGTCATGGCGGCTGATGCAATGTTTTATCAACCTAAGAGTCTTCTACTCGTTGAAGCCAAAAGCAATAAAATCCCGCTCGATCGGCTGATCATTGGTGTTAATATAGAAGGCGAATCAAAAGCATATCCTATTTCACTCATTGGCTATCATCACCAAGTTCGAGATAAAGTGGGAGATAAAGAGATCATGGTTACTTACTGTACAGTATGTAGAACAGGACGAGTATTTGAGCCAAAAGTGAATGGGAAATTGGAGGTATTTCGATTAGTTGGCATGGATCACTTTAATGCCATGTTTGAGGATAAAACTACAAAAAGTTGGTGGAGACAAGCGAATGGAGAAGCATTAATAGGGCCATTAAAGGGTACATTATTGCCAGAAATCCAAGCGCAACAAATGTCCCTCGCTATGTGGTTAAAGCTTTATCCCAATTCTAAAATCATGCAACCTGACCCAGAATTTAAAGAAAATTATGATTCTACAGGTAAATACGAGACAGGAAAATCCAAAAAGGAATTGACAGGAACAGATTCTCTATCTTGGAAAAGAAAATCATGGGTGGTAGGAATTGAAATTGCGCACAAGAGCATTGCAATCGATTGGAATCGATTAAAAAAAGAGCGCATAATACAACTGGAGCTAGCAAATAAACCCATCTTACTCGTGTTAGCAAACGACAACAGGAGCTTTTTCGCTTTTGAAAGACCTAACAAACAAAGTAGCTTTGTCTTTAAAGGGAATAAGCTATTTGAAAACAACCAAGTTTATAATTTAAAGGGACAAGCTCTCTCTTCGAATTTGACACTTAAACCCATTGCTGCTCATCAGGAGTTTTGGCACAGCTGGGAAACGTTTCATCCAAATACCGCCAAGTATTAAGATAAAACACAGCATTCGAACTAAAGTATTATAGAGAGTGCATGTATGTTTAATTACAAATGAGCTAGGTATACCAAAATGTTTGTAAAAATTCCACCCCTATAAACTAAATCAGTTTCTTAATGGACAATGATACACCAAAATGCATAGCATCATGTACAGAAAAGAAATTTATAGCATCATTTATATTATTTAATTCAAACCCGTATGATGTAGTATAAGTTTTAAAATTGTCAAACAATTTAGTATTCATGTCTTTTTCCAATTCGTCCATTAAAGTAAGTGAAAGAACTTTTAATTGTTGTATTTCATCATTTCCAATGAAGCTTTCTGGCTTAGTTCCTTTCTTATATTTATCAATAAATTCCTGTCCAATTTTTGGCAATACACCTGAAAGAACGTAACAAAGTATTTGTTGGCTAGCTACAATATGCCCCAAGTTCCATGCTATATTGTTATTAAAGCCATCAGGAATTTTGTTTAGTTCATCAATAGACAATGGCTCAATTAAATTTAAAAAATTATGTCTTGTTTGCTTGATTAAGTTGAGTTGATAGGTCATTTTTCTAACAGAAATTTTATTAAATATAATAAAAAAGATGCAACACTCTTAACTCTCTGATAGACTAAGAAAAAGCCATCATCTCTGATGGATTTCCCGTTTGCTCCCTTATTAGGAGAAATGTTGCAGCCTAAATTGTCTTTAATGAATTGCTTACTTTCCGAAAAGTAAAATATCACAATGCTTCATTACGCTGAAAAGCAAAAGTCAAAAATACTTTCCCACTAGGTAATATGTTCTCCTCCGTCTCTATTGCTTGAAGACCAAAATTACTCATGGCATTCGAAACAATGGATTTTTTGGGGTGATACTTAATAAGGTAATTTGAGTGAGCCGATTTAACATCTGCAACTTCCATCCGGTATTAATGTGTTTCAAGTGATTTTCTAAATAATCCAAGGAAGCCTTATTCCAAAGGGTATTTGACTGATTGATAATTTCAATTTTACCCATTTTTTGACCGTTTTGATAGAACATAAAATAGGGCTAATAGCTCTACATTTTTCATACAAATAACATGAATATTAACATGTTAATAACTGTCATGTAGAAATAGGCTAGCAAAGACCTTCCAAAAGACATTTTATCAAAAAATTGACAATAACACCAATACATCAACAAAAAGTCGACCATCTGTGAAATTGACATATAAATCATCACATATTTAATGTCTAAATCATTCGATAGATACATAAATGGTATTACCAATATCGCCACTAATAAAACTAATCCGCGATAATATGTATTTAAAACCAAATGTTCTGCAAAATTAAACCCTTGCCTTTGGAAAGCCCAGAAAGAGGCAATTGATGTAGTGACAATTAAAACGATTGTCGTGTAAGTCAAATGCTTTAATGTCCATTCTATCATGGACACATACATTCTGAGTACAGAATCCATTGATTGACTATCAACTGAAATAAAAAATAAGTTTTTACTTAGTAATCCATAGACCGTTGCAATGATAATTACAAAAGAAAATGGTTTAAAATGAGATGCTCGTTTTCCATTGATATAATCTTTAATTGCATATCCAGGACGGAAAAGCAATTGTTTGATGGTGTAAAAAATACCTTGATCAAAATGCAAAAAACCATGCTGCAAATCATGCCAAATAAAGTGCATACTCATACGATGGGTATTAGAATCTTGTCCACAATTAGAACAAAATTTTCCATTTAGTTCTTGTTGACAATTCTTACACCTTTTATTTGTAATGTTCATGAAAACTAATTTCTGAAAAAATTTGCGACAAAAAATGGCGAATCAACGAATTGTTCGATTCATTTTGATTTTGATCCAAGCATACTCTACCCAAAGTATCCCATTAGGGGTTTTCATCATGTCCCATATTTACTAACAAAGAAAAGGCCCATTAGCTTAACCAACAAAGTTGACAAATGGAAGAAATTAGTATAAATTATAAACAAAAAATTCACCATTTCTGATGACTTTCTTGTTTGCTCCCTCTCCAGATGGAAGTTGCCACCAAATCCTTCAAAAAAACAGTCCTTATAATTTAGAAAGATTTTCCAAATCATTTAAATCTTTAGCTCTTCCACTCATTTTCTTATTCCTTTTTAGGTCATTTATATGAATTACTTTCATTGGAATTTCTTCAAACACGGTATTCAACGCATTATTATAAATTTCTTGAAAAGTAAACCCAGAGATTTCTTTCAACATCTCAATACACACAGGAGGTCGTCCAAATGTATACACATTAATTTGGGATTGATGTAGAAAGGAATCTTCGGTCATGTCAAAAAGAGGCATTTGAAATTGTTCAAATGCTTGAGCCAATTTATGGTAATTACTTTTTGAAACTTCTACAAATATATCTAGATCTCCTGTTGTTCTAGGGAATCCATGATAGATAACAGAATATCCTCCAACTAGGACATACTTGACTTCATTTTTATTCAAAGCCAATAAAAAATCTTGAAAATCTGGATTAAAAATATTCCCCATGGCTAATTTTTGCGCATTGAAAAAGCCGCTTTGTTCATTTTAGGAGGATTCCCTAAAGCATAATTAAAAGAAACACTATTTAAATAGGCAAAAACCTTAGCAATTTCTTCCTTACTCATTCCTAAATAATGCATAACCTCATCCTTCTGTTCAAAAAGGTTGCCAGAAGTGCTATATGTCCTATCTAATTTTGGCATAATCAAATATACTATGAATTTTTAAACCTTCAATCAAACCGAAATTCAACAAAAAGTTCACCATTTCTTATGACTTTCCTATTTGTCCCTTACTAGGTAGAATGTTGCAGCCGTTTTCATTGTTTAAGCTTGCGATTATCAGGAAATTAAAGGGTTGAACCTCGTGTCAAATTGCTGGAAGTTTACTTGTCATTCAAGCCAATACCAAATCCAAACATTGCTGCGACCAAGGCCAGGTGAATAATCAAAACTGCCTTTTGCCAAGTCGGTCTGTCATTCCACTTTTGTTCTATGTCAAAAGGGTCAAAAGCTAATCCAATACCAAGTGAGGAAGCTGCTTGCAAATAATCTCTAGAAAAAAATGCCTGAAAAAGACCTAGGAGTAAAAATCCTATGTAAAGAAATTTGTTAAATGATGTTTTCATTGAGATGCCGTTTAATTTATTTCAAAATTAAATCATAGCCAAAACTCAAAATTGTACTTTTAAGACACTACTTAATTTCCCATATAATCTTATCGCCATCCACTTTACTTGTTGACTTAAAAAAGTCTTTCGGGTTATGGTTTGTAATTTTCCGAAACTCCTTAATTAAATAAGACTGATCATAATAACCTTCTTCATAGGTTATTTCAGTTAAGTTTTTTATTTGGGTACTATTAAGTTTGTTGGTTAATGTGCTTCTGAATCTATAAATTCTACGATATTCCACAGGACTACAACCCATATGTTTTTGGAATTGTCTTTGAAAGGTTTTGAGATTAAGTCCTGCCTTATTTGCAATATCAGAAATGGAAATTTGCTCATTACTATTTTCTAATAATTTTAACGAATTTTCGATACTGGATACTTCTTGATTGTCACAAAATTGAGAAAGCAAAAATGATTCAATTTTACTAATATCATCGTCACTTGAAAATAAATTTTCTCCAAATTTACCCCAGACATCATTCTTTAATTCTTGAGAAAATTTAGGTGCCAATGAAAGGTAATTATCTTTGAAAAATCGATTCAATCCTACAGGTTTGAATACAATAGAAATTTCCTTTAATTGCCCTTTGTATTCTAAAAATACGGGTTTTACGTATTTACCAAGTATTTCAATATGTACTCCCACATCGGTGTTTTCCGAAATTTGAAGAGACCAATTTTGTCTATGAACAGATGCTCCCTTGAAAAATGAAAGCCCTGTATTGAAATGAGGGAATGCTACATAACTAAAAACGGAATTGAACTTGCCTTCATAAATATAGAAGCATTCAATATACTTTGATAGAATTGGAGAAGTAGGCGCAATGGTCTTTATCACAAAAAAGAGAGATTTGAACTAAAGTTAATTAAAGAAAAAAGAAAAAGATACAAAACCCACTAGTGACCTCGAACCACTCTATCAAAAATTAAATACTTCATTATAAGTCGTTAAACCACATTTCCACTCACAAAAAGGTATTTTTCCACTCAAAATTATGGTTTAGGGTTATAAATTTACGAAAAACAAGATGTTGAAATTGAAAAAGATGCAACTACAAAAAATGTCTCTTTACAGAAAGTTAAGATGGTTTTTAAACAAAAAAAGAGGTCGAAATGACCTCCTTTTTAATCTAGCTCCCTTACTAGGAGGAATGTTACAGCCGTTTTCTATTTTAATTCCTTCAAAAAATAATCTAAATCCCGAATTTTGGTTTGAATAATGTCCCAAATAATATCGTAATCGATACCGAAGTAATTATGGATTAATTTATCCCTTGTTCCTGCAATCTTTTTCCACTCAATATGATTGTTCGTTAACTTAAATTCATCATCCAATTTTTTTGTCTCCTCGCCAATAATTTCAAGGCTACGGACAACTGCGCGACAAAGTACATCATCATTGATAACTTCTTCCTTAGATTTCTGTTCTGTATGCTGTAGGATAAATGTAGTTTCGACCAAGATATGTCGAATCAATTCTAAATTAGAGGCGGACATGTTGAACCTCCTCTAATATGTGGGGACCTATAAATTTACTCAAAGATTGGGTGGTAACTAATTCCACTTTCCGCCCTAATAATTCCTCCAAAAAGAAGGAAAGATCCATAAAATTATCGAAACTCTTTTTTGATGGCTCAAAGTCAACTAAGAAATCAATATCACTTTCTTCAGTGTAGCTTTCCTTGATGAAAGACCCAAATATTCCCAAACGGTTAACTCCATACGATTTTATCTCAGCTCCATGTTGAAATAGCGCATCCAATAACTCTTGTTTCGTATGAATTTTCTCGACTTGCATCTGAGGAAAATTAGGAATTAAAATTTACTTAACACAAAAAAAGTCACCATTTCTGATGACTTTCTTGTTTGCTCCCTTAATAGGTGGAATGTTGCAGCCGAAATTGTCAAAAATACTCCTCAAATAGTCTTTAACTTATTCTATTTTCATTAATGCTTGGAATGTGTTTTCATATCCATTTGGTTTTGGAAACAGTGTAAAGCACAGGCAACTCCTTTTAATGATTTGTGAACATTTCCGATAACCGCCCCTTTGGCATCTTTAATATTACAAGTTTCTTTATCGAAATCCTCAATGGTAAAAATGATATTCCCTTTTTCATCAAAATAGGTTTTCCCGTCTTTCCCCATTTTTCCCATCATTTTCCCATTTTCGTCCTTTAAAACTCCATTAGCTCCAAGAAACCCTAATTTTTTTCCCTTCGAATCACTAATAATTTTATCTTTTGATACGGTACCGGTTTTTACACCGTCAAAATAAATATCTCCCTTGGCATTTAAAATCAAGTGGCCTTTGCTGTCTCTTGGCTGTTGGGCTAAAGCTGAAAACGTGCTTAACAATACGAATGCAATGGAAAAAATAAACGATGACTTTTTCATGATTTGTTTATTTAGATCGTTAAAATCAAATGTAACCATATAAATATTGTTGAATTAATTTCGATATATGACATTCATCACCTTTTCATTCATTATAAAAGCAGACAATATCGTTAATTATGAAATAAAACAGCACTTTATTTAATTTGAATGAAGTATTATGAAATATTGGATTTTGGAAAAATTAAATATTAGAATTTAGAACAAATTCGTACTTTTAAGCGTTTTAAAATTTATGCTGCAAAAATTCCAAATACTGCTCATAATTACAATTCTTGGCTGTCTTACGACACCCGTAAAATCCTATGCATGTGGAACAAAGCACACTAAAGAAGAAAAATCATGTTGTTTGAAAGAAAAACCTGAGAAATCTAATAAAGATAATTGTTGCGGAAAACACAAAATGACCGGACAAAATGAAGGGAACAGTTGTGGAGGGAATTGTGATAATTCTACGTGCAGTTGCCCATCACCTTTCTCCACATTGGTAATACCTGATTTTTTAGTAAAATTTAATATCAATACATTCACAGCTCGCAATTCAGTAAAATCGTTTTATAACCAAACTTACCATTCATCAGGTTTTGGTTACATTTGGACACCCCCCAATATAGGTTAATTTATTACCTTGACAGCCATTGGTCTGTCTTATCGGAAGCAAAGTATTGCTTTAAAAATCAATTGTTTTTTACGTAAAATTATTAAAAAATGAAATCAATAAAATTATTGATGGCAATAACATTATTGCTATCCATCTCGACATGTTTTGCAGAAATTAAAAATGCCA
Source organism: Aquirufa salirivi (assembly GCF_045310485.1). Taxonomy (NCBI): domain Bacteria; kingdom Pseudomonadati; phylum Bacteroidota; class Cytophagia; order Cytophagales; family Flectobacillaceae; genus Aquirufa; species Aquirufa salirivi. The sequence continues at coordinate 100,018 of NZ_JBEWZH010000005.1, forward strand.
AGGTAGAAACTGTTCACATTTATGGAAATTGTTCTATCTGTAAAAAGACCATCGAATCGGCGGCCAATGTAAAGGATATTGTTCAGGTGGAATGGAATAAGGATACAAAAATGGCCTTCCTAACCTATGATGAAAAGAAAACAAATCAGGATGAAATTCTAAAACGAATTGGTTTGGCAGGTTATGATAGCGACAAATTTCTCGCTCCTGACAATGTTTATGCTAAACTTGAAATTTGTTGCCAATATGAACGGACAGGAAAAGTTGTTGCAAAAGTTGAAGAATTAAAAGCTGTAAGTCTTGATGTGGAAGAAAAAGTTGTCATGCCAATTTTAGTAACAAAAACACAAGGAGTGCAACTAAAAGAGGTCTTCGATTCTTATTTTGCAGTGAAAGATGCTTTGGTAAAAACGGATGGTAGCTTGGCAGCCACCAAAGCTGTTTTGCTGTTAAATTCTATAAACGCAGTTAAAATGGAAAATTTAACGAAAGAAGAACATGTAGAATGGATGAAAGTGATGAAAGATTTGATTTTTGATGCGGAACATATTTCGGAGACCAAAGATGCCAGCCATCAAAGAGACCACTTTACATCTCTATCTAAAAACATGTATTCGGTGATGAAAGTCTCAAAACAAGAGACACCAACATATTATCAATTTTGTCCAATGGCTAATAAAGGAAAAGGTGCAAATTGGTTGAGTAAGGAGAATATCGTTAAAAACCCCTATTATGGTTCTAAAATGTTGGGATGTGGTAAAACTGTTGAAACAATAAATTAATGAGCCACTTTATTAAAAATATGGCTCTTAGTCAATGTAACATGAAATTAAACTCTTTAATCGTTTTTTTTAAAACGAATACTTTAATTACAGTTTTTGTGCTTTTTTCAACAACTGTTTTCGCCCAAAAAGTTGTTCGCTATGACCTTTACGTAAAAGACACTTTAGTGCATTTTGCTGGCAAAGAAAAAAGAGCGATTGCAGTTAATGGTCAAATACCAATGCCAACCTTAACATTTACCGAAGGTGATACGGCTGAAATACACGTTCATAACCTACTTAAGGAGGAAACCTCTTTACATTGGCACGGGCTATTTTTACCCAATAAAGAAGATGGGGTTCCCAACCTTACACAAATGCCCATTCGGCCAAATACAACCCATATCTATCGTTTCCCAATCATTCAAAATGGTACCCACTGGTATCACTCACACTCAGGGTTGCAGGAACAAATAGGAATGTATGGGAATTTTGTCATGTTAAAAAGACCGAACGACGACTCTTTTAGGAAAGGAATCGATGACTTACCAACGCTTCCTATTGTACTGAGTGAGTGGACCAATCTCAAACCCGAGAATATTCACAGGATGCTTCATAATGCCAATGATTATCCCGCATTGAGAAAAAACTCCGTTCAAAGTTATGGGGAAGCAATATCAGCAGGTCATTTTAAAACTAAGTTGCTAAGTGAATGGAAGCGGATGTTAGCGATGGATGTTAGCGATGTCTATTATGAAAAAATATTCATGAATGGTAAACCAAGTTCTGAGCTTAAAAGTATCTCAGGAAATGAGTTGAAAGGTGGAGACAAGGTCAGACTAAGAATTTCAAATGGGGGTGCATCATCCTATTTTTGGCTGACTTATGCCGGGGGTAAAATTACAGTAGTAGCAAATGATGGGAACGATGTGGAACCGGTTGAAGTTGATAGATTAATTATTGCGGTTTCAGAAACCTATGATATTATTGTTACTATTCCAGCAGATAAGACTGCCTATGAATTCTTAGCAACGACTGAAGACCGGACTAATTCAGCATCCATTTATATTGGAAATGGAATTAAACAGTTGAAATCACCTTTACCCCGATTAAAGTATTTTGAAGGGATGAAGATGATGAATGACATGATGAAGATGAATGGCGAATTGGATGATATGGGTATGGCCATGAGTTTAAATCAAATGGATATGAATGTGGTGATGTATCCTGAAATAACTGGCGATGCTAAGCCAAAACAAGATGACAATGACCCCAATCGTTATAATGCCAATGCACTGGGAGACATTGTTACCCTGAATTATGCCATGCTGAAGTCCCCTAGCATAACAGCATTGCCCAAGGATGCTCCAGTAAAAGAATTGTACTTTAAACTCTCCGGTAATATGAATCGATATGTTTGGAGTTTAGACAATAGGGTCGTTTCAGAAGCCGATAAAATCCTTATCAAAAAAGGAGAAAATGTTAGAATTATTCTCTACAATGGTTCCATGATGCGCCATCCGATGCACCTACATGGGCATGATTTTAGGTTACTTAACGGTCAAGGACAAAATGCTCCTTTAAAAAACATTGTGGATGTTATGCCGATGGAGACGGATACATTAGAATTTAACGCCAATGTTGAAGGTGATTGGTTTTTCCATTGTCATATTTTGTACCATATGATGAGCGGAATGGGTAGGGTATTAAGTTATGAAAATCAGATGCCCAATCCATTGATTCCTAATCCAAAACTAGCGCAACGGAAACTGTTTGCAGACGACCGCAAGTTTCATTTTATGGCTGAGAATGATTTTGCAACCAACGGTAATGATGGAATGGCCATGTTACAAAATACGAGGTGGAGCATTGGTTCAGAATGGCGATTGGGCCATCATGATTTTCACGGATATGAGGTAGAAACACATATTGGTAGATATGTTGGGAAAATGCAGTGGTTAATGCCATTTATTGGCTTTGATTGGCGTTATAGAAAGTTTGGAATAGATGAACAGGAAACAAATCTATTTGGGCAATCAAATAGTAAGGACCTAAGAAGTCTTGTTACAGTCGGCGTAAATTACACGTTGCCATTACTCATTGTTGGACAAGCTGAAATCTATCAGGATGGAAATATTCGTTTTCAACTTATGAGAGAAGATATGCCTATTACCAAACGACTTAGAGTGAGTTTTATGCTTAACACCGATAAGGAATACATGGCAGGTTTTCGTTACATCGTAAACAAAAACATGGGCATTACATCACATTATGATAGTGATATGGGATTGGGTGCTGGAATAACTTTTTCTTACTAAAAACTTTTTAATTGTCTATTGAGAGAATTCAAAATGATAATTTAACTTCAATAAAAAACAAAATCATGAAAAAAAACATTGTTTTAAACCTCTTGTTGACATTACCTATTGGCGTTTTTGCCCAACACCAAAACCATCAACCCAAAGTCGATACCAGTCAAACAGCAGTCAAGCCCAAAAGTCCAAAAATGACGGCAATGGCAATGGTAGGCACAAATCATGTACATATAGAATACGGTTCACCGAGTGTGAGAGGGCGGAATATTTGGAATGGTTTAGTTGCCTTCAATCAAGTATGGTCATCGGGAGCTCACAAAGCTACTTGGATAGATTTTGGTCATGATATAATGGTTGAAGGTAAAGTTATTACAAAAGGTAAATATGGATTTTTTACTATTCCTGATAGAGAAACGTGGACTTTGATTTTGAGTAAAACGTGGGATATGCACTTATCGGACGATTATAAAGAAGAAAATGACATCATCCGAATTAAGGTAAAACCCTTCAAAAGCGATAAATTAGTTGAAGCCCTTACGTATGAAGTAATGCCGACCAATGCTAACGAAGGCAAAATAAAATTGAGCTGGGAGTATTTGAGCGTTGAGTTTCCGTTTAAAAATAAGTAAATGATTTTGGGGGAAGAAATGAGCGAAATCAACTAATTTAACCCGTATTGCTATGAATAGTCTTGGTCAGAAAGCACCCAAGGGCTATGGCTGATTAACTAATCCAAAATTCATCTATTAGGAGATTTGCGGGATAAATCATTAATTTTTATCATTGGAAAGCGACATTTACTTCCTCCAATTTACAAGATGATTTCTCTCTTTAAAAAGTTGAAACCGGATTGACTAAAACCAACTCTTGGCACATTCTTGGCACAATTTGAAAACCACAGGTATAACTCTCAACTAAAATAGTCAAAAAACACTAAGCCCTCTACTGGGCTTGAACCAAGAAAATCGATGAATAAAGGAAATAGAGATAGAGTTTAAACGAAAAAAGTCACCATTTCTGATGACTTTCTTGTTTGCTCCCTCTCCTGGGCTCGAACCAGGGACCCCATGATTAACAGTCATGTGCTCTAACCAACTGAGCTAAGAAGGAATTTGTATCCTTTTGGGACTGCAAAAATAGGTGTCATTATGCATATATGCAATAAGGCCACCTATTTTTTTCTTAAAATCTTACATTATTTCTTTTCCTCTGCTTTGGCATCCTTCTTTTTCACCAATTCTCCCTCTTTCAAATTCTTAGCTACCGTAGCATATGGACCCGAAATAATCTCCTGTCCTTCTTTTAATCCAGAAATAATCTCAATATTATCAAAATCAGAAATACCTGTCTTCACTTCAACCATTTTCGCTTTTCCTTTTTCACTAATAAACACGACCTCTTTAATCTTCTCCTTACGCTTTTTGGTCTGTTGAGCAGATTCCTCCTTCGCTGGCTCTGCAGCACCTTCTGGGGCCTCTTTGCCGTCTTTTTGAGCTACATTTCCTCCTAATTCACGTGTGGTTACTGCCGATAATGGAACCGTCAAAATATTATCCTTACGATTCGTTAAAATCTCTACCGAGGCCGTCATACCGGGCTTTAATGGATATGATAATTTACCTTTAATCAAATCACGATATGACTCTCTCAATACGCGAATTTTTACCTCAAATTCCGTTACCGCATCTGTAGTCACTGATGTAGCTGTACCCGACTGATTCGCAGAACTAGCTATTTCATAAACAACCCCTTTAAACTTGCGCTCCGATGACGTAAAAGCATCCACATCAATAATTACCGTATCTCCTAAGCTAACCCGAGTAATGTCATTTTCATTCACATTTACGCGCACTTCCATGTTATTCAAATTAGCAATTCGTAACATTTCTGTACCTGCCATTTGAGATGTTCCAACGACACGCTCTCCCAATTCAACATTCAACTTAGAAATAATACCACTCTGCGGGGCATAAATAGTCGTCTTCGTTAAGTTCGTTGTAGCTTCTTTCAAAGCCGCCTCTGAACTCTTCACATTAAAGCTCGATGCCTTCACATTGGCTTTAGCCGACTCAAGATCTTGTTTAGCTACCATGTAGGCCGACTGGAACTGGTCAAAATCGGCATCTGAAATAACCTTGTCGTTGTGCAATTTTAAATTACGGTCATAATCAATCTTCGATTTGCTCAAGCGGGCTTCACTCTGCGCCAAAACTGCCTTACTTTGTTCCATGCTAGCTTTCATGGCATTCAACTGTGCCTCCGCACGAGCCAATAAGGATACATAGTTATCTGGACGAATTTTCAATAATACTTGTCCTGCTACCACAGAATCCCCTTCGGCTATATTCAAAGCAACAATCTCTCCTGAAACATCGGGCGAAACTTTAACTTCTACCTCAGGTTGTATTTTACCTGATGCTGATACTTTTTCTACAATGGATTCTCTTTTTGCTTTACCAAATTCTACCACCGTCGGATCCACTTTACCAATCCATCCTTGCTGCTTAGCAATAAATAAACCTATAAATATCACCGCTACTCCTCCTCCGATAAACAACCAAGTCCGCTTGCTATTGTTCTTTGCCATCTCTTTAAAATTATTGAAAATTAAAATGTTAAATTTTTACCTTGATAATAGTCCAAAATCTTTGTTCTAAATACAAAATCGTATTTCGATTGTACTAGAGTAAGCTTGGCTTTATCCAAGTTTGTTTTTTGTAAATTATAACTCACGAAATCAATTGTACCTGCACTAAACTTACTTTCAGAAGCTCTAAAAGACTCTTCTAATGCCGATACTTGAGTAACCCCAGCTTCGTATTTCTTTGCTGAATTCAGCATATTAACATAAGCTTGCTCGATATTTTGACGTAATGTCAAACGGGCTTTATTCGCCTCTATCTCGGAATTGACCTTTTGTAAGTTCGCTTGAGATACTCGAGTTCTATTCTGGTATCTTGTAAATATTGGGATACTCAAATTCAAGGAAATGACTTTATTTTGAGTATTATTTAATTGATCAAAATATCCAACGGTAGAACCTTCTCCATATCTTGGTTGGGTAGTAGTAAGAGGATAGTTTGTCCCGCCAACATTTACATTACCTAAAGTAACTTCTTGAGTACCCAAAACCTGTACCGATTTTAAGGCATTGGATTGATTTGCTGACCAGCTACCGCTTAAACTTAAGGTTGGCAAACGAAAGGCTTTGGCTACATCTACGCTTTTCGCAGCTCCCTGAACCCGAAAATCTGCTGCACGAACCAAAGGCTGGGCATCCACCGCTTTGGCATATATATCAGCAATGCTAAGCTCATAAGCAGACGAGTTAGGAACAGGAACTTGAATACGCTCCAATTCAAATTGACTAATAGCTGAATCATTCAATAGTTGCAACAATGTCAACTTGTTAATATCTAATGCACTTTGAAAACTTACTACATTGGATTCCTCATTGGCTAATTGAGCTTTTAAATCTAGCAAGGTGGAAATTGCTACGGAACCCGCATTGACTAATTTCTGCGTTCTTTCAATTTGTAATTTCGTGATATCCGTTTGCGTTTTAGAGATCGCTAATTGATCTTCTGCATTTAAAATAGACAAATAAGAAAGCACCACTTGCAAAGAAATATTCTCCCGAATGGACTGCAAATCTTCTTGGGTTGCCTTTAAGGTAAATTCTGTTTGTAAAATATTATTTTTAAGCTGTCCTCCGTTGAATAATAATACATTGGCATTTAGACCTAAGTTATTATAATTGATATTCCTTGAATCATATCCATTGGTATATGGGTTAATACTACGTCCAAAACTTGCCGACTGGTTGATGTTTCCAGATAAAGAAGGCAATTGGTTGTATTTCGCTTGTTGAAACAGAAGCTCTGCATTTTGCATGCTAATTTGATATGATTTAACATTCAAATTATGTTGTAATGCAATCTCGACAGCTTGATTTAACTTAAGCTTCACTAAGGTACCATTTCCTTGAATTGCGGTTTGTCCCAGGGATGAAAATCCAATGGTAAAAAGCAAAGCAAAAAGGTATACAGTTGTTGGGAATGATTTCCGATACATAGCTAATGAAAAGTATTTGACACAATGTTACTATTTTTAGATGGGGAGATGGGGACATTTTGGATAAACGGCAAGCCAAAAGGATAAATCCCACTTATTGAACTACTTGAAATTTTTTCTTGGCTTCTGCCCGAGAAAAAGCATTGAAATGCCACCATTCATATTCGATCGGAATAAAACCCGCTTTTTGCATCACTTTCCGAAGTAATAATCTGTTCTGGTATACTCCCTTACTTAGAATTCCCTTCGCCAACAACTCCTTTTCTGCTTTCGGGTAGGCCTCTTTCCCAAAGTAATCAAAAGGTGTTCCCATATCCAATGCATTCCCTTGCTCATCGGCTATCGTCAAATCCACCGCACTTCCATAATTGTGTATCGAATGTTCTTGTGGCGATGCCACATAGTTTCTGCGAATGTTGGGTGGATATTGAGGTAGCGCATTCCAAAGGTCCCATTGTTTAGATAAAGGCCTAGCGGCATCATAAATCAACAAATGGAAGCCCGGCTTTTCTTTTTCCAAGAATGATTGCGCTTGAGCTAGTTTTTTGACTGTTTCTTTTTGCAAAAATGCTTTTGTTAAGCAGCCATACACATTTTGATGCATGAAATTGTCTATGGTCGCATATTTCAATTGGACCAATACTTGTTTTATCTCAGATTGTACTTCCACCAATCCTTGACGACGCATATTTTCCTCGAACAAACATGGCTTTTGCTGCGCTATCAGCGGATGTAGCGTCAAACTAAGGATAAATACCAATAGGAAGGAAAAAGAATAGGTCATAAAAATCAAGAAATTCCCTAAATTTAGCCAAATTTTAAATAGGCAGAGCTCGCTTTCTGCAAACCTTACTTTATGGCATTAAATTGGATTTGGTTTCTGTTTTTTGGAATAGCCTTTGTGGTGGCAATAATTCAATTTTTGTTTTTTGGAAATGCCGAAATATTTAAAATACTCGTAGACGGAATGTTTGATTCCGCAGAAATGGCTGTTATGAAAATCGCTCTACCGCTGGCTGGAGTCATGACATTCTTCATGGGAATTTTACAAATAGGAGAGAAAGCTGGGGCCATACAGTTTCTAGCCAAACGAATCAGGCCCTTTTTTACTCGCTTATTTCCGGAAATACCTGCCGACCATCCCGTTCATGGACAAATGATCATGAACTTTTCGGCCAATTTATTGGGTTTAGACAATGCTGCTACGCCATTCGGATTGAAAGCAATGCAGGGTTTACAAGATATCAATCCAACGAAAGAAACCGCGTCTAATGCACAAATCATGTTTCTTACCCTACATAGCGCAGGTCCTGTATTAATCCCATTGAGCATTATGGCACAAAGAGCCATCTATGGGGCACAAGACGCTTCAGATGTCTTTATTCCCTGTTTAATGGCCACTTATGCCGCTACATTAGTGGGATTAATGTTTGTTGCTTTTAAACAAAAAATAAATTTATTGGAGCCCGTGCTATTCGCTTGGATTGTTGGGCTTACACTATTCTTTGGCGGAATTTTAGCCTATTTCAGTTCATTAAGCAAAGAGCAAATTGAAATTCAATCTAAAATTTTTAGTAATGGCTTATTGTTCACACTAATCCTCAGTTTTATCGTAGCGGCTTTTTGGAAGAAAATCGACATTTTTTCCACTTTTGTAGAAGGTGCCAAAGGAGGATTTGAAACGTCCGTAAAAATTATACCTTATTTAGTGGGTATGCTGGTAGCTATCAGCTGTTTGCGTAATTCTGGTACCTTAGATTTCATCGTAGAAGGAATGAAATGGATGGTAAATCAATCTGGCTTAGATACTCGATTTATAGATGCTATGCCTACAGCCTTATTACATCCTGTAAGTGGTAGTGGTTCAAGAGCCATGATGATTGATACCATGAAGACTTTTGGTGCTGATTCTTTTGTAGGAAGACTAGCTTGTGTATTCCAAGGTTCGGCCGAAACAATTCTGTATGTGATTGCCTTGTATTTTGGCTCCGTTCAAGTTAAAAATATCCGATACACACTTTGGGCAGGATTAACAGCTGATTTAGCTGGAATTATTACTGCGATATTTGTAAGTTATTTATTCTTTGGATAGATTAATCCAAGGGAAAACTAATAGCAATATTTCCTCCCAAAGTTGGCTGAGTTAAGTTTCCTTTTTCTATCCCTAGATTGGCTTTTAATATCGCTTCAGGAAATCCAGTTATATGAATGGGTGCATACCATAAAATACCTCCAGAGTACTGCTTTTTTACGGGAATGTATTCATTTCCAAACCAGCCAATAGCATTGGATAAACTGGCTCTTATTTGAATTTTATTTTCCCCAAAAGCAAATTCCCCAGCAGCATAAAAAGCTTCTACACGATTATTATCAAAATAAATCTGATTGGTAGGATTCAAGTCTGACTCAGAATCTAGTGTCAATAAGGGCGAACCTATTCCTTTACCAAAATAGGTCCAACCATTTTGATAAACTCCATTATTCAAGTAATTATCAAATCCCCTTAAGTTGCTAGCATCATTAAATTCTTTACCTCCTTGTGAAGTGGTATTTAAATATTCAAAAACCAATTTAATGAGCCCTTGATCTGCTTTTCGGGTTATAGCAATTCCATGAAGACCATCTGTAATATTGTTTCCGTAATACAAAGATCCATCTTCATAAATACTTTGTCGATAAAAGAAGATTTTTGCTTGATTTAACTCCACTTCCATCCCAATATCCACCGTACCCAAATGGTTTCCAGAACGGTTAAAGCCATCATTATAACCATAGGTTGCTGTATCTCCTTTAACGGCATTCGATCGACCCGTTACAACCGAGACATATGTTCTAAAATCAGAAGGAACGATACCATTTTTCCCAGATACATTATATGGATCTGCATATTTTAATTTCCCTCCCCACTGTACTTGATGGTTAAAACCGGCATAAAATTTTACTGGCCAAGTTGGCTTTCCAAATCGACCATAAAAAGATTTTTGATGTAAATAAAAATCCCTTACATCTTCTCTTGAATTTTCAAACCAGCCATGTGAATAGTTTCCTTTGAATGCCAATACTCCTTTAAGAAACCCCGGTGACCAATATTCTTTCACTTGTAATTCTACTTTGGGTATGGGCAAAGCATTCCCCGACCAAATATAAGATCCCGAACTAAGTGTTGAATCTACTAATCCTTGTATTTGTTTCTGTCGGCCAGCAAGCAATTCAAAAATCCCTAATTTTCCTTTCACATACATTTCAGGGAAAAATACATCTGCTTTATTTTCACCTAAATTCACTTGAGAAGAGAAACCATAGGCCCAATCAGCCTGTTTCTTAGGACGATAATCCACATGATGAGAAATACCAGCAAAACCATAAGATCCAGAAGCAGGGACAAGACCATACTGGTTAGCACGTAACCAAAGAGGATTATACACGCCTCCTACTGTCCCTCCCATGCCAATAGAAAAATCAGACTTGATTTCTCGTTGAGCCCAAAGAGAATTTGAACACATGAAAAAACAAATGATTACAAAACCTTTCTTTACAATCATCCGTTTTAATTGATTCATATGGCTCATTTGACTCATCAATTCAAAGATAGTTGAAAATTTGAAATTACTGACTTTGATTTATGTAAGCGACAAGTTCAAATCCAAGACTTTCTATTCTAAGTCGGACTTCGTGCTTATTTTTAAACCCAACAACCTCTGCTTTTTGACCTGCCAATGCGCCTGAATCCAAGGTTACAAAATCTCCAATATTGACCAAATTTCCCAATGCTTCCACTTCGGAATGCTCTGATAAAAAATGTTGAATAGATACAATTTCGGAATCTTGAATGACAGCAGGTTTGTGTAACCAATACACAAAATTGACTACCCCATTTACTTGACGGACCTGACTACTTTGCAAGGCTAGATCTATATCGACAAATATATACGACTTAAATAAAGGTTCTTCTACCCATTTTTTTCGATCAGACCACTGCTTCTGTTTTTTAGTCAATGGACAATAACACGTAATCCCCTGTTCTTTCAGTCGCAAAGCGACTTTCTTCTCAACACGTGATTTTGTATATAAAGCATACCAGGCCATAGTCATGTTAACTAATTATAAACGAGCATCCACTAAAGCACGATCTAATACCGCTTTAATATCAAATAATATTCCCGAAGGCGCCTTGAGTTTACTATAATCTAAACTTAAAAACTCATCATGGGCTACCGTTAATACTATTGCCTGGTAATTATCGGACAAAGTTGAAACAAGGTTAATTCCGTGTTCATTCTTTACCTCTTCAGCATTAGCCCATGGATCAAATACATCCACGTCCATCCCAAAATCTGTCAATTCACGGTATATATCAACCACTCTCGAATTTCTAATATCTGGACAATTTTCCTTAAATGTAATTCCTAGCATTAAGGTTTTTGCTCCTTCAATCTTGTGTCCTTTACGAATTAATAATTTGACTAATTTATTCGCCACAAAAATTCCCATGTTATCATTTACCCTTCTTCCTGATAAAATTACTTGTGGATAATATCCCAAACTCTCCGATTTGTGTAACAAATAATAAGGATCCACTCCTATGCAATGACCCCCAACTAACCCGGGTTTAAAATTTAAGAAATTCCATTTTGTTCCGGCAGCTTCTAATACTTCTGTTGTATCAATTCCCATTTTATCAAATATCAAAGCTAGCTCATTGACAAAAGAAATATTGACATCTCTCTGTGCATTTTCTATCGCTTTACTTGCCTCGGCTACTTTAATGGATGACGCTTTATGCGTACCAGCTATAATAATAGAACGGTATAATGCATCTACTTGATTAGCTATTTCTGGTGTAGAGCCAGATGTTACCTTCTTAATTTTTGTCAGTGTATTAATCTTATCTCCCGGATTTATGCGCTCTGGAGAATATCCACAATAAAAGTCTTTATTGAATGTTAAACCAGAATATTTTTCCAAAACGGGAACACAATCCTCTTCTGTACAGCCGGGATAAACTGTTGATTCATATATGACAATGTCCCCTTTTTTAAGATGGCGACCTATCATTTCAGAAGCCTTAATTAAAGGACTCAAGTCTGGTTTTTTAAAATGGTCGATAGGTGTTGGGACCGTAACAATAAATATTTGGTAATTGGATAAATCACTTTCAAGAGACGAAAAGGTCAATTGGGTAGAAGATTGTAATTGTCCTTCTGACACCTCATGAGTTCTATCTATTCCTCTTTGTAATTCGTTTATTCGCTCTAAATCTATATCAAAACCAAGCGTTGGATATAATTTCCCAAACTCAACTGCAAGAGGGAAGCCTACGTATCCTAATCCAATAATGGCAATGCTTTGATTCATCGATTATTTAGAAAACAATTGAATATCAGAACTCATCATATCTTTAACCAATGCTGGCAAATCATATTTTAATTTCCAACCTAATTTTGTTTGGGCTTTCGTAGGATCTCCTATTAATAACTCTACTTCGGTAGGCCTAAAATACCGTGGGTCAATAGCAAGCACCTCTTTTCCTAGTTCAACTTGATATAATGGATGATGGCAAGCTTTTACTAAAGCCACTTCTTCAATTCCAGTCCCCTTAAACTCCAATTCTATTCCCACTTCGTTAAATGCCATGATCACAAAATCGCGAACGGAAGTCGTTATTCCTGTTGCTATCACAAAGTCTTCTGGTTGCTCTTGTTGCAAAATCAACCACATGGCTTCTACATAATCTTTCGCATGACCCCAATCTCGTTTAGCATCTAAATTTCCTAAATAGATTTTGTCTTGTTGACCTAGGGCTATTTGAGATACCCCTCGAGTTATCTTACGTGTAACAAAAGTTTCTCCTCGTAAAGGAGATTCATGGTTAAATAAAATACCATTTACGGCAAACATTTGATACGCTTCCCGATAATTCACCGTAATCCAATATCCATAAATTTTAGCTACGGCATAGGGAGAACGAGGATAAAATGGCGTTTTTTCAGATTGTGGAACTTCTTGGACCAAACCATAAAGTTCCGATGTGGATGCCTGATAAATCTTTGTTTTCTGCGTCAATCCTAATAATCGAACCGCTTCCAATATGCGCAAAGTGCCTAATCCATCTACTTGAGCTGTGTATTCAGGTTCATCAAATGACACCTTTACGTGTGACATTGCTCCTAAATTATAAATCTCATCGGGTTGTACTTCTTGAATGATTCGAATGATATTGGTGGAATCGCTCAAATCTCCATAATGTAAATGAAAATTAGAGGAGTTCACATGAGGATCTTGGTAAAGGTGATCGATCCTTTGTGTATTAATCATGGAGCTTCTTCGCTTTATTCCATGAACACGATAACCCTTTCCTAATAAAAGCTCTGCCAAATACGCGCCATCCTGTCCTGTGATGCCCGTTATTAAAGCCACTTTTTGTGCTTGCGACATATAAGTTTGATTCAATAATTAAAAAAGAAAGGACCCCAAGTTCCTTTCTAAAAACCTTTAACACATAAAATTACTAAAATTTCCGTGTGCTATGGCTTATTTATTCATAGGAATCTGGGAAATATCGATTCTAATCATAAAGTCCTAGAATCAGTTTTTCATATCTCGATACAATTACCTTGCGTTTTAATTTCAAGGTAGGTGTTAATTCCCCATCAGAAATTGTGAATAATCTAGGTAATAAGACAAATTTCTTGACTTGTTCGTATCGAGCCACGGAAGCCATGGTCATTAAAACCTCCTCATTCATTTTTTCGATTACTTTAGGATGTGCAATCATCTCTTCGGGCGTACTAAGTGCAAGATCCTGTTGTTTACACCAAACTTGAAGTGCATTAAATTCAGGTATGATGAGTGCCGAAGGAAATTTTTGCCCTTCTCCCACCACCATGCATTGTTCGATAAACGTCGATTCCTTTAGTTTATTTTCAACCAATTGAGGAGCTACGTATTTGCCGCCAGAGGTTTTAAAAATCTCTTTTTTTCGATCTGTGATTTTCAAATATTTCCCATCCACCAATTCTCCAATATCTCCTGTATGAAACCACCCCTCAGGGTCAATTGCCTCAGCTGTAGCTGTTGGATTATTGTAATAACCTGGCATAACGGAATCTCCTTTAACACATATTTCACCATCTTCCGCAATTTTCAATTGGACACAATCCAATAAGGTTCCTACACAGCCTACTTTAAAATCAGGAGGTGAAATTTTGGAAACAGAAATCACAGGAGAAGTCTCTGTTAAACCATATCCTTCGGCAATAGGAATACCCGCTGCCCAAAAAATTCGGCTTAAGCGAGGCTGAAGTGCTGCAGACCCCGAAGTAATGGCACGAATGTTTCCTCCCAGTGCTTCCTGCCATTTACTGAATATCAATTTCCTAAATATGGACAATTTAATACCGTCCAAAAATCCTAATTTTTCCATAGGATCGTATTTTAAGCCAAAGTCAATGGCAGCAAAAAATAACTTCCTCTTAATCCCTGTTAACTCATTTCCTTTAGCCAAGACTTTATCATATACTTTTTCCAAAAGACGAGGAACGGTAGCAAACATCGCAGGTTTTACTTCTTTGATATTTTCAGCCACCGTATCTAAATTTTCTGCATAATAAATGGATACTCCATAAAAAACATACAAATAAATATTTGTGCGCTCATAAATATGGCACATAGGCAGAAAACTCAAAACTTTATCTCGTGAATTGATTTGAAAAAAATCTCCACGGTCCAAAGCCTTCACATTACTTATGATATTATGATGTGTCAACATGACACCTTTAGGTCTGCCTGTTGTTCCGGACGTATAAATTAAAGTAAGTAAATCATGGGCTTGAATAGATGCCTTAATGGGCTCTAAGACACTAGCATCTTTTCCTTGACCCAATTCCTTTACTTCTGTCCATAAGTTGGCTCCAGCTATGGGCTCAAAAGTATAAATGGATTTAATCTTGGTATTTGCTTTAGCTGCTTCTTTGGCTTTAAAGTATAGTTCTTCATTTTCTGCAAAAATGAATTCCACTCCTGAATCCTCAAAAATGAAAGCATAATCTTCAACAGTAATGGTGGGATATAGGGGGACTGTCACCGCACCAAGTACTTGAACCGCAAAATCAACGAAATTCCATTCTGGTCTGTTGGTAGAAATGATAGCAATTTTATCACCTGGCTTAACTCCCAAACTTAGTAAACCTAATGCGAGTTGTTCTATTGTTTCTAAAGTATCTGTATTTGAATAATTTTTCCAGTATCCATCTTCTTTTTTGTTAAATAAATCAGACTTATGGAAATTTTTATAAACGTCTAGTAAATCAAATACTCGTGTTAATGAAGCATGTTTCATAAAAATGGTTCTAGTTTAAACAAATCTAAGTTAGCCAAATCTAAAAACAAAATGTGAGAATTGGATTATTTTTTAGGATTGAGTTTATACAATTAAGGGATAGCTAGGTGCTTTCGAATATCTTGTAAATAAATACTACTTGGATACTTGGATACAAATTGTAGGCTTAAATCCTTATTTCTATAATCCGTTAATTGTAAATAGTGAAATAGCGCATCATCACCGTATATATCTTGATCAAATCGATCATAAATATCTTTAAATAAAATTATGGCCTGTTCTACTTGCTTTTTTTCTAATGACCTTTGAGCCATTTGATACAATATATCATCTTCCAAACTCTGGCCTTTCTGATTTTTGAATAATTCATTCAAGGCCTTATCGGCTTCTTGCTCTTTCTTTTGTTCAAATAGCCATTGAATCGTAGCAAAAGATTTTAAAGCAGTTTCTAAGGTGTCTATACCTGTATTATCTTCAATAACCCAACTTAAATGCAAAGCATCATTGGCAATTTCTTTTTGTGTACTTTGTTTTAATACATCAAAATTGGCTTTCGCTAATTCGAAATCCCCTGTATAATAGTATAATTTACCCGTCTTCAATTTAGCTTCATAAGCTATCGGTGAATCTTTAACCAATTTCTCCACTTGGGCATATTGAAGTAATGCATCGTATTTCCTACCAGCATATAAATACACATCTCCTAACTCCAATTTCATCTGCGCCTGTAAATTGACATTAAACTCTGTTAACTCAATTCCTTTCTGATATACTCTTTCTGCGGAATCCAATTGATTTAATTGATACAAAAATATTCTGGCTTCAGATAAATAGGTCTCAGCAGTACCAGGATTATTTCCTCTGTCCTTTCTTAATTCTCGATAGGATTGAATTAAATTTGAAAACTCTGTTTTTTCAATCACCATCTTATTCTGGATACTTTGTTCTCGAGAAGCTAATGCTAATTGCTTCCAATTCAACAATTGTGGGGAACGAGGGTATGTTTTAATCAAATAATCAAATACTTGATTTACTAAAGGCCATTGCTGTCGTTGAAAACAAGCTATTCCAAAATCATTAACTTCCTTTCCTCCCCACTTAAAACGAATATCCAATGCCTTTCTCTGCATCCAAACTTTTTCCCATTGTTGATTTAAGGCATACCAATGAATGATTAATTCAACAGGATTGGCTTGTTCGGGATTAGCCTGTATCAATGAAACAAGCATTTGCTCTACTTCTCGATTAGCAATTCCCTGATCTTTTAAGCCAATTAACCAATCTTTACTTACTTCTAAGCCTTGTGTATTAATTAACTTATCAACAATTTGTCCACAATACTTAATCCAAAACGATGCTAAATTTTCTTTTAATATTTCATTAAACGAGTAAAATGTTAAAAAAGAACCATTATTAATGCTTTTTTTGAACAATTCATCTAAGTTCTTAGATCTTTTCTTCTCTTTCTTAATTTTTAGAATTTGATGTAATCTATCTACAAATAAAGAATCAGAACTTTTGAAGATAGCTTCAGCCTGAGTAGGATGGCCATATCCTATCAGCAAGAAAGCTAGAAAAAAGTAAGATTTAGAAAATGTTTTCCACATGACTTATTTAAAAAAAATAAAAGTTTTATAAATCTCTTTTTTGTTTCTTATTGTTATTCAATGTGGATAAGTGGATAAGCTGATTTTTGATATATAACATATTGATTATAAATTAATTATATATTTTAAACTTAGATTGATTATGTAGATAAGTTTATAAAAAGCTGTGGATAGTTTTGTAAAATTGTCTACAAATTGGCAGGTCAAATATCTTTCCACAATTTACGTTTGAATTGTTCACTGTTTTGCTTACTTATTAACATGTTTTCCACATTATTTTTGTGTATTTATCAACAAATCAGAAATTTGAAAGTTAGCCTTTAACTTGATTTTACCTTCAAAGAAATATACAGGCTCTGACTTTTTCCTAATTTTAAAATTACCAATATCCCAGTAGCCATTGTTATTTTGATCAGCAATAACGCGTATTTGATACAGCCCAGGTTCCACGTGAATAAATTCAAAGCGTTTGCTTGTTTTAATTGTCATATAGGGCTCAAACGAATCAGCCTTAATTAATTCTACAATGAAGTGACTATTGGGATCTTGAGTGGAAATGTGACCATCTATACTACCGTAATTTTCTACATCTTGCCATTCCATCTTTTGGGTATATGTTTGGCTAGAATCAGCGTCTACACCAACGAATGCATTTTTGTTGAGGCTTAATTCGAATTTTGTTCTACTGGGTAAATAAGCATTTTTGATGGTAAGATTATTTTGGAATTGATTCCATTGAAATGCATGATCGGGTAAAGTAAGAATTTCTCCTTCTTCTGTTTTAAATAAGATACCCGTAGAAGCCCATTGCTGAACGGGTTTTGTAAATTTAATGTGCAAGGAATCAGAGGGAGAAAGTAATTTTCCTGGCCCCGGCCTTACTTCAAAGTTTAGATCTAGCTTTTGAACTTTTTCTTTTTTGGTTAATTCTCTAAATTTTATTTTAAGAGGTATTTGATACTTTCTATCCAAAGAATCCGTCATGGTAGCTTGAACAAAGAGGGTATCTGTGCTTGTTTGGTTTAGTACATAGAATCGAAGGTTTTTGTTGTCTTCCTGTTGGTAATATAGTTGGGCCTTGGGAGGATTTTGTAATGTGAGGAATTTAATACCTCGATTGAATTCATACAAAACCGTTTTGGCAGAAGCTGTTGTCTTACTTAGTTTTAATGAATCTTGATTTTGTAAGCTAATAGCAAAATGTTGTTCTTGATTTTTACTTAAATCAATATACTTGTCGGAAATGAAATCCACCGATTCTTTATTCGAGTTATACAGCAAATTATTATTGATGTCGTTAAAGGCCGCCATATAATATTTTCCTTTAGCTAGGTTTTCAAGTAGGTAATTTCCTGATGTATCCGTTTTAACGAAATAATATGGTTTAGTAAGTTGAATGGACAGGGAGTCATTCCAAGGATATAGTGCCACTAATATATTTTCTGGACGCTTTTGTGTCATTAATTGCTTGACACTCCCTTTGATTTGTAGGGAGTCTATTTCATTGGAAGTACTAAAAACCAATTTTATATTTTTACCGACATTTCTTTCTGAAGCGTCTTCAATGGCATTTCTAAAATTGAATGTATAGGTGGTATTATCTTTCAAAGAACTATCTAATACGATACTGAGACCTTGAGGTTTTATTTTTGTTTGATAGGTTCCTACCGAAGGAGTTATTAATAGTTCTTGATTTAGGTTTCTAATACCGACATATTCATTAAATGTAAGTTCGATTTTTTTTCCTTTAAAATTTCTGCTTTTATTTAATGGAATGGATTCACTGATTTTAGGTGCCAAGGTATCTTTCTTTCCTCCTGGAGGGTTAGCCATTTGGGCACAGCTTTGTAGGATCAGAACGATAAATATTCCCGATAAAAAGGTAAAAAGTACAATGTTTTTTAGCCTACTGAGCATGTTCGAAGATATATAAATTACTGGAATAATTACCTTTTCCTAAGTAGGCTTTGATATTAGAAATTAGACCTATGATAAAGGATAAAATTATTTTTTTAGAACCACTTTGGTATTCATGGCTCATTAACGAAATGTAAAAACTATCAAAGATTAAACCTTTTTTTTCTTTTAATGAGAATCCATATTGTTTGGCTATAGCTTGTATTGTTTCGGGTGTAAAGTGATAAATATGCCTTGGTACATCATATGCTGCCCAGTATTCTTGAAAGTATTGAGCATCGTAGCTGTTGCAATTGGGTAGAGCCAATAACAATTTACCATTAGGGGCTAAGTTCTTTTTAAAGAAAGTAAAGTACTCATGTATTTCATAGACGTGCTCAAGTACATGCCAAAGACTAATGACTTGAAAGGTATCTGATTCTGGAATATGGGTTAAATGAGGATAGATTGATTTACCTGTTAATTGTGCTGCTTTTTGAGCTGTACTTGGATCTAGCTCCATGCCATGAATGTGCCAACCCCTTTCTTGACAAGCTTGAAGGAAATGTCCCGTACCGCAGCCTATGTCTAATATGTTTTTGTCACCCTTTTTCTCCGATTCTATCCAATTGGTTTTTAGTTTCAGGGTAATATTTCTTACCCATTGGTACAATTGGTTTATGAGACCTTTTTCTGTATTGCTATGGGAAATGTAATTTTCTGATTTGTAATAGGGCCCTGCTTCACTTGCTTTGGGTCTTGGATTTGTAAAGCGTAAATGGCAGCTTTGGCATTCTATCACTTGGAATGTTTGATGCGATACGGTGTAATCTTTGGCACTCAGAATTAACGAAAATTCTTTGTTTGAGCAAGCGGGGCATTCTTCTAGTTCTTCCATAATTATCGACCCATGAATAAAAGTAGAATGGATACATCGGATGCAGATACTCCTGATATTCTGCTAGCCTGACCAATAGTTTGTGGTCGGATGGATTTTAATTTAATTCTAGATTCGGTGGAGAGTGTTTTAATTTTGTCGTAGTCAAAAGTATCTGGAATTTTCAGATCTTCCATGGTTTTCATTTTATCTACCATAAGCCTTTCTTTCTCGATATAGCTTTCATATTTAACAATGATTTCAGCTTGTTCGATGACTTCCTGGGAATATGTTTCTTGTATATGCTGAATCAAAGGATGTTGTAATAAAGCGGAGAAGCTTAAGTCTGATCGTCTCAGTAGGTTGACAATGGGAGTTCCTTCTCTAAGGCTTGAACTACCTTGGTTTTCTAACCAGGTATTCATCTCGTCAGGCTTAACTTTATTTGTTTTAAGGTGGTCAAGTAATCGAGCAACGTCGCTTTGCTTTTGTATGAATTTATCCATGCGTTTTTTTGATGCAAGTCCTAATTCAAAGCCTTTTACTGTTAATCTTTCATCCGCATTATCTTGTCTCAAAAGCGTTCTAAATTCAGCTCGTGAAGTAAACATACGGTAGGGCTCGTCTGTTCCTTTGTTGATTAGGTCATCAATCAATACTCCGATATAGGCATCTGATCTTGAAAGAGTGAAGGGGTCTAGTTGTTGTGCTTTTTGGTGGGCATTGATCCCTGCCATAAGTCCTTGACAAGCGGCTTCTTCGTATCCTGTTGTTCCATTTATTTGTCCAGCAAAATATAGTCCTTGAATTAGTTTTGTTTCTAAGGTGGCTAGTAATTGGGTTGGGGGGAAATAATCGTATTCGATGGCATAACCTGGTCTGAAAAGTTTTGCCTTTTCGAAGCCAGGGATAAGTCGAATGGCCTCATATTGTATCTCTTCGGGAAGGGATGTAGAAAAGCCATTCACATAGATTTCTACGGTATTCCAACCTTCTGGTTCTACAAAAATTTGATGACTATCTTTATCAGCAAATCGGTTAATTTTATCTTCTACGGATGGGCAATATCTAGGACCGAGGCCTTTAATTCTACCGGCAAACATGGGAGATTTATCAAAGCCTCTTCTTAATACTTCGTGTACTTTTGTATTGGTATGTGTAATCCAGCAAGACCTTTGTTCTTGAATGGGAGTTTCTGTCAAATAGGAAAAACTGCTAGGGTTTTCATCTCCTTTTTGTTCTTCCATCGCTGAATAGTCTAGGCTTCTCCCATCTACTCTGGGCGGTGTGCCCGTCTTCATTCTTCCCGATTCAAAGCCTAATTGAACTAGCTGTTCTGTTAATCCTTGTGCCATAGGTTCGGCCATTCGTCCTCCCCCAAAATGCTTTTCACCTATGTGTATTAAGCCATTTAAAAAGGTTCCATTCGTAAGTACTACGGTGCGCGCTTTAAACTCAATTCCCATACGGGTTATTACTCCACAGACCTCGTTGTTTTTGATCAGTAATTGTTGAACAGAATCTTGCCAGAAATCGACGTTTGTATTTTGTTCTAAAACCATTCTCCACTCTTCTGCAAAGCGCATTCGATCTGATTGGCATCTTGGTGACCACATGGCAGGCCCTTTGGAACGATTTAGCATACGGAACTGAATCATGGTTTTGTCTGATATCAAACCTGACATTCCTCCAAGTGCATCAATTTCTCGTACAATTTGTCCTTTTGCTACCCCACCCATCGCGGGGTTGCATGACATTTGTGCGATGGTTTGCATATTCATGGTGATGAGCAAGACGCTTGATCCCATTTGAGCGGCAGCATGTGCTGCTTCACAACCGGCATGCCCCGCTCCTACTACAATTACATCGTATGCTTGTTGTTGCATTTTCTATTTTGTTTCACGTGAAACATTTATTGTTCTTTAAAATATAGTGCCAAATAATAATCTTCTTTGGCGGTCATTATGGCTTTATCCTCCTTCTTTTTGTCTTTATACCCAGCTAAATGAAGCAAACCATGAACCATGACGCGTTGTAATTCACTACTTTCTGTATCGAGTTTTTTGCCATTTTCTTGGATTCTATCGTAGGAAATAAAGATGTCTCCTTCAAGTTTTTTGGAATCTTCTGAGTTGTCAAACGTGACAATGTCCGTTAAGGTATCATGGTTTAAATATGTTTTATTGATTTCTAACAGGTAGTCGTCAGAGCAAAATATGTAACTTATTTCTCCAATGGATTTCTGTTCTTTTGTGGCTACGGCTTTTAACCAGGCTTTATGCTTGTTTTTGTTTGGCAGTGAAAAGGCAATCTCTTCTGAGCAAAATTGTATCATGGTTTTTCATTCAAAGAGCTAATTTACAAAAAAGCATCCTCGAAATGTTCTAATTTGGTTGCTTGTGGTAAAAAAGTAATCGATATACTATCGAATCGAATCTCTTTTTCCCAATTTTGTTCTGTTTGGTATTCATTAGCAGCTTGAGAAAGCAT
This sequence comes from Aquirufa salirivi, assembly GCF_045310485.1. NCBI lineage: Bacteria > Pseudomonadati > Bacteroidota > Cytophagia > Cytophagales > Flectobacillaceae > Aquirufa > Aquirufa salirivi. The sequence goes on from NZ_JBEWZH010000005.1 coordinate 122,376, forward strand.
GTTGATTTTATGCGTATTGATTTGTTCTTCTGGATAACCAAATCGGGTTCTTTTAAGGGATTTCACTTCAACAAAGACTAAGGTATTTTTATCTAAAGCGATGATATCTACTTCCGCTTTACCTGTTCTGTAATTTTTATCAAGTATTTGGTAGTGATTTCTGCGTAAATAGTCAATTGCTATTCCTTCTGCTCGTCTGCCAAGCTTTAAATGTTTTGCCATTCTCTTATCTTTGTGCGGCAAGGTATATAAGGGAATCATTCCTTTTCAATAATTCCTTGATATTATGAGATGCCTAATAAAGAAGTTCAATTTGTTGATATTGGATTAGCCCCTTACCAAGAATCGTGGGATTTGCAGGAATCGCTCCTGAATCATATTGCTCAAATAAAATTGAGGAATCGTCGCGAGGGATTAGTTCAGGAAACCCCTAATTTTTTACTTTTTTGTGAGCATCCACATGTTTATACGTTGGGGAAAAGTGGCGATGAATCACATTTGTTGATGCAAGAGCCATTTTTAGCGAGTATTGGAGCGAGTTTTTATCGGATTAATCGCGGTGGAGATATTACTTATCATGGTCCAGGACAATTGGTCGGCTATCCTATTTTGGATTTGGAGAATTTTTATACGGACATACATTTGTACCTAAGGATGCTAGAAGAAGCAATCATCTTAACTTGCCAAGATTATGGATTAATAGCTGGAAGAATTGATGGTTTAACCGGAGTATGGATTGATCCAGAGTCTAATAATGCTCGAAAAATATGTGCTCTAGGTGTGAAGGCTTCTCGCTGGATTAGTATGCATGGTTTTGCATTTAATATCAATACGGACTTATCGTATTTCTCGCACATTGTTCCTTGTGGTATCGCTACCAGGGGTGTAAGCTCTTTACAGCAAGAGCTAGGGCGAGAAATGGATATGCAAGAGGTGAAATCTGCTGTTTTAGTACACTTAGCGCAGTTATTCGAATGGAATTTACATCATGTTTCACGTGAAACATTGAACCTAACCCTAAATCAATAATCCATGGAGCCGAAAAAGAATTTTAAAAACACTTTATTTATTGATATTGAAACGGTATCAGGAGAATCTAATTTTTCCCGACTTTCGGATAAAATGAAACAATTTTGGCTAAAAAAAGCGAAGAATGTGACAAATCCACAAAATTTATCTTTAGAAGATTTGTACGTGGATCGCGCAGCATTGTTTGCGGAATTTGGCAAAATAGTGGTGATTGGAATGGGATTTTTATATCAAAATAAGGAGAAAGAGCTCTGTTTAAAAGTTAAGACCATTGCTAATCAGGATGAAAGATCCTTGCTTTTGGAATTTATCGAGTTTATCAATATTACTTATAAATCCAGAGAACTAACGCTGGTCGCCCATAATGGAAAGGAGTTTGATTTTCCTTATTTATGTCGTAGGATGCTAGTGAATGGATTAGAAATTCCTAAACCTTTACAGCTTCATGGTAAAAAACCTTGGGAAGTCTTACACCAAGATACGATGGAATTGTGGAAATTTGGCGATCGAAAAGTCTACATCTCCTTGGATTTATTAGCTGAATTGTTGGGAATTCCCGGTTCTAAAACGAACCTTACAGGAGATAAGGTTCATGGGGTGTATTATCACGAAAATGACTTAGCAAAAATTGGGGCCTACTGTGTAGAAGACGTAGTTACGCTCGCCCAATTATATTTGAGATATCATTTTTTGCAAATGGTGGAAGAAAAAAATATCGATCGAATTACATCAGTTTAGCGGGATTTCCGAAAACTCTTTTAGATGCGGGAACTGGTTCAATGACAACACTTCCCGCTCCTACTGTTGCTCCTTTTCCTATTTTGATGCTCCCTACAATGGTGCTTTGAATTCCAATAAAGCAATTGGTGTCTAATTTACACTCTTTACCAATCACGGAACCTGCTCCAATTTGAACGTATTCTTCAACCTGAGTGCCGGTTTCAATGATTACTCCAGCCCCAATCATGCAATGGTCTGCAAGTTTCGCTTCTGGCTGTATGATAGCTCCCGCACCAATAAAGACGCCATAGGCTAAGTTTTTAACATCAGCAATAATGGCAGATGGATGGATAGCATTCACTGGTTTCACTTGTCGGTCTTCCATGATGGTTTCAATCATCTTTTTTCTTTCTGTTGGGTTTTCTAGTGCAACAAATACACCACAATTTTTACCAATCAAACCCCAATAGGATTCTTCTTCTGTTCCACCTAAAACGGGAATTTCACCTACTTGTGTATCTTTTTTCTTAGGATCATCGTCTAAAAAACCGTAGATAACTACCTCGTTTTTTTGAAAAATAGAGGCAACTTCTAAAGCAAATGGATTAACGCCGATGATGATTACAGGTAAAGATGTCATATTAGGAATTGATTTTTTGAGTGTATGTAATGAGATCAAATGCTACTTGATTGTTTTTTGTCATAACAAGTTGATGATATACACCCTCTTTCTTAAGCATTTTTTCTGAATGCAAATGTAACTCTTCCCCATCGATTTCCGTCAATCCGAACCAAGGACTTAAATCTCCTATGTCTTCCAATATCCAGGCAAAATGGATGGACCCATCTTCCAAGGCGTACTCTTGGATGTTTAAACCAATATCTGCCCGACAAATAGGCTCTTCTTGGTTTAGGGGAGCATTTTTGATGAGTATATCAAAGATTTGTCTTTCATTCGTTGGTAAATGATGATATAGATGGGTCTCTTCTGTTCTCCAAGCTTCTAAGGCTATGGAATGAAAGGCATCCAACAATAAACAGGCATGGTATTTTCTTAAAGTTTGCTTTTCCAAATCCCATCCCGCACCTCCCGATTCCAATAATACCAAGCCATAACCTTTTCCTTGAGCAAAATCTCCAAATGCCCGCGCTTCAAATTCATCTGGCCATTTGGCTATTTTATCTTGTAATAATGGCTGTAATTGTCGGGCCATCCGATTCGCGATTTTAGCCGCTCTCAGCCTAGATGCTGTCCATGTGCCATGCTCATCACCTGCCGTAGCGAGTAATGCAATGTGTGTTTGATGTCGTGTTTTACCAACAGAATATAAACGATTATGGTCGTGTAGATTAAAAGAAAAAATAGGTTTAATTTCATCTAACCATCGAGCTAAAATTTTGGCCTCTGGACTATTCTGGGTTATTGCATCCCGATTCATATCGATGCCCAAAGCCGTCTCTCTTGTCCATCTTTTGGCCCCATCTGCATTTAGTTGAGGAATAATGAAAATACTGACTTTCTGATGTAATTCTTTCTTAAATTCAGACCAATTTGCCTCATTTTGGGATAAAAAAAGAAAAATATCAGCTAAAGCCATGGTGGCAGTAGCTTCATCTCCATGCATTTGAGACCAGGCAGCGATGTGGATTGGCCCCTCTCCAAATCGGACTTCTTGGATGTCCCTTCCTTCAAAAGTTTCACCTAATTTTCGGATACCGAAGAACGTATTTTCGGACCATTCTTGGAATAAATCATTCCAAATTTTTTCTGGAAATCTACGGCTTGAAATGCGCTTTTCTTGAAAGCTTTCGTAGTGATCAAGTAATAAATTAAACATCATGAATATAAAGGTTTAGGGACCCAGTTTGCCCATGCTTGATTTTTGAAAATACCATTTTTACCAGAAATGTACATCACCATGAGCGTACAAATAATGTAACAGAACCAAGCATGAGGTCCGAATAATTCCATACCCATAGCGATGGATGTCAAAGGAGTTTTAGCTAAGCCCATATATAAACTGGTAAAACCCAGAGCCGCTAATAAAGGAATTGGTAATGAAATGATTTCATGTAATGCACTGCTTGCATGTGCTCCGATTAAGAATATAGGAGTAGCTTCCCCCCCTTTAAATCCCAAACCTAAACTTAAGCTGGTGGCAATGGTCTTGCCCAAAGCAAAGTTGGCGGTTTCTCCAGATTCAAATGCGCGCAGTAAAAATGAGGATCCTAAGCCTATGGATTCTTGGAAAAAAGGAAATTGAAAAATAAGTAGTAAAATGAAGCCCGCTAGAATCCCTTTGAGAATGTAGTGAATGGGTAATTGGGCGAAGCTTTTAGAAATAATCGATTCTAGGCGCGAATAGACAAGGCCTAGAAGCCCTAAAAATAGGCCAATACTGGCCAATTTGACCCAAAATAACCCATTTATTTCAGGCAGAAAAATGAGAGGGTAAATGGTGTGATTCGTGCCCCACACGTGGACACTCACCCAATTGGCTCCAAAAGCAGAAAAAAGACAGGGTATGAAGGAGTGAAAAGAAAGATAACCCACTTTGGAGATTTCAAGTCCAAATAAACAACCTGCCCAAGGGGTTCCAAAGACGGAAGCAAAACCTGCCGCCATACCAGCTTGCAACCAATCTTTTTTATCCAACTCTTTTAATTTCAACCACTGGGAAAATTGATGCGCAAGCACTCCCCCCACTTGTACAGCCGTTCCTTCTCTCCCAACCGATGCGCCAAAGAGTTGACTCAACCAAGTGCCTAATAAAATGAATGGTCCTAAGTGCCATGCTATGTCATCTCTTTTTTGGTTAACTCGATCAATCAAATCATTTGTTCCAAATTTACTCGGAGAATGGGGAACTTGAGAGACAAATTGAAAAGCGGCACCAAGAAGGGGTAATGCATATAACAGGGCCAGGTGTTCTGTTCGGTAAATTTGAATCTTTTCCAATCCCCATAAAAACAAAGACGAAGCGGATCCCACTAGAAAAGAAGTGGATAATCCAATGAAAATTCTAGAAAGCCAAAGTCGGGTTGCTGGTATCAAGCTATTGGAATAATTCGCCCAAAGTTAGGGAAATAATGGAAGGATTGAAGAAGGAATGCTGCCAATAGGCAGCTATTCAGGCATTTCCATTAAATCGAATGAATTTAGCTACCTTTGTAGGCATAATTTTCTACGAAATGGTTGATTTTTTAAGCTTGGGATTGAACCCACAATTACAAAGAGCATGTGATGCCTTGGGTTATCAAGAACCTACACCAATTCAAGAAAAGGCTATTCCTTTACTTTTGGGAGGACATGATGTGTTAGGAATTGCTCAAACGGGAACGGGAAAAACGGCAGCCTATGTTTTACCTCTATTGATGCAATGTAAATATGCACAAGGACAAAATCCTAGGGCCTTAATTCTTGCGCCCACGCGAGAACTAGTCATGCAAATTTATGAGGTGATGGTGAGCTTGGCGCAATTTACGGACTTGAGACTTTTGGCATTATATGGTGGATTGGGGCCAAAGCCGCAGATACAAGCGATAGAAAAAGGAGTGGATATCATCGTTTCAACACCCGGACGATTTATCGAATTGTATCGAAAAGAAGTGATAATTGTTAAGGAATTGAAGCATTTGGTCCTTGATGAAGCAGATAAAATGATGGATATGGGTTTTATGCCTCAGATTCGTCAAATTTTGGAAGTGATTCCCTATAAAAAACGTCAAAATGGCTTGTTTTCGGCTACGTTTCCTGAGCGAGTAGAAAACCTATCACATGAGTTTTTGGAGTTTCCACATAAAATAGAAATCACCCCGCAAGCAACACCCGCTAGTCAGGTGAAACAACATGTGTTTGAGGCGCCTAATTTAAAAACCAAAATCAATGCTTTAGCATATTTTATGCAAAATGCTGATTTCGAAAGAGTTATGATTTTTTGTAGGAGTAAAGAGGTGGCCAATCAAGTGGAGAAGTTTTTGAGTAGAAAAATTTTGGCAGAAGATCAAGTTCGGGTTATACATTCCAATAAGGGCCAAAATACGCGAATCAATGCCATGCAGCAATTTAGAGAAGGCTTAGTTCGGGTTTTAGTTACTACGGATGTAGCGGCGAGGGGCATCGATATTCCTAAAGTTTCTCATGTCATCAATTTTGATGTTCCTCTGATTTATGAAGATTATGTTCATCGTATAGGTAGGACGGGTAGAGCGGCTGAAATTGGGGAATCGATCACATTTGTGACTTTAGCAGAACGTTACCATTGGGCAAAAATTGAAACAATCATTCAACAGAAAATAGAGATAGAGCATTTACCTTCAGAGATTTACGAAGAAGACACTCCTTTTTTAGAGCAGCAAGATATGTTGCGGGCTGTGGATGATCAGCGCAAAAGAGAAGATCCGGATTTCAAAGGAGCATTTCATGAAAAGAAGTTTAAACCTCGGACTAAGGCGGGAATAAAAGGTTCCGCAAAAGGCCCTGCTAAAGGAAATAATTCTAAGGGAAAACCTAAAAGCGCATCAAAATTTCGGTCAAATACATCCTCCATAAAAAAGAAAAGGTAGATTTGTGATATGATGCTAAGAAGAAAAGCCTATTTAATAGGATTATTATTATGTTTATCGGTGCCCATGCTAGCTGCCATGTCGGCAGATTCATTGCTTAGAATACCTCGATATCAGGCATTATTTGGAAAAAAGCCGCTAGATAAAAAGGATCAAGAGGAGGTTTCTCAGATTATTAGCAGTGTGGATCAAAGTTTTCCTAATCGAGCAGAAGGGGTTAAGTTTTTATCGGAAAGGGCTTGGGAATATGTCTCTGAAGGCAAATTAGATACGGCCACTTATCGTTTTAATTTAGTTCATGCTTTAGACTCGACAAGCGTGGAGGCTTATTGGGGATTAGGGGTGATCGCTTTTCAGCGTTTGGATTTTCCTGGTGCGATTGAGTTATTGGGGAAGGGTTTACAAATCAACCCCAAGCTGAGTGTCATGCGGGTAGATTATGCCATTGTAAAACTTAGTTGCTATTTAAAAAACATGGATTGTGGTACTTTGGAAGAGGTTGATGCTTTGTTAAGTCAATCTTTACAAGAAGATCCAACGAATGCTAATGCTTGGATGAAGAAAAGTCAGGTGGCATTTTTACAAGAAAAATACGAGTTAGCCTGGAGTTATTTTCATGAATGTCGGGCATTAGATTTGACCCAATTGGATTTAAATTTCTCACAGCAACTCATGGAAAAAATGCCAGATCCCAAGGGTATTTTTAAATGATAATTAGAAAGGAGCTATGGGTATTCGTTCTTTTTTCGCTAAGCCATTTGCCCATTGGGTAGTCAACAAGTATCGGATGACACGATCCGAGGCCATTGAAAAGCAGCATTTTTGGTTAAAATCAAATGTAGAAAAAGCTAAATCAACGCTTTTTGGAAAAGCTTATGGCTTGGATAAAATCCAAAATTACCTTGATTTCAAAGTTAAGGTTCCCATTTTTGAGTACGAGGACATTAAACCCTATATTGAAGAAGCTGTAGCAGGTAAAAAGGATATTTTGTGGCCAGGAAAGCCGGCATATTTTGCCAAAACATCAGGTACTACATCAGGAGCCAAATACATTCCAATAAGTTCAGAGTCCATGCCCTTTCATATTTTAGGAGCGAGGGACGCTTTATTGCATTATGTGCATCACAGTGGCAACGCCTCCTTTTTAGATCAAAAATTGATATTTTTATCGGGTTCTCCTGAATTGGCATTAAAGAATGGCGTCCCAACAGGCCGCCTTTCAGGCATAGTGAATCACCATGTTCCCTCCTATTTACGAACGAATCAGTTGCCTTCCTACGCTACGAATTGTATGGAGGATTGGGAAGAAAAATTAGCTGCGATTGTTCGAGAAACGATGGATCAGCGCATGGGTTTGATTTCTGGAATACCTCCTTGGGTACAAATGTATTTTGATCGATTGGAGGCACAATCAGGGAAAAAAATTGGGGAATTATTCCCTGATTTTCAAGTATTTGTCACCGGTGGTGTGAACTTTGAACCATACCGCGACAAGTTGATGCAGTCCATCGGTAGAAAAGTAGATGTCATTGAAACTTATCCTGCTTCCGAAGGATTCATTGCCTTTCAAGATTCTACGGGCGAAGAGGGATTACTTTTATTGGTAGATGCGGGAATCTTTTATGAGTTTGTACCAACAGACACTTATTTCTCAGCTAGTCCTACCCGACTATGTTTATCGGAAGTAGAGTTAGGAGTCAATTATGCCTTATTGATGACGACGAATGCGGGCCTGTGGTCATATTCCATAGGAGATACGGTTAAATTCGTTTCATTGGATCCCTTCCGAGTGGTGGTAACGGGGAGAATCAAGCATTTTATTTCTGCTTTTGGGGAACATGTGATTGCGGAAGAAGTAGAATTGGCGGTGAAGGAAGCGATGGAAGCATGCCCTGAAACCAAAATTGTGGAATTTACTGTTGCTCCAAACATTACTCCTAAGGATGGACTTATGCCGCATCATGAGTGGTTGATGGAGTTTGATTCAGCACCCAAGGATATGGAATTGTTTCAAAAGACCTTGGATGCTTCTATGCAACGGCAAAATATCTATTATCAAGATTTGATTACAGGTAATATCCTTCAGCCTTTAAGGATTCAATCTTTGGCCAAGGATTCCTTTATTCAATACATGAAATCGAAAGGGAAATTGGGGGGACAAAATAAGGTTCCACGTTTATCCAATGATCGGATATTAGCGGAGGGCTTATTGGGATTAAAAACGGAGTAATGCTGAATAAATGGATTGAATATTGTTATTCAAACCAACTAGCATATTTGACATAATTCATGGCAGTTCGCATGAATACTTCTGCCGCGTCTTCACTTACAGGTTTTAAAAATTTGGCTGGATTCCCAGCATAAATACTCCCAGATGGAATACGCATTCCTTGGGTAACGATGGCTCCTGCTGCAATAATACTTCCCGATTCCACATAGGCTCCATCCATGATGATGGCTCCCATGCCTACTAAAACGCAGTCTTCGATGGTGCAGCCATGGACAATGGCATTGTGGGCAATAGATACATAATTACCAATGATTGTCTCCGTTTTTTGATAGGTACAATGAATCACAGCCCCGTCTTGTACATTGCTATAATCTCCAATTTGAATGCGATTGACGTCTCCACGGATGACGGCATTGAACCAAACAGTACCGTGTTTCCCAATGGAAACATTTCCAACAACCGTGGCGTTGGGAGCTAACCAAACGTGTTCGCCGAACTGGGGTGAATGACCTTCTACTGCTAATATTGTTGCCATAGGTAATTAATTAGGCCATTTTCCTTGTAGTTTCATCACTTTCTCAATGACGTCTCTAACAGCACCTTGACCACCTTTAAAGGGAGAAATGTATTTAACAACTTGATGAATTTCAGGGATTGCATCAAAAGGGCAAGTACTTAGAATTTGAGGTCTAGATAGTATTTCTAAATCAGGAACATCATCACCCATGTACAAAACTTCATCTTCGGCAAGCCCAACTTCTTCTAACCACTTTTCAAAAGTTGCGGTTTTGTTGGAGCTTCCTAAGCTGCTATAAATGTGTTGAAATTTAAGGTTTTCAAGGCGTTTTTGAACTCCAGGATGGCTTCCTCCAGTAATGACACACATTTGATAGTCAGCATGTCGAGCTTTATCAATGGCATATCCGTCGCGAATGTAAAAACTTCTAAAGTGTTCGCCTGTTTCGAGTACATGTACTTGGCCGTCTGTCATGACTCCATCCACATCAAAAACAAAGGCTTTTATACGATTAAACAGGGAAAGGACGTTTTGCATAATGGGTTTATTTACCGCAAATATCCTAAAAATTTGCTTATTTTTACTTGCTTATCCCATGGTTTAGCTGAATATGTTTCGAACCCTAATTTTCTTCGTTTTTGTTTGTTTGGGGATGAGTTTATCCACACAGGCACAAAAATTTTCCAATTCGAAAGGAGACTTTTCTACCGAAGTTAAAAATTGGATGCTACTTAGTCGAAATAAGGAAGCCCCAGCTGTAGCTGATTTGTGGATGGCAAAATGGCCTTATTCCAATCTGAATGCCGCAGAGCAAGATCAGTTTGAAAAACTGGTCAAGACCATGCCTTCCATGGGCTTTAAATCTCCTCAATTAGCTTATCTATTCATTCGATGTACAGTACAATTTAGTGATGATGCGGAAGCATTAAAAAGCCTTATTCAGGTTTGGGGTAAATTAGTGGAAAAGAAAGACTTTCGGACGGCTTTAACTTTGGCAGAAACCGTTGAAAATTGGCAATATAATCAGCAGATACCTGGCTTGGCTTCTATGTCCATTCGGGTAAAAGGTCGATTATTGATTACATGGCCTAGTGATGTTTTAATGGCTGATTCCCTAGGACAAAAATCCGTTGATAATGATGGCTGGGATACGCCTGGTTCATCTGACATAGAAGCACCTAATGCCTCAGATAAAAATTGGCTTGTTGAGACAAAAACCGGCGGTCCTGTGTTATTATGGAAATTTCCTGAAATCAATTATAAAACAGGCAGAGATAGCCTAAATTTTTCCCCTAAAACTTTCCAATGGTCTGTGCTTAATAAGATAGGAAAAGGAACCGATGTAGAGATTGCTGGAGAATTACTCGGTTATCTGGATGCCAAATGGAAGATTAAGTCGTTCGAAATTTTACCTAAAAAAGGCCAGTTGGTGGGCTTGGAAGGAGATTGGATTCAATTTGAAAAGAATTTGGCAGGGAAAGGCAAACTAAGTTTGAAGCGAAAATCAAACTCCCATGTATTCCCCTTTGAATTTCGCTCCATCGATGTCATGGCGTCCCCCATTCAAGAGAAGTCGTGGAGAGCCAATGGACGATTATGGATTTTAGGAGACAAGCGAGGTTTGATTTCTTCTACTAGTCAAACAGCCTATTTTCAAGTGCTTTCAGATAAACAGGTAGTAGGTCAGATTAAAACAAAATTAATGTGGCTAAGTGCCGAGGGAAATGTAAACATCCCAGAAGGGCAATTTGTAGCTTATATGGGCAGTAGAGATACCTTGCAACATCCAAGTATTCGAGCCAACTGGTACCCGCTTCAAGAACTATTGCATATACGGAAAATAGATGGAGGTCCTATGGAGCGCCTATTATTTGAAGATACTTACCATCAAGTTCGAATTTCTGCAGATTTAGCGATTCTACATCCACAGGCAAAAAAAGTAGACTTTTTCCGTTTATCTGGCAAAAACCAAGTACCTGCCTGGGTAGAATCCTTTGATTATTTTGAAGAAAGTAGATTGACGGCCTTACAGGGGATTTTAAATTACAATCCCTTGCGCATATTGTATAATCAAATCATAGAAACAAAAAGTCCTCAGGTTTACCTCAGGGACATTGCTGTCAAATATAAACGGGATTATGCCGCTTTGAAGTCAGGATTTATGATGTACCGAGATGCTGGTTATATCCAGTATCAGCATGAAACGGATCAAATCTCTTTTACTAAAATGGGGCGTCATTATGCTTTGGTTCAATTTGAAAAAAAGGATTTTGATCGATTTTATGTGGCCTCTTTTGCGGATATGATAGAGAAAGATTCTGCCAATATTAGTCTGGAATTATCCAGACAAAGGTTAATTGTTCGGGGAATTGATGAAATACGCGTTTCGGATTCTTTAAAGGCAAATTTTGTTCCTCAAAATAAACAAATTGTCTTTACGAAAGGTCGGGACTTTGATTTTCAGGGAGAAATTAAAGTGGGGAATTATCGATTTAGAGGCCCGAACTTTCAATTTAATTTCGCTGAATTTATCGTCAATTTCCCCAAGATTGATTCTATTACCTTTTTGCCCAGGTTGAAAGATGGTTCATTGGGTACAAGAGAATTAGGAGGGCATTTTAAGTATGAATCAGGGATGTTACAATTAAGTCCTCCGAACAATAAATCCGGTCGATTAGGAGTGGCGGCTTATCCAAAATTAGTTATACCCAAGGGAGTTACGACCTATTTTGATGAATCTTGGCGAGCGCAAGGCTTGTACGGGAAAAAATACTATTTCAAGGTTCCTCGAATCGAATTGGACAGCTTATTGTTGAAGGATATTACATTTGATGGAAGCTTTTTTTCCGATGGATTATTGCCTGTACTTAAAACGAAATTGGAATTAATGCCCGATCAATCGTTTGGTTTTAAGTATTCCATCAAAAGCCCTTTAGATATTTATAAGAGCCAAGCCAAGTTTACGTTCAATGAGGTATTGTTGATGGATCGAGAGGGATTACACGCTTCGGGTAATTTGGCCATTTGGGGCTTAAGCTCCAATACCAAAACCACCACTTTTTATCCAGATTCCTTGGTGGCGAAAGGTTTGGATGGGAAATTGACAAGTATGTATCAGGGAAAAAACATGTTCCCTACTGCCAGTTTTGGCGTTCACCATTTGCATTGGTATCCTGCCGTGGATAGCTTATGGATTTATCCACAGAAAAACAGAATTGGCTTGTATAATAACCAAATCCAATTGGCAGGAAATTTAGGGTTTCACCAGAAAAAAGTGTTTGGACAAGGTCAAGTATTTTATGGAGATGGCATATTTAGCTCTCAGAATTTTCTCTTTGGTTCAAATGCTTGGCAAAGCGACCTAAGTGATGTGAAGATTGGGCGTCAGATGAATCTATTTAAGCCTTCCGTTTATGCTCAATCCATTTCGGTGGAAGCTATAATGGGTTCACAAAAAGTGTCCATGAGAGCAAAGAAATCCAAGGCATTGTCGGATGAAAATAGTACGCTATTGTTTCCGTTCATAGGCTATCAAAGTACTATTTCAGAAGCTACTTGGGATTTGGCGGCACAGCGATTTAAGTTGTCAGGAAAGTCGGGCTTTGAGCTAAGTCAGTGGTCTGCTGATTCTACCATGTTCAGCCAAGATTCAACGACCTTACAAAAGAAAATAGCCTATTCCGATAAGGGACTCATTCGGGCCAGTACAGCCGATTATGATTTAAAAGCTCAGGTATTACAATTGGGAGGTGTTAAACAGGTGGGTATTGGACCAGCCATTGTTTTTCCAGCTAAAGGACTTTTAGCGATTCAGAAAGATGGGCAGTTTAAGCCATTTATAGGCGCTAGAGCCATATTAGATCCAGATAATAAGCGACATATTGTAAGCGAATTGCAGGTTAGTGAAGCGAATGCCGATGGATGGAAAGGTGAGGCCACATACTTATTGCCTCGTGCATCGGGAGATAGTACCAAAATTAAAATGCGTAATTTCAGCTTTGTCGAGGAAACTGCTACTGCTAAAAAAGCAGCCGAAAAATACATTCAAGCGGAGGCCGTTTTGAGCGAAAAAGTTCCTTTGGCATTGTCAGCACATCAACAATTTAAAGGAGAAATTTTTTTTAAGTCCAATCAGGAGTTTTTGAATTTCAAGGGATTTATACGACCAGTCATAGGGCTATCTAACTTTAAAGCGGCATGGATTCCATTCGAAAACCAGGGTGGAGAATCTCCTAATTTAAAGTTGAGTCCAAGCTTACGTGATGAAGCAGGTAGACCTGTGACGGCGGGGATATTCATCAATGCAGACAATAAACTATATCCCACCTTTTTGGGTCCACAGTCGGATGATTTAGATCCAGTACTGTATAGTGCCGAAGGGGAGGTCATGGAAGAGAAAGATTTTTATCAAGTGAAGGGCAAGCAAAGTGATATGAAACTGTATGTCAAAGAGCGAAGGTTAGAAGCGGAAGGGGCCGTTCAATTGTTTACAGGGAATAAGCTACTAACGTCCTTTGGTAAAATTTCTATGTCGACGGATACACTAATTCCAAGATTAGAAACATGGACCAGTTTACAATTTCCTTTTGCTCCAACAATTTTAAAAATCATGGGGGATCGTATTGTGAAGTATAATTTGGAAGAAGGCTTAAGTACGGCTTCGGCAGATGAGCCAGAACTGCGGGATGATTATTTGAAAAGAGCCGAGCAAGTATTAGGTAAGGCGATACCCGAGGCTATAAAATCGAAGATGGATCAAAACCATTTGGCATTAGATAAGGTTTCTTTGGAGTTCAGTAAGTCCATCAACTTTTCGGCAGTGAAATGGGCTTGGTCGCCTAATTTGAGTGCATTTTACTCTTTGGGCGGAATTCCTTTGGTCAATGTAGGAACAGTGGATGTGAATAGTACGCTGAAAGGCTACATGGAAGTAATCAAGAAACCGAGTAAAGAGGAGTTTTATGGTTATTGGGAATTATCCGAAGATCTTTGGTATTATTTTGCGTATTTTAACGGAGAATTAGGGGTTTATTCCTCGGATAATCAATTTTTAGCGGCTGTGAGAGAGGCAGTTAAAAATGAAAAGAAAGATAAAAAAGAGGGAGAAGTTCGAGTGGTAGAAGCAGCCAGTGATGAAAAAGCGGTTTTTGTTAAGAAGTTTTTAACCTTGTATAGGCAAGAACCTCCAGTCAAAAAACAAGCGCCAAAATCAAAGGTAGCACCGAAAGCCACACCGAAAACAAGTCCTACGACAAAACCGAAAACGAAGTCTGGAGGATTTTAATATGGCATCAAAATTAACGCGCTTATTTCAATTTATGGATACGTTGGGTCTTGGAGAAAGGGACCCCTTTGGCAATCCCATTGTTTTTAAGCGTATCATAATGGTGGTTCTGGGCTTTTTGACCTACAGTCGTTTGGTCATGTACAATAAAACCAAAATCAAGGGGACGGAACATTTGGATGATTTGCCGGAGCGAGGCGTGTTATTTTTATCGAATCACCAGACCTATTTTATGGACGTGATTTGTTTGTATCATATTTTCTTTTCGGTCAAATGGGGTTTTAAAAATTCAGTCAATTATCCCATTTATTTGTTGGCTCCCCGTTCTAATTTGTTTTACGTGGCGGCCGCAGAAACGATGAAGGATGACGGGATTTTGCCCAAGGTTTTTGCCCAAGCAGGAGCCATATTAGTGAATCGCTCTTGGCGAGCTAAAGGAGAGAATGTCAAGCGAGAAGTGGATTTAGAAGCGGTAGAAAAAATTAAGAAGGGTTTGGGTTTTGGCTGGGTGATTAGTTTTCCTCAGGGAACTACAAGGGCATTTGCTCCCTTGAGAAAAGGAACGGCTCATCTAATTAAAAGTACGAATCCTATTGTGGTTCCTGTTCGAATTAATGGGTTTAGGCGAGCCTTTGATAAAAAGGGATTGTTATTGAAAATGTACAATACCCAATTGGAAGTAGAGTTTCGTCAGCCTATACAATTTCAAGAAGACGATACGGTGGAGGCGATATTAGACAAAATAGCTTTTGAAGTAGGCTTAACTTTAGAAGAAGAAAATAAGATTGATTAGGCGATGCAGCGGAAAACGAGGGGATTGGTGATTAACAACATGCGGTATCGTGAGACCTCCCTCTTGATTACCATATATACAGCAGAGTTCGGCATTGCTTCCTACATAGAAAATGGCGTTCGATCGGCCAAGGCTAAACATAAAATGGCCCTTTTTCAGCCTTTGACTTTGTTAGACTTAGAAGTTTACCATAAACCAGGAAAAGGTCTACATCGAATCTCTGAGGCCAAATGTTATTATCCTTATCAGCATATCCCTTTTGATATAATTAAGTCCAGCATCGCGCTTTTCTTAAGCGAAGTATTAGGAAAGGTATTGAAAGAAGAAGAAGAAAATATTCCTTTATTTGATTTTTTGGAAGAATCCTTTCAATTCTTGGATAAGACAGAAGCCCATGTTGAGAATTTTCATATTCAATTTTTATGGGAATTGAGTGCCTATTTGGGTTTTGGATCTAGTAGTTCTGCTGAGTTTTTTAGTCAAATGAGTCCGTGGATTGGAGTAGAAAAAATAGCTAGCCTATCTCCTATTTTAGGGGAATTAATTGGGACAGGCTATGGGAAAACGGTTTCTATGACTAAATTACAGCGCAAGGAATTGGTGGCGATCATGTTGCAATATTATCAAATTCATATGGAGTCCATCGGTGAGATTCGTTCCTGGCAAGTTTTACAAGAAGTGATGGCATCATGAAACAAGTAAATTTCTATCAGCTGACTCCCTCCAATACGGAGGAGTATTTTTTAAACATTATTTTTCGATTTCAGCTAAGTAAGACAGGAACTACCAGGATGCAATTGCCTATTTGGCGACCGGGTAGATATCAGGCTCAGCATTTTTCTAAGAATATCCCACAAGTGAGGGCTTTTGATTCAGCTGGTGAGGAAATCAAGCTGAACAAAAAGGGAACCTCCGCTTGGGAATTTCAGGGAAGCAAAAATCAATGCGTGGAAGTGAGATATGCCTATTATGCCCAGCAAGCAGATGCCGGGGGAAGCGTATCAAATCAGGAGATGCTTTATGTGAATTTCATCACATGTTTGCTGTTTATTCAAGGTCAAGAGGAGCGCGCATGTGAAGTCAAGGTAGATATTCCAAAAACGTGGAAGATCGTAACATCATTGAAAGAAAGTAAAAAGGGGCTTTGGTCTGCTCCTACTTATCGCGAATTAGTGGATGCTACATTCATGGCGAGTGAGAAAATAATCCAACATCATTGGAAAGAAGGTCATGTTCATTTTTGGGCAGAGGGGATTGGTCCATCCAATATTTTTCAAGGCAAGTTGTTGGAGGCCTATCGACAAATCTCGGCCTATCAATTGGAATGGATGGGGCATTTTCCTGTGAAGGAATATCGTTTTCTACATTGGATCAAAGAGGAGGCCTTTTACCATGGTGTGGAACATCGCAGTTCTACGATGATGGTATTGGGACCTCCTGATCGAGATTTATACGATGATTTGATTGGTTTGGCTTCCCATGAATTGTTTCACGTCTGGAATATTGCAACAATCCGCCCTAAGGAATTATGGCCCTATAATTATGCGGAAGAAGTGTATTTTCCAACAGCTTGGTTTGTGGAGGGAGTGACAACTTATTTAGGCGATTGGTTTTTAGTGGCCTCTGGGGTATATCAAACAGACGAGTATTTGGCATCTCTTTTAGGCAATCTGAAATTGCATTTTGAACGGGATGGAGCATCTAAGCAATCATTGATTGAGAGTTCGATCGATCTGTGGTTGGATGGCTATGGAAAGGCTATTCCAGGTAAAAGAGTTTCCATTTATTATAAAGGGGCTATTGTGGCTCTTGCTATGGATTTATTGATTCGGAAGAAATTTGCGCACCGAAAATCGATACGGGATGTTATGCTTCTAATGAATGAGAGGTTTGGAATGAAACAGCAAGGCTATACATTAGCAGATGTTTATCAAATAGTGGAAGAGGTCTATGAAGCTAGTTTGACTGATTTTTGGCAGGTGTGGGTAGAAGGGAATGAACCATTAGAAGAGCCATTGAATGAGCTTTTAGATTTTGTTGGCTTGCATTTGGCCCTGTCTGAACGAGGACTGTTATTGAATTTCACAGAGAAGGAATTGAATGTTGACGGTCAGAAATGGCTTCAAGGGTTTATCAAGTAATTGATAAATGATAAAATTTGTCGTGAAACGATTGCAAATGTCACACAAGTTTATTTTATGTCATTTGGCGCACACAGCAATCCTCTAATTCTTTTGGAATTTTACTGCGATGAAAGACTTCGCAAAAAGCATTCGAAAAATTAGATCAGATAAAGGATATAGCCAGGATTATGTGGCGATGAAATTAAATATTTCAACATCTTCTTATTCTAAAATTGAGCGGGGTCAAACAGATCCATCATTATCTCGGATGAAGCAAATAGCGGAGGTCTTGGAGTTTGATTTAGGAGAAATCTTATTGGAAAAACAGGCATTGACCATTGGCAATACCAATGATTTAAATCCCAGTGAGGGCTATAGTTTTGTGATGCGTAAGGAATTTGATGAATCCTTGCGACTGATTCTGGAATTACAAATGAAAATAGCCGAGTTGAGTGCTAAATTGGAGCAACGGGGATAATATTTATTCTGTAACTTTGCAGCTTAATTGGATCAATCATGTTGCAAAGACCTCGTAGAAATCGTCAAAGTGCTGTAATCCGTTCCATGGTGGAAGAAACTCGATTATCTGTTAAAGATATGATGTTTCCGCTTTTTGTCATGGAAGGTCAAAATACTCAAACGGAAATATCTTCCATGCCGGGAATTTACCGGTTTACCTTAGACTTGTTATTGTCAGAGATTGAATCCTGTGTTAAACTGGGTATTCAGTCCTTTGCTTTATTTCCTCAAATCCCAGAGTCTAAAAAAGATTCTATGGCAACGGAGAGTTATAAAAAGGGCAATATTTACACCGAATCCATTTATGAAATCAGTCAACGATTCCCTGAAATCAGCTTATTGACTGATGTAGCGATGGATCCATATAGTTCGGATGGACATGACGGCATCGTTAAAGAGGGTCAAATTTTGAACGATGAAACTTTACCAGTATTGGCCAAGATGGCGATTGCTCAGGCTCAGGCGGGAAGTAAATTGATTGGCCCATCGGATATGATGGATGGTCGAGTAGGACATTTGCGTCAGGCTTTGGATGATGCGGGATATTCTCAGGTGGGTATCATGGCGTATACCGCTAAGTATGCATCGGCATTTTATGGCCCATTCCGCGATGCATTGGAATCTGCTCCTAAGTTTGGAGATAAGAAAAGCTATCAAATGAATCCAGCAAATCGTCGGGAGGCATTGATAGAAGCAGAATTGGATGAAATAGAAGGGGCTGATTTTTTAATGGTGAAGCCTGCTTTAGCCTATTTGGATATCATTGCCTTATTGAAAGAAAATAGTCATTTGCCGATTGCCGCCTATAATGTTTCAGGGGAATATGCCATGGTAAAAGCAGCGGCCCAAAACGGCTGGATCGATGGAGAAAAGGCTATGTTGGAGAGTTTATTATCAATTAAGCGAGCGGGAGCTCAGGTTATTTTGACCTATTTTGCGAAAGAGTTTGCACAATTAAAATTAGCGTAATATATGTCCTCAGATCGTTATTTACAAAGAGGGGTTTCTGCATCAAAAGATGATGTACACAAGGCGATATCAACCTTAGATAAAGGATTATTCCCGAAAGCATTTTGCAAAATTTCTCCCGATATGTTGGGAGGAGACGAGGTATATTGCAACATCATGCATGCGGATGGTGCAGGTACAAAATCCTCTTTGGCATACCTCTATTGGAAAGAAACAGGAGATATTTCTGTTTGGAGAGGAATCGCTCAGGATGCGGTTGTCATGAATACGGACGACTTAATTTGTGTGGGGGCAACGGATCATATGTTGTTATCCAGCACAATTGGGCGTAATAAAAATTTGATCCCAGGCGAAGTTATTGCTGAGATTATTCAAGGTACCGAAGAGGTGCTTCAGATGCTTCGTGATAATGGAATAGGAATTTATAGTACTGGAGGAGAAACGGCAGATGTGGGTGATTTGGTACGGACCATCATTGTTGATAGCACGGTGGTTGCCCGTTTAAAACGTTCAGATGTGGTTTCTAATGAGCATATTCAAGCGGGGGATGTTATTATCGGTTTGGCATCAGATGGCCAAGCTAATTACGAAAAAACCTATAATGGCGGAATGGGAAGTAATGGATTAACTTCTGCCCGTCATGATGTGTTGGGTCATTATTTAGCGGGTCAATATCCTGAGAGTTTTGATCCTCAAGTTCCTCGGGATTTGGTTTATTCTGGTTCAAGAAGATTAGAAGAGGCTGTTGCTGGTACGCCCATGAATGTCGGTCAACTGATTTTATCACCTACTAGAACCTATGCTCCTGTGATCAAGGCGATATTAGAAGAGTTGCGTCCTCATTTGCACGGGATGGTCCATTGTTCGGGTGGTGCCCAAACCAAAGTGATGCATTTTGTGGATCAAGTGCACATCATTAAAGATCACTTGTTTCCAGTGCCTGCTTTATTTGAGATGATTCAAAAAGAGAGTGGAACCAGTTACCAGGAAATGTATCAGGTGTTCAACATGGGTCACCGGATGGAAATCTATGTTAATCCTACGTATGCAGACCAGATTATTCAGATTTCGCAAAGCTTTGGTATACCCGCTCAGGTGATTGGTCGAGTAGAATCTTCTCCAAGCAAGAAGTTGAGCATTCGAAGTGAATTTGGGGAGTTTGTGTATTAATCACAATTAAATCAAGCGCTTACTTGTAAGTTTGCCAATAACTTTTTATATTTGCACCCCCATTTAAAAGGCTTTTGAAAGGTATTCCTAGCCTCGTGGGATTGTTTCACTTAAATACATAAAAGAATGTACGCAATCGTAGAAATTGCCGGGCAGCAATTTAAAGTAGAAAAAGACCGTTCCGTTTATACCCACCGTTTGGCGGGAGAGGAAGGCGCTGCACTGGTTTTCGACAAGGTTTTACTTGTTGACAAAGACGGAGATGTGACCGTTGGAGCCCCTACTGTAGAGGGAGCTAAAATCACAGGAAAAATTGTAGCTCACGTTCGTGGCGAGAAAGTCTTGGTTTTCAAGAAGAAGCGCAGAAAGAGTTACCAAAAAATGAATGGTCACCGTCAGGATTTGACGAAGGTTTTGATCGAGTCAATTTCTTTAAAATAATTGTTTAATCAACGTTTTATACGTTTAACATAATAAAACATGGCACATAAAAAAGGGGCCGGATCATCCAAAAACGGTCGCGAATCGCATAGTAAACGACTTGGCGTTAAGTTATTTGGTGGCCAAGCAGTTATCGCAGGTAACATTATTGTTCGTCAAAGAGGAACAGCTCACAATCCAGGATTGAACGTAGGTTTAGGAAAAGATCATACTTTATTTGCTTTATCTGATGGTGTTGTAACCTTCAAAAAAGGATTTAAAGGTCGTTCTTTCGTTCACGTTTTACCTATCGCTGCTAGTGCAGTAGCTGCTGACAAACCAGCGGTTGCCAAAGCGCCAGCGAAGAAAGCAGCTCCAGCTCCTAAAGCTGAAGTAGCAGAGGAAGCTGTGGTAGAGGCAGCTCCAAAAGCGAAGAAAGCACCAGCAAAGAAAACAGCTCCAGCAGCTGAGTAATTTGACTGATTGATATTAAAAGAACCTGGTGTTTTTACATCAGGTTTTTTTTGTGCGTTTGAAACCAAAAAGCCCCTACCTTTGTTGGGTTAAATAAAAATGATATGCTGCAATCACAAATACATATATACACCGAGTCAACACCCAATCCACAGTCCATGAAATTTGTTTTCAATGTGGAATTATTGCCTGATGGCATGTCGTTTGACTATACTCAACCCGCTGATGGATTAACCAAGGAGAAAAATTCACCTTTGGCGGTAGCTTTATTTGGTTTTGATTTTGTCAAGCGAGTATTTATCACCAGCAATTTTGTCACTTTAACGAAAGCAGAACATGTGCTTTGGGAGGATGAACTTTTTGGAATCAAGCAATATTTAAAAAAGTATTTTGAAGAGAAAAGGCCCGTTTTTAGTTTACCAGAAAGTGCTATTTCAGAATCCGATGCTGAGGAGTCTGACGTGATTGCTAAAATCAAAGAAGTGTTGGAGCAATATGTGAAGCCAGCCGTTGAATCTGACGGAGGGGCGATCTCTTTTTATTCATTTGATGAGGAGTCGGGTCAAGTGAAAGTATTATTGCAAGGATCTTGCTCGGGTTGTCCATCATCTACCATGACCTTAAAGGCCGGCATTGAGGCCTTAATGACACGCATGGTACCTCAAGTGAAGGAAGTAGTCGCCGAAGGTGTTTAATCAGTTTCTTGGACAAGAAAAAATCGAATCTTTCGTTTACGTTGACAGCGTTTCAAACGCTGTCAACGTTTAGAGAAAATCTAAAACTTCAAACATTTCTTTCACTTCACGGAAGTTCTCATGAATGATTTGGTGAGAGACTTGTTCATGTGCCCAAGTGGTGTGAAAAGGGACATGAACACCATGTCCACCAATGGCCAAAACAGGTAAAATGTCCGATTTTAGGGAATTGCCAACCATGAGAAATTCGTTTGTTTGAATATCTAAATGTTGGATTAGTTTTAAATAATCATGCTCCTTTTTGTTGGACATGATTTCAATGTGATGGAAGTGTTTTTCTAATCCAGATTTTGTTAATTTCCTTTCTTGATCCAGTAAATCTCCTTTGGTTGCAACGACTAAGCGATATTTTTGAGATAAAGCTCCTAATACCTCTTCAACTCCTGGTAAAATTTCAATGGGTTTGTGGATTAATTCTTTTCCAATAGCTAGAATGCGCTCAATTCCATCCAGGCCAATAGTTCCTTTAGAAATTCGTGTGGCAGTTTCAATCATGGATAACATAAATCCTTTTACTCCATACCCATAGGTATCGAGATTGTCCATTTCTGTTTTAAAAAGTTCTTGTGATGTACTGTGAATAGGAAGGAAATCTTCCATCATTTGGCAAAAGTGCTTCTCTGCCTCAATAAAATAGGGCTCATTAACCGACAATGTATCATCCGCATCAAAGGCGATAACTTTCATATATCAGTTTGTTGGACAAGAAAATTAGCGGATTATCGTTAACCTTGACAGCGTTTAGAACGCTGGCAAGGTTTAGAAAAAATCAAAATTTTAGAATGACTTTGCAATTGTAATGAAATCTCCAGCTTTTAAAGAAGCGCCGCCGATTAGACCACCATCTACATCTGCACAAGCAAATAATTCTGCTGCATTCTGTGCATTGCAACTTCCTCCATACAAGATAGAACAAGCATCAGCAACCGCTTGGCCGTATTTACCAGCAATATGCTGACGTAAATAAGCATGCATTTCTTGAGCTTGGGCAGAAGAAGCTGTCAAACCGGTTCCAATTGCCCAGATAGGCTCATAAGCAATTACTACTTGACCAAATGCCTCAGCACTTAAATGAAACAAGCTTTCTGTTAATTGTTGTGCTACAAAAGCTAAAAATTCGCCACCTTCGCGTAACTCTAGGCTCTCTCCGCAACAAAAAATAGGGGTTAATTTATTTTCTAAAGCGGCATCCACTTTAGCAGCCAATTGAGCATTACTTTCTTGGAAATACTGTCTACGCTCTGAGTGCCCTAAAATAACATAAGGAATACCAGCAGAAGCCAACATAGGTGCAGAAATTTCACCAGTATAGGCACCAGAGGCCTTTTCGTGGCAGTTTTGGGCTGATACAGATAAATTAGTGATACCCTCAGTCGCTTTATTTACTTCAGAAATAAATAGCGATGGAGGAGCCATAATCACCTGTACGTTGGATGGTACATCCGATTTTACTAATGCCGCTACTTCAGCAGCTAATGCTACAGCTTCAGTAGCTGTTTTATTCATTTTCCAGTTTCCTGCAACAATCTTTTTTCTCATACGTTCATCTTTTTTGGTGTGCAAAATTACAATTCCTTTCTGGCTTAAGAAAAATTACTTCGAAAAATCAATCCCAAAGCCCCAAAGATTCAGGCTTTTGCCGTATTTTCACAGCTTGGTATTTTCAAATTCGACCATTCCATGAAACTTCAAATCAAAGCCTTTAGTGCAAGGTTACTTTTCTTATTTTTAGTCATCTTGGCTAATCTTACCTTGGCGCAATCCAGTTTATTTCCTCATACCAAGCAGAAATGGGTGGATTCGGTCTATGCAACGCTGAGCCTAGACCAAAAAATTGGTCAAGTATTAATGCCCCGTGGTAATACAGGACCCATTTATGATACGGCCCGACTGAATTCCATCGTGAGGGACTATCATGTGGGAGGCTTTGTGTTTTTTGCCGGATATCCAACGAACCAAGCCAGACTGGTTAATAAATTACAAGCCATATCCAAAGTGCCTCTATTTATTGGTATGGACTTAGAATGGGGCTTAAATATGCGTTTGGATTCTACGGTTCGCTATCCCTACCAAATGACGCTTGGAGCGATGCAAGGGAATGATGCTTTGATTGAAAAGATGGGTTTTCAAATAGCTCAGCAATGCAAGCGCATGGGTGTTCATATCAATTATGCTCCTGTGGTGGATGTCAATAATAATCCCAATAACCCTGTTATAAATTTTCGTTCCTTTGGCGAAGACCGAGATTTAGTCACTCAGAAAGCTCTGGCTTACATGCGAGGTCTTCAAAAAGGAGGGGTAATTACATCAGCGAAACACTTTCCTGGTCATGGAGATACAGGAACCGATTCTCATTATGATTTACCTATTTTAAGCCACAGTAGAAGCCGATTGGATAGTTTGGAATTATTCCCTTATCGTGAATTAATTCAAAAAGGTTTGCAAGGAATCATGGTAGGGCATTTAAATATTCCTTCTTTAGATACTACGGCCAGCTTGGCTTCCACGCTTTCTAAGCCGATTGTAAAGGGCTTATTACGCGATGAATTGAAATTTGAAGGTTTGGTATTTACGGATGCCATGGACATGAAAGGGGCCACCAAAATGTTTCCCGAAGGAACAGCGAATGTAAAAGCAATATTAGCTGGAAACGATATATTAGAAACATTTGTCGATGTTCCGTCTGCTTTTAATGCCATCAAGAAGGCCCTTAGTACGGGGGAACTATCTGAAGAAGATTTGAACTTTCGAGTAAAAAAAATATTGAATGCTAAAGCATGGGCGGGTTTAGATCAATATCAACTTATTGCCATTGAAAACCTGATTGAGGATTTAAATCCAATCCATTCAGAAGTGCTGAATAAGCAGCTGGCTGAAAAGACGGCAACTGTTTTGAAGAATGCAGATAACCTGATTCCACTTCGAAATTTGCAACAGCTAAAGGTGGCCACGTTAGCTATTGGTAAGGCCAATTATGGAAGTACTTTTCCTACAGAGTTTCAAAAAATGGCGCAGAACTACATGGAAATGGACCATTTTTATGTGGATGAAACCAGTGCTGATACGACGATTAGTAATACCCAAGCAAAATTAAATGCGTATGATGTTGTTCTTCTAGGGATTCACGGAACATCCATTCGTCCAGTCAATAATTACAGTATCAAAGCTCCTATCAAAACCTTGGTAGATCGTTTTATTAGTCCAAAAACGGTAGTTGTACATTTAGGTAATGCCTTTACTTTGACCAAATTTGATTCATTGCAAAAGGCAGCTGCCTTGATTACCATGTATCAAGATGGGATTGCACAACAAGAAGTGGCAGCCCAATTGATTTTTGGTGGATTGCCTGCCTCAGGAAAGTTTCCCGTGACCTTAAATGCCAGGTATGTACGTGGGATGGGTATTTCTACTCCTACTTTGGCTCGTTTGCAATACAATGTTTTGCCGGAGGCAGTGGGGCTTCAAGGAACTTACTTAAACAAACAAGTTGATTCATTAGCCAAATTGGCCATTCAAGTCAAAGGCGCCCCAGGAGTAGTTGTTTTAATTGCCAAGGAAGGTAAAGTGATTTACCATAAAGCTTTTGGAAATCAAATCTATGAATCCAGTATTCCATTACGTAAATCGGATATTTTTGACCTAGCTTCTATTACCAAAATATCCACGTCGATTCCCGCTTTAATGAAATGGGAAGATGAAGGTAAATTTTCTCTTCAAGAGGGCATGGGGGCATTAATTCCTGAATTAAAAACCTCCAATAAGGCGAATGTGAAATATTTGGATGTACTGACTCATCAGGCAAGATTAAGAGCTTGGATTCCGTTTTGGCAGGAATATGTGGATAGTACCGACATGATTTTTCACAGCAAAAAATTCAATGAGCGATTTGCCAAGAAAGATTTGAAAACAACGGTAGTAGAGAAGTTTATAACCAAGACGCAAGGAGAAGATCGAGTGAAAGCATTGATTAAGCAACAGTATAAAATGCTTTGGGATAGTTGTGTCGATATAAAATCTGAAGTAACTCGTTGGAAACCTAAAACCATCTCTTATCAATATTCAGAAGAATATCCAATCAAGATTACGGATCATTTGTGGGGACATAGCAGCTTATCTAGCCAA
Source organism: Aquirufa salirivi (assembly GCF_045310485.1). Classification (NCBI taxonomy): domain Bacteria; kingdom Pseudomonadati; phylum Bacteroidota; class Cytophagia; order Cytophagales; family Flectobacillaceae; genus Aquirufa; species Aquirufa salirivi. The sequence goes on from NZ_JBEWZH010000005.1 coordinate 148,067, forward strand.
TTGTTTGCAGCTATTAAAAACTCACCTTTAAGAGAGAAGAAAGAATATGTGTATTCGGATCTTTCTTATTATTATTTACCTCGAGTTTCTCCTCGAATGTCAGGTAAAGAATGGACGGAATTTTTATCGGATACTTTTTATAAACCATTGGGCGCAAGTACCTTGGTTTACCAAGCGGATAAGCATTTCCCTATGGACAGAATTGTACCTACGGAATATGATTCTTTATTTAGAAAAACCTTAATTCATGGAAAAGTTCATGATGAAGGTGCGGCGCTTTTGGATGGAATCAGTGGACATGCAGGTTTATTTGGAAACGCCAATGACCTTGCTAAATTGATGCAAATGTATTTGCAAAGAGGATATTATGGAGGCCAACAGTTTATCAAGGAGGAAACCATGAGAACGTGGTCATCCTATCCATTTTCCATCGATGAAAACTCACGCAGGGGAATTGGATTTGATAAACCAGACCGCAAGAAGCCAGGAATTTCTGCAGCGGCTTCAGCTAGTGCAGAAAGTTTTGGTCATTCAGGATTTACGGGCACATATACTTGGATAGATCCTGCACATGATTTGGTGTATGTCTTTTTATCCAATCGTGTTTATCCAACTCGAAATAATAGTAAGATAAGCGACATGAATATCCGAACAGGAATTAATGAAGTGATTTATCAAGCCATGAAAAAAGGGAACTAAATCCATGAAAATTCTGATCACAGGAGGTACGGGTTTTATTGGGAAGGAATTGCAAAAGCAATTAAGATCAAGTGGTCATGAAGTAGTTATTTTATCTCGAAGTGGTGGCGATTTTCATTGGGATCCTTCCATAGGAGAAATGGATAGTCGTGCTTTGGAGGGGGTAGATGCCATTATTCACCTAGCGGGAGCTGGTATAGCAGAAAAGCGTTGGACAGAATCTAGAAAGGAAGAGTTAATCCAATCTAGAGTACAAAGTTCACAAACTTTGTACCAGGCCTTGAAACAGCATCCTCATCAAGTGCATACGCTTATTTCTGCGTCGGGCATTGGATATTATGGAGCGGACACGGGTGAGAGAGTATGTGAAGAAAGCACAGAGCCTGGTCAGGATTTTATTTCCACTTGTACACAAGCTTGGGAGGGAAGCCTGAAAGGAATGGAGGATTTGGGAATACGCGTAGTCAAGTTTCGAATAGGTTTGGTCATGGGAAACGGAGGGGGGATTTTCCCTGTTTTACAAAAGCCGATTCGTTGGTTTGTAGGGGCAAATATCGGAACTGGAAAACAGTGGCAGTCGTGGATTCATTTGAAAGATTTGATCGGTATGTTCCAATGGGCATTGCAAGAAAAATCCATGAAAGGCGTTTATAATGCCGTAGCGCCTGAACCACTTCGTCAATCCGAATTGAACCAGCAATTAGCCCGTGCGATGCATCGACCTTTATTTTTGCCAGCGGTTCCAGCATTTGCTCTGCGATTAGTTTTGGGAGAAATGGCAGTTTTAGTGACAGGCGGAAATTTAGTTTCTTCGAATCGCATACAGAAAGAAGCCGGTTTTTCGTTTAGATTTGTACGATTTTCAGAAGCTCTAAAGGATTTAATCCCTTAATATGTCAAAAAAAATATTGATTTACTGTGGTTCATCGAAGGGAAATAACCCGGTGTATGAAGAAGAAGTTAAACGATTAGCTCAAGAGCTGAAGAAGCACGATTGTTCCATCATTTTCGGAGCGGGAAGTGTTGGTTTAATGGGTGTTATGGCCGATGAATACCTTCGTTTAGGTGGAGAAGTCATCGGTGTGATTCCTTCTTTTATGGAGCCTTGGGAAGTGAAACATTTGGGCATTCAGACTTGCCATGTGACAGAATCCATGCATGAAAGAAAGCAATTGATGGCCGAACTGGCCGATGGAGTTATTGCCATGCCAGGAGGTTTTGGGACATTTGACGAGTTATTTGAAATGTTGACTTGGAAGCAATTGGATCTACATCAAATGCCCATCGCGATATTTAATACCGCAGGTTATTATGATCTATTGTTGCAACAGTTGCAACACATGATTCAGGAAGGCTTTTTGAAGGAACGAAATTTGACTGCGCTGCATGTGGAATCTGATGCAGCAAAACTAGCGGAATGGATGATGGATTATGTGCCCGAGAAGACGGAAAAGAAATGGATATACCGCGCCTAATGCCATATTAAGGATGATGAAATATGTGATTTTTTTCTTATTGTTCCTTGGTCTTTTGGACACTCAGGCTCAAAAATTGCCTGAAAATTTGGGTTCAGCGATTAATTCTGATTATTCAGAATTGAATCCTGTGATGGCGCCCGACGGAAAGACGCTCTACTTTGGTAGGAAAAATCACCCATCCAATAAATATGGAACGACGGGCTCAGAAACCGTAGCAGGATCCCAGGATATTTGGTATAGCGAACGAATTGGAGATGTTTGGAGTACGGCCAAAAGAATGCCTGATGTGCTGAATCGTGACCAATACAATACGATTTTATCTATTTCCCCAGATGGTCAAACCATTTTATTGAAAGGGGCTTATGTTCAAGGGGTCTATGAAACTCGGGGTTTTTCTATGTCGAAAAAGACACTGAATTCATGGTCCATTCCAGAGAAATTAGATATTCCCGATTATGAAAAATTGAGTCGGGGAAAGAATGAATATGCCTATTTAACCATGGATGGTAAGGCGCTGTTGTTAGCCTTTTCAGAGAAAAAGAATTCGGATCGAGATGATTTATATGTGAGTTTTCTGAATGATGGGAAATGGACTGAACCTAAGAATTTGGGAAGATCCATCAATACGGATTTTTCCGAAACAACTCCATTTTTGGCAGCGGATGGTAAGACTCTCTACTTTTCTTCCGATAGACCCGGAGGTCAGGGAAGCCAAGATATTTATATGTCGAAGCGTTTGGACAATAGCTGGACGAATTGGCGTACTCCAATTAATTTAGGAGGACCTATCAATACGGAAGAATACGATGCTTATTATAGCTTGTCGGCCAAAGGAGATTTTGCTTATTTTTTATCTTCCAAAAGTTCTTTAGGGAAGAAAGATATCTTTCGGATTGCGATAGAAGCAGAGCCAGAAGTCCCTGTTCCAGCTAAGCCTGCAGAGCCTAAAGCGGAAGAAAAACCAGTATTAGCCCAACAAGATGTCAAAGGAAGCCCGAGGTCCGTTTCCAGTGAGCAATCGGAAGCGGTTGTTTTGGTCTCAGGCCGAGTTTTGGACCCACAAACGGGTAAAGTGCCAGATGAGACGAACATCAGCTATGAGGATTTAAAAACGGGTAAAACCATTGGTATAGCAAAACCTGATCCTAAGACGGGTTTGTATAAACTCGTGTTACCATATGGCGTCAATTATGGTATTACAGCTAAGGCCAAAGGCTTTTTGCCAAGTTCAATCAACATCGATTTAAGTAAATTGAGAGGACGTTATTTGGAATTGGACGAGCGTGATTTAGTGATGGCTCCTATTGCCAAAGGATCTAGTATGACGATTAATAACTTATTCTTTGAAACGGGAAAAGCGACGTTGACGGCTGAATCAGACCCGGAATTGAAGCGCATTGTTCAAGTCATGCAAGAAAACGCCACCCTGCAAATCGAAATCTCAGGACATACGGATAATACAGGTTCCGATGAGTTGAATAATAAGTTATCACAAGATCGTGCTGACGCGGTTAAAAATTACTTAATCAACCAAGGAGTTAAGTCGGACCGAATAAGAACCAAGGGCTATGGTAAAACGAAGCCTAAGGCGGATAACTCAACAGAAGAAGGCCGACAATTGAATCGTCGAGTAGAATTTGCGATCTTGTAATTAAGGTTGCTGGCGAATTTCGGGGATTTGCTCTTTCATGATAACTTTCATGTCTTTTAGATGAGCGTGTATCGTTTGGGTATAAGTGCTATACCCAATAGCTGAAAAGCGAATATTCCCTATTTCAGGAGCATTATTGATGGTAAAATGACCTTTGGTATCGCTGATGGTCTTGCTGTGATTCATGTTAATCCTAACTCCATGAAGTGGATTTCCTTTCTGATCCATGATTTGCCCATGAATAGTTTGCGGCTCCAAGTTTGGAAGTAAAATCAAGTATAAAAAGGCTAACATGTATCGATTCTTTGGGCATATGAGAGCACAAAGGACAGACAATTGTATGACCGAATTGTTAAGGAATTGCTATCAAATGATTAATTGATATGGGGCAATTAGATTTGAACTTTATCGATGAAGTTGACCACTTTTTGGAAAGGAAGGCTTAGGTACTTTCTAACACGCAAGAAGCGTTTTCTAGGTTTAGGCTCAGGGGCTTTGATATAGAAACAAGGAAATTTCTTGTACATCTCATGCCCATTTTTAATTAAAATTTGTGCGTATTGATCGAAAATCGTGGCGACATCGGACTTTTCTTGAAAGGTATAGCGATTTTGGTACTTTGAAATTTCAGTAGGATTTTCTGGATGATAACCTGAGAAATGGAAAAAGATGAGTGGCACCGAATCATTGACAGAGTAGGGAATATTTTCCCCAGTCAAGGTTCTTTCATGTAGGTTCCAGTAGGCCATATTTAGGCCTAAATGCCGACTAATGTACACATCGTCAAAGTAAATTGGGGCAAAATTCACCCACAATTGATCTACAAACATGCCATTGGCTAAATCGATGTAACATTGGTCGCGGAGGCGTTCTTTCCACCAATGTAAGAAAGCTAGGGTATTCGGACTACGTTTGGTGCCGAGGAATCCTAGGTTAAAAATACCCGTATTCAACAAATCCGTTTCTTGCGGACGAGAGGTGTCTGGATATGGGCTAACAATATGGGGAGTAAGAACTAGACTATGGTTTTTTAATGGAGACTCAATGTCACTAAGTGCTTGAAAAACCAAAATGTCTGGATCAAAGTAATGGACTATTTCAGCCTCTGGATAGGTATTGTACACATATTCCATGAAAAAAGGCTTCACGGCGGTGTTTAATTCGGTGATATTGTATTTATCGCAAAGCTCATCCAGATCCTCGATTCCAATGGTATGTAATTCAATCAAAGGATAAGCGGGCAATTGGGATTTATCGATGCTGGATTGGTCCAAACGATCCACTAGACCTATTAAAAAGGTGTAGTCCGGATTATGCTGTAAAAGAGAGTCTCCCAATGATTTAGCTTGCGCTAAATAATTAATGGAGCAAATGGTAAGGACAATTTTTTGCATGGTATAAATCCAAGATTTGTCAACTTTTTAAAAGTTGACAAATCTAAAGTGACAAATCTAAAGTGGCAAATCTAAGTTGACAAATCAAATCTACGGCGACAATTCGAGCTTGACAAATCTTAGCGTAGCAAACTGCTATAAATGACATTTTCAACCTTTCTGCTATAATCTCCATGTGAGTTAGGAGTATGCTGGGTCATGATGAGGCAGATCATATTTTCTTTGGGATCAACCCAATAGGTGGTTCCGTAATATCCACCCCAGTTAAAAGAGCCTTTGTTTCTGCCATGTAAATGGCTGGATCTTTCTGAGGTAATGGAAAAGCCTAATCCAAAATTATCGGCTCCTTCTTTGATGAAATCCAACTGCGGACTGGTCATCAGCTCTACGGTTCTCCTTCCTAAAATCTGTTTTCCATTGTATTTCCCCCCATTGAGTAACATTTGTAAGAATATGGCATAGTCAAATGCCGTAGAGGAAAGTCCTGCCCCACCTGAGAAATAAGATTTTTTATCTAGGGGATAATTGGGGTTGATATTTCGAAAAGTAGGGGCCCAGGCTATGATGTTTTTTTGTGCATCTTCGGTATAAACACTGGGAAGTCGGCTGGCCTTTTCAGCCGGGACATTGAAATAGGTATCCTTCATTCCTAGTGGATCAAAGATGTTTTTTTGAAGGTATTCTTCTAGACTTTGTCCACTAATCACTTCAATCAGGCAACCTAATAAATCCGTATTGAGGCCATAGGTAAATTTCTCTCCGGGTTGATGTTCCAAAGGTAATTTGCCTAAGATTTTCATTTTTTCTAACAAATTGGCACGAAAAGTCCCTAGGCCTGATGGAACACCAGCTTTGGCATAAATGGCCTTCATGCGATCAGAGCCGATATCAGCATAACCGAGACCTGAGCTGTGAGTTAGTAAATCACGAAAGGTAATTTCTCTTTTGGCATTTATGAAGGTGAAGCTAGTATCGGCAGGATTATAATCTTGGATGACTTTTGGTTTCTTGAATTCTGGGATAAAATCTCCAATGGATTGATCTAGGCTAAATTTCCCTTTTTCATACAGTTGCATGATGCCCACGCTGGTAATGCCTTTGGTTTGACTCATGATGCGGAAAATAGCATCAGGTGGCATGGGCTTTTTGGAGGCTAAGTCGGCATAACCGTGACCTTTATAATGAATGACTTGGTTGTCTTTGATCACGATGGTAACAGCACCTGTTAACCAATTTTTATCTACATACTGTTTCAAAACGGTGTCCACATAGGCCAATCGTTGATTGTCTATGCTTGGATGTGGCTTAATGCTGGGAGAAAGAACTTGGCCGTAGTGGCTAAAACTGATACAAAATAGCAGCAGGAAGAGTAAATATTTTTTCATGGATTCAATTTTCTGTGGATTTTAAGCCAAGATATAAGGATTTCAGGAGGAATAATAATTAGGTCAAAAATGGAAGTTTTGATTAGCCCATTTACCAACAAAAAACCCCTCCAATTGCTTGGAAGGGTTATTGTCGATTATCGTACCTGGGATGGGAATCGAACCCACACGAGCGTTACGGCTCACAGGATTTTAAGTCCTGCGTGTCTACCAGTTCCACCACCCAGGCGGCCCTGTAAAACTCAAAAGCACCGTGGGGTGCTTCCAAGTGGAGCGAAAGACGGGGTTCGAACCCGCGACCTCGACCTTGGCAAGGTCGCGCTCTACCAGCTGAGCTACTTTCGCATTTTCGTGGGGCAAAATTAAGAACCTTTGCTTATTTATGCAAGAGGAAACGTAAATTTCCCTTAAATATTCTATAATTTTGTTTTTTCTAACATTCCATGAACATCACAAAACTAGATCAAACCGATCACAAACTGCTGGAAATTTTGCAACAAAATGCCAAAATTACCAACGCCCAATTGTCGAAGGAAATAGGCCTTTCGCCTGCTCCTACTTTGGAACGTGTCAAGAAATTAGAGAGTCTTGGAATCATCCAAAGTTACCATGCTCAAGTAGACCGAGATAAAGTAGGTTTAGGTGTAACTACTTTTGTTACAGTGACTTTAACAGGCCACAAGAAGCAAGTGACGGAGTCATTTGTCCATCAAATCAACCAAATACCCGAGGTGATTGAATGCCATCACGTGACTGGTGCCGGTGATTTTATGTTGAAGATTATCTCCAAGGATATCTCCACCTATCAGAAATTGATGTTGGAAAAAATCAACGAAATCGAAGAGGTTTCTGCCACCTCCACTATGGTGATTTTATCGACTTTCAAAGAATCAAAAGTTTTACCAATTCCTTGATTAAAGACGCTGCATGAGCTGCGGAATCATGCGATTCTTCCAAGAAGTGAAACTTCCTTGGATAATTTCTTTGCGGGCTTCGCCTACTAACCATAGGTAAAAGCGCAGATTGCATACGCTGGCAATCATAGCGCCCAGCATTTCTTCACAGCGAATCAAATGCCGAACGTAGGCTTTGCTGTATTGGCCATGGACCGTGTCAGCAAAAGCGGGATCTAACACCGAAAAGTCGGACTTCCACTTTTCATTTTTGATGTTGATGATGCCTTGTGTGGTGAAAATCATACCGTTTCTCGCATTACGCGTAGGCATAACACAGTCAAACATATCAATTCCTAAGGCGATTCCCTCTAAAATATTGGCCGGCGTACCCACTCCCATCAAATAACGGGGCTTGTCTTTTGGTAAGATATCCGTTACCTCATCGGCCATTTCATACATATCCTCCACAGGTTCTCCTACCGATAGGCCACCAATGGCATTGCCAAAGGCACCCTTCTCTGCAATGTATTCAGCAGAAATTTTACGAAGATCTTTATATACGCTACCCTGAACGATTGGAAACAAGGCTTGATTGTGCCCATATTTTGGCTCTGTAGCCTCGAATCTGTTGATACAGCGATCTAGCCATCGGTGGGTCATTTCCATGGATTTGCGGGCATATTCGTACGTACATGGATACGGCGTACATTCATCAAAGGCCATCATGATATCAGCTCCAATGGTTCTTTGGATGTCCATCACGGATTCCGGACTAAAAAAATGTGTACTGCCGTCGATGTGCGACTTAAATTTGACTCCTTCCTCTACGATTTTTCTTCCTGTACCTGCCAAGGAATAAACTTGATATCCCCCTGAATCGGTTAAGATAGGGCCTTTCCAAGAATTAAATCGATGTAGTCCTCCTGCCGCTTCTATCACATCTAAGCCCGGTCTTAGGTAAAGATGATAGGTATTGCCTAAGATTATTTGTGCTTTTATTGGGTCTGTTAATTCGGAAATATGAACACCTTTTACGGTACCTGCTGTGCCAACAGGCATGAAAATGGGGGTTTGAATAGTACCGTGGTCGGTGCTTAAGCTACCGGCTCTAGCCTTGGAATGGGCATCTGTGGATTGAATCTCAAATTTCATACCACAAAGGTAGGGAAAAAATAAAGCGGTACATGAGTTCACATGCACCGCTTCTTTTATTTGATTTTGGACTATTCTACTTTCATGACCCCATTCATGATTCTCCAGTGACCAGGGAATGTACATAAATAAGGGTAGTTGCCTTTAGTAGTAGGTGCTTTAAATACCAATTTAGCTCTTCCATCTGGATCCACTAAAGCAGTATAAGCAATTACCTCTGGAATATTCGGAATATAATTCTTTTGAGCTCCATCAGCTGCGGTAATCATCTTATCGGCTGCTAAACCAATTTTCTCCTGACTTCCCATTTGTCCAATCACTAAATTGTGTTGCATGGCGTCAATGTTTTCAAAGAGAATTTCCACATTGGCTCCTGCTGGAACACTAAATTCTCGAATGTCAAATTGCATGGCTTCTTTCACTGTTTTAATGACTTTTCTAACCACATTGGCAGAGCCTGCATTATTGGCAATTTCGATTTTCCAAGTAGCCGCTAAACGCTCATAGTAATCAAAATCACTTGAACGAATAGAAGCGCCTATTTTTTTGAAATAAGCCAAATTATCCGCTGATAACTTAGGATCTTTTCTTGCATTCCAAGTAGCTGATGCTCCTTTCAAAGCTGCACCAAAAGCAGGAGATTCAATAATCTCGATACTGTTTAAGGTGTTCACTAATTCATCTCCTGACCAAGTAGATGCACCTCCACGGAAAACTTTTTCCATCATGTAAACATTCAATGAGCTTGGCCCACTGACTTCTAACGCTTTTCGATAAATGTTGTTATTACGTACACTTTCAGGCAAAGCTCCTGTTTTGTCTATCTGAATCTCCATGCTGTAAGAGCCCGCTATATCAGCACTCCAACCAAAATTACCTGTCCATGGACCATTGGTATTTTTAGTTACTGAAACTGTTTCTCCTGGCGCCACTCCATCCGTGAAGGTGAATGATTCCATGTCGATCCGACGGCCCATGCCTTCAATCTTTAAGAAAACAGGTAAAACCTTTCCTTTTTCTAAAGCCTGATCTCCCTTGTTTTTGATTCGAATTACAAAAGAACTATTCTCTCTCAACTTGAATTGACCACCTTTGATTTGGACCTCAGCTACCACTAAATCTAGTCCTTTGCTGGTTCCATCTACACTCGGATTATTCAATTCTTTTCCTACTTTTTCAGCTGTGGCAACAGGCTTTCTTTTACCTTCTGTCACAATGAAATCCTTCATTCTTTGACCTCCTTTAGCCATGGTCCAAGCAGAATAAGCTTCTGGTAACCAGCGATCACGATTGTTTTGTTCTTTCGCAATTTTTGCCTCCATGGCTTTGTTCAATACAGCACTTTCTGGCATTTCAATGCTAGCTAACACGGCATGAAGGGCAACCAAAGTATCTCGATCGTTCAGTACATTTTTTTGAACCAATACCTTAGACCATGCTTGTGTTCTAGGCAAAATTTGAACAGCATTTTTACGTACGGCTGCACTTGGGTGGGATAGAGCCTGAGTGAGTCCTATTTTAACCGCAGGAAGTTCTAAAGCTTGTAAGCCTTCCAATGTTCTAAGTGCGTGAATAGCTCCTACATTCAATCCTAAATCATCTACTTTTTTGTTCGCAATAAGGGCAATTAAAGCAGGAACGATGTCTTTTTTGCCACGCTCAACTAACAATCTCTGGGCATGTAAACGCCAGAATAAATTGTTGTTAGATAAGGCTTTGATACAAGCTGCTGGATCATTGGCAGACAAGCTTATAGGCTGGTAAGCAGGAGCTTGATTCCAACCGACACGGTAGATACGTCCGTGAGTATAATCACGCAAATCTGTTTCGTAAGCATTACCTGTTCCATTAGCAAAGCCTTTAGGAACTGGATTATGTTGAATGATGAAACTATACCAGTCTGCGATCCAAACTGCGCCATCTGGGCCAACTTGTGCAAATACGGGAGAAACCCATTCATCGGCTCCAGCCAATAAGTTAAATGCTTCTACATCATTAAAATCACTACCCGTTTTCACCATATTATTTTGGTGAACGACGTGTCCTGTTGGTTCCGTAACGAAAGCGATTTTATTCCAATACTTTTTCGGGAAGGATCTTGCTGAATAGAAATTGTGACCTGCTGCGGCTGTGAATCCACCAAAAACGTCTACTTGACGTACTTTTTTGGTGATGGACTTCATATCCTTGTGTGTGTCGGTACTTTTACTACCGTTAAATGAATATGGAGCTTGCCAGATATTTTTATGAGGAATTGGAATGTACCAACCGTGGGAGTTATTGGCAGTAGATCCAAAGGCATCTCCTGCTTCATTGAAATCAAATCCCCAAGTATTGTTGGAAGTATTTGTCACATGTTCCATTTTAGAACCATCTGGTTTAAAGCGGAAAAAGGCATTTCCGAAATTCAGCGAGTCGCTGCCTACTTTTCCTTTAAAACCCGAGTAACCTACGGAACCCCAAATCCAGTTGTCGAAACCATAATGTAAGTTAGAAGGCCCAGCATGTGTATCACCCGTTCCAAAACCGGTGATTAATTCTTGCTTGACATCTGCTTTATCATCACCGTCTGTATCTTTTAAAAATAAGATATGGGGTGCCTGTGAAATGATTAGACCGCCATTGGCAAAAACCATACCTGTAGGAATGCTTAGACCTTCGGCAAATCGGGTAAATTTATCTGCTTTGCCGTCTTTGTTGGTATCCTCACACATTAAAATATAGTCGCTACCACCCGTGTTTTTGCGCTCGTTTGGATAGTCTTTCGTGATTAAAACAAATAAGCGTCCTTTTTCATCCCATGCCATAGCAATCGGGTGCATGACATCAGGTTCTGCGGCAAAAACGGTTAAGTTAAAATCAACAGGGATTTGAATGTATTTTACAGATTCCTCTGGGCTCAAAGGCAATTGCTGCAATTGTGGGCCTTGTCTTTTTTCGTAATTAGGCAAATTGGCTTCGCGATAAGACAAAGGAGCCAATTTCAAGTTTTCCAACAAAGTGGCTTTGTCTTTACCCACCGCATACAAAATGCCTTGCTCTACCAAGGTTTGAAATCCCGTTGTTTCCCAAGTTCTTTCATCATGACCATAAGCGGTATAGAAAACGTTTCCTTTTCCATAAGTTCGTACCCAAGTATAAGGTTCTGTGGCTTGACCGGGTTTGTCTTTGGCTTGTTCTGGCCCGATAATACGTGATTGAATCACGTTATTGTCAGCTTGTAATTGGCTGTGTAAATAGGTTTCATCTACGGTTTTGATACCATGAAAACCTTTTAATACAGGGTGCTGAGGCTGAATATTGTTAATTTGGATGGAATCCATTTTATGACGCCAGAATTGACCGCCTACCATTTTTACATATTCTGGAGAATTTCTAAAACAGAATGAAGCGCAGTGCAAGGCTACAAGTCCATGGCCAGAACCGATGTAGTCCAACAAGGCTTTTTCCTGCGGTTTTGGAATGGAATCGTGATTGGCAAAAATGATCAAACCATCAAACTTGTTTAGATAGCTTGGATTTAGATCTTTCAGGGACTCCGTATAAGTCAAATTGATGCCCTTTACTCCTAGAGCCGACTGCAAGGAAGGAAAGCGGTCGAGTGGTTTATGATGGCCACGATCTCCTAAAAAAAGCATTTCTAATCTTCTTGGCTTTTGGTTTTGTGCCAATAGCTGAAAGGAAGCAGCTAATAATAAGAGGAAACAAGTAAATTTTTTCATGTGTTGTTTTGCCTACGCGAAAGGATTAAAATTCTGGGATTTCGATGATTTTACCGCCTTGAAGAGCAGATTCATGGGCTAATATTCCCACAGAGGTCCAGTTGGCCGACTGTGGGGCATTCGGGAATGGATCACGATCTTGAGCTAATGCTTGTAAAAATTCATTGACTAAATGCGGGTGAGAACCACCATGTCCTCCACCTTGCGTAAAGGAAAGATGGGTATTATCATTCTCGTCGTAAACCCCTTTCGTGGTAAATCGTTGAATTTCTTCAGGTAGGTAATGAGCAAAATCGGGGGTTGCTACTTTTTCTGGAATTTCTGGCTCTGGTTTTTTAGCTGTATGCACGACCATTTCTTCCCCTTCAATCAAAGGCCATTCCACGCTTTTTTTAGAACCATAGACTTCGAAACTTTCGCGGTATTGACGAGCTACATCAAAAAGCGAGCGATAAACCACGGCACTAAGGTCTGAATTACGGAATTTGATATGTGCTGATTCGACAGCAAAAGGCGAGTTATAATGTTGAATCAACTCTTCACGGATTGTACCTGAACCAAAGCATGATACATACTCTGCTTCTAAACGAAGTAAACCTGCTACGGGTCCTACGCAGTGAGTAGCATAGTGCATAGGAGGTAAACCTGGCCAATAATCTGGCCATCCGTCCATGTCTTGTTGGTGTGAACCTTTCAAGAATTGAATCTTTCCAAGTTCTCCTTTTTCGTATAATTCTTTGATGTAAAGAAACTCACGGGAGTAAACCACCGTTTCCATCATCATGTATTTTTTACCCATTTTACGACTCGCTTCTACAATCGCCTTGCACTCGTCTACTGTGGTGGCCATAGGAACAGTACAAGCTACGTGCTTACCTGCTAATAAGGCTTGAAGTGTCTGCTGTGCATGTAAATGGATAGGAGAATTAATATGAACGACATCCACATTAGGATCTTGAAGTAGTTTTTCAAAGTCGGTATACCGAGTTTCAATTCCGTACGCGTCGCCAATTGAATTTAGTTTTTCCTCGTTTCTTTGGCAAATGGCATACATATTAGCCAATGGGTGCTTTAAATAAATGGGGATAAATTCGGCTCCAAAACCAAGGCCGACAATGGCAACGTTGAATTTTTTCATAGTAGATAGTAATTGAATAAATAGGATGAAGTTTTCTGCTTCACACGTTTGATTAAAAGGCAATATCAGAATTTTTTTACTCTTTTTTACCTGATTTTATTAAGAAGGGGTGAATCATGACAGTCATGACTAAAAGCGATGTACCCCAATAAAAGCCCGAATGCATAATTTCTTTGCTTCCAAAGATAAAAACCGCCAATAAAATACCATATACGGGTTCTAGGGTAATTACGAGGTTAATAGAGAAAACAGAAAATACGCGGTATAAGCGAATGGTTTCCGTATAGGCATAAACGGTGCAGACGATAGCCAATATACTGATCCAAAGCCAATCTAGGCCCAGAGGCATAAAATGCTCCATATTGCTCGAAAATCCATAGATCCAGACTAGACCGGTGATTATTCCGGCCGTAATCATTTCATATACGGTAATAAGTCTTGGGTCATATTGGTGGGTATATTTCCCATTGATGACCGAAAAAAGGGCACCAAAAAAACCAGAAGCAATGCCCATGAGGAGTCCCAAGGCTTGAGCTTGTTCCACCGAAAAAATGATGATGAGAGCTATGATGACGAGTACTCCTAAAAAGACTTCTACGCGTTTAATTTTTTCTTTTTTGGTCCAAGGCTCTAATAGGCTAGTCCAAAAGGTTTGAGTGGATAATCCAGCCAAACACATGGCTACGGTAGATACTTTGGCCGCACCAAAAAAAAGGAGCCAATGCAAGGCGATGAAAAGCCCATTTAACATCCATTGATAAAGGATTTTTTTTGGGATTTGAAAGCTGATTTGTTGAAACCGCAGGATGGCCAGCAAAAAGACGGAGCTGATGACACATCGAAAAAAGACGATGCTTAGAGCATTGGCTTGTGTAGCATTTCCGAGAATAGCAGTAAAGGCATACAGTATGACAATGAAGTGAATCTTCAAATAGTCAATAAAACGTGGTGCCTGTCTCATTATCTAGGGAGGGTATAGTAGAGGCCAATACCTATGCCACCAAATATGATGTTGGGTAACCATACGGCTAATAACGGAGGCATGCCACCACCTTCGGCTATTCCTTTACTCATCATGAAAAAGAGGATGTAGACAAAAGCTAGGGAGAAACCCAAAGCGATTTGAAATCCGACTCCGCCCCTTGATTTTCTGGCAGATACTAAAAAGCCAATGATGGTTAGAATGATGACCGAGAAAGGATTCGCAAAGCGAAGGTATTTTTCAATCAGGAAAATTTCGATGCCATCGGCTCCTCGTGAACGAACCAATTGAATATGTCTTTCCAATTCAGGAAGTGTAAAAGTCTCGTGTAAGAGGTGTTTGTTTTGAAAATCTTTGGGATATAAGTTGAGGGTCGTATCGATTTTTGAACCAAAAACAATGCCTGTTTTTTTTCCTACCAATGTTCTAATTCGATAATCGTGAATTGTCCATTTTTTGCGAACAGAATCCCAAGTAATGTGGTCAGACATCAACTTTTCTTTGATTTCATTGTTGGAAATGCGTTCTAAACTGAAACGGTAGCCAGTATTGGTACTATTGTCGTAGCTTTCAATGTAGGCATAAATCTCTGGAGCAATTTTGATGTGCACATCACGCTTATCAAAGAAATAGGTGTTGTTGATGTATTTATGTTCGAAAGGCACCCGAATTTTGTTGGCATTAGGGACAATCCAGCCAATCATGATGAAGGTTCCAACGGCCACAATACTTGAGCCAATAAGATAAGGTCTCATCAGTCGAGTGAAACTTACACCCGAACTTAGGATAGCGATGATTTCCGTTTTGGCGGCTAGGTTAGCGGTGAAGAAAACCGTGGCAATAAAAACCATTAATGGACTAATGTAATTAGCCCAATATGGAATAAAATTCAAGTAATAATCAAAGAGGATCTCATTCAAGGGAGCTTGTTTGCGGATAAAATCATCGATTTTTTCCGTGTAGTCGATCACCATGACAATCAATACAATTAAAAAAACAGCGAAAACATATGTTTTCAGAAATTTTTTCAGAATGTAGAGATCCAGTATTTTCATTAGTTTGTAGTTGCAGTACCAGCAGCGTCACTTTTATATTTTACCATGGAAAACAGGTGAATGAAAATGACACGGGCCATTCGGAAATTGAATGGAACCATCAGTAAAGAAACGAAGGTGATTGGTATGATATAGCCTTCAGCAGAAGGGTCACCAAAGAAATTGTAGATGATGACGCCTCCGACGATCATGATGCCTACGGTAAAGGCATAAGAAATATACATGGCACCAAAGAAGAAACCTGGCTCAACTTCGTAGCGTAGTCCACAAGATGGACAATGCTCGTGCATTTCGCTAAACTTCAATAAATTCCACCACTTATGAGTAAAAATTCTGCCTTCATGGCATTGAGGGCAACGCGCCTTGACAACGGCGGCTAATTTGGATGGATCTGACATATTTTCTGTTTTAAAGGGACAAAGGTAAAGAAAATTCAAGGATTAATTTGAAAGCGGTCGGGCATCTTAGGGGAATTTGTATCTTTGTAAATAACTAAAACTACCACATTATGTATGCTATTTTATTGAATGTACACTCGTATTTACGCTGGCTTGTTCTTATTCTTGGAATCTTAGCCATTTACCGAGGTTTTAAAGGGGCACAATCAGGAGCACCATTTACTGAATCCGACAGAAAATCAGGTTTATTTTTCTTGATTTCTGTACATACCCAATTATTGATTGGTTTGTTATTGTATTTTGTTTTTAGTCCAGTTACTCAAGCTGCATTTGCTGATTTCGGCGCTGCGATGAAAGATCCTGCTGTTAGATTGATCGCTGTGGAGCACATCACCGTTAATATTTTGGCAGCTATTTTGGTTACGGTGGCTTATTCAAAAAACAAGAAAGCCATTGCAGATGCACAAAAACACAAGAATGCTTGGTTGTTATTTGGAATAGCTTTGCTTTTGATTTTGAGTCGTATTCCTTGGAGTCGTTTAGCTTAGTATGAGTCATAAATGCGTTTTTTTGGATCGCGATGGCGTGCTGAATGTAGACCGAGTTGATTACGTATACCATTTAGGTCATTTTATTATTCCAGAAGGGGTTGTGGAGGCTTTGAAAGCATTAAAAGAAGCAGGCTATATCTTGATTGTTATTACGAATCAAAGTGGTATTGCCAAAGGAATATATGAAAGGAAAGACGTGCAAATTATTCACGATGCCATTCAAGAAGCATGTGGAGGGGCATTGGATGATTTGTATTATTGTCCTTATCATGAATTGCATGATAGTGCTTCATTGACTAGGAAGCCTGGTTCTTTATTGATTGAGAAAGCTGCGGCCAAGTATGATGTGGACATGTCTCAATCTTACATGGTGGGGGATCATGAAAGAGATATTTTAGCTGGAACAAGGGCTGGACTGCGGACCGTTCGAATAGCTGAGGAAGGAACAGCCACTCAAGCAACATTTTTAGTGAAAGATTTATTAGCAGCATCAAACATTATTTTATCGTAATAATATGGAAAAGATCTATTTGAGTGACGCCGGCCCTAAAGTGTCTCCAGCTATATATGGTTTTTGGAGATGGGAGAAGGAAAGTGCTAACAGTTTAAAAGACATGGACCAAATTGTTCATTTGTGTTTGGAACTAGGCATTAACACGTTTGACCATGCGGACCGTTATGGAAAATATAGTTGTGAAAGTCTTTTCGGAAAGGTTCTTGCCAATAAATCGTTTAAGCGAAGCGATGTGGTTTTGTTTTCAAAATGTGGCGTCAATAATCCAGATCCTTCCAAGCCAGAAATTCGGGTGAGCCATGTAGATAGTTCGGCTAAGCACATTTCTGAAAGTGTGGAAAACTCCTTAAGAAATCTACAAACAGATTATTTAGATGTTTTTTTATTGGATCAATTGGATCCGCTTTCGGATTTAGAAAGTACAGTTTTGGCTTTAGAGAAGTTAAAAAGCTCAGGAAAGGTAAAGAACATTGGAGTTTCTAATTTCTCGGTTTATCAGCACCAATTATTGGAATCGTTTTTATCTATTCCTGTGGTTTCAAACCACATTGATTTGAATTTATTAAATACTTCTGCGCTGGATAATGGTGCCTTAGATTATATCAAGCAAAAATACATGCGTCCATTGGCGGTATCCCCATTAGCGGGTGGTCGAATTGAACATGGAACGGATGAGTTAGCCTTGAAAGTACGCAAGAAGTTGGTTGAAATGGCAGATAAGTACAATAGCAATATTGAATCGATTGCCGTAGCCTGGATTGTTAAATTAGGGGCTTTGCCTTTGATTGGGACTTTGGAAGAAAAACGAATTCGCAATATTGTGAACTCATTTAGTGTCAAGTTAGACCACCAAGATTGGTATGAATTATACCATACTACGCGCCCTTCGCCCGTGGTGCACGATTAAAATATCAATTTCTTGGTGGGATTTTCATGCATTTTCTACTTAGCTTAGTAAGCAGCTTTAGATTTGTCAACTTTTCAAAAGTTGACAAATCTACTTCCTTACCTTTTTTTCCGACCGATATTATTTCTTCGGTCCTTGCCTCTTGGAATTACATTGGCTGGGCGACCTTCTCTACGTCGAATTCGATTATTTCCAAAACGGTCACCTCCTGATTTCATACCGATTAACTCCAGGTCAATCGTTCTTTTAGCCAAATTGGTATCTCGAACTTTTACTTTTACGGCATCTCCAAAAGAGAAAACTCGACCATTGGATTTGCCGACAATGCGATAATTTTCTTTATCTAAATCGTAGTAATCGTCGTTTAAGTCGACCATCCTTACTAATCCTTCGCAAGAAGTTTCTCCAATCTCCACAAAGATTCCAAATTCCGTAACACCTGTGATGATACCGTCAAAAACTTGAGGTTCATGTAAGGACATGTATTCCACTTGTTTGTACTTCACAGAAGCTCTTTCAGCGTCTGCAGCTAGCTTTTCTCTATCCGAACAATGCTTACATTGGATTTCCAATGGAGCCCTTTCTGGTGAAGCCCCTTTGTCTAAGTAAAGTTGCAATAAGCGATGCGTCATGACATCGGGATAACGGCGAATCGGGCTGGTAAAGTGGGAGTAGAATGGAAAAGCTAAACCAAAATGGCCTACAGCATCGGTACTATAGCGTGCTTTCGACATGGTTCTTACCGCGAGACTTTGCAATACATGTTCTTCTGCTTTACCTTCCACATTTTCCATCAGGGCATTAAATGACTGGGAAACTTGCTTAGGCTCCGTAGAGACTTGGTAGCCAAATTTCTTGGCAAAAGCCGAAAATACACGCAATTTTTCAGGATCAGGAGCTTCGTGAACTCGGTAAACCATGGTATTCCGAGGTTCCGTTTTTTTCAATTCATGCACGTATTCAGCCACTTTTTTATTGGCCATCAACATGAACTCCTCGATTAACTTATGGGCATCTTTTCTCTCTCTTGGAAATACCGCCAATGGAGTACCATGTTCATCCAATTCAAATTTAACTTCAACCGTTTCAAAGTTGACCGAACCATGTGTAAATCTATAATCGCGTAGCTTTTTGGCAATACGATTTAAATCTTTGATGACAGGCTCATAAGCATCGATTTCCTCGCCTTCGTTTTCTATTAAAACCTGAGCATCTTCATAAGCAAATCTACGATCTGAATGTATGACTGTTCTACCGAACCACTCCTTGACGATTATGCCATTTGGGTCAAATTCCAATAGGGTAGAGAACGTTAATTTATCTTCGTGAGGCCTTAAAGAACATAAACCATTGGATAGTTTTTCAGGCAGCATAGGCACCACTCGGTCTACTAAATAGACTGATGTTGCTCTTCGAAATGCCTCCTGATCTAAAATACTACCTGGTTTAACATAATGGGATACATCAGCAATATGAACACCGATTTCCGTATTTCCGTTGGCCAATTTTTGATAACTTATGGCATCATCAAAGTCTTTGGCATCTTTGGGGTCAATCGTAAAACTGAGGATCTTACGGAGGTCCTTTCTTTTTTTAATTTCTTCTTTTGTAATTTCAGTGGAAATAGCTTCAGCAGCCAATTCTACCATTTCTGGGAACTCATAAGGCAAGCCAAATTCAGCTAAGATGGAATGCATTTCGGTCTCATTTTCTCCAGCTTTACCTAAGATTTTAATAACTCTACCTTCTGCTTTTTTGCCAGGTGTTCCCCAGCGCGTTACCTCTACAATGACTTTATCCAAATGGTTGGCTTGTAAGGTCTCTGTTTTTGGAATGTAAATATCCTCATAGATTTTTTTGGAATCAGGAATGAGGAAAGAGTAATGGGCAGTTACTTGAATTACGCCTACAATTTCTGATGATTTTCTTTCTAGAATTTCTATAACCTCACCTTCTGGGCGGTCATTTTTCTTTTTCTCAGAAGGTCTTCTTGCTTGAACACGTACTCGATCTCCGTCTTTGGCATTCATTAAATCCGCCGAAGCCACCCATACATCTTTGCTTCCATCATCTGGAATGACGAAGGCAAAACGCGTATTGACATGATCAACACGACCTTCAATTTGGAAGGATTCATTATCAAAACGGTAATTTCCATCGGATTGACGGATCAAACGATTTTCAATCACTAGTTTTTGTACCAAATCAGCATAAAGCTCTTTGGTTTTACGATCACGAATGGCAAAAGCCTTATGAATTTGGTTTATCGAATAAGAACGATAATCGTTCAGTTCAAAAAACTCTAGGATGTCTTTTTGTAAACTAGCCAAAAAACGTTGTTCCTTAGGGGAAGTTGGCATATTATTGAAATTTAAAACTTCCCCGAAGGTACGGGTTTTTACCTATAGAATGATTATCAGCCGTTTATTTCCTTTGGTGTGTTAAATCAAAAGGATATTTCCACATTTGGCTTGACAATAAGACTAATTTGGTAAAATGTGCAAGGATGGGATTAATTCCCCGAGCATCATTCCCTAATCCTAATTCTATTTAGTACTTTTGAGCTTGTTTTTTCCTCTTATTCATGAATCGATCTCGAGTTGCTATACTATTGTTGCTTGTCTTTGTCCTCTCAGGCATAGTTTATTGGTTTCAGAGTACCAATAAAGTTAGTGAAGAGAATGCTACAACTGTTCAATTAGTCGATACGCCAAATTTTAGCGCTGACTCAGCTTATGCTTATGTGAAGCAGCAAGTGGATTTCGGACCAAGAGTCCCGGGGACTGATGCACATCAAAAATGCCAAGAATGGATCATTGCTAAGCTGAAATCCTATGGTTTACAAGTGAGTATTCAGCCATTTACAGCTACGAATTACGCAGGAAAAGTGCTAAAAGGAACCAATATTATGGCCCAATTTCAGCCAGATATTGGAAAGCGAATATTGTTAGCGGCTCATTGGGATACGAGAGCTGTGGCAGATAAAGATTCCGTACGTAAAAATGAACCTATCGATGCGGCCAATGATGGTGGAAGTGGTGTTGGAGTGATGATTGAATTGGCAAGACAATTATCACTGGCTCAGAAAAAGCCTTCGATAGGGGTTGATTTCTTGTTTTTTGATTTAGAAGATACAGGCGAACCACAAGGAGTAGATACCCATGTTCAAAATACTTGGGCATTAGGTTCTCAGTATTGGGCAGCTCATATATTCCCAGAAAATTACCGTCCTTTTTATGGAATCTTACTCGATATGGTAGGAGGCAAAGGGGCAGTATTTCCTCAGGAATATGGTTCAATGCAATATGCGCCTACCGTTGTTCGGTCCATTTGGTCAGCAGCAGCTGACTTAGGATTTGGGAACTTATTTCTGCAAGAAGAAGGGCCAGGAATAACAGACGACCATACGGCAGTCAATGAAGTCGCAAAAATTCAAATGATTGATATTATAGATTTACGGCCACAAGCTCCCGGAAGTATGGGAGATATTTTTGGTCCATATCATCACACGCATGGAGATAACATGTCCATCATTGACCCCAAAACCTTACAAGCAGTAGGGCAAACTATATTACAAGTTTTATATCGAGAATAATATGTCAGAACAATTACAATACGTTCATTTGAACGATACCCATGTGGCCTTAGGAGCAAAAATGGTGCCCTTTGCAGGATTTAATATGCCTGTTTTATACAGCAATTTAATTGAGGAACATATCTGTGTTCGTCAACAAGTTGGGGTATTTGATGTAAGTCATATGGGGGAGTTTTATTTGAAGGGAGAAAAGGCATTGGATTTGATTCAATATGTGTGCTCCAATGATGCTTCTAAATTGGTAGATGGTAAAGTTCAATACAGCTGCTTACCCAATGATCAAGGAGGAATTGTGGATGATTTATTGGTTTATCGTGTAAAGGAAAATGAATATATGTTGGTGGTGAATGCTTCCAATATTGAAAAGGATTGGAATTGGATTTCCTCGCACAATACCTTTGGTGTGGAAATGACAAATCAAAGTGACGACTATAGTTTGTTTGCGGTTCAAGGGCCTAAAGCCATTTTAGCATTGCAAAAATTAACTGAAGTAGATTTATCATCGATGCCATATTATACCTTTAAAATAGGTCAAATGGCTGGTATTGCTGATGTGATTATTTCTAATACAGGTTATACGGGAGCTGGCGGGTTTGAGATTTATGTCAAAAACGAGCAGGCGCTATCTATGTGGAATGCCATTTTTGAGGCAGGTGCAGAATTTGGTATTAAGCCCATTGGATTAGGTGCGCGAGATACTCTCCGTACTGAAATGGGCTATTGTTTGTATGGACATGATATTGATGATACGACCTCACCCATTGAAGCAGGTTTGGGATGGATTACTTCATTTAATAAGGAATTTATAGCTTCTGATATTCATGCCAAAATAAAGGCAGAAGGTGCCAAAAAGAAATTAGTCGGATTTGAGATGATTGACCGTGGTATTCCTCGTCAACATTATCCTATCGTGAATGAAGCTGGAGAATCCATTGGGGAAGTTACATCTGGTACTCAGTCGCCTAATTTATCCAAAGGAATAGGCATGGGATATGTGAAGACAGAATATGCTAAAGTAGGTACGGAAATTTTTGTACAGATTCGTGATAAGTCATTGAAAGCCGTGGTTGTAAAAATGCCATTTATTTAGAGTAATTATGAGAAAAATCGACGTTTGTTTGTCGCCAGAACTCATTCATTTGTATGATGTTCCTGCTCTAGCAGTGGTTGTTGTGGATATTTTTAGGGCAACTTCCTGTATGGTGACGGCTTTTGCACATGGGGCAAAGGAGATTATTCCAGTGGAGAAAATGGACTTATGTAGTTCGTATGGAACGAAGGGATATTTGACTTCGGCTGAAAGAAATGGAGTCACTCCTAAAGGGTTTGATTTTGATAATTCCCCATTTAGCTATCAAGCGGAAAAGGTAAAAGGAGCTAAGATTTGTGTCACAACGACCAATGGTACTGTGGCGATTCGAAAGTCTAGAAAATCTCCAGCGCTTTTTATAGGAGCTTTTTTAAATATTTCACGAGTAGCAGAGGCATTGAAAAACTGGGAAGGAGATGCTTTGATTGTTTGTGCGGGTTGGAAAGGTAAGCCGAATTTGGAAGACACCTTATTTGCGGGGGCTTTGATTGATTTACTACAAGGGTCTTACCATGTAGCAGATGATGCTGCCATGATGGCTTTGGGAGCGTATCGGGAGTCTTCGGCTAATTTAATGCAAGCCGTGAAGGGATCTTCTCACGTAAATCGATTGTTGGGATTGGGTATAGAAAAGGATATTAATTTCTGTTTGGAGAGAGATGTATACCCCGTACTGCCTGTTTTAAAGGGCAATAAATTGGTGTTGAAATAAGTAATGAAGATGTAGGTGCAAGGCCTAATTAACAAAAAGGTGATGAAGTTATATAGTACACAACATCAGAGTCCAGATGTTTCATTAGAGGAAGCCATATTTCGTGGTTTACCACCCGATAATGGTTTGTATATGCCATTGTCTATTGAAAAGATGGATCCATCATTTTTTGAAACCATTCAAGAGAAGAGTTTTCAAGAGATTGCGGAGGCTGTTTGCCAACATTTATTAGGTTCGGACTTGACCAAGGAAGAAATTCATGGAATTATTAGTCAATCGATGACATTTGAGGCTCCTTTATTTGATCTAGAAAAAGATGTTGAGGTTTTGGAATTATTTCATGGTCCATCCATGGCATTTAAAGATTTTGGAGCTCGCTTTATGGCGGCGATTATGTCGCACTATTTGTTGAAGTCGAAAAGAGAAATTCGCATTTTAGTAGCTACTTCTGGAGATACGGGTGGAGCGGTGGCCCAGGGATTTTATAATACTCCTGGGATTTCAGTTACCATACTTTATCCAAAAGGAAAGGTTTCAGATATTCAAGAAAAGCAATTAACGACTTTAGGTGGTAATGTTCATGCCTTAGAAATAGCTGGGACTTTTGATGACTGTCAAAGCTTGGTTAAGCAGGCTTTTTTGGATGAGGAATTGAGGGCTAAATTTAATTTAGCCTCTGCTAATTCCATTAATATATCTCGATTGATTCCTCAGTCCTTTTATTATTTTGCGGCTTTTGCGCAAGCGAAAAGAAAGGGCTTGAAAATGCCGATTGTTTTCAGTGTACCGAGTGGTAATTTTGGAAATTTGAGCGCAGGCTTAATGGCTTATCGTATGGGATTACCTGTCATGGCATTTGTGGCAGCATGTAATGAGAATAAGGTTGTACCTGATTACTTAACCACAGGAGAGTACAAACCCAAACCTAGTGTGGAGACGCTTTCTAATGCCATGGATGTGGGGAATCCATCTAATTTTATTCGGATGAAGTTGTTGGCTGGTGAAGATTGGGATTCAGTGAAGGAATTGGTAAAAGGGTACTTTACAAATGATGAACAGACGAAGGTAAGGATGAAAGAGGTTTATGATAGGACTGGATATGTCATGTGTCCACATACAGCAGTTGCGTATGATGGTTTACAACAATACAAGGCAGAATCGGTAGGGGAATTTACGGGAATATTGCTTTCAACAGCTCATTATGCTAAATTTCTACCCACTGTGGAATCTACTTTAGGTAGAGAAGTGCCAATTCCTGAGCGTTTGTCGGTTCTTTTAAATAAAGAAAAAGTGGCAACTTCCTTAGGGAGTGATTATGCAGGTTTTAAGCAATATTTATTAGGAGAATAAATTGTTTTAAAACAACGCTGGCAAGGTTTCAAACCTTGCCAGCGTTGTTCGAACGAATTTAAAAGGAAGCTTATTGTCCAATAAGTTGGATTGTTACATCCATGTGAAAAAGACTAAAGTAATGCCTTAAACTTATCAAATTCCTGATAAGCGATAATTCCAATTAAGATAATTAATAGGGGGCCAGCACCTAATCCGCCTAGAACTAATAATTCTAAGAGTAGAATATTTAGGGCAATAGGGCTCAGAATTAATAAAGAAAGGGCCCTTTTAGATGGAATTAGTAATAAAACGGCACCGATAATCTCTAATATCTTAACCACTTTCATAAATCCTGTCGGGACCATCAAATTAAAAAAGAGTGCTTGATTTCCAGACATAGGTGGAGTGGGCACAAACTCAAAGAAAAAATTTAGGCCTCCGAATAAAAATAGAAAGGCTAATAAGAAGGTTGGAACTAGTTTCAAATATTTCATGTGATCGGGTTTTGTGTAAGTTAAAAGATGGAATTTGGCAACGCTGTCAAGGTTTTAAACCTTGACAGCGTTAAGGGAAAATTAGCTAATTTTTGGCAATAGACCAATCAATTTATTGATAAAACATTCAGAATATCAATTACTTAGTTCCTGGGAGATATTCTCCTTTATGAATCATTTGAACCATCATGAAATGGAGTTCATATTTTTTTACATTCTCCTTACTGAAACCCAAGCCTTGCTTATCTCGAATAAATGACTGATAGTCTTGAAGCAGAAATTCCTTTCGGTTTTTTATGGCAGGATAATACGTTACGATTGAACTAAGCCAAAATAGTATGGCTACTGGAAGTATCCATTTCGTCATAAAATTAGAGGAAACAAGATGTGTTGCAACAACATATGTAAGCAACATCGCCAAGGTAGCGATAATTTTATAATTCCCAATTAGAAAGACAAATGGGCCGGATTTAGATCGTAAGAGGGCTAATAAAACCCCATTCAAAATACAAAATGTGAGGCAACCAGCTAAAAAAAGCTGATGACTATTCGCCAATTCGCCAGATGTCCAGCGCTGGGAAAAACTCGAATATTTTTTTTCTGCATTTACAAAAATCCAGCGTTGAAACCCCCAAATGATTATGATAAACAATAATAAACCCATGGTGAAGCTAAAGATCAATCGAATCGTTGAATCTTGCTCGTTAAAGTAATCTGCTGAGCCTCCTAAAAACACAAAAAATCCTTGAATGCTTTGCCAAGGGTGCCCAGCCAAATAGATTAATCCATTTTGATTAGATCCCATGCTGGGATAATTCCAGAAAAATAGAGTCAAAAATGTTACGAAAATGCCAATCCAAATACCCAGTTTTTTTACTTCAAATTTGGTTAAAAGAATCATTCCCCCGGCAGCGATGAAGAGTAAGCCATCCGAATTGGATAAACAGGCGAGCATAGTACAAAGTACCCCTGTTATGAACAATTTATTACGGCCTTTACTGAGGCAAAACATGGCTAAAAAGCCAAAGCCAATGACCAAATTTCTTTGTATAGAAACAATGAACCAAAATGTATTTAAGTGGTATTGAAAGTTTAAATATAGAAAAGGGATAGGCAAAAAGTACCACCATCGATTTTTGATGGGCAAGTTGTACCAAAGTAATACAAAAAGGATGATGATATATAAGTGGGAAATAAGGAGTAATGCTTTAAGGTCTAATTGATTGAAGAAAAAATAGTGAACCATTACCCACAATCGAAGCGTCACTATCCGGTGCTCGTTGTTAGGAAACCATATCATTTTTAATCGATCGAACCAATCTGGCTGAGCAAACCATGCACGTATGGTCATTGGAGCTTCAAAATCATCTAACCAAGGGATATTGATAGAGAAAGCAAATAATGACCAAGCGAAAAATACGATGGGTATTAATCCGAGTAAAAATGAAATAAGTTTTATGCGTGGAAAGGAGGGCATTTATCGCAGGAGGGGTCCTTGATTAGTTATCGTTAGGGGTGATAAATATTGGTAAGTGGGGGATTGATTATTGGGTAAATTTAATAAAAAAACTTGAAAGTGAGTCGTTGGCAATTTATTGAAAATCAATAAATTACTGTGTTTGATGCGATTGAGATAGTCATTCGACAAAGAGGCAATATAATATTTTTTTCTGGGTGTTTCCTCTTGTTTTAATACCACAAATCGTTGATCTGATAAAGTGTTTTTTTCTGGGAGCTGATTCCACGATAAAGATAGCTTGCCATCTTGAAATCGACTGGCAATGGGGTTGATTGCTGTTATTTCTTGAATGTCCAAGTCAGGAAATTGACTTGGAATTTCTTCTGTATCAAATCTGTAATATGTTTTTTTCAATAATTGCATGGTTTCCGGCGGGCATTCATATGCAGAAGAGCTTTGGAAATAATATGCACCAAGCAGATCTGCTTTCCATCGCTGATTCATTTCCTGTAATGGCCTTCTTGCCATAAAAAACGAAGCAATCATCCACGTACCAGATAACAGCAAGGCCCAGGGAAGTCGGAGTGTCTGTTGTTTATGAAAAATCAAAGCGCCATAAATAGCCATCAACATGGTATTCCCATACAATAAAAAGCGATCAGAAAGTGCGATCAACTCTAAGTCACCCATGCCTGACCTACCGTAACAAATGAGCAAGCCCGTGGCCGCAATTTGTAAAAAAAGTAAGGAAGGGAAGGTAATATTGATTCTAAGTGAACCCAGTATTTTCCAAGTAAAAAAGAGCACTACGGGGATACCAGCTAAAAAATTAATCCAGGCCCTAAAGGAATCTGAAATAGGTAATACCCAATTTCCTAAAAAGATAAAAAGTCCTTTGAAGAGGGGCCATGTTACCTGCCCAGTGGAGGAAGCGGAACCTGCGTAATCATGAAAATAGAAAACAATAACACCTATGGCAAATAGGGTAAATGGTATTTTTAGAGGTGATTTTTTTGTCCAAAGCACATAGCCCACCATGGGTAAAAAAGCAATACCTTCTGTTGACACAAAAGGATATAAAAGGGCTAAGAAAATAAGCCATACCGCATTTTCCGCGTAAAATAGGCCATAAGCAATCCAGACCAAAAAGAGGATGGATCCCGTATGTTGTAATACACCGATTAAATTAAAGTTATCGATATTCCCAAATGGAGCCAATAACAATGCCGCTATTCCTACCAAATGCCAAGGTGAACGTTTGATTTTCTGTAAAAACCAGTGGAAAGGAATGAGTATGAAGACCAATTGAACATTGGCCAAGATAATGGCCGTTTTGAAATTCAAATTCCCCAATAAGGTATATTGTAAGAGAACCCAGGCCCTAGAATAGGCTATCCGATGAATGTTATTATGGAAATGGAATATATAAGTGATATTATCTTTCCAGCCATGCTGATGTACATAGTCCAACAGCTCCAAAAAGGCATAATCATCTCCCCAGTTTGGAAAATTAAGTGTATATAGCTGTAGCCGATAAAAGTGAAAAAAAAGTAGCGCACCCATGGCCAAAAACCAAGCAAATTTTTCCTTTAAACGCATGGTTGACGGAAGAATTGGAAGCATTTATTTTTTCAAATAATCGTTTCTTGAAAGGTATTTTTCGATCAAAATATACAGTAAAATAAACAAGTATCGACTCCCCATTTCTTTGATTTTCAAATTGGATTGTCCTGCTTTTCTATTACGCCAAGAGTTAGGTAAAACCTCATAGGAATATCCTCGAATGATGGCTTTTAAAGGTAATTCTATGGTCAAGTTAAAATGAGCCGATAGAAAGGGTTTTAGTCCTTCAATGGTATTTTTTCGGTACATTTTGAAGGCATTAGTAGAATCATTGTAGGGAATTCCCACCAATAATCGAATTAAGGTATTGGCGAAACGATTAATGATGTATTTATGCTTGGGATAATCATGTGTAGAACCTCCCTTGATAAAACGAGAACCAAATACACAATCCAGTTTTTTATCCACCATCAATCGGTAAAAAGCAATGAGGTCTTGAGGATTATCTGATAAGTCAGCCATCATGACTGCGACGATGTCTCCTTTGAACCGCTCTAAACCATATCGAATAGCATAACCAAAGCCATTGGGCCCAGGATTGGTGTATATGGTTAAGCTTGGAATACTTTGTTGTAAATTTTCTAGAATGGCCAAAGTTTGGTCCTTGGAATTGTCATTCACCACCACAATCTCATGGTTTATTTCAGCAAGCTGAAGGGCCGCGTATAAGGACTCCAATGTTTCAGCAATGGAACCTTCCTCATTATAAGCGGGTATGACAATACTCAGTTGGGACATACCTCTAGGATAATATAGGTTGTAGAAATGCTTGATCTTGAATAAACCAGTCGTGTACCTCTCCCAATAAGCTAGGCACACTTATTTCGGGTTTCCATTGGCTAAACGCGGTAATTCGGCTATTATCAGTGATATAAATAGGAAGATCGCCAGGGCGGTTTTCAGAAGAAGAGCTAATCGGTATGGTATTCCCAGTGATTTGAACACATAATTTAGTTAATTCAGCCAAGGAAACGCTGTTCTCTAGCCCTCCACCCACATTGAATATTTGACCTTGGTGTAAATCTAGATGCTGTATTTGCCAAAGGACTAATCGGAACAAATCTTTGACATGAAGCACATCTCGAATTTGTTGCCCATTTCCACCAAAACCAATGTAGGATAGCGACTTATTCCAAAAGTGTTTAGCCATCCAAAGCACAATAACTCCTTGGTCAATTTTACCCATTTGATATGGGCCACTTAAGACCCCACAGCGGTTGATGACTGTTGGGATACCAAAATTATGGGCAAATTCTTGAATGATGTATTCGGAAGAAAGTTTGGTAGCGCCATATAAAGAACGAAGGCCAGCCAAAGGAAAATTTTCTGCTACTCCCTTTTCACTCAGCCCTTCGTAAGCTTGTTGATGGGATAAAACAAATCGCTTTTCTTCGGTTTGGAAATTAATATTGGACAAACTGTTGTAAGGATAAACCCGACTGGTTGAAAGAAAGATAAAAGCTGCTTGATGCTTTTTGGCAAAATAAAGCGTATTGATGGTCCCGTTTAAATTGGTATCAATTAAGTATTCTAATTCACCAGCTTGACTACCCGCTAATACAGAAGGTTCAGCTGCGGCATCAATCACCACATCAACATGGGGGATGCGATCGAAGTCCGTCTTGATTCGAACATCTCCATGAACAAATTTTACTCCCAGAGGAAGAATTTTATTGAGGTTTAATTCAGAACCTCTTCTTGATAAATTATCAAGGCAATATACTTCACAATCAACAAGATGCTGTTTGAAAAGAGCTGCTAAATTTGAGCCGACAAAACCACAACCTCCTGTGATGAGTATTTTCATTTTGCTTTGGCTTCCATGTAACGGTTGTAAATATCTTGGAAGACATCTTCCAGAGATTTCGTGATGTCCCAATTTGGATAATGGGATTTCATTTTTCGTAAGTCTGAGTAGTAGCAAATATGATCACCAATACGATTGGTTTCATCATATTTGTATTTCATGGGAATGCCGCTAATCGTAGAAATAATTTGAAATGCTTCTAAAATAGAAACAGAGTTAGCTTTTCCTCCACCGATATTATAAACTTCCGCCACTCGGGGAGCTTGGATAAATTCCTCTATAAATCTGGCTACATCGTATGAATGTATGTTATCTCGTACTTGTTTGCCTTTATAGCCGAAAACGGTATATTCTTTTTGCTCTAAATTACATTTAATCAAATAACTTAAAAATCCGTGCAATTCAACCCCCGCGTGGTTAGGTCCTGTTAAGCAACCTCCACGTAAACAGGCTGTTGGCATATTGAAATAACGGCCATATTCTTGAACGGAGATGTCCGCAGAAACTTTGGATGCACCAAAAAGCGAGTGCTTGGATTGGTCTATGCTAAAGCTTTCTGCAATTCCATGCTCATAGGTATCATCATCATAATCAAAGCGTGTTTCCAATTCCTTCATGGGAATGAAATTGGGAGCATCGCCGTAAACTTTATTGGTTGATAAATGCACAAAGGGCACCGATGTACTGAATCTACGTAAGGATTCTAATAAGTTAAAAGTACCAACGGCATTGGTATCAAAGTCTTCAAAAGGGATCGAGGCTGCCCGGTCATGGCTAGGTTGTGCTGCAGTATGCACAATCGCATCAGGACTAATTTTTGGGATTAAATCTAGGACAGCTTGGCGGTCGCGAATGTCTATGGTGTGATGTTGATAGGATTCTCCGAATTTGGCTAATCGATCTTGGTTAGTCGAATTGTCACCTTGTGAACCAAAAAAAACGGCTCTTTGATTATTGTCTATTCCGTGCACTTCCCAGCCCTTTTCTAAGAAATATTCGCTCACTTCTGAACCAATTAATCCTAAAGAACCGGTAACCATTAATTTTTTTGACATGTGACTTATATAATTGGATTAAATCAAAGACAAAATTATCGTTTTATTTTTAAATATAGAATTTGAAGGGGCTTTTTGGCTTTTAATTCCAATATTCGCTAGTAGATATAGATTCGGAACATGCTGTATCAAGACAAATGGGGTAATGAATCATCTTGAGTGAGATTGCGGTATTCAGAAATGAGGGATATAAAAATTTAGGGTGCTACGTGTAGCCATAATTTAAACAGTTGTTTAATTATTTAAAATACTTCATGATTTCTGCTGCAATTAGGGCATGTCCTTTTTCATTTGGGTGATTTACTTGCGACATCCATTCGCTGATCGGAGTACCAGCTTTTACTTGTGCTCGAAATCGCTCATAGCTATCGACAAATCCTAATTGATGAACTCTTGCCAATTCTTGAACTTGTTGGCCATGTAGGTCCAAGACTGATTTTGTATCTAGGACATCTACACGCTGGTCGGGGGAGGCACTTAAAAGAATGACTTTGATTCCCTTAGATTGTGCCATTTGAATCATTTTTTCCCAGGCTTTTTTGGCTCTTTCCAAACCTAAACCTCGATCGTTCAGAACGTAATCAATAAAAATAAGGTCAGGACGATGACTCAACACTTCTTGTTCAAATCGCTCTGCTCCTTTTTCTGCATTTTCCCCACCTATGGATGTATTGATGATGTTAATAACTGCCAAAGGATATTGCTCCTTGAGCGATTTTAATACTTGATAGGGATAAGCCCCTAAAGTATTCACTACAGTAGTTTTGAAATATCCTGCTGGAACAGAATGTCCATGGAATACTAAATTTATGCTCCGATTTTTAGGCCATTCTTTCAGCAATTCTTGTTTGATTTCTTGTAAATAGTAGGTAGAGGAGGCTTGCCCCATGGCTTGAATACTAAAGCCTAGAAAACAGACCATCAGGCCTGTCCATCGTGATATTTTCATGGTGTAGGTTTAAAAAAAGAGCCTTTAAGGCTCTTGATTTGAAGAATCTTTACACATCTTGTGCATCAAAAACCACTACTTTTTTCCATAAATGGCTGTAGTTTTTGACGAATTCTTGGTGAATCAGGTGGTCTTGGTATATTTTTTGATCTTTTTCATTTTCAAAAAACATCAATTCTGACACATCCCAAGAGGTGTCTACCACTTCTCTTTTTTCTGTAGATGCCAATACCCCAATGTGTATTTTTTTGATAGCTTCAATGCCTTTTAGGGTGTTTAACCCTTCAATAAGTTTGTTTCTATCCTCAATAGATTCAGGGTTGTTTAACCAAAAGAATACGTGATGTAATAAATATTTAGTTTCCATGTGTTTAAAAATGATTCATCGTTTCGATCTATCTAAACTACATTAAAAAGGTCAAAATGGTTATATGGTCGACAAAATTTTTAGGAAATGGCCATTTATTTTCTGCCCAATAGTTGCTTGATTTCCTGTTTTTCTTGCGAACTTATTTTTGTCCATACCTTACCCTGAAGGGCCATCTCAATTCCATAAAAGATGTTCAAATTGGGCGTTATTCCCTTTTCCACTAGTTTTCGTGAAATGCTTGGGTAATCGGTCGCTAATAAATCCTGTTCTGTATAGATACCAATTTGGTTCAGTATACCTGTGGTATAAGGTCCAAAGTTTCTAATATCTCCAATTCGTCTATTGCTCATCATTTTTAAACTTGCTTTTGCCTATCCATCCCAAATGAGTATGGTCAAAACTCTCTAATTTCAATCCATATCCTAGTACTCGATCTATGGTGCTATGTGCCATAAAAATGAGGCTCACTTGTAATAGTAAGGGCATGGGCCAATAATACCCAGTAAAAATCCCTAAAGCAATGAGACCCTGATGGTGAAACAAATTGTAGGCATGTAAACCTAGTTTTTTTGACAATATCACGGCTAAAAAAGAAAGATCTGGGGCTAAAATCAACCAAGCGAATGCTCCCCATTGATTTGGAAAAAAAGCTATGTATACCCATATACTCAAGGCAAATAAGCCTAAGGACTCTAGTTTTAACAGAT
The DNA here is from genome assembly GCF_045310485.1 of Aquirufa salirivi. NCBI lineage: Bacteria > Pseudomonadati > Bacteroidota > Cytophagia > Cytophagales > Flectobacillaceae > Aquirufa > Aquirufa salirivi. Next base: position 181,182 of record NZ_JBEWZH010000005.1, read on the forward strand.
TTTTCATGATATGCCTTTTGGCCAAAATAAGGGTAAATATTTCAAAATGAGCAAGGAATTATGACAAATGGTCACTGAGGTTCTTCCACGATATAGTATTCTACAAGTTTGAATGGCCTCATCTCCCCAGAAGAAAGGGTCTTATGGATGCAAATTTAATGTCATTTGTACTTCCATGAATATTTGGACATATTTGAATTTCTAAGCCTTTGAAACATGAATTCATTTCGCATTTACTGTACCAGTATTTTACTATTTTTTAGTGTATCTGTTTTTGCCCAAAAGGCAAGTTTGTGGAAAGAGGTCCAGCCGGGTATTTGGAAAACTCAAATAGGGAATCCCCATCATATCAGCTTGCTCCAAGCGGCTGGTGGACATGCCCTTCATAATGCCTTGAAATTATTGCCAAGCAGTACTTTCCCTTTGTCGAAAGAAGATATCAAAATTCAGATTATTGATAAAAAAATATACCTGCGTTTTCCTTTGAGTCAGGAGGAACAGGTTTTTGGTCTTGGATTAAATTTCCAAACGGTCAATCAACGGGGACGGATTTTAAACTTGCATGTAGATCATTATGGAGGAAAAGATAATGGACGTACCCATGCGCCTGTACCATTTTATGTTTCTTCCAAAGGCTATGGTGTTTTAATCGATGCAGCTTCTTATATGACGGTTTATGCGGGCTCTAATGTCCGTGCGGACGCTAAACACCCTGCCCCTATACAAGATAGAAATTCAGATAAAAATTGGGATTCGCAGCCACCTTCTGATGTGTTGGAAGTATTGATTCCTGCTGATGGAGTCAGCATATATGTTTTTGCAGGACCGAGTCCCATGCAAGCTGTACAACGGTACAATTTATTTAATGGAGGGGGTTACTTGCCTCCTAAATGGGGTTTAGGATTTACCCAACGAGTTCCCACTTTGTTTAGTCAAGATGATATTATTAAAGAGGCCAAAAGTTTTGAATCGCATCAATTTCCTTTGGATTTTATAGGTGTAGAACCGGGTTGGCATTCAGCATCCTATCCATGTACTTTCGAATGGGATCCTGGTCGTTTTCCACGACCTAAAGCATTTTTAGATACCTTATCTCGCATGGGAATATCCGCCAATCTTTGGTTGAATCCCTATGTTTCCCCGAAGTCATCTTTGTATGCAGGAATTAAAAAATACACGGGTTCCCACTTGGTTTGGAATGGGATAGTCCCGGATTTTACCATGGCCCAAGCTCGAAATTTAATGAAGGCGCATTTTGTAAAAAATCATTTGGATATAGGTGTTGGGGGTTATAAAATAGATGAGGTAGACGGCTACGATAATTGGATTTGGCCAGATGTGGCAACCTTCCCTTCGGGGACAAGTGCTGAACAGATGCGGCAAATATATGGTTTGATGGTACAAGAAATGACAAGTTCTTGGTTCAAGGAAAAAAACAAAAGAACCTATGGATTGATCCGAGCGTCCAATGCGGGGGCAAGTTCATTGCCTTATGTGATTTACAACGATTATTACAGCCATAAAGATTTCATTACAGCTTTAGTCAATTCTAGTTTTATTGGGGTGCTTTGGACACCGGAAGTAAGGGCTTCCAAAACGGCAGAGGAATGGGTCAGGAGAATGCAGTCGGTTTGCTTTTCACCCATGGCCATGTTGAATGCTTGGTCGGATGGGACTAAACCTTGGTCATTTCCAGAAGTGGAAAAGGCGGTCAGTGATGTTGCGAACCTACGGATGCAGTTATTGCCCTATCTCTACACCACTTTTGCTCAATATCGATTTGAAGGAAAACCGCCATTTAGAGCCATGAATTTAGTGGATGGTTTTGGGTTTAAACCCGCAGGAACAAAAGGGAAAGTGGATGCTACGGAGAATCCTTATGGTATGAGTATTAAAAACGACATCAAGGATCAATACATGATGGGCGACTTTATCTTGGTGGCTCCTATGTTTGCGGGAGAAAAAACGCGAAATGTTTATTTACCTGAAGGGAAATGGTATGATTTCTATACGGGGAAATTAGTGGGGGAAAATCAAAAAATACAAATCAGTCCTAGTTTAGACAAGATACCTCTTTTTGTGAAAGATGGCGCATTGATTCCGATGGTGCCCGTACACCGACAAGCCCCCAAAGACGGACAAGCTTTTGCATTAGAAATTCGACATTATGGTCGGAAAGCTGGTACTTGGAAATTATACGATGATGATGGTCGGACTTTCAATTTTGAAAAGGGGGCACATAGTTGGACTGAATTTGGGGTGAAGCTAGGAGTCAATGGACAATGGGAAGCTTTTCCAAAACAGGTTACATCAAAAGCAAATTTTGGGTATTTACCAGACATTACTTGGACATTTATGACGAAATAAACCGAATAAGATATGAAAAAAGGAATTCTATTAACTGTTTTATTGGCATGTAGCATCGCCTCAAACGTCGTTGCGCAAGATCGCCCATTGCAAATTATCATGATTGGTGCTCATCCAGATGATTGTGATATTAAGAGTGGAGGAACGGCGGCTTTGTTTGTGGCCATGGGTCATCATGTCAAATTTGTGTCTGTTACGAATGGTGATGCAGGTCATCAAACAGAAGGTGGAGGCATGTTGGCAAAGAGAAGAATCGCTGAAACCAAGGAAGTGGCCAGTAGATTAGGTGTCTCTTATGATGTGTTGGATAATCACGATGGGGAGCTTTTACCTAGTTTAGAAATTCGCTTCCAGATCATCCGAAAAATACGGGAATGGAAGGCAGATGTGGTGATTGCTCCACGTTCTAACGATTACCATCCAGATCACCGCTATACGGGTGTTTTGGTACAAGATGCCGCTTTTATGGTCGGAGTGCCTAATGTGGCACCTGATGTAGAACCTTTGAGAAAGAACCCCATATTCTTGTATTTTCAAGATAATTTCAAAAAGCCAAATCCATTTCAAGCTGATATAGCCGTTGATATTACGCCTGTCATTGAAAAAAAATTAGCAGGTTTAGATGCGCATCAATCTCAGTTTTATGAGTGGCTACCTTGGATAGGAAATTATGAAAATGAAGTACCCAAAGATCCCGCCAAACATAAAGAGTATTTGTTAGCTAAACGAGTTCAAGCGCCAAATCCAGAGGTGAGAAAAACCTTAGAAAAATGGTACGGCAAATCACGTGCCGATCAAGCTAAATATGCCGAGGCATTTGAAATTTGTGAGTACGGCACCCAACCAACGGAACAAGATATTCGTCGATTATTTCCTATGCTAGGAAAGTAAGATGTAGGTCTAAATTAGTTAAATAAAAAGACTCCATATTTTTTATAGTCATGGAATGTGCCTGGTAGTGGCGACCAGGACCATTTTGCCATTTTTCCAGTATCATAGTCGAGCCGACAAAAATTCCCTTTCCATACCATTCCTGGTTTAGCGGGCACATTTTCCAGTGGAGTGAGGAGGGTAAACGGAATGAATAGCTCGGCAGACCATGTACCCATACCTCCAGGAATGTGTTTGATAGAAACTTTCTTTTGGACTTTTCTTTCACCCTCATAATGCCAAGGTAACCATCCATAAAATTTGCCTTGAAAATTCGGCACCATTAAGACAAGTTCTTTTTCCAAAGGATTTATTTCATATTCAAAATAGATAGGGTTAGCGGGATTCGGATGAAAAAACACTTCGAATACATCGGCTTTATATAAATCCTCAAAATCGTTTAAATAGCTCGTGCTGATTTTTTGATCTTTACCTTCCAAATACACGTATATTCCTTTGTTGGAATACAGGATTTTAAACCGACTATCTAATTCCTTAGCTAGTTCATTTCGGGCGGGTAAAGGATACCATTTACTTTGTTGCCATGTAGGATGATTCGCTTGTCCATCCATGGGGAAGTCGGGAACATGCTGTACTAGCAAGGTGTCTTGTGCGACAATTGTACTAGAAATAAGCAGAAGTAAGAAAAAGCAGTATTTCATGAGACCAAGGGGGGTGTTATTTTTTTATGTCTGAAAAACAAAAATAAGGGGAAAGCAAAGGCATAGCCGATTAGAAATGTTAATAAAATGTATAACCATACTTTTTTCATGTGTAATCGATAGCCTTCTACCATCATGAAAAAAGTTCCCGCCATGGTTCCAGTCCAGAAATCGAAGGTTAAACTTTTGGCATAATAACTAGTCCAAGTACTTTGAACAAATTGGACTACATCAAAATTCCCGTTTTGCTCTTGCATGCCTAGCCAAACAAAATAAAAAGTGAGGGAACCTCCAACAATAGAAAGAAAGAGATAGAAATAGGCAATATTGGAGGGGAGGTGTTTCATGGGCTATTGATTGAGATGAATTTAAAAAATGGACTGCCCAATTTACTCATTTATTCGAATCTGAACTTTTTACTTACATATTTCAGTTTTGGGATATTAATATAGCCAACATGAAAATAGAAATTTGGAGTGATGTCATGTGTCCCTTTTGTTACATTGGGAAACGTCATTTAGAAAAAGCCTTAGAGCAATTTGAGTCGAGTACCCCGATTGAAATTGAATGGAAAAGTTATCAATTGGATCCTAGCATACCCATGCATTTTGATGAGCCAGTGAATATTTATGAGTATTTAGCAGATCGCAAGGGGATTAGTGTGGAGAAATCGAAAGAGATGCACCAACAAGTGGCCGATATGGCGGAGAAAGTTGGATTGAATTACCAATTTGATCGTTTGGTTGTGGCCAATTCCATGAAGGCACATCAGTTAATCCAGTTGGCCAAAGAGCAAAAGAAGGATAATGAAATAGAAGAGAAATTATTTGAAGCCTATTTTGTGGAAGGGAAAAACTTGGCTAGTGAGACTGATTTGGTGGCTATTGGGGAATCTGTCGGATTAGAAAAAGAAGCGATTTTAGCAGCTTTAGAGAATGATGAATTCGCTTATCGAGTGCGACAAGATACGCAGGAGGGAGTCAGCTTGGGCTTGAAAGGTGTTCCTTTTTTTGTGTTCAATCGCCGCTACGGAATCCCAGGCGCTCAACCTCTAGGGGTGTTTATTGATACCCTTCGCCAGGCTGCGGAACATGATTAATATCAGTATTTTATCGGGTAATTGGTAGTTTTCTCAGGAATCAAATCTGACATTCTGCGTAGTTTTGTGCACTTAGGTTTATTAGCTTACCTCTTAGATTTGTCAACTTTTTAAAAGTTGACAAATCTCCGGTGAACTGGTGAACTGGTCAACCGGTCAGACAGTCAGACAGTCAGCTGGTTAGTTGGTCATCCGAGCTGATTAGCTGGTTAGTTAGCTATTTAGCCAATTGACAAGCAAGCAACGAGTCAACCGACATGATGGCCAAAACTAATAATCCAAAACCTCCCAAAGGTCGACAGATCACACAGAAAATGATGAATAATGATTCCAATTGATGCCTATTTACTGAATAAATACAACGTACCTATTCCTCGCTACACAAGCTATCCAACGGTGCCTTATTGGGATCATGAGATCAATGTGGATCGCTGGAAATCAGCTTTTAAAATGCGCTTTGAGGAATGTAATGATTCCCAAGGTATCAGTCTATATATTCACCTGCCTTTTTGTGAAAGTATGTGTACATTTTGCGGCTGTAACAAGCGCATTACAACCAACCACAAAGTGGAAGATGAATACATTGAGGTAGTATTGCAAGAGTGGCAATTATATCGTCAACAAATGACGTCCACGCCATTAATTCGGGAGTTTCATTTAGGTGGAGGCACTCCCACATTTTTTTCTCCAGAAAATTTACAACGCTTAATTCAAACCATCCTTTCGGATTCTCAGGTAGCAGAGGAGCATGAATTTAGCTTTGAGGGGCATCCCAATAATACCACTTTTGACCATTTGAAAACCTTGTTTGAACTAGGATTTAATCGAGTAAGTTTTGGTATGCAAGATAGTAATCCTGAAGTGCAACAAGTCATAAACCGTATTCAGCCCCAGGAAAATGTCCAACAAGTAGTTCAATGGGCCAGGGAAATTGGGTATGAGTCAATAAATATCGATTTGGTTTATGGCCTTCCCTTGCAAACCATCGAACGTATTGAAAAAACCATTCAAGATGCGATTTCTTTACGTCCCGACCGGATTGCATTTTATAGTTATGCGCACGTGCCTTGGACCAGTCGTGGGCAGCGTTTATTCGACGAAAATGATTTACCGTCTGCTTCCGAGAAATTAGCCTTGTACCAATTAGGTCGAAGCATTTTTTTAGCTCAGGGCTATCAGGATATCGGGATGGATCATTTTGCCTTACCCGATGATTTGATGTACAAAATCAAAGAGCAGGGGTCATTGCACCGTAATTTTATGGGCTATACTGTTCAGCAAACAGGCATGGTATTAGGCTTAGGAGTTTCTAGCATCAGTGATGTTTTTTATGGGTTTGCCCAAAATAAGAAAACGATTCATGATTATTATGAAGAAGTGAAGCAAGGAAAATTAGCTGTTTTCAAAGGCTATTTTTTAACTGAAACAGATCAGGCCATGCGGCAATATATATTGGATGTTGCTTGCAATGGCAAGACTCAATTTAAGCCAGAGGATCTCCCGATCCTAGAAAAGTATAGTTTTCCATATTTAGCGGAATTAGAAGAAGACGGATTAATTCAATGGAATATTCAAGGCTTGAATTTGACATCTGTAGGAGCCAATTTTGTCCGAAATGTTTGCAAGGCCTTTGACATTAAATTACTATCAGACGAGCACGCTACTTTAAAGTTTAGCCAAGCCGTGTAGCCATACACGTATTACATTTCATCAACTTTCAACCATACGGGATTTTTTATTTTCTTTACAGAAATAATCTGAGGATTTTAGCCTCATCCCTTTATTTATGGGTGTCAAGATATTACGAAGTCAGCGTTTATACGTCAAAGATCTTAGTCTTAAAGATGCCTCATTCTTGTTGGAACTACTCAATACCCCAGGATTTATACAATTTATCGGTGACCGAGGGGTAAGAAGTTGGGTAGATGCCAAAGCTTTTTGTACCAAATTGCGGGATAATCCCGCCATTCATTACCGAGTCGTTTTTCTCCAATCTTCAGATATTCCTCTGGGAATCATTTCCCTTGTTCAGAGAGATTATTTACCTCAACCCGACATCGGTTTTGCTTTTTTACCCACATACTCGGGTATGGGTTATGCCTATGAAGCAGCTAGCATGGTCTTAGATGATTATTTTGCTAATCACAAAGCGCCTATCTTCGCTACCACCTTAGAGCATAATGTTCGCTCCATCAAATTATTGTTGCGCTTAGGTTTAACCTTCGAAAGATGTATAGAAAGAGATCAACAACAAATCCACCTGTATAAAAAAGACCCATGGAATCATTAGAATGGCAAATCCAGCAACTAGAAGAAAATATATCCTATATGCATGTGAACCATGCGCACATCTCTAAAGGGTCTGTAGGCTGGCATATAGAGCATAGTCTACTGGTGATGATCACCGTGATTAGTGCTTTGAAAAAATCTGATCCCAATCGTTATCGCTGGGTATTCAATTGGAAAAGAGTGTGGGTGTTTTTTACTCTGAAAATTCCAAGGGGAAGGGTGAAAGCTCCTTCATATGTTGATCCGTTACATGTAACGGATATACGCATAAGGGATGTGCTGGCCAAGGTATATCAATTATTGGAAGAGATGAAAAGGCTGCCGTCTAAGACGTATTTTCATCATTTCATTTTTGGCGATTTGGATTTAGCTGATACTCAATATTTTTTGAGAATACATACCTACCATCATTTGAAAATAATGGCTGATTTAATCAATGATGATGCCAAAGCTGGTCAATAATCCAGCTAGATTTGATTTAGAAAATTTAGCTTTTTTCATTCGATTAATTTGAGGACTTATCTCAAAATGATATGCTGTTCGGAAGTCGGCCTTTTCTAGATTAGTTTGGTCAAATTGTGCGTTCAACAAATCACAATCATCAAAAAGGGCTTCGCTCAAATTGGCATTACTAAAATCTACTTCGTGTAAAGAGCAGTGTTTAAATTTTGCTTTTTTCATTTGTCGTTGATAAAACGAGGACAGATTTAAAAAGCAATGGTCAAAGTGCACCTCAAATAGAAAAGGATTAGCATATTCAAAATGTAAACCTTGTAATCGACAATTGAAAAAGGCTACATTTTGCCATTTGGTATTTCCCATCTTGACTAAGCTAAGGTTGCAATCCTGGAACTGGCAATCAATGAATGAGTATTCCGATAAATCCAATTGAGCGAACTCGCATTGTTTAAATATACAAGCCTCATATTCTCCTTTGGGGAGCCCCTCCAAGGTGTAATTTTTCTTCTCAAAAGTTTGTTGATATGGGTTTTCCATGGTGGGCAGATTTAAATAGCTAATTTACGAGAAATATTAGCAATAGTTCCTCCTTCATTCATCTTTCCTAAGGCTAGGGGATTCAGAAAAAGATTGTAAATTAGGCAAGATTTATAACCTATTTTTCTATCATGAAACAGTTACTGCGAGCCCTTTTGGTATGTGCCTTGTTCGTGCATCCTTTTTTTGTTCCAGCTCAAAAATTCATAGAAGGCTCTTGGTCCAATACCCAAGGAGACGTGTCTACTTGGATTTTGGTAACGGATCAAATTGTTAGTGTTACTCAGTTTGAAACTAACAGCCATAAGTTGCTTGCCAGCTACGGTGGAACATATCGCGTGAAGGGGAAGGAATTGGAAATTCAACAGGAATGGAATTCGCAGGATTCTGTACAAGTGGGACAGCTGAAAAGGCTTACAATCCAAAAGAAAAAGGGGGAAATTCAAGTGGAACAACAGGTTTTCACTCAGATGGATCAAGGTGAAGCAGGAAAAATGAAAGGCGCTTGGATTATTGTAGGGAACTTTTCAAATGAAGTGCTGTCTCGAAGACCTAATCCTTTTTTCCCGAGAAGAACCATGAAAATACATACGGGAAATGCCTTCCAATGGATTGCCTACAATGTTCAAAGCAAACAATTTTTTGGTATAGGAGGAGGCTTTTATAGCACGCAAGGAAATACCTATACCGAAGAGATCGTATTTTTTACCAAAGCCAGTTCAAGTATCGGCAAAAAGCTCTCATTTGAATATCAAATTCAAGATGGAATTTGGCGACATAAAGGTCAAAAATCTACAGGTGGTCCCATGGATGAGGCTTGGTCGCGCAGGGAATTAGTAGACCATAAATAATTCCCTTAGATGATTGATTTGTTAGGCCATTTACATCCCTTTTTAGTGCATTTTCCCATTGGGATATTGGTCATAGCTTGTGTCATGATTTGGGCACAGTCTATTCGAAAGGTTGAATGCCAATCATCCATCACGACATTAGTCATTTTGGGAGCAATAGCTGCTGTTTTTGCCTCGCTTTCAGGATATATTTTATCCAGCTCTGGGGAATATGAAAAAGCTGATGTTTTAGCCCATCAATGGTGGGGAATAGGAACCACCCTTTGCGCCCTTGGTCTTTATTTTTTTCAAGCTTATCAAAAAATCATTAGCCTTATTTTATTTGTTGCTTTAGCTATCACGGGTCATTTTGGTGGGGAACTGACTTATGGGGCCAACTATTTATTTGCCAGTAAAAAGCAAACATCTCCATCCAAGGAATTGAGTCTTTCAACAGTAGATACAACGCAACAGAAAATAGAACTGGATACCGTAGTTGAAGTGCTCAGCACCGCAGGAAATTTTCCATTTGAGCAAGAGGTTTTACCCATTTTGAAAAGCCATTGTTTTCAATGTCATTCCAGTAAAAAACAGAAAGGGAAATTACGCTTAGATACCGAAGCTTTCATCAAAAAGGGAGGAAAGGAAGGGCCCATTTTACTTGCCGGAAATCCATTGAAAAGTCATTTATATAGTTATTTGATTTTGCCGGAAGACGATGATTTGCACATGCCACCTGAAGGCAAAAAACAATTGAATCAAAGGCAAATTGCTATCATTAAAAGATGGATTGAGTTAGGTGCGCCATTTTCAGAGTCATTGCAGGAAATGACTTTACCATCGGATGCCGCAAATCCAATGCATGCATTGGATATAAAACAGCCTACAATGACTCTGCTGCCTCTCGAACCAGCCAACCATGCCGACATACTTCAGGCCAAGTCGCAAGGTCTTAGTATTAGTCCATTTGCCAATCATCTTGCAGGTTTGAGTTTGAATTTTGTTAATGTAAAGCATCTGGATGACCAAGTTTGGCAAGCGACTAAAAAGATCCAAAACAATGTTTTACAAATCAAATTGTCAAAACGACAAGATATCCAAGTGGAGGAACTCCTGAATTTCAAGAACCTCCAGCAAGTAAATTTAGAGCAAAGTAATATTCAAGATGCTGATTTAGAGCGCTTAGGGCAATTACCTCACTTGACGCAGTTAAATCTCTATGGGACAGGGATTTCTGACCAAGGGATAAAAGCCATTGTTGCCATGAAGGCATTAAAAGTTCTTTATATTTGGCAAAGTAAGCTCAGTCAGGAAGGCTTGCAAGCTTTGAAGAAAGCTCGACCTGATTTAAGCATCGTGGAAGGAAAATTTCAATTTAGTCCGCCAGATACAAATCGTTTGAAAGCAATAAAATAGCTTATGAAAAGGTACGGGTTTTTGATATTTTCGCTTTGGTTTTTGATGGCCGCCAAGCCACCTAAAAGCTTGCCTTTACCTGCAGATGTGGCATTGGAATATCGTCAATTGCCGGCAGCTCTGGACTTTAATATTCATATAAAACCGATATTGTCCGACAAATGCTTTGCTTGTCACGGACCAGATAAAGCGAAACAAAAGGCTGGCTTGCGACTAGATTTGCCTGAGAATGCCTATGCCAAATTACCAGAAAGCCCAGGTAAAGTGGCGATCACACCGGGTAATCTCCAGAAGAGCGAATTGGCTCATCGCATTCTTTCCAAGGACCCTAGCTATGTCATGCCTGAGCCGAAATCTCACTTGAGTTTATCTGCCAAAGAAAAAGCCATACTCCTTAAATGGATACAGGATGGAGCCGTTTATAAACCTCATTGGGCTTTTGTTAAACCCGTAAAACAAGCCATCCCAAAATCCCCAAAGGGGATGAATGTGATCGATTACTGGGTGCAAACAAAATTGGAAAAGGAGTCCTTAACAATGAGTGCCAAAGCTTCCAAGGCCTTACTGCTTCGTCGTCTCTCTTTTGATTTAACAGGACTTGCGCCTAGCATTCCTGAACTAGAAAACTATCTTACTGACAATACCCCCAATGCTTACGAAAAGGAGGTAGACCGACTGCTCGCTTCGCCTCATTTTGGCGAAAAAATGGCCGTAGATTGGTTGGATTTAGCTCGTTTTGCCGATTCGCATGGCTATACCGTGGACCGTATCCGTGATATGTCACCCTACCGCGATTGGGTCATTAAGGCTTTCAATAACAACATGCCTTACGATACATTCATTCATCAGCAATTGGCCGGTGATTTAATGCCCAATCCAAGTAAAGAAATGTTGATTGCCACGGGATTTAACCGTAATCACCCCCAAAATACGGAAGGGGGAATTGTGGAAGAAGAGTTTCAAGCAGAATATGTGATTGACCGAACCAATACTTTCGGGGAAGCATTTATGGCGATATCTACAGGTTGCGCTCGTTGCCATGATCATAAATTCGACCCTATTTCTCAAAAAAACTATTACGAGCTATTCAGCTTTTTTAATAATGTCCGAGAAGCAGGTCAAATCTCCTATTCCGATGATTTGCCTACTCCTACTTTGATGCTTCCAACCAAAGAAAAAGAAGAGGTTTTGAAATTTATTCAAACTAAGATTCATACGGTTGAGGAAAAAATGAATCAAAGCCCGACTTCCAATGCTCCTTTTCAAAACTGGATTAAGAGCAAGGGTCATGAAAAATTGGCAGAAGACATAATACCTCAACAGGGCTTGATAGCCTATTTTGATTTGGATGCGGCATTGAAAAATAAATTGAATGATAAGCAGGTTGCCGTAATCAAAAGAGAATCAGGAAAGACGGGTGATCAGCCAGTTTTTGTGAAAGGAAAGCAAGGTCAAGGATTAGCTTTTGATGGGGATATTTATGCGGACTTAAGTCCAGCCGGAGTGTTTAGAAAATCGGAACCATTCACCATAGGCATCTGGGTGAATATCCCTAAAGACATGAAGGAAGGTGTTATTTTTCATAAGAGTAATGCGGAGCGACTGTATAATTTTAAGGGCTTTCATGTCTATTTGAAAAACAATCGACTGGAAATAAACATGGCGCATACGGCTCCATCCAATGCCATCAATAAGGTGATGAGAACGGATATCCCGCGGGATCAATGGATTCATTTAGCTTTGACTTATGACGGTTCTTCTCAAGCCACAGGATTTAATTTGTTCGTAGATGGTCAAAAGTCGGACATGGAAACGGTTATTGACCAACTGTATAAAGACATCATTTATTTCTCCAAAAATGAATTAGGCTTGCAAATTGGTGGATGGTGGCGCGGTCTTGGCTTTAAAGGAGGGAAAGCGGATGAAGTGGCGATTTACAATCGGGAGCTTATTCCATATGAAATTCAGGTTTTGGCTCAAAGGGCCTCCTGGAAAGATGTGGTATACAAGTCGCAAGACCAATGGACAAACCCTCAAGGCGAAGCATTTAGGGCATATTTCAAACAAAATTTGGATAGCACCCAATGGGCTTTGGCCAAGGAAATCAAACATTGGCGAACAGCTTTGGCGGATTCGTCGGAGAAAATAGAGGAGGTGATGATCATGCAAGAAATGCCCCAGCCTAAAAAGTCATTTTTGCTTCAACGTGGTCAATACGATGCCAAAGGAGTAGAAGTTTTTCCGAATACTCCCCAAAAGATTTTACCATTCCCTAGCAACTTGCCCAAGAATAGGCTCGGCTTGGCGCAATGGTTAACCCATGAAAATAATCCGTTAACAGCTCGTGTCGCGGTGAATCGTTTTTGGCAAAATTTCTTTGGCACAGGTATCGTAAAAACTTCCGAAGACTTTGGAAACCAAGGGGAAATGCCTTCCCATCCCGAATTATTAGATGCTTTGGCGATTCAATTCCGAGAATCTGGTTGGAATATCAAGCAAATGATGAAGCAAATGGTGATGTCGGGAACCTACCAACAGGATTCAAAAGCTACGGCCGAGCAAAGGGAAAAAGACCCAGAAAACCGATTATTAGCTCGAGGGCCTTCTGTTCGATTAAATGCCGAAATGATTCGCGACAATGCCCTTCAGGCCAGTGGTTTATTGGTCAATAAAATTGGCGGGAAAAGCGTGTATCCTTATCAACCCGATGGCTTATGGGAAATCAATAGCTCACATTACAAACAAGATACTACCTCGGCGGTATACCGTAGAAGCTTGTACGTGGTTGTGAAGCGTTCAGTACCCAATCCCACGCTAGCCACATTTGATGCTCCCGCCAGAAGCTCTTGTTTGGTACGTCGACAAAAAACCAATACGCCTTTACAGGCGCTCGTGGGCCTGAATGATCCCACCTTTTTGGAAGCAGCTAAGATGTTGGGAGAACAAATGGCCGCAGAAAAAGATATCAACAAAGCCATACAAATGACCTTTAAAAAACTGACAAGTCGAGAAGCCTCAGAAAAGGAATTGGCTTTGTTGGTCGATCTACAAAGAAAAAGTTTAGTTCGTTTTCAGCGAGATGCAAGCAAAGCAAAAGGCTGGCTGCAAGCGGGAATGAAGCGAGTGCAAGGAAATATGGATGGAAACTTAGTGGCGGCCAATGCGGTAGTAGCTAGTGCCATCATGAATTCAGACGCTAGTATCACCAAACGATAAAATTATGGGACATAGACACACAGATCCATTTCGTTTATCGCATCCAGATTTAGAAAAGCTTAATCGGGGACTAGACCGACGAGATTTTTTAAAGAAGACAGCCATGGGTTTTGGGGCGATAGCTTTGAACGGTTTGCTGGCTTCTCATCAAGCGCAAGGCCAATCTTTGGAACAACAAATATTGGATGCCTTACCTAGAATAGCGCCTAAGGCCAAGCGGGTTGTATATTTATTCATGAGTGGAGGCCCGTCCCAGTTTGAGACTTGGGATTATAAACCAGAATTGACTAAACGGATGGGTCAGGATTTGCCAGATTCTATTCGGAAAGGTCAGCGATTAACGGGTATGAGTGCTAATCAGGCTATTTTGCCTGTGGCCGCCTCTGCCTATGGGTTCAGACAATATGGCCAAAGCCAAACTTGGGTGAGTGATTTATTGCCATATACGGCACAGGTGGTGGATGAATTGTGCGTGATTAAATCCATGTTTACCGAGCAAATTAACCATGATCCAGCGATTACCTTTTTTCAAACAGGTCATCAATTGCCCGGTCGACCGTCCATTGGTTCTTGGTTAAGCTATGGTTTAGGTTCCGAGAATCAAAACTTGCCTGCTTTCATTGTCATGGTGTCTAAGGATGCTTCCAAAGATCAGCCGTTGTATGCCCGACTGTGGGGAAATGGTTTTTTGCCCTCGGAACATCAAGGAGTTCAATTTAGGTCCAGTAAAGATCCTGTTTTGTTCTTGTCGAATCCCGAAGGATACGATGGCAAGGACCGCCAAGAAATGCTGGATTATTTGAAGCAGTTGAACCAATTGCAAAATGAATCTTGGGGCGATCCCGAAGTAGATGCGCGAATAGCCCAGTATGAAATGGCTTTCAAAATGCAAACTTCTGTACCAGAAGTGATGGATGTCTCGGATGAACCTCAGGAAGTATTTGATTTGTATGGACCCAATAGTCGAGATAAAGGAAGTTTTGCCGCCAATTGCTTATTAGCTAGAAAGTTATTGGAAAAAGATGTGCGCTTTGTTCAGCTGTACCATCAAGGCTGGGACCATCACGATAGTTTGCCCAAAAACATCGTTAATCAGTGTAAACAAACTGATCAGGCAACGGCCGCTTTGATCATGGATTTAAAGCGGAGAGGTATGCTGGAAGATACCTTGGTGATTTGGGGAGGCGAGTTTGGTAGGACGGTTTATTCGCAAGGTAAATTATCGCCAACGGGTTATGGAAGAGATCACCATCCCAAATGCTTTAGTATGTGGATGGCAGGAGCTGGCGTAAAGGCAGGAACGACTTTTGGTCAGACGGATGATTTCAGTTATAATATTATCAAAGATCCCGTGCATGTGCATGATTTTCAGGCGACTATGTTGCACCTGATGGGCATTGATCATGAGCAATTAGTGTATAAATACCAAGGTCGGAGATTTCGATTAACCGATGTACATGGTAAATTGGTCAAAGGTATTTTGGCCTAGTTTTTTCATCTTATGTTGATAAATTATGAAAGCTTGTAAGGTTCTGATTGTCGTATTTCTTTGCAGTATTTTTCTGCCTACTTGGGCACAAAAAAACACCTATTCTGCTGATGTGATTGTGTACGGGGGAAATGCATCGGCCATCATAGCAGCCGTGCAAGTGAAAAAAATGGGACATAGTGTCATCGTCGTTTCACCCGACAAACATTTGGGCGGGCTAACTTCGGGCGGTTTGGGGTTTTCAGATACGGGAAACAAAGAGGTGATTGGAGGATTATCCAGAGAGTTTTATCAACGTATTTATCAGCATTATCAAAAGGAAGAAAATTGGCTTTGGGAAAAGAAATCACAGTTTGGCAATAAGGGCCAAGGAACTGTGGCCATGGATGGAGCCAATAAAACCATGTGGATTTTTGAGCCACATGCCGCGGAGCAGGTAATGGAAGATTTGGTTAAAGAATACCAAATTCAGGTTTGGCGGGAGGAATATTTGGATCGCAGTCGACAAGGTATCCGATTAAAAGATGCCAAAATTCAGGAGATTAGTACCTTGTCCAAAAAGCATTTTGTCGGTAAAATGTTCATTGATGCAACCTATGAAGGGGATTTGATGGCTTTAGCTGGGGTTAAGTACCACGTAGGTAGAGAAGCGAATTCGGTATATGGAGAAAAGTGGAATGGGGTGCAGGTAGGAGTTTTTCAGCATGGGCATTATTTTAAAACGAAGATTAGTCCATTTAAGGTAGCCAATGATCCTAGCAGTGGTTTATTGCCTGAAGTTTCAACAGAAAAACCGGGGCTCAATGGTTCGGGGGACCATAAAATTCAGGCCTATTGTTTTCGGATGTGTTTGAGTAATCATCCAGATAATCGGAGGGCTTTTCCTAAGCCTGAGGGCTATAATCCTGATCGATACACCTTGTATGCCCGGGTTTTTGAAAGCGGTTGGCGAGAAACATTTGATAAGTTTGATGCTATTCCCAATCGGAAGACCGACACCAATAATCATGGACCATTTAGTACCGATTTCATTGGTAAAAATTATGATTATCCAGAGGCAAGTTATGCACGTAGAAAAGTCATCATCAAAGAACATGAATTATACCAAAAGGGATTGATGTATTTCTTGCAAAACGACTCAAGAGTGCCTTCGGAAGTTCAGGATCGCATGAAAATCTGGGGATTGGCCAAAGACGAGTTTAAAGATAATGGAGGCTGGCCGCATCAATTGTATGTGAGAGAGGCGAGAAGAATGCTTGGCAAATATGTGATGAAAGAAGCGGATGCATTGGGAAAAACGAAGATAGAAGAACCGATAGGGATGGGGTCTTATTCCTTGGACGCGCATAATGCTCAGCGATTTGTCACGGCGGAAGGCTATGTTCAAAATGAAGGAGATATCGGTGTGCATCCGGATAAACCATATTCCATCAGTTATGGCTCCATTGTTCCCCAAGAGCAGGAGTGTCAAAATTTATTGGTGCCCGTTTGTCTTTCCAGTTCGCACATCGCCTATGGATCGATCCGCATGGAGCCCGTCTTCATGATTTTAGGTCAATCCGCTGCCACTGCCGCCGTATTAGCCATCCAACAAAAAACCAGCACCCAGCAAGTGCCCTATTCGCTCTTGAAAGAGCGTCTTTTGAAAGATGGGCAGGTGGTTTCTTATTAGTTATTAGGTAATAGGGATTAGTGTTTAGAATGAAAAATGTAGAATTGGTGTGTGTGGGGAATTACATCTAGGGCAAATTCATTTGCCATGCTTTCCATGGATTTAGTAATTTGTCTCTATGAAAAATGAACCATGAAGGTCTATTTCGTGACTGTCTAGGTCATAAATTTAATTTTTTCATGTGTCGTTGAACTTCTCTTTCAACATGATCAAAGTCGGGCAGATCTTTTATTTGTTCGTTCATGGAGTTTTTCCACCTGCCTTTATATTGGGGTAATCTTTCTTCCAATTTTTTCGGGAAATCTGTGTGCCGTAAACCCTTGTTTTTGCATTTAGCATCAAACTCTCTCACATAAAAGGAGGCATCCATTTTATGTTCTTCTAATAGATACCAGATATCGTAAAAGTCTCTTGCTTGCATTCGTTGCATGACGGAACGCATTTTTTCAACCAATACTTCTTCCAGAGGATAACATAACAGTTTATATTCTTCCAAATCGGAATACCCAATAAAAACATTGTGCTTAACAGGTTCAAACAATAATTGTTCATTACGTGAAATATCAACTTTTACCCGTTTGTTGTTGCCTAGTCCACCAAGCAGACCAACGTAACTGATGTAAAAATTTATACCGCCATCTTCGTGTTCATTGTTGTCAATGATGTTAAGTGGAATATTGGCTTCTTCTTTAATGATTTCAAACACTTCGGTAAACCAATGGAAAATTTGCTCGTTGCTTATTTGGATATTCAGCAAAGTGAAATCAAGGTCTTCCGAGAATCGATAATTTTCAAAATATACCTTCTTTAAAACAGTTCCACCTTTGAATACTACAGCCTTTGAAAGTTGTTCGTGTTTTGCAATGCCAAACAGAATCCACGATAGAATATAATCCTTTTCAATCTGGTGGTCGCGTACACCAATTGCATTTGCATTTTGTTGTATTTCTCCAGGTTTAATCATGTGTAAATAGCAGATTTAATGGTGTCTGTTTCCAAATTTTGTTGAATACTCCAACGGCTGTTTCGTTTACCTGTTTTGGGTAATTCAGTATCAAGCAACACATAAGATGCCGTTTTTAGATGCTGCAAATCTGCAATAATTCTAGTGTTGATTTCTAGCATTTCTAAAAGAAATCCTAATCGTTTTATAACGGCTTGCGAATCAAATTTCTTTGCGTATTCGAATAATGTGTCGTAGTTGATGTTGTTTTTTGATATGTAGAGTGCTTTTGCCACTTCAACTATACCACCCGCATAATCGGGTTTAAACAAGCAATCAATAAAAGTTTTTTCTAAGTCTGAGCAAAGCACTTGATGATAGCTGTCAATCCAAATTTTCTTTGCACCAAAAAAGTGTTTCTCGTTGTGATAGATATATTGAAAAGGAACGTTTTTAATTTTAATTTCTGATGGTCGTATTTGTTTTGAAACTACAATTTGTTCTTTCAGTGATGGTTGTGTAATTAGATTGTGAATTTGTAAAGCGGAATAATATCCGATGTAATGTTTGGCATCATTCATCAAGTGTTCCACAATCAAATGCCAATCGGGCATAAAAGTTTCGGCGTTTTGCTCATAAGGTATAATGTAATAAAGACCGTCTTTCAATCGCATCAATAATCCCCTCTTTGTCATGTCGCTAAGTAACTCCCTTATGGTACTTGCTTTAGAGTTGGGTAAGGCATTGTATGCTACAGAATAGTCAAAGCAATTCTTGTTCTGTCCATTGAAATAGGATAGAAGTTTGCTTGATTGCGTCGATATATTTTTGTTTTTCATAGTATCAATATCAGGATAAACCTGACTGAAATGATATGAAAGATAATGAATTTGAATAACTTAATACATAAAAAATTATTATTTATAGTCAATCAGTCAGGATTTACCTGACAAATTTGATATAAAACATTTAAATCTATATAGAAAATAGTAAGAAGCGGATTTTTGGCTTTCGCCAAATGGTTGGTTTGTGTTTTTTTGGAAAAAATATAAAACCAGCACTTAGCAAGTGCCTTATTCTTTATTGAAAGAACGTCTTTTGAAAGATGGGCAGGTGGTTAACTTATTAGGAAATGTAGAATGAAAAATGTAGAATTTGAGGTGGGAATCTAACTTAAGGTAGATTTCCGATTCTAACTTATGATGGCTCGAGTGTTAGAAATCGGATTGGACTATATTTTAAAAAAGGGACCTGCTTTAATTTAAATTAGGCCCCGTTATTTCTATTTACACACTTAATTGGATGGTGTCAAACCCAGTAATTGTACGCAACATTAGTTAGCGGTATTTTTATTGTAAATATTGATTAATTTGTTTGCGCACATTTTTTAATAACTCCAAATAGGAATTTATTGATTTGAAGTGAGATTTTGTCAAATGCTCCATTTCATTAAACGCCGTGTTTACCTCATTAGAAATATCGCTTAATTCAATAGCATTATAATCTTCTGGAATGTAATTTTTGGCAATGTAAATAAGTGGTATTACAAATCGTTCATTTAATTTTTTCCTGTCTTTTAATTCATTGTCGAAAATGGTTTCTTTGTCTTTTAAAATTTTATTTCTGAGTTCAGAATATTCTTGCATAAATTTATCGGCGTTGTTAAATCTCCAAATTTTATCTCCTTTTTTACGATTGAAATCTTTACCTCGAAGGTTACTTACTTCAAAGTATTTAGTGTAAATTAATTTTCGATATGAATAAAACTTATCCTCATGAAAATTATATTTTCTCATATATGTTCTGAGTTCGTCACGTAGAGAAATTCGAAAATCATTTAATGTGTAAAGTGTTGAGAGGAGTGTATTTATTTGAGCTATTTTATCTATGTTGTCTACCCCAAGATCTTTGTATAAATATTTTACATCGATAAATTGAAGAAAATCTACTTGAATTCCTTGATTGAATTTTAATGAAAAATTTTGATTTTCTATGTATTCTTCTAAGCTATTAATTTGACTTGAAACAGCTGTATTTAATTGAGACAAACTATTTTTGAATAATTTAATTTCAGATTTTTGGATCTCTGTTTCTTCTTCTTTTTTGTCTTTTTTTTCTTTAGAATAAATTTTTTTAGCAATCAAAAATCCTCCTAAAACACTAAAAATGCTAATCAAAGAGCTTACAATCAATGATAACCAGTCAAACCAATTTGGGTCTGATTCACAAAAATCCCCTATTTGAAAACTAAATATTGAAACCATTTTAATACTTAAATATTAAAAAAATAATGTTTGATTAACCTATAATTCGCTCTTGGAGTAATAAACTTCTAATTTCTTGAATGGAGTTTTGTTCATCAGTTTTTCTTTATCAATCAAATTCTTTTATTCATCACTTCGTTTATGTAATATTTTCCCACTTCAGAAAGAAATACTCCAATGTCGTCATAACGGATTTCAACTTCAAAATTCTTTATTCCTTTATAGTCGTTCCAAAACTTAAGTCTTTTATTTTCGATATCAATTGCAAAATTTGCGTGCGATAAAGAATTTCGTAAAAGTCTTAGGAAAGTTATCGTATCAAGATTTTTGTCTGTAGGATGGTTAAAAGTAAATTTATCTCTTGATTCAAATTTAAAATTTGTATTAGTTTCTTCCCATATTTCTTTTGGAATTACAAGTAGTCCGTACAGAAGCAAAATAACTGTGCCTTGATTTTTTGTGTGATAGATATTTAAGCTTTGAAGTTTTTGGTTCGTAAGGAATTCCTGAAAAAAATCATAAATAGTCATATTCGGATTTTGCTTCAATTGTTCGTCAAATTGAAAAAGAAATTGCCCATTATACCAAGTCCACTTAGGAATGTCTTCTCTTGAATCGGTCATTTAATTTTCGTTTATTGTTGTTATCAAATATATGGAAGCGCAGCGAAAATGACAGTTTTGAGGCTCTAAACAGGTAATATATAATAAAAATCGATACGAAGTAGAGGGGTTGAATTTTCCCCCGGAATGCCACATTTGGCAAAATCCCTTTTCTTGTCTCTTATCCCTTGTTCTCTAATATGGCCAATAGCTGGAGGTTTATGTATAATTTTTCTTTTCCAACTTTTACGGAGGTCAAAAATCCATGTTCTTCCAATGCCATCAAGTAGTTTCCTACTGTCTTTGGATTACCTAGATTTTCGTCAATCAAATGTTGGCGTTTCGTGTATGGCAAGCGGAATAAAACTTCAATTAATTCTTTGGAATAAACTTTAGGTAATTTCATTTTGATTTCGTCAGCTACTTTTTCCATCACATGGGTGATTTTATTTAGCCGATTTAATCCTTCTTGTGAGGTGATTTCAATCATATCCAACATATACAAAATGTAATTTTCCCAATCATTCTTTTCTGTTACATTTCGTAAACGTGTGTAGTAGGCCGTCTTGTTTTTGATAATATATTCACTCAAATAAATAGCAGGAGTATCTAGCAAACCAGAAAGTTTGAGATAAAGCAATAATAGAATTCTCCCCGTCCTACCGTTACCATCTGAAAAGGGGTGAATTGCTTCAAACTGATAGTGCATTAACGCCATTTTTATCAATGGGTCAAATTTTTCGTCTGTATTTATAAACGTTTCTAAGTTCGCTAACTTCTCTCGTATAAGGTTTTCTCCACTTGGGGGCGTGTAAATGATCTCTCCATGTGGGGTTTTCAATGTTGTACCAGGGGTGTTCCGAATAGAAGCATTGTTTTGCTTGATACATTGAACAATTTTGATGCAAAGATTTGTCGAAATAAATGGCTTGGTTTCTAATTCATTTAAACCTAACCAAAGTGCTTCTTTGTAACTTAAAACTTCTTTTGTGGCGGAATTTTCGTTCTTTTTATCAGCAACTAAAGACTTATAAAGTTCATCGTTTGTTGTAATGATGTTTTCTACCTCCGAACTTGCTTTTGCTTCCTGCAAATAAATGGTATCTAAAAACAAGGTCGGATTTGGCAAATTCTGCAAAGCTCCATTCAGTTGTGCCAAAGCTCTACCAGCCGAAATAGTCTTCCGAAGTATGCTTTTTGTTTCAATGTCTACCTTTGGTGGTAGCATTGGTAAGTCGTTATACGGTATTTTTCGGTCAAATGTGCTCATGCTGATAAGTGTAAGATTTACCCTCGTTTGTAATACGAGAGTAAATATATGAAAAAATTACTCTCGTTTGCTAGATAAGAGTAAATATTACACTCGTTCGTTCCCTTAGATTTTAGGGGATCTATTTGATTCGGTATTATTATGGAAACAGAATAATTTACCAGTTGACAAAATGATTATTTGTATTTTTTACCAGCCAATTAAGAGCTAGAAACCAATAATTCTACATTCTACATTCAATCAAAGCAAATCCTTAAACTGATACCCTTCCGTAATTCTTTCTTTGCTTAATTTACGGTATTCAGCTAAGCCCCAAAGGACTAGTTCTTTCATGAAATAACGGTCTTCTTTTTTGACTTTAGGGATGTATTTCTTTAGTAAATCATCCAAAGGTTTGATGGAGTCTAAGCTGCTTTGGTATTCTGCATCCGAGCAATCATCCGTAATTACAACGCCGCCTTCCGTAAAGATGTATTCCAAAAGCGGGTCGTAAGGACTAGCTAAATCTTTTTTGTGCAGCTTTTCTATCTTAGGGAAATAGTTCGGGAAAAAATGGTGCACTGCCAGGCTAATCAATTGTTGGGCTACTTCTGCCGCTCCTTCTTGTTCGCCTTCATAGACCAGCTCCACCTTTCCTGTGATGGAAGGGACAATTCCCATAAAATCCGACAAGCGCAAGGAAGTATGATCATCTCCTGCACGTAGGGAACGTCTTTCAGCAGCACTCATGAGGTTTTCTAAGGCCGTAATACTCATACGCGCACTAACACCACTTTTGGCATCTACAAACTCACTATCTCTGGCCACAAAACTGATTTGCTCCAAAATATCCATGGCCAATTCAGGAACATAAACACGGTCTTTTTGCTCTTTTTCCAGCTTGGCTTCTTGGGCCGTAATCGTTTTGGCGATTTCGATACTCTCAGGATAATGCGTTAAGATTTGAGATCCAATACGGTCTTTCAATGGAGTTACGATGCTTCCACGATTGGTATAATCTTCTGGATTAGCCGTGAAAATGAATTGCAAATCCAAAGGCATGCGCAATTTGAAGCCTCGGATTTGAATATCCCCTTCTTGTAAAATATTGAACAAGGCCACTTGAATACGGGCCTGTAAATCGGGCAATTCATTGATGACGAAAATACAGCGATTGGCACGAGGAATCATACCAAAATGGATCACTCGGTCGTCGGCATAAGACAATTTCAAATTAGCTGCTTTGATGGGATCCACATCCCCAATCAAGTCGGCCACGGTCACATCGGGAGTGGCTAGTTTTTCGAAGAAACGTTCATCTCGGTGCAACCAAGAAATAGGCGTAGCATCGCCTTTTTCGGCTATCAAATCTTTGGCAAACCGAGAGATGGGCTGAAAAGGGTCATCATTGATTTCTGAACCACTAACAAAGGGAATATATTCATCCAATAGACTGACCATCAAACGGGCTAAGCGTGTTTTTGCTTGTCCGCGTAGTCCTAGCAAGTTGATGTTATGTCGAGATAAAATAGCTCTTTCTAATTCAGGAATAACGGTATGTTCAAAACCATGCACCCCTTCAAATGGCGTTTGTCCCGCTTTGATTTTAGCTATCAAATTTTGTCTTAATTCATCTTTGATGCCTCTGCTGGTATATCCTGATTTTTTTAGCTCTCCTAAAGTGGCAATTGTGTTCATTGACATGTGGCTTTATTTAATGCGTTTTTTTCGATTCGTTTCGTAGTCTTCAAAGATCATTTCTCCCAAACCTTTCAATCCAGTATAAAATGCTTTTCCTTGGTTGGCTTGCGTAAATTCATTCACAAAGCGTTGAAGATATTGATCTCGCGCAATCATGAAGGTCGTGATGGGAATATGTAATTTTCGGGCTTGCTGAGCCTGGGTATAGCATTTATCGACAATGTACTCATCGAGGCCATTGCTATTCATGTAATATTCACCGTTGGGCAATTTGACGCAGCTAGGCTTACCGTCGGTAATCATAAATATCTGTTTGTTGGTATTTCTTTTTCTTCTCAAAATATCCATGGCCAACTGTAGACCCGCCACCGTATTGGTATGGTAAGGCCCCACTTTGAGATAAGGTAAATCTTTGATGGAAATACTCCAGGCATCATTGCCAAAAACTAAAATATCCAAGGTGTCTTTGGGATAACGTGTGGTGATAAGCTCGGCCAATGCCATGGCTACTTTTTTGGCAGGGGTAATGCGGTCTTCTCCATACAAAATCATGCTATGGCTGATGTCAATCATCAGTACCGTACTCATTTGAGATTTATGCAAGGATTCCTCCACCACCAAGTCGTCTTCACTTAGTTGGAATTGGTCCATGCCGTGGTTGATTTGGGCATTTCTCAAACTTTCTGTCAACGATATTTTTTCTAA
This sequence comes from Aquirufa salirivi, assembly GCF_045310485.1. NCBI lineage: Bacteria > Pseudomonadati > Bacteroidota > Cytophagia > Cytophagales > Flectobacillaceae > Aquirufa > Aquirufa salirivi. The sequence continues at coordinate 205,612 of NZ_JBEWZH010000005.1, forward strand.
ACTATCCCCAAATCGATACTCCCGGAATTCCCCGGTATGTTCATCACCACTTCCCGGATGTTTGCTTTTATGATTCCCCGAACCACTGCGTTTCAGGTCGCCAAAAATAGTATCCAAGGCTTGTTGCCGAATGGCTCTTTCTGTTTTGGCCGTAATGCCTAAACCCGAACTTCCGTCCTCTTTGGTTTCATCACGGATGTAGCCTCTTTTTTTCAGGTCTTCGATAAAATCGTCGATGGTATAAGCCTCATCCGTCAGTTGATATTCCTTGTCTAATTCCCGAAGCCAGTCGAGAGCTTCATCCAAATCACCAGAAGTATGAACAATCAACTCTTTGAAAATCGCAAAAAGCTTATCGAAAGGGCTCTGATTTTCAGGCTCATAGAGTTTAAAATAGAAGGCTCTTTTATTTTCTTGACTCATGTGATGGGGTAAGGAAGCTTAATGGTAACGCTAATCTAGGCTTTTCTGTTTCATAAAATTTAAAATTAGATGAATGAGTTTTAATTCACTCCACCAAAGTTTTTTAAGCCATTTGAATTCCATATTTTTACTAGGCAAAATTAAACCTATGACCATAGAAAAATTTCTTCAAATTTTATTTAGTATTGGTAGTAGATACTATTTGGTGGCAGGAGCTTATTTCTTGATTTTCTATGTCCTTTTCAAAAAGGGATTGTCTAGCAAAAAAATTCAAAAGGCTTATCCCAAATGGAATGATTACCTGCGTGAAATAGGGTATTCATTTGGAACCATCATCCTTTTTGCAGCAGTCCCCATTTTCATTGTTCAAAACCCTGCTGTTCGGCCATATACCACCTTATACGACCGAATGGATGGCATGGGCTGGGGATATTATTGGTTTGCCTATTTACTGATGTTTTTGATGCACGATACCTATTTTTATTGGGCTCATCGAATCATGCATCATCCTAGTATTTTTAAATGGGTGCATAAAGTTCATCATTTGTCGACCAATCCTTCTCCATGGGCCGCCTATGCCTTTCATCCCTTGGAGTCTATTGTTGAAACGGGGATTTTTGTCTTGTTTGTATTTACGATTCCTGTGCACCAAAGCCATATTTATTTGTTTTTCTTTTTTTCCATCATTTACAATGCCTACGGACATTTGGGTTGGGAATTGTATCCATCCGGATTTTCGAAATCTTGGATTGGTAAATGGATTAATACTTCGGTAAGTCATAACCAGCATCATAAATATTTTAAAGGAAATTATGGCTTATATCTTCTGTTTTGGGACCGTGTGATGGGAACATTGAGAGAAGATTATGATACGGCTTTTGAAAAAGTAAAACAGAAACAATAAACCTATTTTATGAAATTATTATTCACCTTATTTTTCAGCCTTTTACTGGGTTTCAGCAGCATTGCTCAAAACAAAAAATTTGATTTTATCGCCTTTGGGGATATGCCTTATAAATTGCCAGAAGATTATGGTCGATTTGAAGGGGTGATTAGAAAAATCAATCAAGAAAAACCGGTTTTTAGTGTCCACGTAGGAGATATAAAATCAGGATCTACTCCTTGCTCTACCGAGTACTTTAATAAAATCCATCAATATTTTGAGGCATTTGATCAGCCTTTGGTTTATACTCCAGGAGATAATGAATGGACGGATTGTAACCGCAAAGCAGCCGGGGAATATGATCCGAATGAGCGGTTGAAGGAGCTGAGAAAAGTATTTTTTGCTAAGAAAGAAAGCTTTGGTAAGAAGAAAATTAAATTAGTTTCTCAATCGGAAAATCCAACTTTTGCTAATTATGTAGAAAACAATACTTGGGAATACGGGGGGATACAGTTTGCCACGATACACTTAGTAGGGTCCAACAATAATTTGAAAGGAGCCAATGCCGATAACACGGAATTTAATGAGCGTGAAAAAGCCAATGAAGCATGGTTAGAAGAGGTTTTTGCGAAGGCGAATTCTAAAATGGGTTTGGTATTTTTTACCCAAGCAGATATGTTTTACCACGGAGCTGTTCCCACAGGTTTTACTCAAATTGTGGAAAAGTTGACGGCCTTAACAAGGGTTTATGGAAAACCTGTATTATGGATTAATGGAGATTCCCATCGTTTGCTGATTGAGAAGCCATTATTGATGCCCGATAAGAAATCAACAATTTTGAATTTTACGCGTTTGCAAGTGTTTGGTGAGGCAGATATGGAAGCTGTAAGAGTAAAAGTGGACCCCAAATCGTCTCAATTATTTTTGTTTGAGCAATTGATGGTCGATTAAGGAGTGAGCAAAGCTTCTATTTGTTTGTCTATTTCTAAAGATAAAGCTAGGGCTTCCATCAATGGAAGTCCTTTTTTCATTTCAGGACGAAGGTGTCCTGTGGAGCTGAGCCACGCATCTTTCATCAGATTATGTCGTTTGACAATTAATTGGAAAAAAGAATTGGGGTCTTTGATGGGGGATAATGCTTGAATAATGGTTGGGAATTGAAGGATGCTTTTTTGACCTAAGTAGCGTAAAATTTGTTGAGCCATGATCCAATGTCCCAAATCTCCAGGATGTACCCCATCTTTGGCTAATGCAAAATTCGGATCTGTTTTTTGCTGAGCGGTTTGGAAATCCTGCATAGGAAAATGGACATCAATCACCTCCCAAGATTTTTGTTGGAGTAACCATTCCGAATAGCGATCCAAGACTTGGGCGTAGCCTGGCTTTTTACCTAATTCCTCATCAAATGGAGCAGGAGTCAAATGGATGATTCTAGATCCTCGAGCCTCAATTTGGGCATGTAACCAAAGGATACCATCTTTGAATTTTTGAAATCGAAGCGAGTCTAGAGGAAGGTAAATACCATCATTCATGCCATAGGAAGCAAACACAATATCGGGTTGGGTTTGAAGAAGTACTCGATCTAATCGTTCATGGAGGTCGGGTCTAGGAAAACGTCCATCGGCATGGCCTTCTTCCGACAAACCAGAGACCGTTTCACTGGGTAAACCCACATTGATGAATTCAATTTTTTGTTGGGGGAAATAAGCTTTATGGTAGGCTTCTATGGCTTGGGCATATCCAGCGGCATAGGTAATGCTGTTACCTAGAAAAAGGACCCGTTTGACGGAGGCATCAAATAATTGGGCCTGAGCGCTAGCTATGGAACATAAGAAAATGAGACAAACGAGTAGTCCATCAGTCTTTTTTTGCCTCATTTTTTTTGGATTTAGGGACAGGCAACACCTGAATTTCGATATTTCTAAAATCGATTTCTTGGCCTTCACTTTGAAGCGCGATAAATCCTTCTTTTAATAATTTTCCATCTATTTTGATGGCAGGATTATAGCCATTGGCTACGCCTCCGCCAATCTGTGGTTGAGCATATTCCAACACCTTTTCGCCATTGATGTAGTGACTAACAAGAGAATCCCCTAAAACAACTAATTCCGCTTTTACCCATTGATCTCCTTCGTAAGTTTTGGAGCTGGAGTTGATGCAATGCCGTGGGTCAATTCGTCCGTTATAAAACACATCGGTTCCGGGGGAGCACATATTCCCTGTTGGTCTGGGTTTACCATCGCCTAATCCTGCCAGAAACTGCATTTCTACGGAAATAGGCCAGTCCTGTTCTTTAGGAATGGTTTTGGGATCTTGGGAATGGAACATGACACCTGAGTTTTTCAAGGTATAGTCTGGGGCATCTTTTCTCCAAATACCCGTGAATCGATATTCTAGTCGGAGTTTATAATAGGAAAAAGGCTTTTTATAATACAAATGTCCATAGCGATTATTGAAATGGTCGTATTGGTCATACCTTACTTTAATTATGCCATCTTCTACCCGAAAGGTTTGGCCATAATTATCTCCCACTTCATGATGGAAAATTTTCACGGTCCAATCTTTGATGTCCTTACCATTGAAAAGAGAGACCCATTTTTCTTTTTTGGGCTTAAAAGAAAAGGCCGAGAAAGCTAGTAATACGGCAAGGAAAGCAAGGGTTATTTTGGACATCATTATCAGTAAATAGGTAATTTGAGAGAATGTCCAAATATATCAGATTCTTGAATAAAAAATTCGATTATTTTGTTTTTGTAACAGGGTTGACAGCGTTTCAAACGCTGGCAACCCTAGTCATTTTAAGCGTTAAATTCCTTTGATAAACGCCACCAAATCCGCCATATCTTGCAATTTGATATTGGCATCTAAGCCATTTGGCATGGCAGAAACTTTGGATGAAACTCTCGATTTAATTAGGTATTTCTCAATGACCTGCACCGCACCGCCCATTTGTTTTAGGCTTAGCGAATTGTCGTTTTCCGAAGTAATGATTCCTGATATTCTAGAACCATCCGACATTTGTAAATCCCAATTGCCATATTTGTCCGCAATGGAATTATTTGGATTGATAATTTCCGTAATGATAGAAAGGGCATTTCTACTTTTTAAGGTCGATAAATCAGGCCCAAATGAAACACCTGTTACGCCTTTGATTTGATGACATACGGTACAGTTAGTCTTAAATATTTCTTTGCCTTTTGTGGCATTTCCCGTCATGTCTGCGGCAGGTAAATAATTCTGCAATACCGCTTTTCTATCCTCACTGATGGCCAATACTTCACGAGCTAATTTCCGGATATTGGCATCATAGGAATTCATTAACTCCACAAATTGTGGCCATTCCAAATCTGATTTTGGAATATTTTTATTAGCTATTTCTCTCAACAGAGGAATCATGTATTTCTCATTCACAATTTGGTAGCGAATCCAAGCCTTTCGAGAAGGCATTTTCATTTGCTGGTAAACCTGATTAATTTGAGCCATTTCCTGCGCTGAAATCTGATTCGGTAAAGCTTTGATACTGGCCAATTGAATGGATTCACTGCTAGAAGTGCGAATGAACGAAATTAATTTACTTGTGAATGCTGGATCCTTTTGTAAGGTTAACAAGGCCAAGGCATCCTCTTGAAATTTGGCATCTTGACTAGCAGAGAATTTAGCAAAGACCTCTTTGGTGAATACTTTATTTGCCGGTAATCCAACCGCTTTGAATACCCCAATGATGGCATGACGCATGTTTTTGTTTGGAGAAATTAAAAAAGAGTTGGCCAAGGCATTTTTTTGAGTTTCATTTAAGCTAATTTTCTTTTCAGCATATTCCGCATAATTGGCCAAGCCTTTTAATAGCGCCGCTTGCCACCAATCATTACTCACTTGCGCATCACTCGTTAATGCCAAGAAACTGATGTCCTGCTTTTTCATTAAGGCTGCCGCTACATAGGCGAAGAAATTTTCCTTTCCTTCAGAGGGCTTATTTCCAAAATTTGCAATGGCCCCTTTTAATAAATTTAACTCAGAATTTTTTGAGGCAGCAATAGCGGCTACACCCACCCAATGATCATCAATGTCTTGATTCAAAATACTACTTCGCAAGGCCACTGCTTCAGGAAATGTGAAAAATGCAGAAGAGCATAGCCATTGAAAACGTACTCGGGCATCCGCATCTTTAGCTACCTGAATAAGTGCTTGTTTTAATTCATTATTTGATGAAAAGGAGGGTGATGTCACCTGGTGATCCGCAATTTTTATGGCATTTTCACGCACTCCTGAGGTTTTATTACCTAAAGCCAACACCAAATCTTCTGGGGTCAATTTGCCCCAATCCGACAATAACCATAAGGCTGGAATACTGGCTTCTGCCTCTTTCTTAGCAATCGTTTCTTGCAAAGCTGGTACAACTGACAAATCTTTGCGATGGAACAATAAACGTTGGGCGGTTTTTCTGAACCAGCCATTGTCTGATTGTAATAGCTCAACTAGCTTTTCTGAAGACTCTTTCGACAAATGAGTGTCATTCATCCAATTCATTCCTGCACTTCCCTTTTTTGTGATACGATAGATTCGACCTTTGGTCTTACCATTGTACAAAGCCCCGCTTTTATTAACCTCTTCCGACATCCATTCAGGATGTTCAATCAATTGGCGGTAATAGTCAATCACATATAAAGCCCCGTCTGGTCCAACGTAAAAATTGACTGGTCGAAACCAAGGATCTTTAGAAGCTAAAAATTCTTTTTTTTCTAAAAGTCTTTTACCAGAAAAGGTTGAGCCTTTGGATTCAATGATATCGGCATGAACCAAATTATGTACAGGCTCTCCCACAAAAGTCACTTGACTAAAATCTTTGCCAAAAGCCCCTCCATCATACCAAGTGATACCACAGCTGGATGTCACCACGCCCACGTCTGTTAACAATTGGTGATTTGGGTTTTCTGAAATAGGATAGACCTCACAAGCATCTCCATGATCTGGGATTTTTTCCATGGCCTCAGGAATGACCAGGTTAGGGTTGGTGCTGGTATAGCGGGCATCTAATACCTCATGGTAAAGGTGATCTGCATTATCGGTGTAAAATCGGTGACCCCAAGGGTCAAAAGTGTGCCCGTACTGGGTTTCACCAGACATGGATTCTAGACCAAAACTATCGGGTTTAAATCGAACATTACGACCATTTCCGTTTTTGGGTAGGATGTTTGCTTTTGAGTTAGCAGGGTAGCGAATATCACTTCCTTTATCTCCAAAAAGGTATTCATAAGCGAAGGAATTGATGGATCCAGAATGGCCTAAATAAATCCAGTTATCCAAACCGAATTTTGGGGAATTCATATTATGCTGCGGATTGGACAATGAAAATCCTGTTAATATCACCTCCCGCTTATCCGCTTTATTGTCGCCATTGGTATCTTCAAAATATAGAATGTTGGGAGCATCGGCTACGATGATTCCTTTTTTCCATTTCATAATTCCCATAGGTAGGGTTAAACTATCCACAAAAATTTCGGATTTATCAGGATATCCGTCACCATTGGTATCCATCAGTTTGCGGACTTGTCCAGTTTTGCTTAAATCCAGTGGATAGCCAGGCATTTCTAAAACAAACCAGTTGCCATCTTCATCGATTTCCATGGCCACAGGATCGGCGACTAGGGGCTCTGCAGCCACCATTTCAATGTCAAAGCCGTCCATGAGTTGAAAATCATCGAGGGCCTTTTGATGCTCCTTGGAAAGTTTAGGATGATTCTTTTTCTCGGTTGAGCAAGCGAAAATGCTGAGACAAAGGAATATAAATATAAAATTACGCATGTTGTTTGATAGGTTTAGTTCACGCAAGTTAACGCATTTATTAAGTTTTGATGAATCTATAATTCCCTCAGAAATGAGATTTTAATCAATATGCTAGATTTTATTATTAACATGTATAAATAGTTGTCTTTTAGTGGACTTTGAAATTGTCTTGGACAGGGATTTCGACAATTCACCTCGTTGATTCCCCGTTTATCCCAAAGTTGATATAGTCGTTTGACCTTTTGCTTTACTTGGAGAACAATTTATACCCTATACTCATGAGCAAAAAATCTACTTCAAAATCTGGTGGTACCGTTGGAATCGTTTTCCTATTGGTTGGTATCGTATTCCTAATTCGTCAGACCGATTGGTTTCTATTGCCTGATTGGCTGTTTACATGGCCTGTTTTATTGATTGTGGTAGGATTGGTTTCGGGTGTTAGTAGTTCATTTCAGCGAACAGGCTGGATTTGGCCCGTATTAATAGGAGGGGCGTTTTTGATTGACCGCGAATTTATGGATATTGATATTTTCGAATATACCTTACCCGCGGTATTTATTATCGTCGGTATTTCCATGATTCAGAAGTCAAACCGAAAAAATGGCCAAGCTTCTTGGGGGCCACCCATGGGAAATTGGGGAGGATCATCGAAAGAGGATAATCCAACTTTTTCTGACAATTCAGAACCTTTTATTGCCATATCCAATGTACTCAATTCAAGTACTATTCGTGCTACGAGTAAAGACTTTAAAGGGGCCAATTTAACCAATATTGTGGCAGGCTTGGAAATGGATTTTAGTCAAGTCCAATTTGAAGGAGAATCCATCCGGATCGATATTACTCAAATCATGGGTGGGGCAACACTTTATGTTCCCGAACATTGGGAAATTAGACAACATTACACAACTTTATTGGCAGGTTTTGAAGACAAAAGAAAGAGTTTAGGTAATAATACTGAAGGAGAAAAGAAGATTTTACACTTGAATGGTTTCCAAGTTTTGTCGGGTATTCAAATCAAAGATACCCTTTAAATAGGCGTTTATAGGGATATTTGAGGCAATGACCAATGGTGGAATGGTATTTTTGAAGACTCTTTTTTTTCAAAATTTTGGGCAAAAAGGATGATTTTCTCATAAATAGTGTAATTTCGCTTTCCATTGAACCTATTTAACTATGAAAATTTTGTATCTACTAGCACTATTGGTGTTAGGTCAAGGAGCTTTCGCGCAGATTACAAGCTCAGGATTTATTTACGAGAAGGCCCCATTCCCCGAATGCCATGCTTCTACCATTGAGGAGACTCCAACGGGTTTAGTGACTGCCTGGTTTGGAGGAACCGAAGAGCGTCATCCTGATGTTGGAATTTGGGTGAGTAGAATGGTTAAAGGCAAATGGACTGCTCCAATGGAAGTAGCCAACGGTGTTCAAAACAGTACCATTCGTTATCCCCTTTGGAATCCCGTTTTATTTCAAATGCCAGCTTCTAAAGGTGGTGAGTTATTGTTGTTTTACAAAGAAGGACCTACACCTAAAGACTGGTGGGGCATGATCAAACGTTCCAAAGATGGCGGTAAAACATGGTCTAATACCGAGAGGTTGCCTTTAGGCATTTTAGGCCCTATCAAAAACAAACCTGTGATGTTGAAAGATGGCACCCTGTTATGCCCAACGAGCTCCGAAGATAATGGCTGGCGAGTACACTTTGAAATGACCAAAGATGGAGGCCGTACATGGACGCGAACAGAAGCGATCAACGATGGTAAAGAGTTTTCAGCTATTCAACCTAGCGTTTTATTCTTAAAAGACGGTCGCCTGCAAATTCTTTGTAGAAGTAAGAATGGATATATCTTAGAGTCATATTCTTCCGACCAAGGAAAAACTTGGTCAGCATTGAAGGCTATTTCTCTACCTAATCCTAATTCAGGGACAGATGCTGTAACCTTAAAAGATGGCCGTCAGGTGTTAGTTTACAATCATGTGACTAAGGAATCCCAAGAATGGGGAGGCAAGCGTTCTCCACTTAATGTGGCGATTTCTTCAGATAGTAAAAACTGGAAAGAATTGGCCATTTTAGAAAATGAGCCTAAGGCCGAGTTTTCTTATCCTGCGGTGATTCAAACGAAAGACGGTAAAATTCATATTACCTATACGTGGAAAAGAGAGAAGATTAAGCACGTTGTGATATCCTTATAATATGACGCTACCCATTCTTGATCTTAGCATCATTGTTGTTTATTTACTCTGCATGGTGGCTATAGGTATTTATTTTTCTAGGAAAAATAATAGTTCCGAACAATTTACTACGGCCTCTGGCCAAATTCCCGGTTGGGCATTAGGACTGAGTTTTTATGCCACTTTTTTAAGCGCTATTACATTTTTAGGTGACCCTGGGAAATCATTTGGCTCCAATTGGAATCCTTTTGTTTTTAGCTTATCCATACCTTTTGCGGCTTGGGTATCCACCAAATACTTTGTTCCGTTTTATCGAAACAGCGGCGAGGTAAGTGCATATACGCACTTAGAGAAGCGTTTTGGGGCTTGGGCGAGAACCTATGCCATGGTTTGTTTTATCATGACACAATTGGCAAGGATGGGCACTATTTTTTATGGAATAGCACTGACAATCAATGCCTTAACTGGAGTAGATATGCGTCTGATTATCATCGTTTCTGGTTTATGTATCATTTTTTATACCGTTCTAGGCGGGATGGAAGCGGTCATCTGGACTGAGGTGATACAGGCTATTTTGAAAACGATGGGAGCACTCATGATTGTGGGGATCATCATTTATCAAACAGGCTTTTCTAAGGTGATTGAAGTGGGTATTCGGGATGATAAATTTAGCTTAGGAAGCTTTGACCCGGATTTTAGCACGAGCTCCGTGTGGGTGGTTTTGATGTATGGCTTTTTTATCAATTTGACCAATTTTGGAATTGATCAAAATTACATTCAACGATACCATACGGCTAAAGATGCCAAAGAAGCAGCTAAAAGTATTTGGTTATGCGTGATTTATTTCGTTCCAGTTTCTTGTTTATTCTTTTTTATTGGAACCGCGTTGTATACGTTTTATATGGAAAATCCAGCTTTGATTTTAGAATTGAAGCAACAGGTTTCTGCTGAAAAAAGTATTGCAATAGAAGCATTAAAGCCATCTGATTATGGAGATCGGGTATTGCCATTTTTCATGAAAACTCAGATTCCTAAAGGTTTATTAGGATTGTTAATGGCAGCTCTTTTGTCCGCAGCGATGAGTACCATGAGTAGCGGTATGAATAGTTCGGCTACGGTGTTTCTCAAGGATATTTATTTACGTTATGTTCAAAAAGATTTACCAGCTGCCAAGCAATTAAAAGTTTTGCACATTGCTACCGTCATCATGGGATTATTAGGTATCACCTTCGGGATCAGCATGATTGGGGTTAAAAGTCTCTTGGATGTTTGGTGGAAATTATCAGGAATTTTCGCTGGAGGTATGCTGGGCATATTTTTGTTGGGATTCTTATCCAAACATGTGGAAAATTTGGCGGCCAAAGTGGGAGCCCTTGCTGGGGTGGCCATCATTGCTTGGATCTCCTTTAAAGATAGTTTCCCTGAGGCTTACCAGAGCCCATTTGATTCCAAAATGACCGTAGTTTTAGGTACCATTTCTATCGTATTGATTGGTCACCTTGTTCAAAAATTGATAAGTAAAAAGTAAAAATGATGCAACAGAAATTACCTAAGGGTTTCGTACCCGTGATGATAAGTACCTTCAAAGAAGATCATTCTTTGGATTTAGATGGAATAGCCCGTTTAACGGAAATGTACATTCAAACAGGTTCAGTAGGCTTGTTTGCCAATTGTTTGTCGAGTGAAATGTATGAATTAACTCGAGCAGAACGTTTGAGTTTAATAGATACTGTCGTGAAAACTGCCGCTGGCCGGGTGCCTGTAGTGGCAACGGGAACATTGGGAGATACCATGGAAGAAATGGCGGATTTCTCTAAGGCAATTTATGCTTTAGGAGTGGATGCCGTGATTGTTTTGAATAACTTGATGGTCAAGGAAGACGAATCTGATGCAGCGTTTTTAAAGCAAATGCACCATTTCATGGATTTGACTCCTGGTATTCCTTTTGGTATTTATGAATGTCCTGTTCCTTATAAGCGATTGATAAGTCAAGAGATATTGGAAGATTTACTTCCATCAGGTCGTTTAGTCTATCACAAAGACACCTCCTTGGATTTAGCTAAAGTGGCATTGAGAATCCGCTCAGCTCAAGGGTATAATTTTGGTTTATACGACGCTTACATGGGTCATGCCGTTTCTGTCTTGAAGGCAGGAGCCATGGGTTTGTCTTGTATTCAAGGGAATTACTTTCCAGAATTAATCGCCTGGTTGTGTGCTAACTTTAATGCGCCAGGAAAAGAAGATCAAGTGGCTGAGGTACAGAAATTCTATATTGACAATATGGAGGTGATGCATACGGTTTATCCTACCAGTGCTAAATATGTCTTACAAAAAAGAGGCTTCCCCATTCGTCTAGCTACCCGCCGTGAAGTGGGGCATTTGACACCTAAAGAAACCTCTGCTTTGGATCAATTAATTCAAGATTACTTGAAATTGCCTATGGTAAAAAGTCTGGATTTTGCCCCTTTAGTTTAACGCGATTGAATGTATTTGGCGACTGTTCCCATCGGAGCAATCCAAATCCCATGTGTAGGATCATTGGCATATTCCATGAGCTTTTTCAGCATACTTAGTCGGGTGGTTTGATTGCCCGACTCATTCATTTCATGCCCGGCCAATACAAGCCATTTGCCTGAATTTCGTGCTTCTTCTATCCAAGGTAAGATTTGTTCAAAGTCTTGTCCATCCATTTCTATGCCTGTCAATTGGGCAAAATTATTATAGCTAGGATCGTTGGGAGCTTCACTTTTCCATAGACGGCCCAACAAAAAATGTTTGGCAATCAGCGGCACATAACTTTGCGTTTGAGTCGCATTTCCTATAAAAGTTTGTCCACATGGATAAGCAAAGACCTCGGCTTTTACTCCAAGATTTTTTTCAATCGACTTATTACAATCCAGAATATCCTTCTCCATTTTTTCTAGGCTATAATTTTCCAAAGCATTAGCTCTAGACCAAGTGAAAATACCTGTACAAGGATGTGAAGTACTGTGGTTGCCAATTTCATGGCCGTCGGCCACCGCTTTTTTCCAGCCCGCTAGGTTTTTATCCATGGCGCCCGGGTTAAGGAAGAACGTGGCTTTTACTCCATGTTGATTAAGTAATTGGGTACCGTGAGTCACTTGGCTACCTCGGGCATCATCAAAACTAAGACTGAGGGCCATTTTTTTACCTTGTGGCCAAGTGAAATTTTGCGAAAAGGAAGGAATAGCCCCTAAAAGAGCTATTCCAAAAAGAAGGCGATGCATGTGTTTCATGTTATGGTTTGGGTGTTTCTAGAGGAATTTCTACTCCAAATCTTTTATGTGAACTTTTAATATCATCATGGGAATTTGCCGCGATGTAGGCTAATACCGCGATGAAGGCCAAGACAATCCCTAGGTTTTTGGCATATTTACTCCAAGAAATCGAATGATTTTCAAAGTCAACGTCCACTTGGGAGAGTAGGTAAAGGATAATCACAAAATTGGCAATGTATAAATATTGTTCAATTCGATAAGTACTAAAGAAAGCTCCAGTGATGAGGATACTTAATAACATATACAAACCAAAATGTCCGATGAAAAATTTCTTGATATCTCCGTAGTCTAAAGATTTAGATTTGGAATGAACATTGAGCCAATAGATTCCCGCAAAAAGAATTAACAACAAGGAATCCCAGCGAACCGAAAGCTCGATGGCTTGGTCAGAAGAGCTTAGTAAAGGGGTGATGGTTTTCTCTAAACGATCCATACGGAAATTTTGCTGCCACATGGTAAAAGGGATGATCAAAACCAACATGAGCACGGGAAACCATTGTTTGGAATATTTTTCTTCCGTCGTATTTTCCCAATACGAAGTAAACGTTCCATAGGCCATACCGATCCCCCCAAAAAAGCCTAAAGAATATTCCATGACATTCCAAAAATTGAACTTGATTTCGGAAACATGTCCTAACACTTGTAAGAAATTACCGAAAGCAAATCCAAATCCTCCACCTAGTCCAGCAAACAATGCCACACGAAGAGCCGAGTATTGTTGGGTACGAAACATGAACCATGTTAATGCTGCCGCCATGCCAAGCACTCCAGCCCAAGATTCATCCCTAGGAGGGGTCATGAGCCATTCATATTGCTGGATGATGAAAAAGTAAAACAAGATGGCTCCAACGACCATTTCTACCAGTAACCGCGGCCAGGCTACAGGGCTTTTGCTGGAGTTTGATAAACTTAGTCCAAACAAGCCGCCACCAATGAAACCATACAGCCCACCGATGACAAAGAGGGAAATTAAGCCATAGTAGACATTGACAAATTCGGTATCTCGGCCATAGCCCACAACCAATCCATAGCTCATAACTCCGCCGATTCCCCAGCCCATGGCTCCAGATACGATGATTTGAAATGCTTTGGCAAACCAATCTTTTCGGTTGGCAATCAGGATAATAGCGATGGATCCGATGGACCCAGCCCACGCGGCCCCATGCTCGTGGCCGAATTGGCCACGTATAGCCCAGGCCGTTCCTAATGACATCCCCACAGTTAGTAAGGATAAAAGTAATTTTTTGTTGTTCATTGTTTGATAGGTTTAGAAAATGGTAATAATATTTAGAATTAATTGAACTCCTTGGCATATTGGAAAGGAGTCTTACCAGTGGTTTTTTTAAATGCTTTATTGAAATTAGTAAAATTATTAAAACCAGATTCATAACATATTTGAGTGACTAGAAATTGATTTTCCTTGATCAATTTACAAGCATATTCGACCCGAATTTCATTGAGGAAGCTGGCGTAGTTTTTTCTGGTTTTGGTTTTAAAATACCGACAAAAGGACAGAGGACTTAAATGCGCTATTCCCGCAATTTCATCAATACTGATTTTTCTTTTGAAATGCTTGACAGAATAATTGTAAATTAAGTTTAAGCGTTCCGTTTCTTTCTCGGAAGTTGAATTTTCTAGGATTCCCATGGAAAGAATTTCTCTTTCCTTGCTGGTGGAAAGTAAATCCAAGATTTGGTATAAATGTAAAACCAAATTATCATTTTCATTTTCCAATATGGTATTCATCCGACAAATGATTTGTTTTTTGGTTTCCCCTTGAATTCGGATCCCTTTTCTAGCTTCTTCTAATAATTGTAATACAAATCGATTTTCATGGAGCTTTAAAAATGAACTACCAAATAAATCAGGGTTAAAGTGGATCACTAAAGCACTAGCTTTTAAGTCTTCATCCCCCTGAAAATACACGTTATCACTACGTAAATAGTGTGGACAGTTGGACCCAATTAACAGTAAATCTCCGTCCTGAAATCGTTGAATACTATCACCCACAAATTGGGTTCCAGTCCCTTTTTCGATTAGTAACAATTCGATTTCTGGATGGTAATGATACTTGTTAAAAAAGTAGTTAACTATGTCCCGACGAACACTAAATGAACGCAGTGGTTGGTTCGAAACTTTAAGTAAATGAGCCTTCATTGAATTATTAAAGTTGTCAATTTAGATGAAATGCAGCTATTATGCTAGAATAGTTGTGCTATTTGACAAATTTATTTAATTATTCATCCATAATAATGCATTTTTTTGTTAAAATTTTTAACCCTGAATACCAAGTGAAGTCTTTTTCAACCAAATCTATTTAATTATGAGATTAAATTTTACAGGAAAAATGTTTCGGCATTTTCTATTTGTAGCAGTCATGATAGCCGGGTGCTATTCCGCTGCTTTCGCTCAGTCCCGACTGATCACTGGAAAGGTAACTTCCAGTCAGGATGGTACCGAAGTTCCGGGAGTGAATATTTCCCTGAAAGGAACAACTAAAGGGACAACATCGAATTCATCTGGAGCATACTCCATTGAAGTCAATGGTGCTAATCCCGTGTTAGTATTTTCGTTTGTTGGTTTTGATACGCAAGAAATTCGTATCGGAAGTCGTAGTGTATTAGATGTTTCTTTATCTTCTAGTACTGCCTTATTAAATGAAGTAGTCGTTACTGCCTTAGGTATCAAGCGTGAAGAGAAATCACTTGGATACTCTGTTGGTAAAGTAGCAGGTAAAGATATTAGCCGTGTCGTAAATGAAAACGTCTTGAACTCTTTATCAGGTAAAGTAGCCGGTGTGAGCATCAATTCTACGGGTGGTACAGGTTCATCTGTAAGTATGATCATTCGTGGTGCTAAGTCGTTGAGTAATGACAACCAGCCTTTGTTTGTGATTGACGGTGTACCGGTAATCAACTCATTGAATAACGTAGGTCAAATCGGTAATGATAACCGTGTGGATTATGGTAATGCAATTTCTGACTTAAACCCAGAGAACGTAGAAAGCGTATCGGTTTTAAAAGGACCTAGTGCTGCGGCTCTTTACGGTTCACGTGCTGGTAACGGTGTGGTTTTAATTACCACAAAAAATGGCTCGAAGGCAAAGAAAATGACCGTGAATATCACGTCAAACACGGTATTTGATAATCCTTACAAGTTTTTGAAAATGCACTCGAAGTTTGCCACAGGTGTACTTCCATTTACTCCAGACAATAACCCATACCCAGGAGGAATTTTAAGTATCGAAGAAGGATCAGCGGGTGGTATTGGACCAGAATTGGATAAAGGCTATAAAGCGATCCAATGGAACAGCCCTAAAGGTGCAGATGGAAAAGCTATTCCAACAGAATTGAAGTCTTATTCAGATAATATCAAGAATTTTGTTCAAACAGGAATTACAACAACCAATGGTGTTTCGGTTACTAACGGAAATGATGTGGCGAATTATCGCTTAACATATTCCAATATGACTAGCCGCGGAATTATTCCAGGTTCTGATTTATTCAAGAATTCATTATCAGCAGCATCTTCTTTCAAATTGTCAAACAAATTGAAATTGAGTGCTAACATTGATTTGAGTAGAAATAATTCAAACAATCGTCCGGCGAGTGAAAGAGGATCTAACCCATTGCAATGGGCTTATGCCGTTTCTCCACACATCAACATCATGGACTTGAAAGATTACTGGGTTCCTGGTCAGGAAGGTTTGCAGCAGAAGTCTCAAGCAATTGGTAACTACAATAATCCATGGTTCTTGGCTTATGAAGTGAAAAATGGATTTGAGCGTAATCGTGCATTTGGTAATATGAAATTAGATTATCAAATCACTCCTGAGTTAAGTTTAATGGCTCGTTATGCCTTGGATACTTATGGAGAAACTCGTGAGACTAAAATTGCGAAGTCCTATACAGGAGAGAAAAATGGTGCTTATGGTATCACAAATTTAGATCGTTATGAGCGTAACGTCGATTTTTTAGCTACTTGGACTAAGCCAATAGAAGATTTCAACTTATCCTTCTCAGTGGGTGGTAATGCGAGAAGTTCTAAAACGATGGACGTAAGTACTTCTTCAAAAGGAGGAACGGGTTTAATTATCCCAGGCTTGTATACTTTGCAAAACATTGCTAATACCAATATTAACTACACAAGTTTCCAAACCAAGAAAGTGGTTTATAGTGCGTATGGAATGGCAAACGTATCTTACAAAGATATGGTGTATTTAGATTTGACAGCTCGTAACGACTGGTCAAGTACCTTGCCTATTGAAAACAGATCATACTTCTACCCATCTGCTTCGTTAAGTGTCTTGTTAAATGAAGCATTTGCGATTCCAAATGATAAGATAGACTTATTGAAAGTAAGAGCTGGTGTGGCACAAGTGGGTAATGATACCAACCCATATGCCTTGATCAATACCTTACAAAATGCTGAAGCTTGGGGTTCATTAACTCGTTTAGGAAAATCAGGCTCTATTTTATTACCTGATTTGAAGCCAGAAATTTCTACTTCGTATGATTTGGGAGCTGATTTGACGATGTACAAAAATCGTTTAAGATTCTCAGGTACGTATTATACTGTAGAAAACCGTAACCAAATTATCCCAACGACTTTACCTTCTTCTTCAGGATTTACTTCGAAGAACATCAACGCAGGTTTGTTAGTATCGAAGGGTATTGAATTAACAGTGGGTGGTACACCGATCGACAAGAATGGTTGGAGATTGGATTTGACCGCTAACTTCTACAAGAACGAAACGACCATCAAAGAGCTTTCTGAAGGGTTGAATTTCTACACACTTTGGACTGATGCAAAAGGTGGAGCTTGGACTTATGTAGGTGATAAGATTGGTGATATCTACGATGCTGAAATTGTTACCGTAAAAGATCAATCATCTAAGTATTATGGATATCCAATATTGGATTCAGATGGTTCATGGCAATCCGTTAATGCTAGTAATACCCGTTCTAAAATTGGTAACTTCAATCCAGACTTCATTTTAGGTTTACAAACTTCTTTGTCTTATAAGAACTTTAGCTTGAATATGACTTTTGATTGGAGAAGTGGTGGAGACTTTGTTTCACAAACTTACCGTTACGGAGAGTCTGATTTGAAATCTCAACGATTCTTAGACAATTTGATTAATCCAAATGGATTGACAGGTGATGCATTGCGTAATTACTTAGTAGCTAATCAAGATAAATACATCCGTATTAATCAAAATGGTTATTTCCCAATCGTGGGTGGCCCTACAGCTGAGTACGGTGGATATCCATTTGAATATGGTGGAAAAACGTATCCTAACGGAGTATTTAACCCAGGTGTAATTGCTAAATATGATGGACAAGGAAACATCACGGGTTATGAAGAAAACTTAGGGGGTCCTAATACACGTATCTTACCATATGGTGACAACTATCCTTGGAGCTTTACTCGTGCAGCTACATTTGACGCTTCATTCGTGAAGTTGAGAGAGATCTCTTTAGGATATGAGCTACCAAGTAATTTTGTTAAGAGCTTAGGTTTGCAAAGTGCTAACTTCTCAGTTTACAGTCGTAACATCATTTTATGGACGGCTTCTAAAATTGGAATCGACCCTGAAACAGCTTTCCAACCACAGTCTGGAGCACAAGCAGGAACCCAATTTAAGCAAGGAATTGAGCGCTATAATGTTACTCCATGGGTTATCCCAGTTGGATTTAAACTTGGTTTGACATTTTAATCAAAGCACCTTAAAACATTAAAATCATGAAAATAAGATTAATAAAAGCTGTCGCCTTCACCCTTTTAACGGGAGTATTTTTCTCTTGTGAAGACTTGACAAAAGTGAATATAAATCCAAATGGAGTTCAACCAGAGGTTGTGAATCCAAATTTGGTTATGCCTACTGTCTTAACAGAAATGTCTAAGGCTTATGTAAACCTTGGATACCAAGATATCGCAGGTGTGGTTCAGCATACTCAAAAAGATGCTTGGTCGTCTGGACATAATGATTACGACTGGGGTGGAAACCAAAGTTGGTCAGGTTATTATGATATTTTACGTAACAACGACTTGCTTTACAGTCGTTCGGTAGCATTGAACTGGGAATTCCAACAAGGTGTGGCTTTAGTAAACAAGGCCTTCATGTTTGGTTTGATCACGGATCTTTGGGGTGATGCACCTTATACCAATGCCTTGAAAGGAGAAACAGGTGGTACAGAAAACATCTTACCAGCATATGATTCTCAAGAGGTTATTTATACAGGGATCTTAGCCGATTTAGAGAAGGCTAATACCTTGTTATCTAAGCAAAAAAGTGAGTACTCGAACATCGTAGATAACGTGGATGTTATTTATTCAGGTGATCCTACTAAATGGCGTAAATTGGCGAACTCCTTAGCTCTACGTTATTACATGCGTATTTCAGCTAAGAAACCGGATGTAGCTAAAGCAGGAATTGAGAAAATTGCTAAAAATCCAGCGAACTATCCAGTGATTTTAGCTAACTCAGATGATGCTACTATGGGATTCCCAGGTACTTCAGATGGTACTTCTTGGCCAGCTAATGCGGTTTATGATGTGAGTGGTAGTAACTACCGTCGTATCAAAATGGCAAATACATTGGTAGATTACTTGCAAGGTGTGAAAGATCCTCGTTTAGGTATCTGGGCTGCTAAAGTAGAAATTCCATTGGTTGTGGATGCCACTTTACCTGCTAAGACAGATAAAATCATCGACGGGAAGCGTTATTTATCACCAGATGTAGTTGGTAATTCGAAAGTAGATATTGATCAAGAATACGTAGGTTTACCAACGGCATTCTCTCAGTTACCTTCGGCGTATAACATGAACCCAACTCCTGGTCAGACATCGTTTAACCCTCACGTTTCTTTCCTTGCGCCCATGTACAAAAATGCATCAGGGGCCTTGTTGAGAGCCCGTTTAGTTTCTGCAGCCGAAGTGAACTTCATCTTAGCAGAAGCCGCTTTAAAAGGTTATGCGGTAGGAGATGCTAAAACGTTCTATGAGAATGGTGTGAAAGCGTCATTGACTACATGGGGAGTAGGTTCTACTTCAACTACGTATTTAGCTAATCCAGGTGTTGCTTTTGCTGGTACAGTAAAACAAGTTATGGAGCAAAAATGGATTGCTAGCTGGACTGCTGCTACTGAAGCTTGGTTCGACTTCCGTCGTACAGGTTTCCCAGAGTTAAAAGCGGGTCCTGTAGCTAAGCGTCAAGCTATTCCTGTTCGTTTTTATTACATGCAGGATGAATTGCGTATTAATTCTAAGAATACAGCTGCTGCTTTAGATAAATTAGAAGTAACTAATTTCTCACAAGCTGATGGCAAAAATAGTGCTTGGTCTAAGCCTTGGGTAATCCAAGGTACAGGTAAGCCATATTAAGATTTTAAGGGGTCTCCTACGGGAGGCCCTTCAAAATTATAGATTCTCTAATCCTGTTTAACCAATGAAATTTAATACACCTCTAAACCTTTTCATACTTTTATTCTTGTGTTTGTTTACTCCAGCGACTGCTCAAACCCTTCGGGTTGGGGCAGCCGTACGAGTAATTACGCCAGACCCATTATTGCCTGTTTCGGGAGGAATTGGCACGCCTAAACCAAGTGTGGAAAAGAAAGGTGATTTGTTTGCTCGTGCGATGGTCTTTGAGCAAGGAAATACTCGTTTTGCGATTGTTAATGTAGATAATTTAGGTTGGACTTCTGTGTTAGGAAATAAATCTAGAGCACTCATTAAAGGGATTGCTCCGGAAAATATTTTAATTGGAGCGACACATACACACTCCGCCCCAGACGCCTATGGATTTCCAGATGCCACCGGTAAAAACTTTGCAGATTTAAAATACCTAGATCGTTGTGTTCAGCAAATTGCTGATGCGGTCAACGAAGCCATTACGAAATTAGAACCAGCAGCTTTGAAAGTAAATGTAGAAGAAGCTAAAGGTAAAATTGCTTATAATTATTATGCCCCCGCTTTATATGATCCACGTTGTGGAGTTATTCAAGCTATTGCCACCACTGGTGCTCATCAAGGGAAAGCTATTGCTACCTTGGTGAATTATGCCATTCACCCTGAAGTTATCGGAAGTGGTAGAGGAATCCTTAGTCCTGATTTATGCGGACCATTGTATAGTAGAATCGAAGCCCAAGCAGGTGGAGTGGCCTTATTCATGAATGGAGCTCAAGGTGGAATGGTCACTGCCGATACCCGATTAGAATATGGAAAAGAAGGTCAAAGTAATCAAAAGGAAGCGAATACCTGGGAAGAATGCATTCGAATAGGAGAGCTCTTGGCGGATGAGGCTCTAAGGATTATCAATAAAGCGCCTGTTTTAGATTCTCCTTCTATTTATTGTACCTCAAAGATGATTGACCTTCCTGTGGATTCAGAAATGATGCGTTATATTTTGACGAAGTCACCATTGAAATATGAATACAAAAAACCCAATACCGTTAGCACCCAATTAAATTTATTGAATATTGGGCCAGCTCAAATATTAACGGTTCCTGGAGAAGCCTTGCCTAATGTGGGTTATTATGTGAAGCGCCACATGGCCACCAAAATGCCCTTTTTGTTTGGCCTAACCAACGATGCTTTTGGATATATGTTAGCCAAAGTCGATTACAATAGCTTTAAGCGTTACGATTATGTCACGCGAACTAGCCTGGGGGAAATGACCGCAGAGATTTATATGGATCAAGCATTGCAATTGATTCAAGTAAGTCCTAAACCAGTGCTTAAATAATTTTTATATCCAACATTGAATTATCTTAGTCAAAACAAAAAGATCTTTCAATCATCAATAAAACGAAATGTGTTTTGTAATATGAAAAAACTAGGACTACTTTTATGGGCATGCATTGCGTCCAGTATTTTGACTACAAAGGCCATGGCTCAGCAATTAGAACCCACTTATGCAGAAAAATTAGGCTACCCGAAGGGGAAGAAAGTGGTCATTTTTCATGTGGATGATTGTGGTATGTCCTATTCCTCCAATCAAGGGGCTTATAAATCCATTGAACAGGGTGTGGCCACCTCTTGTAGTATCATGATGCCATGTCCATGGGCTGCTAGTTTTATTCATTACATCCAAAAAAATCACCCTAATTTAGATGCGGGTCTTCACTTAACCCTGACTTCTGAATGGAAGGATTATCGTTGGCCAGCTTTATCAGGTTTTCAGCAAGTACCTACTTTAAGTGATGGAGATGGATGTCTTTGGCATAGTGTAGAACAGGTAATCAAAAATGCGAGTCCTGATGAAGTGGAAAAGGAAATCCGTGCTCAAATAGAACGAGCTACGCGTTTAGGTTGGAAACCCACTCACCTAGATTCTCATATGGGAACCTTGTTTGCTTATCCTCCATTCTTAGAGCGTTATCTAAAAGTGGGAATGGAATTAGGCATCCCCGTGATGTTCCCAGGTGGAAACAATAAAATGCTCATTGAATCTGTCAATAAGCCATATATCAAAAAAATGAAAGCGGAAGGGAAGTGGAAAGAAGGAATGCCATTGCCTATGGCCAAATTTGGCTTGACGGATTTAGTAACTGAATCTAAGAAGATCGGAGAAATGCTTTGGAAAGCAGGATTGCCCGTTTTGGACGATTTACACTCGGATAGTGGGGATTGGAAACCAGAAGGCAGCGCTACTCCTGCCGAATGGGGAAAATACAAAGCAGATCAATGGATTTATCAGTTGGAACACATGAAACCAGGAGTCGCTATGTTGATCGTACATAGCAGTGATATTACCGAAGAATTTAAGTTTATCAGTGGCTCAGGTGGTTCCCGTTTAGCCGATATGAATTCCATGATGCATCCCGATTTGAAGGCTTACATCGAGAAAGAAGGGATCATCTTAAGTACGTTCAGAGAGTTGATGGAGCGACGAAAAAAAGTAAAATAATCACATGAAGTTATTTCAAATTTTGATTACCCTGTTAGTGATGTCTTTTCATTCGCTAGCTCAGAGTCCTGCTATTGTCAAATCAATGCTCATTTTTCCAGGACAAGAAAAACACGTCCATGGGAGTAGTTTGGTACGTTTACCTAATGGCGATTACTTGTCTGTTTGGTTTTATGGTAGTGGGGAAAGAACGGCCGATGATGTTAAATTAATGGGCGCTCGACTAAAAAAAGGAGATTCCCAATGGAGTGAACCCTTTTTGATGGCTGACACCCCGAATATCCCAGACTGTAATCCTGTTCTTTTTTTGAATAAGGAAAATAAATTATTCCTAGTCTGGATTGCCGTTCAAGCCAACCAATGGGAGCAGTCGGTATTACGCGTACGTACATCCATGAATTATTCCAAAGAAGGGGCACCCGTTTGGGAATGGCAAGATAATATTTTGCTAAAGCCAGGAAATGATTTTGCTGGCGAAGTGAGTAAAAAATTAAAGCAATTGCCCGAGCACCATATTGGTTGGGCAGGTTATGCTCCTAAGTATGATGATATGATTGCCAAGGCTAGTGCAGATCCGGTAAAACGTAGTTTCGGCTGGATGACACGGATTAAACCGCTTATATTGGAAAGTGGGCGCATCATTTTGCCTTTGTATTCAGATGGATTCAATTTCTCTTTGATGGCCATTTCAGATGATCAAGGAGCTAGTTGGCGGCCAAGTTTGCCTTTGGTAGGTCGTGGACCCATTCAACCAGCTGTGGTAAAAAAGAAAAATGGGAACTTATTGGCTTATTTACGTGACAGTGGCGATAATCCTCCTCGAGTTCATGTGAGTGAGTCGACTGATCAAGGAGAAACCTGGTCTCCTTCTGTCAAAACAGATATTCCGAATACGGCCAGCGTAGAACTCTTGGTTTTAAAAGATGGTAGAATGGCATTTTTAGGGAATGACATCATCGACGGGCGTTATCGCTTAGGTCTTTTTCTTTCAGATGACGAAGGAAAAACATGGAAATGGAAGACTTATGTGGAAAACGTAGCTCCGGGGAAAGGTAGTTTTTCTTACCCATGTATGACACAAAGCCCAGATGGATTATTGCATATCACCTATTCTTCCCACATGGAGAAAGATCAAAAATCCATCAAATATGTGGTAGTAGATCCGCAGAAAATCAAATCTGAGTAGTGAATTTAAATCTAAACCTATACAATGAAAATCAGTAAATTAAATGTATTCGTATATGTGTGCCTATTGTTGGCCACGCATTTGACTTGGGCTCAAAATAAGTCCAAGCAACCTGTGTATCAGGATACCCCATTTTGGCAAGATTATAGTGTCAAATACTATCTTGCTAAAGACCAGGCCTCAGAATTGAGATCCAGCTTTGCCGACAGAAATGGTAATATCATCTTATTTGGTAGCACGGGTACTCTTTTGCCTCATGATGGTCAATTCCTATACCCTGGGACTTTGGTTAAAGATACCAAATACCGTACCAGTGCACCTAAGAAAATGGCTGCTTTGACATCCTATCAAAAGCAATTTGTTTTGTTGGACGATAAGGCCGTGTTAAGTCATGCTTTTGCTGGGAGTATTTATTCCAAGCATGAATTGGCCAATGCGAATCGAGTGGTAGGAGGCAAGGATTTTTCTTTTTTAATTTCAGATGGAAATAGTATTCATTTGGTCAAAGATTCCAAAACCTTGTTTAAGGGAAATTTATCTGGTGATCAAGTGTTGGATATGAAATATCAAGCCACTAGTCAAACCTATTATATTTTGGGTCAACAAGGGCTTTATCATTTTTCACCGGCTCAAGCTAGCATCATTAAATTAATGTCAGGTGGTCCGTTTACTGCCTTTGATATAGCTGAAAATTCTACAAAAATCTATGTTGGTGGAAATGATGGGTACCAGATTTTTGATTTATCTACGAAACAAGTAGGAGAAAAACAACAAAAATTACCTTGGACTGAAATCACCGCTATTAAATCCATCGGCGATAAAGTTTGGTTTGGTTCTACCAAAGGAGCCTTTGCTTTGAAGAAAGATGGCAAATTTGATTATTACAATGGAGAAAGATGGTTACCGAGTAATGTCGTAAAACACATAGCTGAAGGTCCTAAAAACTCGGTATTAATTACAACCACTGCTGGATTGGGGCAAATCTGTTTTAAGAAAATGACCTTGCATGAAAAGGCTGTTTTTTATGATGATCAGGTGAGAAAACGTCATATTCGAAATGGATTTAATGCGTCTTTAGATGGTATACAAAAAGGAAATTTAAGCACAGGGTATTTGGCTGATTCAGACAATGACGGACTATGGACGTCTATGTATTTGGGTGGAGAAATTTTCCGTTATGCCGTGACCAAAGACCCAGAGGCATTACAAAATTGTCGGGAGTCTTTAGACGCCATGGAGCGTTTATATAAATTAACTCCTGTGCCGGGATTCCCAGCCCGTTCATTTGAGCGTCGTGGATTCATCTCTAGTTTGTCTGATCCAGAGCGTTGGCAGCCATCACCAGATCCAGAATGGGACTTTAAATCTACGACTAGTAGTGATGAGGTGATAGGGCATATTTTTGCTTTTGGGGCTATGGCTGAATTGGTGGATGATGCAGATTTAAAGAAGCGTTCTATCGTATTAATTGACACATTGATGTCACATATCTTGAAAAACGATATGTACTTGATCGACTTTGACGGAAAGCCTACTATGTGGGGAAAATGGAATCCTAAATATGTCAATTCCTTTCCTACCAATGTGGGAGATCGTAAATTGAATTCTTCCAATATTACTTCGATGCTTCAAACGGCATATTATTTTACCAAAAAAGAGAAGTATAAGCAAAAGGCCTTGGAGTTATTGACTAAATACGGCTATTATGAAAATTTAATGCGTCCATTTAGTGTGCTAGGAAGAGCAGGAAAGGATGCAGATGCACATGCTCAAAACATGTCTGATGGTTGGAATCACTCGGATGATGAAATGTATTATGTAGGTTATTGGGGATTGTATCGCTATGCGTTTAATGATACCTTAAAAGCTAATTTCAAGAAATCCATTTTAGACCATTGGCAAATGGAGCGACCAGAGAAAGAGGGAGCTTGGAATATTTTTACGGCTTTGACGGGAACCAAACAATTTGATTTAAATGAAGCCGCTTGGTATTTGCGTGAGCATCCTATGGATATGATTGACTGGGCTATTCAAAATAGTCATCGTAAGGATATGATCAAAGTTGCTGAAAACTTCCGTCGTCAAACGACACAGGAAGTGTTGCCACCAGATGAAAAACCCATCATGCGCCATAATGCCAATCAGTTTAATATGGACCGCAATGGGGGCAATGGTTTATCGGAGCACAGTGCTGGAGATATCTGGCTTTTGCCTTATTGGATGGGCCGTTATTTAGGGGTTATATCAGAGCCTAAAAAGTAAATTTTTCTTAACGTTGTCAAGGTTTTAAACCTTGACAACGTTGAATTTTTGAATTTAGTTTCCGAGAAAATATCGATAAACTGATTTTACGTGATCCGTTTGAATTAGATCTACTCCCAGTTCTTTTGCCTTTTTATAATTCGACGGTTGGTCTAATGGACCCAAAACATCAGTATAAACTCGAATGTTTTTTTCATGAATGTCTTTCACTAACTGTGCATTCATCCGAAGCCAATTTACATCAAATGCATAAGGGGCCAAACGTTTTATTTTAGTCTCCATTTCATCTGCTTTGTTTAAGCTCGGCATTCTTTTGCTTAAGGGATCTTCGATCTTTAATTTTTCTAAAAAATCATCATTTCCATAGTAAACGGATTCCTTATCAAGATGATATTGTTTCATTAATTTCAACAAAGGATTGGGCGCCACTTGCTTGCAGTCCACATAAATATAGGTCTTGGTATTTTTCTGTTTATTCCAATTAGCCACCAATTGTAATGTTTCTTCCAAGGTTGGGATTTGTTCATTGGGGAATTGTGCTTCCCAGCCTTTATTGGCCTTTAGTTGCTTAATTTCTGCTAAAGTCAAGTTGGAAATGGGGCCAGTGCCATTCGTAGTTCGGTTTAGCGTTCCGTCGTGTAAAATAACTAATTGATTGTCTTTGGAAGTTCGAACGTCTATCTCAATAAAATCGACCCCCATATCCAATGTTTTTTGAAAGGTGGCAAGAGTGTTTTCAGGAGCTATACCTGAATTTCCACGGTGTGCAGAAATTTTAAGTTTATGTTGGGATTTATAGTTCCAAGCTTCTGTTTGATCGGGGTTATTGGACCGTTGGCAAGACATGATACTAGCTATGGACAAGACCATAAGCCAAATGTTTTTTTTCATAGTAAATAGGTTGTTATTGTGTTAAAAAGGAACTCCTTTTTCCTCTCCAAAATTACGGATCTATTGGCATTAATAAATGGATATATTGTCTATTGGGGTAATATCTACTGAAATTTTTAGAATATTATTTTATTGAATTTTTCTGCCTTTTTTAGGTTAGAAATAGTTGTTAATTGATTATCAATTTATTGGACAATATGAGTGAAAAATTATTCGTTACAACAACGCTGTCAAGGTTTTGAACCTTGACAGCGTTAAGAATTTTAAGTATCTTCATTTCCTATTTACAAGCCCTAAAATACACGTATGAACTCAGAAAATAGCTTTGGATATGATTATGATTTATTAAAAAATGATCCCACAACTGTCTTATTAAAACAAGGAAACCAACAGGTTTTGGTCGTAGGTAAATACCAAGCTAGGGTGATGACCAGTAGCTCCCAAGGAGATGAAGGTTTTAGCTATGGTTGGATTAATCATGAGCTCATTAAGTCGGGGAAATTAGGCCCTCATATGAATGCCTTTGGAGGAGAAGAACGCTTTTGGTTGGGTCCAGAAGGAGGGCAATTTTCGGTATATTTTAAACAAGGAGACCCCTTTATTTTTGAACATTGGCAAACACCTGAAATCATCGATACAGAGACCTATCCTTTAGTAAAATCGGATAAACAAAAAGCCTTATTCCACAAGGATTTTGAAATTACGAATTATTCAGGGACAAAATTTAAGGTCTCTTTGGACCGAGAAGTTGCCTTACTAAATCAAGCTGAAGCTGAAAACCTCCTACAGGTTTCTCTGGATGGAATATCTTGGGTGGGTTATCAAACCGATAATGTATTGAAAAATACTGGAGACGATTGGTCTAAATCCACCGGTGTTTTATCCATCTGGTTGTTGGGGATGATGAAGGCCTCTGACCAAAACACGATTTTAATCCCCTATCAAAAAGGACAAGAGGCGGCCATTAATGCAGCCTATTTTGGTCAAATTCCTGCTGAACGTTTGATCAAGAAGGACGGAATGCTTTATTTTAAAGCGGATGCCAACTCGAGAGGGAAATTAGGTATTCCCCCTAAAGCACTGATTCCTTTGGCGGCAAGTTATGATGCAGCTAATCACATATTGACTATCCTTCAATTTGATTATCAAGGGGAACAAGAATATGTCAATTCCATGTGGGAAATTCAGGAAAATCCTTACCAAGGAGATGCCCTAAATGCCTATAATGATGGCAAAAATGATACAGGAACTCAGATGGGAAAGTTTTATGAATTGGAAAGTTCCTCTCCTGCTATTGCCTTAGCCCATGGGCAGTCGCTGCGTCATGTTCAAAGAACATTTCACTTAGAGGGTTCGGAAGAGCAATTGGATCAGGTTTGTCAAAAACTATTGGGAATCAAATTGGCGGATTTACCTTGGAAATAATGGGGAAAGTAGAGCATTTTATCCCTTGAATAGGCCTAAAATCTTGATAAAACGCAAGAAATTTTCGGGTTTTTGAAAATGAATAATTCATTGGTTTAATTTGCCTTAATTCTTTTGGAAATCATGACGCATTTCGCGTCATAATGAAGGTTTTTTAGGAGGGCAATTATTAAATCAAAATGAATTCGATCGTCTTTAGTTGGCGTGCAAGTGCTTCCGTATTATACATGCACATTTTGTATGTTGCACATTTGATATTAGATGAATATTCATTTTACCATGACCTTGTAAATTACAATCAGATTCTTTTTACTACCTTTTTTGTGATTTTACCCATCTTGATTTACATCAAATGGGTTTTTGGAAAGGAGAATTTTGTTTCAAATCAATGGTCCCTGATTTATGCCATACTACTTTTAATTACATTATTTTCCTTTAAAATATTTATCCCTGAATACTATTTATTTCAGCTAGGATTCAGTTTTGTTAATCTGTTGATTTTAGGGATTTTCAAAAAGTCATTAAATCAATCTAAAATTGAGAATTAAAGAAGCATGTTATGGTGGATGAACGAGATTTTATTCCTCATCCATCATACTTCTACGCTGCTTAGCTGCTTGCTTTGTGGTTTTGATTCGGTAGTTGAAAGTTAAGTTGAATTGCGTCAAACGACCTTGAAATTCGGATTTGGTATAGAATCCTGTACCTCTCGTCTCAGAGCGCATGATTCTAGAACTGAAAACATCTAGGATATTTAAGGTCAAAGTACCATTACCTTTCATGATGTCTTTACTAGCTGATAGGTCCATCCAAGCAATATAACCTCTTGAACCTTGAGGGGTATTTTGCGGAGCCTCATAATTGGCTCTTAATTGAGCATCCACGCCTCCTCCTAGCTTAAAACGGGACGTATGACGTGCAAACCAAGAATAGGTATCACTCACATAATTGGGATCAATGTTGCTGGCATCTGCTTTAGCTCGGAAAATATTGATGCTCAAATCCGCTTTCCAAACTTTACTAAGATTGGAAGATCCAGTAAATTCGGCACCCATGGAAACCTCATTTTTGAAATTTTGTGGCAATGTAATCGAAAAGCCATTGGCATCTACCTGACGGATTCGATCAATTTTTCCATCGGTATTTCGGTAGTAAATGGATGAACTGATACTTCCATTTTCATAGTATTTCACATGTCCCAAATCAAATACATCTGTAAATTGAGGGTTTAGATTAGGGTTTCCCGAGAAAAAATTTCGGTTGTCGGAATAAGTAACAAATGGACTTAATTCATTGTAAGTAGGTCTACGTACTCGTCTAGAATAGCCTAGTTGGAATGAATTGTCTGCCGATAAGGAATAAGTAAAATGGGCACTAGGGAACAAGTTGGCATAGTTCCTTGGATTTTTTTCTTGCGTTTGTAAGAGCTCCGTACGAATGTCCGTCATCTCGCCACGAATACCCACTTGATAGGAAAATTTCTTGATTTTGGTACCCCAAATGGCATAAGCGGCAGTGATATTTTCATGGTAAACAAAATTGTTTTGTAAACCGGGCACCACGGTGAATTCGCCCGTTTCTTGCTTTTGGGTTACGACATAATCGTTGGTCATATCACGAAAGCTCGTACGTAAACCTGTTTCGATTTTACCATCTTTACCCACAGGATTTACATAATCTGCCTGTAAAATCCATTGATGCTCTGCTTCATCATTCAGGGATTTTTGGATTCTAGAATTTTCAGGAAAAGCACTTCCATCGCCCCTTTTCCCCACTTGTGTAAACAATTGATCAGAGCTTTCCCAATAATCTAAATAGCGCAAATCGGCCGTAAATTCTTTACCTTTTCTGGCAAACGACTTTTTGAAGGTCAAGGCATATTCTGAATTTGGTTCTGCTTCTTTTTCGTCTTGTTGACGGTCCGTGATGCTATACAAATTGCTCAAGCTTTTTTGGTAGTCCAAATAATGAAAATCAGAAATACGGCGAACATCCGTTCTTCGGAAAATGTAGGAACCCGTTAACACCGTTTTTTCATTGAAAAAATAATCAGCTCCACCACGGATATTATTTACCATTCCTCGCACATTATTTTGAGAAGTTTGTTGCAAATAATTGGTTTGCCCTGGGGTATAAACTTCCTGGTAAATATTTCCTCTACCAGGGGTTCTGCGGTAAAATAAACCGTAGTTCAAAAAGAAGTTTAGCTTGTCTTTACGGTAATTCACAATGGCCGTAGCGCCAAAATTCTCAGGATAACCTGTCGTGGTTTCTATGGCGCCATTGAAGCCTTGATTCTGATTTTTCTTTAAGACAATGTTGATGATTCCAGCCATACCCTCTGCCTCATAACGCGCTGAAGGATTGGTAATAACTTCAACCTTTTCAATTAGATTTCCCTGCAAAGACTGTAGTCCACCCGCACCACTGATACCCACCAAAGTAGACGGTTTTCCATCGATTAAAATACGGACATTGTCGCTTCCTCGTAGCTTTACTCCACCTTCGCCATCTACTTGAATGGACGGAAGATTACCTAAAATTTCAGAGGCTGTTGCGCCACGATTGGCTAAATCAGTGCCCACATTAAAAATACGTTTATCTAAAGCCAATTCCATGGAAGCTTTTTGGCCTTTAACAGTAACCTCGTCTAAGGTTTTAGAAGAAGATTTGGCTTCCAAAATCCCCAGGTTGATGGTTTGATTCTCTTTATTGATGCTGATTCCTTTTTGTTGGATCGTTTCAAATCCTACACTTTCTATCAACACATCGTATATTCCATACACGACATCGGTAGAAAATTGTCCTTTATCATCCCCTATTCCTCCTGTAATTAATTTTTGAGCTCCTGCTTGAAATATGCGAATGCTGGAAAATGGGACAGGTGCTTTGGATTCTTTTTCAATGATTTGACCTTTGATCTTACCTTTTGGACCCGCTTGGGCCATACTTTGAACACTTAGGATAGAAAGTAAAATGGGTAAGC
Organism: Aquirufa salirivi; assembly: GCF_045310485.1. NCBI lineage: Bacteria > Pseudomonadati > Bacteroidota > Cytophagia > Cytophagales > Flectobacillaceae > Aquirufa > Aquirufa salirivi. The sequence goes on from NZ_JBEWZH010000005.1 coordinate 236,836, forward strand.
TAAGGAGGTGTTTAAATTTCATAGTAATTTTATTGACAAGCCAAATATGGGCCTTAGAGGTATTTATTTTAGTAAAAATCGACAAAATGGAGATTAATTACAACGTAAATCCTGTTAGCCGCTTAATAATCAGGGCAGAGCCGCGTTTTAGAAAAGGAATTATTTTTGCTTTGGGTAGACAAAAAAGAGTAGTTTATCTATATTTTGAAAGGCTATCAAAGGAATAAATTTAAATTTCGACCTATAAAACCCTAATGAAATAGCATATGTTAAAATCCCTTGGCCTTGCGGCCCTTTCTGTTACCTCTCCCCAACTCCTTGCCACACAATCTTCTGGTATTTATGTTTCCCAAATGGATCATTTGTTGGGAACATCCTTAGACCTTAAAATAGCTGCATCCCATTTTGGAGCTGCCAAAAAGGCTGAAGCAAGCTTACTAGCAGAAGTAAAGCGTTTAAGTCAAATTTTGGGGACTTATCATCCAAGTACAGAGTTTAATCAATGGATGGCTAGTCAAGGAGAATTTAAGCCTGTATCTCATGATTTATTTCAGGTTCTTCAACAATTTGATACTTGGCAAGAAAAAACAGGTGGTTTGATTAATGCCTCCGCCGAGGAAATTGCTCAAGTTTGGAGAACAGCCAGTGCCCAAAATCAATTACCTAAAGATGAAAATATTCAAGCGGCGGTAAATGTAGCCCAACAAAAGCATTGGGAAATCAATGAGGCAGAACAAAGCATTGCTAGAACCAGTCAAGCGGCCTTACGATTACACTCTTTTGCCAAATCGTATGTGATGCAAAAAGCTGCCGATGTTGCTTTAGCCACCGAAGGGGTTCATGGAATTGTTTTAAATGTAGGTGGAGATATCATCGTTCAAGGCAATGGAATGGATCAAATATCCATTAAAGATCCTAGAAACTTCGCTGAAAATGCCGCTCCACATGCTCAGATATTAGTAGAAAATAAAGCTGTAGCTACCTCAGGTGATTATCAAAGAGGATTTGAAATCAATAAACAATGGTTTTCTCATGTGATGAACCCTTTGACAGGTCAGCCAGCTTCGGAAATTATCAGTGCTACCGTTGTACATCCAGATGCGGTAACAGCTGGGGCTCTTTCTACGGCATTTCAGGTGATGAGTCTAGAACAAAGTCAACAATTAGCGTCTACTATTCCTGATACGGATTATTTGATTTTAACGAAGTCTGGAGAAGAATATACGAGTCCCAATTGGAATAATTTATTAGCCTCCAATGCGCCAAACGTTCGTCCTTCAAGTTTAAGTACCAACATCTTGATGGTCAATCAAAAGGAAAAAATGTGGACAGATAAACAAGAGTTGCAAATCAAATTTGAGCTAGCAAGTTTTGAAGGTCGTTTCCGCCGCCCCTTTGTCGCTGTTTGGGTAGAAGATGAAAATCACAAGCCAGTGAGACGTATCGCTTTATGGTTTAATAAGCCAAGATGGTTACCAGATTTGCGCTCTTGGTATGCAGCCCAAAGAGAGAGCGCCATTGATATTGCTTCCTTAGCGAGTGCTACACGTTCACCTGGAGAATATACCTTGGTTTGGGATGGGAAAGACGATGTAGGCCAATTTGTGAAACAAGGAAAATATACGGTGTACATCGAGGCCGCACGGGAGCATGGTACTTACCAATTGATGAAACAAGAAATGAATTTCAATGGTAAAGACCAAAAGCAAACGCTTTCAGGCAATGAAGAAGTGACAGGTGCTTCTTTAAGTTATGTAGCAAAATAATACATTCTTTTATTCTTAAGAGCCCATGAGCTGTTCATGGGCTTCTTTTAACCAAGCCTATGAGTAACCCTAATTCTAAATTAAAACCTAAGCAAAGTAAACTTCGTCGTTCCACTGCGGAAATCTCTCGTTGGCTGCACATTTATTTGTCTATGTTCAGTTTTGCGATTGTCCTATTCTTTTCTGTGACAGGTTTAACCTTGAATCACCAAGAATGGCTTCCAGAGAAATCGGATGTTCAAGAGCAAAAAGCGAAGCTGAATGTGGCTTGGGTGAACCCAACAGATACAGTTAAAATAGCCAAATTGGAAGTTGTCGAACATTTACGAAACGCTCATGGTATAAAAGGGCAATTGAATGATTTTAGAATCGATGACGCGGAAATTTCGGTTTCTTTTCAAGGCCCAGGCTATACAGCCGATGTGTTTATTGACCGTGAGACGGGAGCCTATGATGTAACTGAAACTCGCATGGGTTGGATGGCCGTCATCAATGATTTGCATAAAGGCAGGGATACGGGCAAATCTTGGGCATGGGTGATTGATATTTCTGCCATATTCATGATTTTCATTTCGGCCACAGGTTTAATCCTGCTGTTGTTTTTGAAGAAAAGAAAATCCACAGGTTTAATTTGGGCCTTAATTGGTCTATTACTTTCTTATGGAATCTACCATTTTCTAACCTAGAAAATTACCTAATTGCGTTTGTAGAGGTATTGGAAATGAGGTGCTTTTTACCATTATTTGTCATTGATTTGAGCAAACCCCCATCCCTATGTTAGAGAGCCTTATTTCCTATTTTGATCATATTCCGAGTAGTCACCGTGCACTTATTTTAGCCGGGGGTATCAGTTTTTTTTGGTTGCTGGAATATGCGATCCCTTTGGTATCCTTTCGCTATAATAAGTGGAAGCATGCGGGTATAAACCTCTTATTTACCTTCACCACCATTGTTGTCAATTTCGGTTTTGCGCTTTGGATTGTTCAACTGAGCGACTGGGCCATAGCAAATCAAATAGGTTTTTTGCAATGGTTCCCAATGGGAAATTGGGGACAATTGATTGCGGGATTATTGTTATTGGATTTAGTGGGGGCCTATTTTGTGCATTGGGTAGAACATAAAGTAAAGGTCATGTGGAAGTTTCACATGGTACATCATGCAGATACCATGGTGGATACTACAACTGCGAATCGACATCATCCAGGAGAAAGTGTTTTTAGAGCCTTATTCACCATGTTGGGCTTGCTGGTTTGTGGTGCTCCTATGTGGTTGGTTATGATTTATCAAAGTATCTCGGTAGTGCTTTCTCAGTTCAACCATGCCAATATCCGTTTACCTTTATGGTTAGATACTGCTATCAGTTACCTAATTGTTTCTCCAAACATGCATAAGGTACACCATCACCTTAGTCGCCCACAAACGGATTCCAATTATGGAAATATTTTCTCCATTTGGGATCGCATATTTGGGACCTTCAATAGCACCCCTGTGAGCCAATTACAATATGGATTGGACGTTTTGGATAATCAACGAGACGGGGATTTGGGCTACCAAATAAAAGCCCCATTCGATACCAATATCAAAACAGATTATTAGTAAAGCTCTACGACCATTTCTACCTCAATAGCCGCGTTATTTGGCAAGACATTGACGCCTATTGCCGAGCGAGCATGCTTTCCCTTATCGCCAAATACCGCCACCATCAGATCAGAAAAGCCATTCATGACCTGAGGCTGTTGAGTAAAGCTAGGATCCGAGTTAACAAAACCTGTTACTTTTAAAATTCTTTTGATTCTTCTTAGATCACCCAATTGGCCTTTTAATGTAGAAATTAAAGCAATTCCTGCCAATTTGGCTGCTGCTTGACCCTCTTCCACACTCAGTTTATTGCCTACTTTTCCAAGCACAAAGCCACCCTCTGCCTTTTCTGGTAAATGCCCCGACAAGTAGGCAATATTTCCTGCTCGAGTAAACTTGACATAATTGGCTAAAGGAGTGCTAGGTTTGAGTAAAGTGATTCCTAAAGCCTGTAGGCGCTCTTCTGGGCTATTGGGTTTTTTGATAAACAATAGGCAAACAGGAGCCGCTACAGAGATATCTTGATTACTGTCGGTCAATAAACCTGTTTGTTGATTGACCGAGAAAACTTGAATTCTATTCTCGGTTTGGCTCGCCACAAATAACCATTTACCGCTGGGATCATAGCTGAAATTTCTGGGCATTTTGGCTACAGCTTGGTAACCTATTGACTTTAAGGTACCATCAGCTTGAATAGCAAAAAGAGCAAGGTTGTCACTAGTAATTCGATTGGAACTAATGAGCCATTTCCCATTCGGAGAAATATGAATATCGGCACTGGCTTTTACTGCGACTTTGGTACTCGTGTCGGAAACGATGTTTTGAATTTTGTCCAATCCTTGAGAAGTAATCTTAAAGACATCCACGGTTCCATTCAATTCATTGATGACATAGGCCAAATTTCCATTGGGATGAAAAATCATATGACGAGGACCGTTACCTGGACTCACGGATATGGATTGATAATTTTCAGCTAAGGTTCCATCCGCTAATATGGGATGCCAATGGATTTTATCAGCACCTAAATCGGGCACATATAAGCTTTTTTGATCGGGAGCTATGGCCACCATGTGAGCATGTGGGGCATCTTGTCGACCGGTCACCACACTAGAGCCTTTATAAATAAAGGATTGGGAAGCAGGAAGCAGTCGACCATTCTCTTCTGTTTTAAATACATTGAGAGAGCCACTTCCATAATTAGCCACATATACGGTTTTACTGGCTTCATGATATCTGACAAAACAGGGTCCATCACCTAGAGTAGGGCTGGAATTTAATTTGGTATAAGTGCCATTTGCATTTCGGGCATAGGCACTTATGGCAGATTTACCCCCTCCTTCTTCCGATACAGAATAAAGTAAATTTCCATCTGCTGAAAGTGCTTGATAGGATGCATTCGGGTTTTCTCTATGGTAGTTGGGCTTGCTTTTGGCAGTAGCTAAATCTAGGTCAAACACTTCGATACCCGGGTTTTTGGCTTTGGTATAGGAACCTACCATTAATTGATATTGTGTAGAATCGGCGTTAGCAAAAGTGAATATGGTACTAACCAATAAGAAGATGGAACTTAACATAGGGAATAGGTTTTCGTGCAACAAGATACGAATGTCCGTAAATTTTGGGTATTTTTCCCGGAACAATTTTCCTATATCTAATTTCAAACACGATGAAGAAGGTTTTGCTGATGCTCTTATGTACGTTTCAGGTTTGGGCTCAAAACCTCCCTGCTCCTCGACTCATCGTTCGTGGAGATGATATGGGTTATAGTCATTCGGGAAATTTGGCCTTGATGCAGTCCTCTTTGAACGGGATCCAGTCGTCCATTGAGGTCATTGTTCCTTCCCCTTGGTTTCCAGAGGCTGTTCAGATGCTTCAAGCGCATCCCAATATAGACGTGGGAATACATTTAGCATTAACCAGTGAGTGGGATAAACTGAAATGGAGACCATTAACGGAGGCAAAAAGTTTACGTGATCCCGATGGTTATTTTTTCCCTATGGTGTATGCCAATAAGAATTATCCAGACATGTCCATCGTAGAAAATAAATTTACGCTGGCCGATATTGAAGCAGAATTTAGAGCTCAGATAGAATTGGCCATCAAAAAAATACCAAGGATTAGTCACGTTTCGTCACACATGGGTTGTTCTAGAATAAATGAACAAGTGATCGAGCTGACTAAGAAATTGGCCAAGGAATATCATTTGATCTATGATAATACAACATATCCTTTTGAACGAGCCACTTATGCTGGTCCAAGTCAAACATCAGCCCAAAAGATTACTAGTTTTATCCAAATGCTGCGAAACCTTCAAGCAGGCAAAACCTACTGTTTCGTAGATCATCCAGGATTAGATGATGCAGAATTGAAAGCTGTTTCACACATTGGTTATGAGGGTGTGGCAGCGGACCGACAAGGCGTTACGGATGTATTTACTAGTCAGCAAGTAAAAGAGGCTATTCGAGTATTGGGAATACAAGTGATTGCCTACCGAGACTTAGGGCCTAATCCTTAAGCGCTTCCTTTTGACCGATTAATAATTTATTCATAGTTACAAGAAAAGTCACTTAACAAATTTTTGTACCTTTGAAATTGGAATAATTAAAATGTTCTGATTGTATCAAATTTGAAAAATGTACGTATGGAATTCTTTAAGAAAATTTATTTTACGACCGAACAAGAAACCATTGCTGAATTAACAGAAGCGGTTAAACAATATAAAGTTATCCATTTGGCAGGCTATAATTTGCCTATTCCTTTGGAGCAGTTTTACATCAATTTTGCAGATTCTATCGGTACTCCTTTCAATGAGGATGAAGATTTGATTACAGGAGAAAGAAAAGAAAATCGTTGGATTGACATCAGTTATGATCCAGCTATACCGGATCGTTATAGAAGTAGTAATACCCGTCAACCATTGCATACGGATGATTCTTATGTGGAATTAGGGGACGAAAAATCCTTGCAGTTTTTTTATTGTACTTCTCGTGCTGCTCGAGGTGGGGCTACTACATTTTTTGATTTACCAGATTTGGTAGACTGCTTAAAAATAGATGGTCAAGATGCTTTATTGGAGCGTTTGATGACTATTACAGTGAATTTTGATAAGGCAGGTCATAAGAAAGTTCGTAAGATTTTAGACCAAGATGAATTGGGTTGGTTGGCCAACTGGAATTATTTCTGTGTTGATAAAGACAATACAGCTGAGGCCCTTCAATTAGTAGAAGATTTCCATCAATTTTTAGAGACTCGTGTTATCAATGCGGGCTTGGTTTTACCGATACAATTAGAACGAGGAGAGGCTGCATTTTTTCACGATGATCGTATTTTACATGGAAGAAACGCCTATTTTGCGACAAAGAAAGGCGAACGTTGCTTGATCAAAGGTAAGATTATTTTAGAGTCAGATTTTCAATTGTCCTAGGACATGACGAAAGCTAGCATTCCTCGTTTTTCAGGCCGATTACATCAGAAATTAGGTCTCGGTACTTGGCAATTGGGAGGTCCAAATATCGTTCAAGGAAAGGCCATGGGATGGGGTGAAATCAGCGAAGATGAATCCTTAGCCATTTTGACTGAAGCTTTAAAATCGGGGATTCAATTCATTGATACCGCGGATTCTTATGGCAAAGGCTTGTCCGAAAAAATAGTTGGCAAAGCCCTTCTGGCAGCTACTTATTCTCAAGATATTATTGTTTGTACCAAATTTGGGAACGTTTATCTAGCAGATGGTTCCACTGGGCAGGATTTTTCTTCTACTCATATTCATGCCAGTGTAAAAGCCAGTTTGCAGCGCTTACAGCGTGAGCATATCGATGTCTTGTTGATGCATTCTCCTCCTGATAATTTTGATTGGGAGAACTACGATCGTGCTCCATTGGAAGATTTGATAAGTCAAGGGCTTATTCGTCAGTATGGGGTAAGTTCTAAAAGTGTGTATGGGGCAAAGCGGGTGATGGACGCAGGATTTGGATCCGTGATTGAGGTGATTTATAATGCGCTAGACAGAAGAGTAGATGAAATTTTAGTCCAACATCCTAATGGATTGCAGTATGATATCATTGGTCGGGTACCCTTAGGTTCTGGATTTCTGAGTGATCGATTATTGACTGAAAACCCGCATTTTGGTGAGGGTGATTACCGTTCTCACATGGCAGATCGAGATAAAAATTGGATGCTGGAACATGCCAGGAAGCTGGCCTTTTTAGCGGACTTGAAGGGTGGATTATCTGCTAATGCATTGCGTTTTACACTTCAAAATCCCCATATTTCTGTCGTGATTCCTGGTGCTAGATCAGTGGTTCAGGTTCAGTCGAACGTCATGGCTGCCAACTTGCCATTACTAAGTGATGAGCAAATCCATCGTATAGAACAATCCGTTCCTTCCGTTCCTGATTGGTGGAAGCCTAGCAATTAGATTTATCTATTGGCCGAGTCACTTGGACTTATCGCTTAATTGTCACCTTAGATTTGTCACCTTAGATTTGTCAACTTTTTGAAAGTTGACAAATCTTAACTGCCAACTAACCACCAACTAACCACCAACTACCAATTAACTGTCAATTTCCTACCCATCCACCAACCAATATCTTTTACCTACCCTAATTCCCAAGCTACTCTCAAAGCTACAAGGGAAACTTCAACTATTCCAAGCACAGTTCAATCAGCTTTCTGATAATTTTTATTTCAATAAATGAGCTTATTCGCTTATTTTGATTTATTTCATGGTAAAAAATTTGAACTATGAGAAAATGTATACTTTGGCTCAACTTGTTTTTACTTGTTTCTAACAGCTTTGCCCAATCTTCTAAAATACAAAAGAAGGATGTAGAAGGTGCCGCTAAGATTTTTGATCTCAATTTTACCAGTACAGAAATAGACACACTTTTGTCAGATGTTCAAGATAACCTTTCGGTGTATCAAAAACAGCATCAAGTTCATTTGCCTAATTCCGTTCCATTAAGTCTATGGCAAACTGTACTTATTCCAGGAGTAAGCCTCAATAAAAATCAACATCCCATCGCTTGGACCAAAGTTCCAGGTACGGAATTGCCCAGTAAAAAATCATCATTGGCTTTTTATTCTATTCCTCAATTAGCCGAATTAATCAAAACCAAAAAGATCAGTTCCGTCCAATTGACCCAATTTTATATTGACCGTATTAAGAAATATGGAGATACTTTACAATGTCTCATTTCTTTGACTGAATCCATCGCATTAGAGCAAGCCAAACAGGCCGACGAAGAGATTGCTCACGGAAAATACCGAGGTATGTTGCACGGAATCCCCTACGGACTTAAAGATCTTTTTGCCGTCAAAGGAACTAAAACCACCTGGGGTGCTGCTCCCTATAAAGAACAGGTGATCGAGGAAGATGCCTTTGTCTATCAACAATTGCGTCAAGCAGGTGCCGTATTAGTGGCAAAATTTACCTTGGGGGCCTTGGCTATGGGCGACTATTGGTATGGTGGAAGGACAAAAAATCCGTGGAACCTAGCCTTAGGTTCATCCGGGTCTTCAGCTGGATCAGCTTCCGCTACAGTTGCGGGATTAGTGCCTTTTGCTATTGGTACTGAAACCTGGGGAAGCATTGTTTCTCCTTCCACTACCTGCGGTGCTCTGGGGCTTCGCCCCACCTTTGGAAGGGTTAGCCGTACAGGTGCTATGGCGCTAAGTTATAGTCTGGATAAAATCGGACCGATTTGTCGGAATGCCGAAGATGCCGCTATCGTTTTTAATGCTATTCGAGGAACGGATGGGCTCGACTTATCGGCCCATGAAGCCGCATTCAACTATAGCAATCAGGTGGATGTTAAAAAGTTGAGAATTGGATATGCCAAAAATTATTTTGATAAATTGAAAGATACCACAGCCAACGAATGGCAGGTGCTGAAGGTGCTCCAACAAGCGGGAGCTAAAATTGTTCCTTTGGAATTCTCGGAAAATCAGTTTTATCCTTTTCAAATGATGGATGTAATCATTAGTGCAGAGTGTGCCGCCCAATTTGATGAATTAACCCGATTCAATGTGGATGATGAGTTGACCATGCAAAGAAAGGGCGACTGGCCTAATCAGTTTAGAACAGCTAGATTTATCCCAGCTGTGGAATACATCAATGCCCAGCGTCATCGTTATTTATTGATGCAACAAGTCAATTACCTTTTCAAAGATTTTGATGTCATCATTTGCCCAAGCCTATATTCTGGGAACCAGCTGGCTATTACCAATTTAACAGGCCATCCCGTGGTTTGCATTCCGAATGGATTTGATAAAAAAACGAATAAACCAACGAGCATAAGTTTTTTGGGGAACCTGTTCGACGAAGCTACTATTTTAGCTCTAGCCAAAATTTACCAAGATGCCACACCTTGGGATGAAATGCATCCAGAGTTGTTTAAATAAGTAAATTCATATAAACCTGTTTTTGACCTTCAAATAAAATCCATCTGTTTTCTAGTAATCAGGGTAGATAAAATAAGATTTTTTTAAGAAATACTTATATTAGCTTTATCTATTCTAAACTATGATAAATACTACACAAAAAGAGGCATACCATCGAGACGGTTACTTGATTATGCCCCAACTTTTCTCCCAAGAAGAGATTGATTTACTTTATTCGGTGGCGACGGACCAGTCGGTGGTCAACCAAGCCTTTGATTTAAATGACCAGTCAGGTAAAAAAACGAAATTAACCTTATGGTTTACCGCAGGAGATGATTCCTTTGGATTGATGTCGCGGAGTAAGCGACTAGTAGAAGGCGTACAAACCTTATTAGGCGAAGGGGAAGTGTGTCATTTTCATTCCAAAGTCATGCAAAAAGAACCTCGAGTAGGCGGTTCTTGGGAATGGCATCAAGATTATGGTTATTGGTATAAAAATGGTTTTCTATTTCCAGAAGCCATGATTTCTGTCATGGTAGCTTTGACGGATGCCACCATAGAAAATGGCTGTTTGCAAGTTCTGAAAGGAACGCACAAAATGCAGCGATTCGAACATCTATTCGCAGGAGAGCAGCAAGGTGCCGATATGGATTTTGTGACCGAAGCAGAAAAGGTTTCAGAGCTGGTTTATTGCGAGCTAAAGGCGGGGGATGTGCTATTTTTTCATAGCAATATTTTACATCGATCCGAGGCCAATTTGTCCGAATATGCACGTTGGTCAGTGATTTCGGCCTATAACCTGTCCTATAATAAACCTTTTAGAGAAAAACATACTTCCTGCATTGAGCCGGTTCAAGTGGTAGATGATCAAGCACTATTGGCCAGTGGTCAGCGAGTGGTGAATCAAGCGGATTTTTTAAGTAAAGACAAAGAAATAACCTTACAAGATTTAAAATAAGATGGCACAAGTTTGTATACTGGGTGGGGGATTCATTGGACGATTTTATGCGGATTCATTAACAGGCCGTAGGGGCAAAGATCAGGTCAGTGTGGTTTATGCACGCAAGGAAGAAACCGCGATTCGGTTTGCCAAAGATTATCAAGTAACACATTATACCACCAATATGGAGGAGGCTATTGCCCATTCGGCTACGGAGTTTGTTGTGATTGCTTTACCCAATTTCCTACACGAAGAAGCCGTGATGCTCTGTGTGAAACATAAAAAAGCGGTTTTATGTACCAAGCCCTTAGGTAGAACAGCCGAAGAAGCATGGCGCATGACTCAGGCCTGCGAAAATGCTGGCATATTTGCGGGATACCTAGAAGACCTTTGTTACACACCAAAATTTTTGAAGTCTTTAAAATCGATTCAATCGGGTGCTTTAGGACGTATTTTATGGGCCAAATCCCGAGAAACACATCCTGGGCCTCATGCCGATTGGTTCTGGGATATTCAAAAAGCAGGAGGAGGCGCTGTGCTTGATTTAGGCTGTCATTGCATCGAAATAGCCCGAAATTTCATTGGAAAAGATGTTAGGCCTGTGGAAGTGATGTGTTGGGCGGATACCCAAGTGAAACCCATTGATGCCGAAGATCATGCCATTGGATTAGTGAAATATCAAAACGGAGCTATAGGACAGTTTGAGGTTTCTTGGACCTTTCGCGGTGGTATGGATTTACGCGATGAGGTGATGGGGACCGAGGGAACTATTTGGATCAATTCATTTTTGAGAACAGGTTTTGAAATGTTTACCTCAGGTGCGGGTAAATCCTATGTGGCAGAAAAGGCAGAAAGCGATTCAGGTTGGCAGTTTCCCGTTGGAGATGAGGCGCATGAATTGGGATATACAAATATGTTTACCGATATGTTTGATGCCTATGAAAAAGGCGAAAAACCCATGGAAACTTTCTATGATGGCTATGTGGTAAACGCCATCATTGATGCGGCTTATCGTTCTGCTAAAACGAAATTGTGGGAACCTGTTCAGCTTCCCGAATGGCGAGGCCAAGAGGGCCTCAGCAAACCTTCCGTGTACCAAGAGTTTGATGCCGATCATTGGTTTATCAAAGAAGAAATATTGCCCAATGGTGATAAGAAAGTCATCTTAAAAGTGAAAGCCACTGGGGAGATCATTGAAAAAGAAACCTGGGTGTAATCATGGCAAAAATCATCGTCATAGGCAGTTCCAATACCGACATGGTCATCCAGTCGGATAGACTCCCTGCACCTGGAGAAACTGTTTTAGGAGGAACGTTTTTTATGAATCCTGGTGGTAAAGGGGCTAATCAAGCAGTGGCCGCTGCCCGTTTGGGAGGAGAGACTTATTTTATTGCCAAAGTGGGAAAAGATGTGTTTGGAGAAAGTGCTCTTCAGCAATTTGCCTTGGAAGGGATACATGGTCAATACATTTGCCAAGACGATAAACAACCCTCTGGTATTGCATTAATCAATGTAGATGCCCATGGAGAAAATTGCATTACGGTGGCCTCTGGGGCAAATGCCCACTTAATGCCTCCAGATATTGAAGTGGCCAATTCGCTTTTTCAACAAGGGAATTGGCTTTTGTTGCAGCTCGAAATTCCAATAGAAACGGTTATTTTTTCGCTTGAAAAAGCACATCATGCTGGCTTATCCGTGGTGTTGAATCCTGCACCAGCCTGTGCTTTACCCGAATCTATTTATGCCCATATTGATATCATCAGTCCAAATGAAACGGAAACGGAATTTTTGACGGGTATCCGACCCGTGGATGAAGCTAGTTTATCGCTGGCTTGCGACTATTTTCTTTCACTTGGTGTAAAAAGCGTGGTGATTACTAGAGGAGCGAAAGGGGCTTATTGGAAAACTCATGAGGCTTTTGGCCATGTTCCTGCTCAGCAGGTAGTAGCGGTGGATAGTACCGCCGCTGGAGATTGTTTCAATGGGGCTTTGGTCGTGGCTCTGTCTGAAGGAATGGCTTTCCAACAAGCTATCGCTTTTGCTTGTAAGGCTGCTGCCTTATCTGTCACACAATTAGGGGCTCAATCCTCTATGCCAAGACGTAAACAACTATGAAAAAACTACTAGTTCTATTTTTGCTTATCCCACTTTTTCTTACTGCGCAAAGCAAGAAACAAAAGGTCATTTTCGATTGTGATTTAGGAGATGATATTGATGATGCCTACGCTTTGGCCTATTTACTAACCCAACAAGATAAGTTGGATATATTGGGAATCACTACCTGTTATGGAAGGACAGACGATAGAGCCCGCTTAGCCTTAAAGATGTTGCATGAAACGGGTCAAGGACATATACCTGTTTTTATGGGGAGAAATACCTCCCATGTAGACAAAAGGGCCAATTGGTATGCCGACCAATTTTCTTGGGCCAAAGGATTTGACAAAATAAAACCTCAGTCAAAACCAGCCGCTGATTTTATCATGGAGCAAATCAAAAAATACCCCAATGAAGTGGTCATATTTTCCGTAGGGCCAGTCACTAATATCTCGGACATTATCCAAAAAGACCCGCAGATTTTAAAAAAAGCGAAACATATTTATGCCATGTTCGGCTCTTTTGAAGTAGGCTATAATCAAAAGAAACCCATCAATGCAGAATGGAATGTGAAGGTGGATGTTCCTGCTTCACAGAAATTCGTACAATCAGGGGCAAAGATTACCTATGCAGGGACCGATGTGACCTCCCAAGTGAAACTTTCTGCTGAAAACCGTCGGATATTGAAGGAGAAAAATACGCCATTAACCAATGCCCTAACAGACTTGTATCAACTTTGGGGGCAAGAAACGCCAACCCTTTTTGATCCTGTGGCCATTACCATGTTACTACATCCTGATTTATTTCAAACAGAAAAGCGGCATATATCGGTAGATCAACAAGGATTTACTAGAACTTCAGAAGGAAAACCCAATGCCATCATTGGGCTTAAAATCCAGGAAACTCAGGTGCTGGAGATTTTGATGAGCCATTATTTGAATCAAAAATTTGCTTTAAAACCCTAACATGATGAAAAATTATTGGATTGCATTACTCTTTTTACCCTTAGTGGGATGGTCACAAACCAAGACCATCACCCTTTCTAAACAGACTCTACAGGATAAAATCAAAGGAGGATGGGCTGGACAGACCATCGGCGTGACCTTTGGCGGCCCTATGGAATTCCGCTACAATGGCACTATGATTGATGCCTACCAACCTGTTCCTTGGTACGACGGCTATTTGAAAAAAACCATGGTGGAAAATGCCGGTCTCTACGATGATTTGTACATGGATTTAACCTTTGTGGAGGTTTTTGAAAGAGAAGGATTGGACGCTCCTATTGCGTCTCATGCCAAAGCTTATGCGGAGGCAGGCTACGCCCTTTGGCATGCTAACCAAGCGGGTAGGTATAATATTTTGCATGGAATAGGTGCTCCAGCTTCAGGGCATTGGAAAAATAACCCACATGCGGATTGCATCGACTACCAAATTGAATGCGACTTTGCAGGATTGATGTCGCCCGGAATGCCCAATGTAGCGTCTAAAATTTCAGATAAAATAGGCCATATCATGAATTATGGTGACGGCTATTATGGCGGAGTATTTTTGGGGGCTTGCTATACTTTGGCTTTTGTATCCAAGGATATTCCTCACATTATTCAAGAGGCTTTAAAGACCATTCCTAAGCAAAGTGCCTATTACCAATGTATTTCAGATGTGGTCCGTTGGCATAAACAATATCCTAACGATTGGACCAAAACTTGGTTAGAAGTGCAGAAGAAATGGGCCCAGGATATTGGTTGTCCAGACGGGGTTTTTGCGCCATTTAATATTGATGCCACCGTGAATTCCGCTTATGTGGTCATAGGTTTATTGTATGGCCAAGGAGATTTTACCAAAACCATGGAAATCACGACCCGCTGTGGGCAAGATGCCGACTGTAACCCTTCTTCTGCGGGAGGAATTTTGGGAACCATGTTGGGCTATGATAAAATTCCTACTTACTGGAAACAGGGCTTAAAAGAAGCAGAGGGTATCGATTTCAAATATACGAGCACTTCATTGTCTGATGTTTATAGCATAGGACTCAAGCATGCTTTGCAAAACATTGAAAGAAACGGGGGTAAAATTGTTGGAGACAAGGTATATATCCCTTTGGAGGCTCCTAAAGCCGTGGCCTTTGAAAAGAGTTTTGAAGGGGTGTATCCTACCCAAAAAATTGGAGTGGGAAAAGTATTGAAAGACGAATACCAATTTGAGTTTACGGGAAAAGGATTTGTATTGAGAGGTGAGACGGCCAAATGGGCATCAACATCCAATCATAATTTTGACATGGAAGTGTATGTAGATGGGAAATTGATGGAAAAAGCGCAATTACCCACCGCTTTTACAACCCGTCGACATGAACTAACTTGGAATTATGATTTGGCACCAGGTAAGCACCAAGTTCGCTTGAAACTATTGAACCCCGTAGAAGGCCAAGAAGTGCGCATGATGGACGTGATTGTCTATGATGCTCCGGGGAAAAAATCCACCGATACTCAGTTTTACCGATTGGGTAATTTGCATTAAACCTCTAAATAGGATGCTATGTTCATCATTGAAAATTATTTGACAGCCGTTTTGTTGTGCATCGTCACCATGCTGTGTTGGGGTTCTTGGGCAAATACCCAAAAGTTGACCAGTAGCCGTTGGAGATTTGAATTGTTTTATTGGGATTATGTCTTAGGGATATTGATTTCTTCCATCTTGTTTGCCTTGACTCTGGGCAGCGTGGGTGAAGAAGGGCGCAGTTTTATTCCTGATTTGAACCAAGCTAGCCAAGAGAATTTATTTTCAGCCTTTCTGGGCGGGGTGATTTTCAATGGGGCCAATATTTTATTGGTGGCTGCTATTTCCATAGCAGGTATGTCGGTGGCTTTTCCTGTAGGTATTGGTATAGCCTTGGTTTTAGGTGTATTGGTGAATTATCTGGCGGCCCCACAGGGAAGCCCCATCTTGATTTTTGGTGGAGTTGCCTTGATTTCTTTGGCCATTATGTTAAATGCCCGCGCCTATAAACAATTGAATGAGGGAGGTGCCGAAAAACTATCCAGTAAAGGCTTATTCTTATCTGTCATCAGTGGTTGCTTGATGGGTTTGTTTTATAAGTACGTGGCAGCTTCCATGGCGACTAATTTTGTGGAGCCCGAAGTAGGTAAATTAAGTCCGTATACGGCCTTGGTCTTATTTTCCATCGGAGTTTTGCTGAGTTCATTTTTGTTCAATACTTGGCAAATGAAAAAGCCATTTTCAGGAACTTCGGTAAGTTTTGGGGATTATTTCCAAGGGAATTTTCAAGACCACGTCATGGGTGTTTTAGGTGGAGGCATTTGGTTCATAGGAATGGCTTTGAGTATTTTGGCTTCCGAAAAAGCGGGGCCTGCGGTTTCCTATGGTTTGGGTCAAGGAGCTACGGTGGTAGCGGCTATTTGGGGGATATTTATTTGGAAGGAGTTTGCCAAAGCCAAGAGCTCCACGAAAAGGATGCTTAATTGGATGCTATTACTATATATTGTTGGTTTGGCTTTATTGATTGGGGCGAAGTAGGTAGCCAGCTCAATTAGACCTTGATAAAAGATATTATAAAGTTTTTTGGCGAGAGTATTTTATAAGTAAAATCTTTGAGATATATTAAAATCTAGCTTAACTTTTGCTTTTCAACGTTAATTTGGTGTAACCCGAGGGGGTTCTTGTTTTTGGTTCGCTAGAAGAATATTGTAGGATGAAACATCAATTAATGCATAGGTAATCAAGGGTTTAAATTATTACATTTGTTCTGTGGAAAACATTGGGTATATAGAAATAAAAATTGTAGGAGCTAAAGGCAACCTCAATTTGTCACCTGAGAATTACGATATTCGGGAAGTGATTTCTATGCTTGAAACGGCAGAAAACTTATTATATTCTGGTGAAAAAAAAGACAGGCCTATAATAAGTTATCAAATTGAAGATGGTTCTGTTAGGCACATTTTTAAGACATCGATACAATACATTATTGGTTTTAATGCGATTTTAGGTCAGATTTCGCAGGTTCAACATATTGATTTTCTTGATTTAGGTACAGCAAAGGCTTTTGAAAATATTCAAGAAATTGCTGTAAATCGTAATTATGATTTTAGTATCAAAACATCTCTTGATAATTCCAATGAAGTTAAAGTAGATAGAACTACTAAATTTTTTAGGTCTGAAGTAATTTGGGCTAATGCGGAATTCTATTTTTATGGAAAAGTGACCAATGCAGGGGGAAAAGATAAGGCAAATATTCATATAGTAACAGAGGAACTAGGGACTTTACGAATTCAAACCCCAATAAGCTTTTTAGAAAAATATGATGACAACCTATTGTATAAATCTTATGGAATAAGAGTAAGTGGAAAACAAAACTCAGAAACAGGTGAAATTGACACTTCTACTTTACGGTTTGTGGAATTAGTGGATTACCAACCTAAATATGACGAACAATATTTAAAAGGATTAAGGGATAAAGCCACAGAATCATGGATTGGTAGTATTAACTCAGAAAATTGGTTGAGAGAAATTAGAGGAGGTTATGATGCATAAAGCTGTATTGCTTGATACTAGCTTTTTTCTTCGTTTTTTGAACGAAAAAGATCCTCTTTTTAACAATGCAGATGCCTATTTTCGATATTTTTTGGAGGTAGAAATTCCCATGATGATTTCCACAATTAGTATTGCAGAGTACTGTGTAGGAGGAGATTTTCGGGAACTTCCATTGAGGAATTTGCAAATCGTTCCATTTAACCTAGAGCATTCTAAACGAAGTGGGGAATTTGCAAGAATTATATTTCAGAATAAAGGAAAACTTAAATTAAATGAGCGAAATATAATTCCAAACGATACTAAACTTTTTGCACAAGCAGACTGTGAAAAGGCTGTAGCATTTTATTTAACCTCAGATGCTGAAAGTCAGAAAGTATATCAAATATTAGATCAAGAATCTTCTCCTAAGTTTCAATTTATCAATTTAGCTGTGCCATACCAAGAAGTGTTTGGGGTACTTGATTTTTAGAATCAATTAGTATATTAAGATATACTGATTTTAATTTTTCAAAATCTTGGTATACACCTTATTTCAATTTCATGAAAAACCTCGTCTTACTCGTATGTATATGCCTTGGAATCTTTTCTTGTAAGAATTCCACACCAGACCCTTTGAATGAATCAAATTTCAAGATCAAAGCAGGCTATATCTGTGGCTGGGGTGCTGGAATAGACACCTTGGAAATCGTAAATCAGACGGTGCGCTATGTGTATTATGTACCACGTAATTCACTGAAACCTCAATTAACGAAGTCGAGGAAATTATCTGATCTAGAATGGGCAGAAATCAGAAATGTGGTGAATTGGTCACAGTTTAAACTATTGAAATATAAAACTTGTAATGTCTGTTTTGATGGCTGTGATGAGTGGATTGCCATACAAAATGGGGATTTATCGCACCAAATCACCTTTACGAAAGGACTAAAAATAGACACCATAAGTCCTTTGCAAAGTAAACTTGCCCAATTAAAAACGGAGTTGGCCCAATAGGCTTGAGCTTATTTCCATTTGGAAACAAAAATTTATCGATACACCAGATATCCAAGGCATGAAAAAACAGCTACTCCTTTTCCTTTCTTTGCTTGGATATTTTTCCCTGCAAGCTCAGCCTAAAAAACCGAATGTTCTGTACATTTTAGTGGATCAGTGGCGCGCTCAATCCATCGGTTATGCGGGGGATCAAGTGGTGAAAACACCTCATTTGGATCGATTAGAAAAGGAAAGCCTTAATTTACGGAAAACAGTTTCTGGCATGCCCGTTTGTTCTCCTCATCGCGCCTCTTTAATCACGGGCCAATACCCACTTACACATGGGGTTTTTATGAATGATGTCTTACTCGATTCCAATCGAACAAGCATCGCTAAAGTATACAAGCAAGCAGGATACCAAACAGCATATATCGGTAAATGGCACATGGATGGGCATGGTCGGAGTTCCTATATTCCAGTTACGCGCCGACAAGGCTTTGATTATTGGAAAGCTTTGGAATGTACCCATGATTATAACCATTCGGAGTATTATTCGGGAGATTCTCCAGTCAAAAAAACCTGGGAAACTTATGATGCCATCGCCCAGTCAGAAGATGTCGTGTCATATTTAAAAGCACAGTCGCATTCGTCACAGCCTTTCATGCTGTTTATCTCCATTGGTTCACCTCATGATCCCTATCAAGCGGCTCCTGAAAAGTACCGTAAGATGTATGAACATGTAGCCATTAAGCTGCGAGATAATGTACCCCTAGAAAACAGAGATAAGGCGATTAAAGATGCACGTGGTTATTATGCGCACATGACGGCCATTGATGATTGTGTAGGTCAAATGTGGCAAACGCTGAAAGATCAAGGTCTAGACGATAACACCATTCTTGTGTTCTCCTCCGATCACGGGGATTTATTAGGTTCACACGGCGCATGGAACAAGCAACAACCTTATGAAGAAAGTATCCGAGTACCATTTTTATTGCATTACCCTAAGGCCTTTGGGAAGAAAGGAAAAAAGGTGGATGTTCTATTAAATACACCCGATATCATGCCTACACTCTTGGGCTTGAGCCACTTGAAGGTGCCTAAAACGGTAGAAGGGCGGGATTTTTCTTCCGTACTGAAAGGAAAGAAAAAAGACGATGTGGCTTATACCCTGATTTCTTGTGTACAGCCTTTTGGTCAATGGCCTCGTGCCAAAGGGGGAAGGGAATACCGAGGTTTGGTTTCTGATCGGTATACCTATGTCAAAGATTTACAAGGTCCATGGCTTCTGTTTGACAATAGAAATGATCCCTTTCAAATGACAAATCTGGTCAATCAAGCCTCCTTCAAATGGATTCAAAACCAGATGGACAAGGCACTACACATGGAATTGAAAAAGAGAAAAGACGAGTTTAAGCCGGGTCTTTATTATGTCAAACAATGGAATTATTTGATTGATGAAACCGAGACCGTTCCTTACCAAAAAGTCAATTATCAAGGAATTCCGATTAAGGATTTGTCCACAGGTTATCCTCAAAACTCCCAATAAACATGAAAAATTGGATCATTTTTGTCTTGTTATTACTTCCATTTTGGGGAATATCTCAAACCCAAAAGCCAAATATCATTTTCATTTTGACAGATGATCATCGTTGGAATGCCTTGGGATATGCTGGAAATAAAATCATTCAAACGCCTGTGATGGATGATTTGGCAAAGAAGGGAATTTATTTTAAAAATGCGTTTGTAACTACACCTATTTGTGCGGCTAGTCGGGCGAGTATCATCACAGGAATGTATGAAAGAACGCATCAATATACCTTTGGACAAGGCGACATCAAGCCAGCTTATGTGGCTCAATCTTACCCAGCTTTGTTGAAACAGGCGGGTTATTATACCGGCTTTTATGGCAAGTTTGGTATACAATATGCCTCATTTTCTTCCTTATTTGATCAGGGAGAAAGCTATGATCGGAATGATAAGTTGAAGGATTATCGTGGCTATTTTTATAAGACATTGGGAAAAGACTCGGTGCACTTGAGTCGGTATACTGGCCAGAAAGCTATGGATTTTATAGCTCAAGCCCCCAAAGATAAACCATTTTGTTTATCACTTAGTTTCTCTGCTCCTCATGCACATGACCCTTCTGAACAGCAATATTTTTGGCAGCCGGAAGTAGATCATTTGTATCAAAATGTCACCATAGCTCCACCTATCATGGCCACCGAGGCGGACTTTTTAGCGCAACCGGAATATGTTAGAACAGGGGAAAACAGAACGCGCTGGCATTGGCGATTTGATACTCCAGAGAAATACCAAAGAAGTGTAAAAGGCTATTACCGCATGATTTCCGGAGTTGATTTGGAGATTGGCAAGATTCGGAAAATGCTGGAGGAAAAGGGTTTGGATAAAAATACCATCATCATCGTGATGGGAGATAATGGTTATTTTTTGGGAGAACGGCAGTTGGCCGGGAAATGGTTGATGTACGACAATTCTCTCCGCGTGCCTTTGATTGTCTATGACCCAAGAAAATCGATTCACCGAGACATTCAAGATGATGTGTTAAATATTGATATAGCTCCTACCATTTTTGGCTTTGCGGGTGTACCGATTCCGAGTACTTGGCAAGGACAAAATTTAGCCTCCTATGTACAGGGCAAAAGTCCTGCTAAATCCAGAAATGAGTTTTTGGTGGAGCACCTTTGGAAGGTAAAAATCATTGCCTCCAGTGAAGGGATCCGATCCAAATATTGGAAGTATTTCCGTTATCGGGATCACTTGGATCGGGAAGAATTGTATGATTTGAGACAAGATCCCTTGGAGAAAAAGAACTTAGCAGGTGTGGCTAAGTACCAACATGTTTTGACTCAAATGCGTCAGAAACTGGAGCAAAAAGTGGCGACATTGGAGGGGCAGCGATTACCCTAAAATCGAGCCAAACGGACTTAACCAAAAGAAGGATAAATTTTTAAATCATTTTTATCATTGCCGAATGAAAAGCTGGTGTGAAAAAGGGGTAAATCCTGTAATATACACCGATGGCGCTTGGGCAAAAGGTAAAGCTCCCCTTAAATGGATAGCTTTATGCTCTGCTTTACCAGGGCCAAAACGGATGGAATCTTCGCCAAGGCTATATTTCCCTTCTGATTCTTTCAATAAATAAGCATTACCTTCTTTTCCACTAGGGACAATTCCTTCCAATTTTCCCTCTCCTCGAAAAATAAGTTCCAAGCTGACCGGGACGCCATCGGTTCCCTTCATGTCGATGTCGACCATTAATCCCCCTGAAATTTCTTTCACTTGGACAGTCGTTTCTAGGTATTGAATTTCACTTTGTTTCCGATTACTTCGAGGCATTTTTTCCCAATCTCCACTAGGATCAATCTGGTCTTTTGTGTGCGGTTGGAAATAGGGGCCGTCTAGTTTTTGCTGAAGTATCCAAGTATTTCCCACTTGTTTGATTTCATTGGATTGAAACTGCCCTTTGCCAAAAAAGGAAGCAGCTAGTCGGAGCCCTTGTAAAATGGCATTCCCATGATGAAAAGTCAGGAAATTAGGATTATTGACCAGTAAGGTAGCATCCCAATTTTCTCGTCTAATACGGATCAAGCCTGAATATGGGAACGATTTGACATAGTTGGTGGGAATACTATTTCCTGAAGGAAGCTCTTGCCATAAAAATGGTTCATCTAAAAAGTTTTCTATATGCGTAGCAATCCTAGGGAAATAAGCTTTTTCAATGAGTCGGCACATGGCCGCAAATCGCGGGTTTTTATCCAAGAGGGCTAAGTAACGATAGCCATAATAGTAATTTTCAAACATGTTAATGCCACCTTTATCCTGTCGGTTTGAGGCATCCGTGACAACCTCCATATTGGGGTGGACGTAGAATAAAGTCATTTCCAAGTTTTTACGAACCACGTCTAGTAGAGCGGGTTTGTTAAAAACTTGGTGGACGGAAATGAGCGCTTTATTGATGATGGCAGAATATATACCGGCACTTTTTTCGGTGTATTGTCCATCTGGATCTTGATCTATATTTTCTTGCAGCCATTGCTCCGCTCGGGCTTTATACCTGGGGTCTGGCCAAATTTGATAGAGTTTTGCCAAGGCCCCTGACACGACCCAGCGGTGATTGGGGGTGTGGATGCCTCCTACTACTAACGATTCCCCACATCGTTTTAAAAAAGTTTCCAAAGGACTCATCAAAGTGGAATAGCGATTCCCTTGGTTGTTTTTCTGCAACAAAGTATAGGCCATACACAGTTTTTCCACACTAAATGCCGTATCCGGAGGAGAGTGAAAGTTGGTACTTAATAAGTCGATGGTGCCATCAGCATGCTGCATGTTTAATAGGCATTTACATGCCTGGATGGCCTTTTCAACATGAGCTGTAGATTGGTAAAAACTGGATTCTGGACTGATGACAGCGCAGGCAACTTTTAACACATAATAACCCGTTGTTTGTGGATTGGGGATGTCATCTCCATCACGGAAACCACCCACAAAGGGATGCTTTTGATCTGTTATTCTGAGTGCTTCATAGCGGGGAAAATCTTGGTCATTTTGTAAGATAATTTGATGCAACCAGACAGGCTTTTCTTCTTTGATTTTAGCCGCATAGCTGGTATTCCAATGTGCCAAAGTACCTATTCCCAGGGCTCCCATATGAACAAATTTTCTTCTTTTCATACGGCTTTAGGGTTTAGGTATTTTTTGATATTCAAGAGCAAACATGATGTAGGAGCCTATGCCAAATCCTTGCCCTTCCACGATGGGTCTTCCATAGTAATAATCTTTCATCCCGACACATGTTCCTCCAGATACTCGACTTGGACATAAATAGGGACCTTTGGGCTGGATCAAACTATGTTTTTTCAAGCCTTGATAAGCTAAGTGAATGGAGGGTAAATAGTCCTTGGAGTTTAAGAGACCTAGTTCTATGCCTTTGGCCATGGCGTAGGCAAACATGGCAGTGCAGGAACTTTCCTCCCAGTTTTTCGCATCTTGTGGATATAATAAAAGCTGGTACCAATGCCCACTTTGTTTGTTTTGCAAAGAAGGTAAAGTCCGCATGATGGCTAGAAATTCCTTTTTTAAGGGTTCATAGTAATTGGATTTTGGGCTGATGTTACTTAATACATCCGCTAAGGTCATGGTGACCCAGCCATTCGCGCGTCCCCAATATTCACTACTTTTTCGAGTCTTTTTGTCGGGCCAGCCCACCACACTGCAGCCATCATCAAAATCTTGATCATCATCATCCCAGGCGTGTACCCAAAGACCCGATTCGGGGTTTGAGAGGGATTGACTGTGCGCTTTAATTTGGGTGTACATATGAGCCAAATATTTTTCATCACCAGATCCACGGTACATTTCCATTAGAAACATATTGAGCATATACACGGTATCATCCCAAAGTTCCACGGTTTCTGTTCGATGAGAAATTCCACCGTTTTTGGATCTTGGTGCGTTCAGGTAATCTTGGTAAATGGCTTGAGCTTTTGATTTGTATTTTTCTTCCTTGGTGACGCGAGCTAAAAAAGCCATTCCTATCCCAGAAGCGATGGCATTAGGGTGTTTTCCATTGGCGACATCAAATGTTTTATCCATGGCTGTCCGAATGTATTGCAGGTAGGGAGACTTTTCAGAAGCAGGTTTTGTCTGGTATATATGGATTAATGAATTCAGAAATGTCGCTTGTCCCCAATCCCAGACGTATTTGTCGGCGGGCATATAAACTTCTCGTCCATACCGATCTAAGGAATCAATCCAGGTTTGAGCACGAACAGTGGCCAGAGAGAAACACAAGAGTATGCAGAGGAATAAACTTCTTCTCATCGCTTAATCATCGTTTAAAAGGTCTAGAGCAAAAAAAGGGAAAATGATGGTGCTGAAACCATGCATTTTCCCTTCAATATAGAAATTTATATCCTTTATTCTGTGCTAAAATTCATATAAATAGTTATACGAAATGCCAGATTAAGATTGCTTTCTTTTTTTCATGACTAAGCTATCCGCAGGATAATGTGCCTTTAAGCTGTCCATTTGTGCTTTAGCCCAAGTGATTAATATTTCTCTCTGTTCTTGGCTTAAGTTAGCTTCTTTATGTAGTCCTAAATACGTGTAGGATTCCAATGGCATTTCTTTTTTTTCCACGGTTTCTGCAATTTCTTCTAATTTATGGTTTTGAACCGCGATAGGTAATTTGGTAAAAGTGGAGAGATTTAAATGCTTCTTCCCATCATTGATATGATGTGTTAAGAAAAATCCCACTGGCTGAATATTATTATACCAAGGATAAGTACTTTTATTGGAATGGCAGTCGTTACACGCCACTTGTAAAATATGATTGACGTTTTCAGGGACTAAGTATTTCGTAGAGATTGCATAGGTCTCGTCGTTGGATTCATTTTTTTCTTGGTGGATCAATTGTATACCGACCAAAAGGATGATGATAGCAATTAAAATTTTCTTTTTCATTTGATTTTAGGGATTAGTATTGGGTTCTTATTTCTCCAATTTAGAGAAAATTAGGAATATTTTCACTTATTTACAGGTAAAATAGACCTATTTTATGCGGAGAATTTGTTGGTATGCTTTAGAATAATAGTCTCGAATGGACGTTGTTTGAGAAGATTTACCAGAGGTTGACGTCGTAAATTTAAATGATTAGCATATTGTCTAATTATCTGAATTGCTTTGTCAGGATTTGAGGATAGATGTTCATTGTCTTTTTCAAATAATGTTGATTTGTATATGAATCATGGAACAGAGAATGGATTTCTTCTGTTCAAATGAGTGAGAGATTCTACTAATGTAGTGTAGTTCGCTATTGTTCAACCTATAAAAACACAGCCTATGCCAAATAAACATACAAACATCAAAAATCGGAACCTGTCTTTTTTAAAAGATCTGGTTTTGATTATTCTGGGAATATTTTCAGCTTCATTTGGTTTTAAAGGCTTTTTGTTGACGAATCATTTTATTGATGGTGGTGCTACAGGTATATCGCTGTTACTGACCAATGTCACCAAATTACCCTTGTCATTTTTGTTGATTATCATCAATATTCCTTTTGTCCTGTTGGGCTTACGTGTCATGGGGAGGACTTTTGCCATTAAAACGGCTTTTGCTATTTCTGGTTTAGCGGCGGTGGTGGCATTTGTCCCATTTCCTGATGTGACCAGTGATAATTTATTGGTAGCTTTATTTGGGGGATTTTTCCTAGGAGCAGGGATCGGATTGACCATCCGCGGTGGGGCAGTGATTGACGGAACAGAAGTATTGGCTATCTATTTAAGTAAGCGATTGGGGACTACCATTGGAGATATCATTATCGTTTTAAATGCTTTTATCTTTTTAGCGGCCATTTATTTTCTTTCCGTGGAAATAGCCTTGTATTCGATGGTAACCTATCTATCGGCTTCCAAAACCTTAGACTTTTTCTTAGAGGGTTTTGAGGAATATATGGGCGTGACCATCATTTCTACCGAGCACGAAGCCATCAAGGAAATGATTCAAAAGGATTTGGGTAGAGGTTTTACGGTGTATTCTGGGAAAAAGGGTTTTGGTAAAAAAGGAGAATCAGAACATGTGGATATCGTATATACCATAGTAACCAGATTGGAATTAAACCGCTTGAATAATGCTATTGAACTAATTGATAAGGACGCTTTTGTAGTTATGTCCAGCGTGAAAGACACCAAAGGAGGTATGATCAAACAGAGGCCTTTGAAGCATTAATAGTGCAATAAACAAAATTGTTTCTTGGAAGTGTATCTTCAAATTGGAGTGAAAAATTGTTGCTTATGGAGCAATTTGAACCCGAAGGGACATAAAAAAAGGAATGAACTTTACAAGCTAGACGACTAAGTCAGTTTGAAAGATATTCCTTTTTTGTTTATTTATTAAGAACACGGAGCAACTAGCTTTTAGGATAGTTGTTGTTATTTGTTCTTCAAAAGTATATCATATGATTTGAATCACATTCAATTAATTTTAAAATTCATAGGTCCGCTTGACAATTGTCAACTTTCAATAGATTTGACTTATTTCGTGATTGCTGGAAAATCTTGGGCAAGTCGGCTTAAGGTTTCAGGTCTAATTCCTAGAAATTCAGCGATGTATTTATTGGGAATTCTTGAAATACTTTCCGCATATCCAGAGGCTAAAAATGCGTCATAACGGTCTTTAGCGCTTGGAATCCGCGAAATATAGACTCTTTCTTCGGCCGATACTAAATAGAATTCAAAAAGGGCCCGATAGATGGTGGACATATCTGGGAAGTGTTTTAAACAATATTGTAAATCATCAAAATGTAAGGATTCCGTTTGCGTGTATTCAATGGCTTGAATGTTTTCTTTACAAGGAGTCCTCATGAAGAATCCTCCGACAGAAGTAAAAATGTGATTTTCCCAATCGACCCATTGGGTGATTTCTTTGGTTCCGTGTTGGTAAAAACCCCGAACCAAGCCTTTTTTTATTAAATGCAAATGGCTAAATGTTTCTCCAGCTTTGCAAATTAACTCTCCTTTTTTGAAACTATGACTTTTCATGTTAGCAGATAAGTATTCTTTTAAATCCTTAGAAATAGGAGTTATGGAATTAAAAAATATCAGACTATATAGGTTTTTAGGAGTTTGGGAAATCATAGTAGAAGGAGAGAAACAAGCTATTGATTACCATTTAAATTAAAAGGGAACCCGCAAATTATCTTAAATGTAAGTTCTTAATCCTTTATTTAAAAAGGAATTGCTAGACAATTTTTGGTTGAGCAAAAAAAAACGAGGACTTTATGTCCTCGTTTTAAAAATAATCTGGGAGTATGTTACCTATCTGAAGCAGTACGATTGATGAATACATACGATGAGATATTTGGTTTTACACCAAAGAAATCAACAATGTAATAGTAAACGCCATCGGGTAATTTTTTATCTATGGTGATTACATTGTTTGGAGCACTTTCTCCACCCCAGTCATTTTTATAATTATCTGTTTCAAATACTAAATCTCCCCAACGGTTATAGATGCTTAATCGATTACGGAAGTTTAGGATACCTGGAATGACTAATTTATCATTGAATCCATCATTATTAGGCGAGATTCCTTGAGGAACAAAAGTATCGCAAGTATCAGGATCTAAGCGGTTTGGAATACCATCTTTATCGCAATCTGGCATAGCTCCAAAATTCAAATCATCTTCCAATAAATCAGGGATGCCATCATTGTCATCATCTGGATCTAAGTAATCATAAATGCCATCCTTATCCGTGTCTAATGGTGTATTTAGGTTGGACCCAGCACCGATGCTATCTGGTGTTCCGTCATTATCACTATCAGTATCACGGAAATCAGGGATACCATCTCTGTCCGTATCCACTGGAATGTTAGGATTTTTACCTACTTCTATTTTATCAGGAATGCCGTCGTTGTCACTGTCAACATCTCGGTAATCTGGTAAGCCATCTTTGTCGGAATCCACAGGTCTATTCGGATCAGAACCCGCTTCTACTTTATCTGATAAGCCATCATTATCTGAATCGGTATCACGGAAATCAGGGATACCATCTCTGTCCGTATCCAAAGGAGCGGCTGGGTTTGGACCAACTTCTACTTTATCTGGGATAGTATCGTTATCAGAATCACTGTCCATATAGTCAGGATTTCCATCTTGATCGAAATCAGAAGGGATTAATGCATCTGGTCCTACTTCAAAGTTATCCAAGATGGTGTCATTATCTGAATCAATATCTCGGAAGTTTGCTAGGCCATCTCCATCGGTATCTACCGGTTTGTTAGGGTCTGATCCCACTTCTAATCGATCCGGAATACTATCATTATCTGAGTCTGTGTCTATGTAATCTGCCTTCGTATCTTTGTCAGTGTCTACCGGATTGTTCACATCGGATCCTACTTCTACTTTATCAGGTATACCATCGGCATCTGAATCTGTATCTCTGAAGTTATAATTTCCGTCTTGATCGGTATCTATGGGAGCCATTGGACTAGAACCCGTTTCTACTTTATCTGGGATTGTATCATTATCCGAATCTAAGTCGCGATAGTCATCGATGCCATCATTATCACTATCCAATGGTTTGAATCCATTACCACCCCCTTCGATTTGGTCAGGAATTCCATCTCCATCAGAATCTAGATCTAAGTAATCTACTTGACTATCTTTATCCGTATCCACTGGAGCTTTTGGATTTATTCCCGCTTCATAGATATCTAATATGCCGTCACCTTCGGAGTCTGTATCACGGTAATCCGCTAATCGATCTTTATCCGAATCGATCGGTGTACTTGGATTAGATCCTGCTTCAAGCGAATCAAGCATGCCGTCGCCATCGGAGTCTAGATCTTCAAAATCTTTGGTACCATCTTTATCTGTATCCACTGGATTTTCACAAATCACGCTTTCTACTTTATCAGGAATGCCATCGCCATCAGAATCCAAATCACGGAAATTAGCAATTTCATCCCCATCAGAGTCGCCACCTAATTCAATTCGATCAGGAATACAGTCGTTATCTGAATCTAAATCAAAGAAGTCAGGAGAACCATCTTTGTCCGTATCAATCAAGGCTTTGTATTGCCCACGATCATCCCATCCATCATCGTTGTCATCGTTTCGGTTATCACAGGTTGCACACTTGTTTTTACCTTCCCAAGCATCTGGAATTCCATCACCATCCGAATCAAGATCCAAGTAATTAGGAATACCATCACTATCATTGTCCTGAATACGTTCATCGCTATCACCTAACCAGTCACCATCAGAATCTTTATCACGGTAATTTGGTTTTCCATCTTTATCACTATCTCCAGTAGATTCAATTTTATCATTGATAGCATCACCGTCCGAATCAAGATCTAAATAATCGGGCGTACCGTCTTTGTCAGTATCTGGTACTGGAGCAGGATTAGTTTCTAGGAAGTCAACCAAACCGTTTCCATTAACATCTGGTGCAGCACCGTTAATATCCACACGTCCATCGTAGTTGGTATCAATGACTCCACGGCTACTGTTAGTCGCTTCCCAAGCATCCATGATGCCATCATTATCAGAGTCGGTATCAAGGTAATTAGGAATAGCATCTCCATCTGTATCTAGGGTTCTTTCCATGGTATCCAAAATACCATCATTGTCAGAATCTAAGTCAAGGTAATTAGCATCTCCATCCCCATCACTATCAATATTCTTTTCAATGATGTCTAAAATTCCATCATTATCAGAATCTGGGTCTTGGGAGTTTGGAATACCATCACTATCAAAGTCTTGGCAAACAGTTCCTCCTATATATCCACCGTAGCATTCCATGTCGTTGGTTATACCATCGC
This sequence comes from Aquirufa salirivi, assembly GCF_045310485.1. NCBI lineage: Bacteria > Pseudomonadati > Bacteroidota > Cytophagia > Cytophagales > Flectobacillaceae > Aquirufa > Aquirufa salirivi. Next base: position 266,455 of record NZ_JBEWZH010000005.1, read on the forward strand.
CGTCACAGTCACCTAAGAAGTAACGTTGGTATCCTAAGGATCCTTTCACTGGAATATATCCTGGTATACCACCGATACAAGAGTTCAAAGGAGCAGCGTCTGTTCCGTTGGTAGTTCCGTCACCGTCGCAGTCTGCTGATTTCCAGGTTAAGCTTGTTTTAGAGAAATCTTGGCTAGCGACTAAATAAGAGCAAGGGTCATTTTTATCCGTGCCATCGCTTGTTTCTTTTTCATCTGAAACGCCATCTCCGTCTACATCATCGGCGACTACCACGATGTTTTCTGCTTGAACACCTGCACCAGTTGTTGGTGTAAATGTAAATCCACCATTTCCAGATCCTCCTTGGTATTTGATTCCTAATAAGGAGAAGTCAGCTAGACCATTAACAAAGTCACTTGGACTCGTCAATTTAATTGTTCCAGAAAGACCGGTTACATTTCCGGTTAAATTAGTAACAACAACAGTGATATTATTTTGAGAAGCATCAAAGTTTTTCACTACGTTACCATATTGATCAAGAGCTTTCAGTGATCCAACCAATGGTTGACCAACTGTTTGCTGAGGAGCAAGTGTAACTTCTAATTTAACAAATGTAGAGTTAACGACTTCCACCTGCAATTCACCTTCTTTCGGCGTGTTCGTGATACCGTCCGTTGCAGAAATGGTAGCAATCTCCGCTTTGTATAAGATAATCACTGCATTAGCAAGACCATTGGTAAAGGTTAAGTTAACCGTGCTTCCAAATTCAGCTAGCGTACCAACAGTTGAGTTTAGGCTGATGATGTTAGAGCCTGGGTTTTGAACAACTGTATTCCCTGCTGCTGTGGCATTGATATTTACAATGGTAGTTGAGGTGGTTGAATTCGTCTTTTTAACTGTTTGGTTCAATGTTCCTGTTCCGCCTCCAATCGAAGTTGGGTTACTAGTAGGCGCTCCTGCACTAGGTTTATAGATTTCCGAAGCGGCTGTTGCCCCAGTGAATGTGATAGGTTTATTTCCAATATAAGTTGAAACAACGTTATCATATTTATCGAGAGCTCTAATGGTAACAGTTTGTGTTGTTCCAGCTTCTTGTTTAGTTAATCCTGAAATGAAATATCGATACAATGGACCATGGGTCACAGTAAATGCATTACTATCACCAACTTTCCCATTCACATTTGATCCTGCTCCTGAACCTGTAGCACGAAGTACGATGCTTGTTTCAGCTTTATTGTACTCAACTCCTGTAATAGTTACAGAACTAGTTCCTGCAAGAATGATACCCGTGTACGTGCCAGAAAGAGTACCTGTTCCAGTTTTAACACTTAATGTAATCGTACTATTAGCTGTCGCTAAAACGGTGTTGTCATTCTCATCAGTTAAGGTAGCGGTTATCGTTTGACTCGTACCTGCTACATAATTACTAATTGGACTTAACTTGATTTTTGAACCAATACCAGCACTCACGGCAAAGGCATTTGAATTACCAACTTTACCATTTGTATTTCCAGCGCTAGTAGCTGTAGCTTTTAATTCTACGCCTGACTCTACTTTATCGTAGGTAATGCCAGAAATAGTGACGCTAGAACTACCACTAAGTAGTGATCCTGTCAGTGTTCCACCCAAAGTACCTGTACCAGTTTTTATACCGACCGTTACCGTGGTGTTTACATCGGCATTCACAAGATTGTCATTAGCATCTACTAAAGTTGCAGTTAATGAGAAGGTATTTAAAGCAATCTTGTCTGTAATGGTAGAGATGATAAATCGATTGGCTCCACCAGCTGTGACATTGAATGTATTGGAATCTCCAGATTTGCCAGCTACATTACCAGCACCTGAACCAGTTGCGGTTAATACTACACCTGATTCTAATTTGGTATAGGTAATTCCTGAAATCGTTACAGCACTAGATCCAGCATTGATGGTACCTGTAAGCGTTCCTGCTAAAGTTCCTGTACCCGTTTTTAAGGTTAATGTAACGGTTCCATTGGCAGTAGCATTTACTGGATTACCATTCACATCTGTAAGCGTGATTGTTACAGGGAAGGCTGTTCCAGCTGATTGGCCAGAGATGGTACCTACCACCAATTTGGAAGCTGCTCCAGCAGTAGAACTGAATCCTGCAGAAGTACCTGTTAGGTTATTATTATCTGTCGCCGTAATGGTCGTTGAGGTTCCTGAAACCGTATGCGTGGTATAGGAAACGGTGGCAATACCACTGGCATCTGTGCTACTTGTTGTCGATGAGAATGAACCATTGGCATTGCTCTTCGACCATGTGATGGTTTTACCTGAAGTGGTAACAGGATTATTGTTGGCATCTACCAATTGAGCCGTTATGGTTACTGTTCCTCCTGCAGTTGGAGAGGTGTTGCTACTGGTCACGATGTATTTAGCTCCAGCACCTGCAACTACATTGAACGAGTAAGAATCTCCTGTTTTACCTGAGACATTACCAGCACCTGAACCAGTAGCTGTTAAAACTACTCCTGTTTCTGCTTTTGTATATGTTACTCCTGTAATGGTAACAGCACTAGAACCACTTGTTATGGTTCCCGTAAGTGTTCCACCTAAAGTCCCCGTACCCGTTTTTAAGGTTAATGTGACAGTTCCATTGGTAGAAGCATTGACAGCATTGCCATTGTCATCTGTTAATGTTACCGTTACCGCAAAGGCTGTTCCAGCTGTTTGACCAGCAATCGTGGAAACCACCAATTTGGTAGCACCACCTGAGCCAGATGTAATCGTTGGCGTGGTACCCGTTAGGTTGTTATTGTCTGTTGCTGTAATAGTAGTGGCCGTACCCGCAACGGAATGTGAGGTGAAAGTTACCGTAGCTATTCCATTCGCATCTGTGGTGCTCGTTGCTGATGAGAATGAACCATTGGCATTACTTTTAGTCCAAGTGATTGTTTGATTTGCTGTGCTAACAGGGTTATTGTAAGCATCCACTAATTGTGCGGTAATAGTTACTGTTCCACCAGCAGCTGGGGAAGAAGAACTACTTGTTACCAAGTATTTTGAGGCAGCACCAGGAACTACATTAAAGGTATTAGAATCTCCTGTTTTGCCAGAAACATTTCCTGAGCCACTACCTGTAGCAGTTAAAGAAATACCTGTTTCTGCTTTGGTATAGGTTACTCCCGAGATGGTAACAGCACTAGAACCACTGGTCATGGTACCTGTTAGAGTTCCGCCCAAAGTACTTGTTCCCGTTTTTAAACTTAAAGTAATAGTTCCATTAGCCGTTGCATTGACAGGGTTACCATTTACGTCAGTTAAAGTAACTGTTACAGCGAATGCAGTACCAGCAGTTTGCTGAGGGATCGAAGAAACCACTAATTTGCTAGCTGTACCTGCAACATAGCTAACTGTTGATTGGGTTTGTGAACCTGTTCCACTTTTCACTTGAGATCCACCTAAGGTAGCCACAAAGACACCCGAGCCAACGGCAGTTGGTGAAGTAAGGGTAGCCGAATAGGTAGCATTCCCGTTATCCGTTACAGACCCAATGGAACCCGTACCCGACGATTTGGTGATGGTCACCGTAGCACCACCTGCAGTTAAGTTATTACCATTAGCATCTTTGGCAGTAACTACTAAAACTTGAGTAGTAGAACCATCTGCCACAATATTTGCTGAGGTAGGAGTTAAGGTAGAAGCGGTAGCGTCAGCTGCACCAGGCACTACGTTAAAGGCATTAGAGTCACCTAATTTACTTGCAACGTTTCCTGAGCCTGAACCAGTAGCTGTTAAAACTACTCCTGTTTCTGCTTTGGTATATGTTACTCCTGTAATGGTAACAGCACTAGAACCACTGGTAATCGTTCCAGTTAAAGTACCACCTAAGGTGCCCGTACCTGTTTTACGAGTTAATGTCACGGTACCATCTGTCGTTGCATTAACAGCATTGCCATTGTCATCTGTTAATGTTACCGTTACCGCAAAGGCTGTTCCAGCTGTTTGACCAGCAATCGTGGAAACCACCAATTTGGTAGCACCACCTGAGCCAGATGTAATCGTTGGCGTGGTACCAGTTAGGTTGTTATTGTCTGTTGCTGTAATAGTAGTGGCCGTACCCGCAACGGAATGTGAGGTGAAAGTTACCGTAGCTATTCCATTCGCATCTGTGGTGCTCGTTGCTGATGAGAATGAACCATTGGCATTACTTTTCGACCAAGTAATTGTTTTACCTAGTGTAGTAACGGGGTTATTATTATCATCGACTAATTGGGCTGTGATTGTCACGGTGCCTCCAGCGGTTGGAGAGGCAGAAGAACTAGTAACTAAGTATTTAGAACCTACGCCAGCAACCACGTTGAAGGCATTGGAATCACCAGTTTTACCATTGACATTACCAGCAACTGAACCCGTAGCTGTTAAGACAACCCCTGTTTCTGCTTTCGTGTAGGTTACTCCAGAAATGGTTACTGCGCTTGTACCAGAAGTGATAGTTCCTGTTAGAGTACCACCTAAGGTACCTGTACCTGTTTTTAAAGTTAATGTTACGGTACCATTAGCCGATGCATTGACGGCATTTCCATTGACATCTGTTAATGTAACAGTTACAGCAAAAGCAGTACCAGCCGTTTGACCTGCAATATTGGATACCACTAGTTTTGTTGCTCCACTTGCATCGGATGTAATCGTTGGAGTAGTACCTGTTAAAGTGTTATTATCTGTTGCCGTAATAGTTGTAGAGGTATTCGCGACTGTATGTGCGGTAAATGTCACAGTTGCTATACCACTTCCATTCGTCGTGCTAGTAGCTGATGAGAATGAACCATTGGCATTACTTTTTGACCAAGTAATCGTTTGATTTGCTGTGCTAACTGGGTTATTATTGGCATCCACTAATTGTGCGGTAATGGTGGCTGTTCCACCAACAACGGGAGCATAATTACTACTTGTCACCAAGTATTTAGAAGCAGCCCCTACAACGGTGTTAATAGTTCCTGAAGTTCCTGAAATAGCCGAAGTAGTAGCTGTCACAGTAGTGGCAGTACCTGCAACGGTATGCGAAGTGAACACAACAGTAGCAATACCACTTCCATTAGTTGTTGAAGTAGCCGAAGCAAAACTACCGTTGGCATTGGACTTGGTCCAAGTAACGGTTTGTCCTGAGGTAGCAACTGGATTGTCATTGGCATCGGCTAACTGAGCCGAGATGGTTACAGTAGCACCCGCCACAGGAGACGAAGACGAAGAAGTAACGAGGTACTTACTAGCAGTCCCCGCCACGGTGGTGATGGTAGAAGATGTTCCAGAAATAGCCGAAGTAGTAGCTGTCACGGTAGTGGCAGTACCTGCAACGGTATGCGAAGTGAACACAACAGTAGCAATACCACTTCCATTAGTTGTTGAAGTAGCAGAAGCAAAACTACCGTTGGCATTGGACTTGGTCCAAGTCACGGTTTGTCCTGAGGTAGCAACTGGATTGTCATTGGCATCGGCTAACTGAGCCGAGATGGTTACAGTAGCACCTGCCACAGGAGAAGAAGACGAAGAAGTAACGAGGTACTTACTCGCAGTCCCCGCCACGGTGGTGATGGTAGAAGATGTTCCAGAAATAGCCGAAGTAGTAGCTGTCACAGTAGTGGCAGTACCTGCAACGGTATGCGAAGTGAACACAACGGTAGCAATACCACTTCCATTGGTGGTTGAGGTAGCCGAAGCAAAACTACCGTTGGCATTGGACTTGGTCCAAGTAACGGTTTGTCCTGAAGTAGCAACTGGATTGTCATTGGCATCGGCTAACTGAGCCGAGATGGTTACGGTAGCCCCCGCCACAGGAGAAGAAGACGAAGAAGTAACGAGGTACTTACTAGCAGTCCCCGCCACAGTGGTGATGGTAGAAGATGTTCCAGAAATAGCCGAAGTAGTAGCTGTCACAGTCGTGGCAGTACCTGCAACAGTATGCGAAGTGAACACAACGGTAGCAATACCACTTCCATTAGTTGTTGAGGTAGCCGAAGCAAAACTACCGTTGGCGTTGGACTTGGTCCAAGTCACGGTTTGTCCTGAAGTAGCAACTGGATTGTCATTGGCATCGGCTAACTGAGCCGAGATGGTTACAGTAGCCCCAGCCACAGGAGAAGAAGATGTAGAAGTAACGAGGTACTTACTAGCAGCCCCCGCCACGGAGGTGATGGTAGAAGATGTTCCTGAAATAGCCGAAGTAGTAGCTGTCACGGTAGTGGCAGTACCTGCAACGGTATGCGAAGTGAACACAACAGTAGCAATACCACTTCCATTGGTGGTTGAAGTAGCCGAAGCAAAACTACCGTTGGCGTTGGACTTGGTCCAAGTCACGGTTTGTCCTGAAGTAGCAACTGGATTGTCATTGGCATCGGCTAACTGAGCCGAGATGGTTACAGTAGCACCTGCCACAGGAGAAGAAGACGAAGAAGTAACGAGGTACTTACTAGCAGTCCCCGCCACGGTGGTGATGGTAGAAGATGTTCCAGAAATAGCCGAAGTAGTAGCTGTCACAGTAGTGGCAGTACCTGCAACGGTATGCGAAGTGAACACAACGGTAGCAATACCACTTCCATTGGTGGTTGAGGTAGCCGAAGCAAAACTACCGTTGGCATTGGACTTGGTCCAAGTAACGGTTTGTCCTGAGGTAGCAACTGGATTGTCATTGGCATCGGCTAACTGAGCCGAGATGGTTACAGTAGCCCCCGCCACAGGAGAAGAAGACGAAGAAGTAACGAGGTACTTACTAGCAGTCCCCGCCACGGTGGTGATGGTAGAAGATGTTCCAGAAATAGCCGAAGTAGTAGCTGTCACGGTAGTGGCAGTACCTGCAACGGTATGCGAAGTGAACACAACAGTAGCAATACCACTTCCATTAGTTGTTGAAGTAGCAGAAGCAAAACTACCGTTGGCATTGGACTTGGTCCAAGTCACGGTTTGTCCTGAGGTAGCAACTGGATTGTCATTGGCATCGGCTAACTGAGCCGAGATGGTTACAGTAGCACCCGCCACAGGAGAAGAAGACGAAGAAGTAACGAGGTACTTACTCGCAGCCCCCGCCACGGTGGTGATGG
>NZ_JBEWZH010000006.1:0-249933 GCF_045310485.1 Aquirufa salirivi
GACAAGGATGGATCACCCGACTTCTTGGACTTAGATTCAGACAATGACTGCATCCGTGATGGAGTAGAAGGTGGAGCAGATTGGGATCAAGATAAATTGGCCAACTTCCGTGATACAGATTCAGACGGAGATGGAATTTTAGATATCGTTGAAGTAGGAGATTGCACTAAACCATGGGATACGGATGGGGATGGCTTGAAAAACTTTGAGGATACAGATTCGGATGGTGATGGTGTTCCAGACGCTATTGAAGCAGGAAAAGATCTATCAAAACCAGTGGATACGGATGGCGATGGCATTCCAGATATGTTAGAATTGGATGCGGATAATGACAGCATTCCAGACAAAGTGGAAGTAGGTAGCGACGTATGGAAACCTTTGGATTCGGATAAAGATGGAAAATATGACTTCCAAGATACCGATTCTGATAACGATACAGTTTCTGATAAAATGGAAGTTGGACCAAATCCAAACATGCCTAGAGATTCAGATAATGATGGTTTAGCCGATTTCCGTGATGTGGATTCAGATAATGACACCATGCCAGATGGCGTGGAAGTAGGTATCATTAACGGAGCTCCAGTGGATACAGATAAAGATGGTCTTGCGGATATGTTGGATGTCGATTCAGATAATGACACGATACCAGATAGCATAGAAGCAGGAAAAGTACCATTAGTGCCTTTGGATTCTGATGGAGATTTATTACCAGATTACCGCGACATTGATTCGGATAACGATGGTATGCTAGATCGTATTGAGGTTGGTACAGATGTGAACAATCCTTTGAATACGGATGGAGATGTACTGGCAGATGGTACTCCTAAATACGATTACCGTGATACAGATTCAGATAATGACGGTATCCCAGATTTCATGGAAGCAGGCGCTGACCCATTGAAACCACAGGATTCAGACGGTGATTTAGTGCCAGATTACCGTGAATTAGATGCTGATAACGACGGTATACCGGATAGTGTAGAAGCGGGCAAGGATCCAATGATTCCAGTGGATACTGATAAAGACGGTAAAGCAAACTATACGGATACGGACTCTGACAATGATACCATTTCGGATAAAATAGAGGCAGGTGATAGCCCTAAAGTTCCAGTAGATACCGATAAAGATGGCTTGCCAGATTACTTAGATCTAGATACCGATGGAGATACCATACCTGATAAAGTGGAGGTTGGTTCTGATCCGAATAGACCAGTAGACACGGATAAAGACGGTATGTATGATTTCCGCGATTTGGATTCTGATGCTGATGGTATTCCAGATAAGATGGAAGCAGGGCTTAATCCAAATATCCCAGATGATACCGATGGCGATGGTTTAGCCGATTACCGCGATGTAGACTCAGACAATAACGGAATCTCTGATAAAGAAGAAGTGGGTCCAGATCCATTGCGTCCAATTGATACGGATGGAGACGGAGTACCTGATTACAAAGATCCAGATGATGACGGAGATAGTATCCCAGATAAGTTGGAAGATGATTTGAACTACGGTGCATTACCAGATTGCGATAAAGATGGTATACCTAATAGTAAGGATAAGGATATTTGCGAACCGTTTGTGACGCAAGGTTTCTCTCCAAATGGGGATGGTGTCAACGATAAATTTGTGATTCCTGGCATCATGAGTATGCCAAGCCACCACTTAAGCATCTTTAACCGTTGGGGTAATATTGTTTACGAAACCGACAATTATAAAAATGATTGGGGTGGAGAAATACCTAAAGGTGTAGGTGCCGTTCAAGGTGAAGGTACAATTACCGATGGTGTTTATTTCTACATCATCGACTTCAAAGGAGCGAAACCAAATATTCAATCATTCATTTATGTGAACAGATTGGATAAATAAAGAGATTGAAATGATGTCCTATACATCAATTCAATAAGAGGGAAACCTCAAAAACATTAGAACACGGATTGCAGAAAGTCGGGACTTTTTAAGTTTCGACTTTTTTATTGGGCTAAAATTGACCTAAAAATTCCTATAAAAACGAGAACAAATTTTTAACCATTTAATAAGTATTATTCTATCAATCTTTAGATATTTGTGGAGCAATGAATAATTGCTCATTCTAACCACTAATAGCCAGACTAAACACCCAAGCATTTGGGTATTAAGTTTGTGCACATAAAAAATGTGTTCTAATCATCCTACCCATCAAAAAGCCATAGGCTTTTTAGGCCATTCGCCTAAGACAAGTTTTTCATTCTTCTTTTGTGTATGTATTCCATTGATTTTCTTAAGCCTTGGGGCTAAAGCAGAAAGGATTCATGATAATGGATCACATGCCTTAATTCCGCCAAAGGAATGGAAACAAAAAGTGGAATCCCCTAGAAATAATCTAAACACTGGCTTGTCTACTAAATATGTAAGTACGGCTACCCGCTTAAAAATAACAGGAGAAGCTCAGCAAATTGCTGGAACTAGCCAAGATATCACCATCACGGCATTAGATGATAACGGGAATGTTGATGTGAGCTATACAGGTACAAAAAACCTTTATTTTTCTGGAGCAAGTACCGTTTTTGAGGTTGATTCCAGTGAATTAATAAGGCCAGGTGGAAAGGTTATAGTATTAGCGGATCTAAAACCAACAGTGAATGAAGAAATTTTGGGATCAACGGAATTTAGCGGCATTTTTGTAAATGGAATGGCTACTTTGTCTTTAACCTTATATAAAGTTGAAAATGCAACAATAACTGTTACAGATACAAATTCGGGAATAGTATCCTCGGGATCGGATCAACTTCAAGTCAATGTGTCCCCCGATAATTTTAATAATTTTCGACTTTATATTAGTCAAGAACAGTTTAATCGAATTCCCTTTTTGGGGAGAAATTTAGTGAAGGCTGTGGATAGGTATTATAATACTATTGTAGATTTTGATGCAAGTGTGGAACCTGTATTCATAAGACTTTCCAATTTACCAGGAACATTTGTTAGAGCCTCTGGTTCAAATATATTGAACTTGAAATCAGATTTTGTCCATGGAATAGCTGATTTAACAACCATAGGAATGGTTTATGCTGGTAAAGTCGACGTTATTGGAAATTTAGTTGTTGGTTTATACAATAATCAAAATGTATACAATGCTATTCCCATGTATTATAGAGGAGGAGATGGGGCAAGTTTAAAAGTAGTAGTCTCTACTTCTGGAACTTCTATTTCTTCTCGATTTGCAGGATTAGATATTGGAATACTTATCAAAGCTATCGATTTGGATGGTAATCCAGCTGAATATTATCGAGGTAATAAATCCATCACTTTTTCTGCTAGTGCAAGTCCTGCCAATACAGGCCAGATCCCTCAAATTAATGATCGCAATATAGGTGAAGTAAATACTTTATTATTTGCCAATGCCCAGTCACCAAGTTCGGGTATTCCCTCAGTTTTTTATAAAGTAGAGGAGTTTTATATTTCTGCTACTGATGGTACAATTTCTTCAACCAATATTTCAGATAAATTATTGGTTAGAATCAACCCTAATCCTACTTTGGGCCGCTTCAAAGCCCAACTATACAGTCCTCAGACCTCAGGAGAATCATTTATTGGAGAAAATACTGTCACGGCTTTAGATATTTACGGCAATGTCATTACCAATTATAATGCTGGAACCTCAGTAAATAATGTCCGAGTTATAACCAGTTTAAACGGAACCATCACGGGTTTGTCAGGAGTCAATGTATTGAATCGAGCGGGTGATTTTGTCGGTGGTGTAGCCAATTTAACCCGATTGGGATTAAAGTTTACAGGTAAAGAAGGGTTGGGAACTTTTACCTTTACCAGAACCCTGAACAATATATCAGGCACCAGCAATGCCATTATCATGTATTCAGGCGATCGGGATCAAGATGGATTATTAGACACCTATGAAGTAGGTAATAATACCGAATTACCCAATGATACCGACCAAGATGGCTTAGTCGATTTCGTGGATAAAGATTCCGATAATGATTCGCTATTAGATGTACTTGAGGGTGGGGGAGATACGGATCATGACGGTATTCCTGATTTTCTAGATCTAGATTCAGACGGAGATTGGTTGGGTGACAGTGATGAACGAGATGGCGACAATGACCTGGACGGTAAGCCCAATTACGTAGATGATGATTCAGATAATGATGGTATTCCCGATGCTTGGGAAGGTAAAAATAAATGTACTACTTGTCTATCCAAACAAGATGATCAAGGTGATGGATGGGATGATCGAGGGCAGTTTGTAACCCTAATAGATACCGATAAAGACGGCACGCCTGATTTCCTTGATCTGGATTCAGATAATGATCAAATACCCGATCGTGTGGAATTGGGAGCGGATGTGGACGGAGATGCTACTCCTAATTTCAGAGATTTGGATTCCGACAATGACGGTATACCTGATACATTAGAAGCAGGAAATTTCGAACATCCTAGAGATAGCGATTTTGACGGAATAGCTGATTTTGAAGATGTGGATTCAGATAATGACGGTTTATCTGATCGAGTGGAAGTTGGCCCAAATCCTAACTTACCATGGGATACTGACCAAGATGGAATACCAAACTACCTCGATTTAGATGCGGATGGTGATGGAATTTCAGATGTTAGAGAACTAGGTAAAAATCCATTACAACCAGTGGATACAGATGCGGATGGTCAACCCGATTATTTGGATCAGGATGCTGATGGCGATGGTATTCCCGATGCAATAGAAAAAGGAGCCAATGCAAATCCTCAAGACTCAGATCAGGATGGTATAGCCGATTTTCAAGATACAGATTCTGATGGAGACAGTATTTCAGATAAGCTAGAAGCGGGAGCCAATCCCTTGAAACCTGTTGATACCGATACGGATGGTATAGCTGATATTTTGGATTTGGATTCAGATAATGATGCTATTACAGATCAAATCGAAGTGGGAGAAAACCCGCTTCTCCCACTCGATACTGATTTAGACGGAATCGCCAATTATCGTGATGTCGATTCCGATGCAGACAGTATTCCGGATCAAATAGAAGTAGGTCAGAACAAAGCAAAACCCCTAGATACCGATTCAGATGGGAAAGCAGATTACCTAGATGCAGATGCTGATAATGACGGAATCCCAGATCAAATCGAGGTGATTTTCAAAGGGGATAAGCCCGTGGATAGCGATGCGGATGGCAAGGCAGATTATATAGACTTAGACTCGGATGGGGATGGTATTGCTGATTTGTTGGAAGCTGGCCCTAATCCGCTCAAGCCTTTGGATACAGATCAGGATGGTTTGCCTAATTTTCAAGACGTTGATTCAGATGCGGATAGTATTTTAGATGCCCTAGAAGCAGGATTAAATCCAGAAATTCCAGCTGATTTTGATGTAGATGGTATTCCCAATTACATGGATGTAGATTCGGATAACGATACAATACCCGACAAAGTTGAAGCAAAACCGGCTTTGGCTGGCCCAGCAGATACGGATCAAGATGGATTTGCCGATTATTTGGATGTAGATTCGGATAATGATACCATTCTAGACCGTTTGGAAGTAGGAAAAGATGTGAATAATCCACTTGACACCGATCAAGATGGATTACCCGATTACCGAGATTTAGATTCAGATGGAGATAGAATTCCTGATACCGTGGAATTAGGAAAAAATCCATTAAATCCAGTTGATACGGATGGAGATGGTAAGCCAAATTATTTGGATATAGATTCTGATAATAATGGCATAATCGATACGGAGGAAGTTGGGCCAGACCCTTCAAATCCTCTAGATACGGATGCCGATGGAATGTATAATTATTTGGATGCCGATGATGATGGCGATGGCTTAGCGGATTTATTAGAAAATGACTTAAATTTTGGGGCACTTCCAGACTGTGATCAAGATGGAATCCCTAATCAATTAGATGCAGATATCTGTGATACGTATTTAACCAGTGGATTTTCTCCGAATGGCGACGGAGTGAATGATTACTTTGTCATACCCGGAATAAAGTCTTTGCCTGACCATCATTTGAGTATTTTTAATCGATGGGGTAATCTGGTATATGAAACAGATAATTACCAAAATAATTGGGATGGACAATCCCCCAATATGGAGAGTCTTATGCTTATTGACGGTAAAATTGTGGATGGTATTTATTTTTATCTGATTGACTTCAAGGGTCTTCGGCCTACGATTTCTTCCTTTTTATATGTCAATCGATTAAAAAAATAGAATCTTAAGTGGTTTATTAAATGTAGAAAGTCGAGCGGTTATACTGCTCGGCTTTTTTTTAGAACCCATACTTGTTTATTTTTCTATTTTCAGGAAATGGAATATCAATTTCTTGGACAATTTATATGAAATCTCATTCGTTAAACGGCTGATTAAACCTGCTCCCGCAACGCTGGCAGGGTTTCGAACCCTGACAGCGTTAGGAGTTTCGCTATTTTCCTGCGTGAAAACACGGTTTAATCCTGGCGTTTAGAAGCTTAATTCCTCCATTTTTACTTCAGGATTCATCATGTAAGTGATTAATGTACCATCATTCAATACTTCTCCCACACGGTAACCTTTATACGGAGTACCCCAATTCCCCCCAATATGGGAATCAAATAAAAACGGAGTATTGTTCATCATTTTTACCCCATCTTGATCATGCTCATGTCCATGAAAGGCAGCCTTCACATTCGGGTAATTTTTCAACAAATCAAAAAACTCGGGATGGTCAATCCCATGCTTGGTCCACTTGGCCTGAGGGATATGCAAAAACACTAAAACCTGCTTGTACTTTTTATGCGCATCTAATTGCTCTTTCAACCAAGTTAAATCTGGGCAAAGGTACTTGCCCTGCTCATTGGATGTGTCACCTAATAAAATTCCTACTTTTTTATGTACTACTTGGTGATTCAATGGTGTTCCCCAAATATCTTTCCAGTATTCTGGACTCACTAAATCATGGTTACCTCGGGTAACATAATAAGGCATTTTTAATCCGTCTATTTTCAGTTTGGCTTTGGGCATCCAAGTCTTATCATCGTGAACGATATCCCCGTTCATGACACAGAAATCCAATGGATTTTCTGCATGGAACTGGTTGATTTGTGCAATGGCCTTGTCCAACATTTCTTCAAAAGCGGTGTTCGGCTGACCATAATGTATGTCAGAGGCTACGATAAAACGTAATTTTACTTTCTTACGATACGCCTCGACTTCACTAGCACTTAATGCCTTTACTTGTCCAGAAAGTAAAAATATGGAGGCAAAAGAAACTTGTTGTATGAAATTTCTTCTGCTAAGGGATAGCTGTTCTTTTTTTGACATAGAGGTTTAGATTGAAAACTCAATTTATCTTTTTTTAACTAAAAAATTATCCTTGTCAAAGATTCTTAATACTTTCTTAATTACAATATGCCAAGTAATTTTCGTTTTCTTTATCGGATTTCTCTAATCCTTAATGCCAAATAGGGTTTTTCTGGTAACCTGATTTTCTTGTAATCCTTATCGAAAAAGCGGTAATCTCTTTCTTTTTCTGTTTCAAAGATCTCGGGCAAAGTCTGTATCGTCATGCCATAGGTATCAATAATATCTACCTTAAAACGAGTTCCAGCAGTCAATTTACCAAAGGCTCCGTTATTGATCGGTAAATTAAACATCCAATAATCTTGAATTTGTTTGCCAAAATAAACTAAATAATGACCCTTACCGCCCGACGATGTAACATTGTCGCGAGATACATCCGACAAACTCATAGGGCCAGGACCTTCTTCCAAGATTTGCTTTAGAAAGCCCACTCTTTTCCAACTTTCCCCGTTGAATTTCCCTCCTTTGGCCCAGAATATCGTATCTCGGTGGTCCTTGAACATATAGGATTCCCCATGAGTCACATAGGTACCCCCGACGACTCCGTTCCAGATCAAATGTGTCATCGTTTCAGGACTATAACGACCCCAGCGTGATGTAAGATTGCCCTCATAGCCAACTTCATCCAAGACGATTGGCTTATGATAAACATTTCGAAGCATAGCAGCGGAATTGGGACTTTGAACGGGCGACTCATCTTGTACGCTCACGTGGCTAAATTCAGGTTTCCAATAATCATAATAAGAGGCTGTAGCTCCATGAATGGAACATAAATGACGGTAAGGGTCTGCTTTGACCACTGTTTTTGTTAATTCATCCCAGTCCGCAATCGTTTTAGATTTGACATAATCCCACTCATTGGCCATGGACCACCAGACATTTCTAAAAGATGAGATGCGAGCCAACAGATACTGAATATAGCGAATATTGACTTCCTTGGGCATGGCATCAAATCCCCATCTACCTTTATCGTAGGGATGAAAAAGTATCAAATCCGCTTCGATTCCCATGTTTTGCAAAGCATCAATTTGTTTTTCCAATTGTTGAAAAAAGGCTGGATTAAACTGAGTATAATCCCAAATTTTCACTTCATTTCCTTGAGCATCGCGTTTGGTTTCTTGCAGGACAAAGGGGTAAAGACTGGGTTCTTCTTTGACCAAATCATAGTTTTTGGGAAAAACACACATCCGTATTTTATTGAATCCTGATTTTTGTAGGGAGTTCAACGTCAATTGTTGCAATTCAGCACCCATGTGATTCCAGGCATATGCTGTAGTTCCAAAAGGGTAATAGACCTTGCCATCAGCATAACTAAAATGTAGTGAACCATTAGTGCCTACTATACCATGATTTTTAGTCGAAGGGGCAATACATTGCACAGTACCTGTTTTTTTAGCTAATCCGGGGACATTACTTTGGGTGCTATATTTCCAAGTTCCTAATCGAGTGGGCATGAATCGTAGTTTGAAATGATTGTCGCCATCATAAAAACCAGAAACGGTTAGCGTTGTATCTTGGTGAACAAATATGGCTTTGAATTCCACATCTTGAAATCCATTTCCTTTAAATATGGTCTGAAATGATAATTCCACTCGATTCCAGCGTTCAATTTTCTCTTGAGCTATTAGTCCAAATGAAAGGCTAAATAGGACGCTAATACCAAAAAGAAATGATTTTTTCATTTAGAATTTTTTTATTTTGATAGGTTTTAGCTTAGAAAAACAAGTATTATTTTGTTCCTTTTTTACAAAAAATGAAAAGGTATTAGTATATGCTGAAACGTAGTGTTATTTTGAAACATTAAGAAAGAGGCCTACAAAATAGCTTTACTGAAGATTTAATTCATAAGGTATTTCTTTTTTTGAAAAAAAAGAAACAAAAAAAACAGAAGAAATACGGTTAATCCTAAGACGAATTCCGCTATGCGGAACCGATTGTCTCTCCGCATACGGCTTTAATCTTTGACGCTAATGCCGCACATGGCCTATGCGCAGGGTCAAATATCCGCCTTCCGCTTCGCTCAAGCTTCGTTCCAATCTTTCGTTGGGATTAACAGTTCAATGTAGAATTTAAAATGAAGAATGTAGAATTTTTGATAGAACATACCGTCGTGCAGCCCTGCGAAAGGTGATGAACGCAGCGGTAGACGAGGTTTTGACCTCAGCATTGGCGATGTGCGTTGGCGTCAAAAATATAGGCGTTAGCGAAGTGAATCACGGTTCCGCAAAGCGGAATTCGCCTTGGCTGAACGACAAAAAAAGAAGTTTTTTTCTTTCTTTTTTTTCAAAAAAAGAAAGACCTCAGTAATTGATAAAATGGTAAATGGTTAATTGTAAATTTGTTTTATTTTCTTTATTTCATTAGCATTTCTGGAATAAACATTTTCGTGGTATTTCTTTTTTTGAAAAAAAAGAAACAAAAAAAACATAAAAAATACGGTTAATACTAAGACGAATTCCGCTATGCGGAACCGATTATCTCTCCGCTTACGGCTTTAATCTTTGACTCCATCGCACATGGCCTATGCGCAGGGTCAAATATCCGCCTGCCACTTCGCTCAAGCTTCGTTCCAATCTTTCGTTGGGATTACAATGTAGAATCTAAAATGAATAAGGTAGAATTGCGAACAATACCTCATTTATAAATTATAACCTATAATTTAACATATCATAGTGGCCCCAGCGGGAATCGAACCCACATCTAACGTTTAGGAAACGTCTATTCTATCCGTTGAACTATGGCGCCAAAATTAGGCTTGCAAATTAATCATTTTAGAACAAAAATCTTGATAATATTTGATGAGGAGTTTCCTAATCTTGTAGCATTGATTAATCTTTTACTTGGGTAAAAACCTATCTCTATGAATATCCTTCCAACAAATCAAATTTATTACCTAAACGTTTGATGTGCCGGGGTCGCGTTCGACTCGATTCCCGCTGGGGCCACTATGAAATGATAAATTATAGGTTATAAATGGAGATTATTCAATTCTACATTCTACATTTTCCATTCTAAAATTTCCGGTTAATCCAACGAAAGATGGGAACGTAGCATGAGCGAAGCGGCAGGCGGATATTTGACCCCGTGCGTGGGCCTGAGTGTAAGCGTCAAAGATTAAAGCCGTATGCGGAGAGAACATCGGTTCCGCGTATGCGGAATTCGTCTTAGGATTAACCGTATTTTTTATGTTTTTTTTGTTTCTTTTTTTATGAAAAAAAGAAATTCCAAAGAACGTTAAAGTAAGAAAATGTGATTGCTTATAAAATGGAAGAGATCATCCTTTATAAGTTAAATTAATTACTAAGGCATTTCTTTTTTTGAAAAAAAAGAAACAAAAAAACTTCTTTTTTTGTCGTCCAGCCAAAGCGAATTCCGCTTTGCGGAACCGTGATTCACTTCGCTATCGCCTATATTTTTGACGCCGACGCACATCGCCCATGCTGAGGTCAAAACCTCGTCTACCGCTGCGTTCATCACATTTCGCAGGGCTGCACGACGGTATTTTCTATCAAAAAATCTACATTCTTAATTTTACATTCTACATTTTACATTCTACATTCTACATTGAGAGGTTTAACCGCATGGTCATGTCGAATGACAGATAATAGGGATTTGCAATCTCATGTTAAATGTTGGCTTCGAGAGCCTCAGCCAACTTCGAGAACCTCAGCCAACATCGAGAGCCTCAGCCAACATCGAGAACCTCAGCCAACATTATTCGCAAACAATAGCATTTTACACATGCTAAACACTAATAACAAAACCCTATTAACTAATTACTACCGCTGCTTTCATCACATTTCGCAGGGCTGCACGACGGTATTTTCTATCAAAAATTCTACATGCTACATTTTCCATACTAAATTGAACGGTTAATCCCAACGAATCTTAGGAGCCTAGATTTTTATTAATCATTTTACCGCAAAATTCTTGCTTATATTTGAATGCTTAGTACCTGAATTTTGTTTTGTTGTTTTATCCTTCATGCAAAATTCTACATTCCTAATTCTACATTCTACCCTGTCATGAAACACACCTACCCCATATCCGGAATGACTTGCCAAGGCTGCCGGAGCCACGTGGAGAAAGCACTCAACTCTGTCGAAGGAGCTGTGGCAACTGTCAACTTAGAAAAAGCAGAAGCGACCATTGAGATGGAACATCATATTTCCACGGAGGTCTTTGAAAAGGCACTGCAAGCCAGTGGAGGCAATTACCACATTGGGCAAAGTCCGCAGCCCATGATGGCTAAGCCTAAACCTGTCGCTATTCAAGGGGCTTTGTACTATTGCCCCATGCATTGTGAAGGAGATAAAACCTATGATAAACCCGGTTCTTGCCCTGTTTGTGGTATGGATTTAGTCGCTCAAGCGGGCAGCACAGAGGATGAAAATAGTACCTATCAAAAGCTACTGTTCAAACTAAAAATAGCTATCGCTTTCACCTTACCCATTTTCATCATTTCCATGACGGACATGATTCCTGGGAATCCTTTGTTCCAATGGGCTTCCATGACAACTTGGAATTGGGTGGAATTGGTCTTGTCGATTCCAGTCGTCTTTTATGCCACGTGGATGTTCTTTGAACGTGCTTGGCAATCCTTGATAAGTCGGCATTTTAATATGTTTACCCTAATTGGTATTGGTGCTGGTGCGGCCTGGTTATTTTCGGTAATTGCGCTGGTTTTTCCTTCTATTTTTCCGCATCAATTTCATTCTCACCACGGAACGGTCTATGTGTATTTTGAAGCGGCTACCGTAATTTTAACCTTGGTGCTTTTGGGACAAGTCCTAGAGGCCCGCGCCCATGGTAAGACTAATGCCGCCATTCGGGAACTATTGAAATTGGTGCCAAACGAGGCAACTCTTTTAAAGGATGGCAAGGAAATGATTGTGCCAATTGACCAAATACAAAAACTTGATTTAATTCGAGTAAAACCGGGGGAGAAGATTCCGGTCGACGGGCATATTCAGGAAGGACATGCTTCCATCGATGAGTCCATGATTTCTGGGGAGCCGATACCAGTTGACAAGCAAGTGGGAGATGTCGTGCGGGCGGGTTCTATTAATGGGAATACCAGTTTTATCATGCAAACGGATAAGGTGGGGGCTGAGACTTTATTGGCTCAAATCATCGATTTGGTCCATCAGGCTAGTAGTTCCAAAGCACCCATCCAAAAAATGGCGGATACTATTTCTTCTTATTTTGTGCCTGCAGTGGTACTTTCTTCGTTGCTTACTTTTATAGCTTGGGCTCTGTTGGCCGATGAAAACGCCTATACTTTTGCCTTTGTCAATGCCATTGCGGTCTTGATTATCGCTTGTCCATGTGCGCTGGGTTTAGCCACACCGATGTCGGTGATGGTTGGAGTAGGGAAGGGGGCTCAAAACGGGATTTTGATTAAGAATGCCGAAGCTTTGGAGAAATTGGCAGAGGTGAATGTGGTGATTATTGACAAGACAGGTACCGTGACAGAAGGGAAACCTTCCTTGGAGAAAATGTTGGTTAGTTCTGAGGAGATTATCGAGAAAGAAGTTTGGCAAAAAATCCTTTCTTTGAATGTCTTGAGCGAGCACCCTTTGGCCAAAGCCAGTGTGGTTTTTGCCAAGAATTTAGGGATAAGCCCTGTCAAAGTCAACCAATTTGAAGCCTTATTGGGCAAAGGAGTTTTGGGACAAATAGAGGGAAAGACCTATGCCATTGGCAACCAAAAACTGATGGAAGAACGAGGCATCAATATTCCTGTGGATTTATTTAAGCAAGTGATAGCGGAGCAAAAACAGGGCAAAACGATTTCCTATTTTGCGGATGAAAAGGAGGCCCAAGTAGCCTTGGTGATTAGTGATAAAATCAAAGAATCTAGTCAGGAAGCCATTCAAGACTTGCAAGCAGAAGGTTTACAGGTAATCATGCTGACGGGCGACAACCAAGAAACAGCGGATTTGGTAGGTAAGAAATTGGGTTTAGATGCTTGGAAAGCACAGATGTTGCCACAGTCAAAACTGGATGAAATCGTACGTTTACAGGCCGAAGGCAAAAAAGTAGCCATGGCAGGAGATGGAATCAATGACGCCCCGGCTTTATCTCAGGCAGATATTGGCATAGCTATGGGTACTGGTACCGACGTAGCCATAGAAAGTGCCGAAATAACCTTAATCAAGGGAGATTTACGGGATATTGCCAAAGCCAGAAAACTAAGCCAGATGGTCATCCGAAACATCAAAGAAAACTTATTCTTTGCCTTAGGTTACAATGTACTGGGTATTCCCATTGCCGCCGGAGTTCTTTACCCATTCTTTGGTACACTTTTATCCCCCATGCTCGCCGCCCTTGCTATGAGCTTCAGTTCCGTATCGGTGATTTCGAATTCACTTAGGTTGAAAGGGAAGGTGTTGTAAATAGAGTTTAGTTTTAGATGGGGTGATAAATGAACTATTTTCTATGCAACTCGCAGGCTTAAAAATGTAAATTAGAGAACTATTAAGTAAATAGAGCGAATTTTTATTATCATTTTCCGAATATCAGGAAGACGATTTAAATCAAAATACTCATGAAATGGAAGAAAGTAAAATAATCATATACCAAACCGAAGACGGGAATACCAAAATTGAAACTCGTTTGGAGGATGAAACAGTTTGGCTAACCATTGACCAAATTGCTGAATTGTTTCAAAAATCCCGTTCAACTATAAATGAGCATATTTTAAATATTTACGAAGAAAAAGAACTTGAAAGGCAATCGTCTATGAGAAAAATCGGAATTTCCGATTTTTCTACAAAACCTACCAATTATTATAATCTTGATGTGATTATTTCTGTGGGCTACCGAGTAAAAAGCCATCAGGGTACAAAGTTTCGCCAATGGGCTACGGCAAGGCTTCGTGAATACATTGTCAAAGGATTTACAATGAACGATGAATTGCTGAAACAAGCAGGTGGAGGTAACTACTTTGAAGAACTTTTGGCTCGTATTCGGGATATACGATCTTCGGAAAAAGTATTCTGGCGAAAGGTATTGGATATTTATGCAACCAGTATTGACTATGATCCTAATTTAGAAATGTCCATACAATTTTTCCAAACAGTACAAAATAAAATGCACTGGGCAGCACACGGACATACAGCAGCCGAAATTATTTTCCAACGCATTGATGCAAAAAAACCAAATTTAGGTTTAACCCACATCAAAGGAAATAAGCCAACCAAACAGGAGACTGAAATAGCCAAAAACTATTTAAAAGAAGATGAACTTAATGTGCTAAATCGAATGGTAACCGCTTATTTAGAATTGGCTGAATTGCAGGCACTCAATCGTAATCCAATGTATATGAAAGACTGGGTAGAACGACTTGACGATTTTGTGAGAATGACGGGCAACAATATTTTACAAAACGCAGGGACAGTAAGCCACCAACAAGCTTTGAAAAAAGCCAATGCTGAATATGAAAAATTTAAAGAGCAAGCAAAAAAAGAACTATCAGAAGCAGAGAAACACTTTGTAAAACAAATAGAAAGTACTGCCAAAAAACTAAACCTCAAAAAACCTCATAAATAGAATGATTCAAATAAAGGATATTTCGCTATTTGTTGGCATAAAAGAACAATACTCCATTGCCAAAAAAAAAGGAATGAAAATCGTCTGTGCCTTGAATCGAGCCAATGGTTTTGTTACTCACCAATCTGTTGTTGGATGGCAAGGTAGGGGTTGCGATCCAAGTCACCCACATTATTTGTTCAGACGTGATGAAGATGCTATTTACTTAAATATGATTGATGGAGATGACCCAAAGTATGTAAATGATGCAATGATTAATCCTGCATTGGATTTTATACACCAAAATTTGAGTAATGGCAACGAAGTTTTTGTGTATTGTAGTTTGGGAGAATCAAGAAGCCCTTCTATTGCTTTGATGTATTTATTGGAAAACAACCTGATTGAAAAATCTGCTAATACTATTAACATTTTTCAAAGTGAATATTACCCAAACTATTGGCCTAAAAGGGGAAACTTATTATACATAAAAAGAAGATGGGGGATCTAATTAATATATTTGAATGAGGTATCCCCATTGCCACCGGAGTGCTTTACCCATTCTTTGGCACGCTTTTATCCCCCATGCTCGCCGCCCTTGCCATGAGCTTCAGTTCCGTATCAGTGATTTCGAATTCCTTGAGGTTGAGGGGGAAAACGTTGTAATGTAGAATGAAGAATGTAGAAAATTTAAGACTAAAAATTCTTGCCTGTTTAATTTTTTACTGTTCCAATCAATTCACAAATTACAATTATTAATAAATTCTCCATTCCTAATTCTACATTCTACATTAATATTTACTCCGGCACATACTCATCACTATGCCCCATCAAGTGATTACCGCTTAACCAGTTCGGGAAGATTTGCATGTGCTTTTCTTTGATTAGGTTCATGACGGTTTCACGCAATTCGTTCAAATTGCTCTTTTGCTCGGCAGAGATAAAGACAGTTTTGGGCTGGTTGGTTTGCCAGTGAGTTTGTTTCAAGAACTGGGTTACTCGATCCATCTTACTCAATTCAGGTTCTCCATCCTCATTCAAGGCTGCGCCTTCAAAGAAAACGTCTTCTACCGGGAATAAATCAATCTTGTTGAACACTAAGATGGTTGGCTTATCGCCAGCTCCCATTTCATTCAAAATTCCTTGAACTATCTCAATCTGCTCCTCAAAATTCGGATGGGAAATGTCGACCACGTGCAAAAGTATATCGGCCTCTCTCACCTCATCCAAGGTGGATTTAAAGGATTCAATCAACAGGGTAGGGAGTTTGCGTATAAATCCTACGGTATCGGTTAAAAGGAAAGGAATACCTTCCCAGCTGACCTTGCGTACCGTGGAGTCTACCGTGGCAAATAATTTATTCTCGGCAAAAACATCGGCCTTGGCCAATTTCTGCATCAATGTCGATTTACCTACGTTGGTATATCCCATCAAAGATACGCGCACCATGCGGTCGCGGTTCTTACGCTGAGTATAGGTTTGTCGGTCTATAGCCTCCAACTTTTCTTTCAAAAAGGCTATGCGGTCATTGGCAATACGACGGTCAGTTTCTAATTCCTTTTCACCAGGACCACGCATACCCACACCACCTCGTTGCTTGGAAAGGTGAGACCACATGCGGGTCAAACGAGGCAACATATATTGGTACTGCGCCAGTTCCACCTGGGTTTTGGCTTGTACCGTTTTGGCTCTTTGAGCAAATATGTTCAAGATCAACAAACTACGGTCCAAAACTTTCATTTCTTTACCGCACAATGAAATCTCGTATTCAATGTTCCTAACCTGTGAGGGCGACAAATCATCGTCAAAGATGATCATATCTACATCTTTGTCAATCACATACCGAATCACATCATCCAATTTACCTTTACCCACATAGGTACGGTTATCTGGCTTGGCTAGTTTTTGAGTAAAACTTTGCAAGGTCAAAACCCCTGAGGTAGAGGCCAAAAAAGCTAGTTCGGCCAAGTACTCGGCCGTTTGCTGTGCATTTTGTTTTTGAGTAGTCACGGCCACTAAGACGGCGGTTTCTTGCTCTTTATCAGTACTATATCCCTTTTCTTCTCCCATATATAAGCTAAAAAAAGCCTTCCTGTTAAGAAAGGCTTTTTCAAATTAAGCAATTCTATTTTATAAGCTCTTAATTAATTTCTCATTAAGTGCTACGTAATCATCATTTTTTGCGGCTTTCGCCAATTCAATGGATTTCAAAGCCGTTGCTTTGGCACCCGCTTTATCTCCCATTTTCGCTTGAATCTTCGCTTTTAAATGGAATACCCAAAAAGCTGTTGGATTTGAATCCGTTGCTTTTGTAGCCCATTCCAAAGCCTTGTTTAAATCACGACCTGTCTCAAAATAGTAGGAAGCAGATTCAAAATAGGGTTTAGTATCAGCACTCATCACCTTTTCAATGGAAGCAGCAATCTTAGCATCAATCTCTGTTTCTACCGGAATAGAGACGAAAGTCTTTTCCCAAGATATCTGTATGAACATCTTATTAGCGGCAACTAGTTCAAATTGGTAGGCCAAAGATTCCACAGGATATTGCAAAGTAGCTGTTGGTACGGATACTGTCAATACATTTTCCTCCGGGTGGTAATTAAAAACACCGTCTGTTCCTTTATTCAAGATAATCTCCCAAGATTTCTCCGTAGGATTAATCATCAATTGGTAAGAGCCAGCTTTCAAGCTTTTGCCCATGATTTTCACATCTTCACCAAAAGTGATTTTGGTAGGAGCATTGGCACCCGCTCTCCATAATTTGCCAAAAGGAACAATATCACCAAAAATCTTACGGCCACGTAGGGCAGGACGAGAATAAGTAATCTCTACAGATGAAAGAGAAAACTCTTGTTTGATGGTTTGTGTAGGACTTGGAGTCGGAGTTTTGAAAGATTGCGCTTGGGCATTCATTCCTAAAACTGACAAAACCAGAAGCAATATGATCTTTTTCATTGGATTTAAGCAGATAAGGCCTCAGCTCCACCTACGATCTCAAGGATCTCGTTGGTAATTGCGGCTTGACGTGAACGGTTGTATTCTAATTTCAATGCTTTAATCAATTCACCGGCGTTGTCCGTCGCCTTATCCATGGCTGTCATACGAGCACCATGCTCAGAAGCATTGGACTCTAATAAAGCACGGAAGATGGACAATTTGATGGATTTCGGAATCAATTCGTTGATGATTTCTGCCTCTGATGGTTCAAAAATATAATCCACAGCAGAAGGTTTTACATCACCCGTATTGCTTTCTTGCAAAGGCAACAATTGTTCCGTGCGAATGATTTGAGTCGCTACGTTTTTGAATTCGTTGAAAACGATTTCTACTACGTCGTATTGTTTTTCGGCAAAGCCATTCAATACATCTTCACCAATCAAACGCACATTGCCAAAATTCAATTTGGTATAAATATCTTGGTGAGCGGCGTTCAGCTTGTAGCCTCTCCGACCTAAATATTCACCACCTTTTTTACCCAATGGCATCACGGTTACATGACCCGCTTGGTTCAAAGCCGCATATTTTTGTTGAATTAATGCGATGGTTGCTTTACCAATGTTCGCATTAAAAGCACCACATAAACCACGGTCAGATGTTACCACCAAAATCAATACGTTTTTGATTTCACGTACTTCAGTGAATGGATTCTCTTTTCCTGCATCCGTACGTCCTGATACTGTCGCAATCATTTCTGATAACTTTTTGGAATAAGGGCGCATTTGGACTATGGCATCAGTGGCACGACGCAACTTCGCTGCCGAAACCATTTTCATGGCCTTGGTGATTTGTTGCGTCGAATTAACTGAAACGATTCTATTTCTTACTTCTTTTAAGGAAGCCATACGATTCTAATTTTTTAAACTGCGTATTTAGCTGCTACTTCATTTCCTACACGCTTCAGTGTAGCTGTCAAGGTATCATCAAATTTACCTGCTCCTAAAGCATCCAATGTTGCTTTTTCAGTAGCGCGTAATACTTGAATATAATCTTTTTCAAATTCACGTACTTTATCTACAGGTACTTTATCCAAGTTACCAGTAGTAGCCAAGTAAATCATGGCTACTTGATCTTCTACACGTTGTGGAGAGAATTGAGGTTGTTTCAACATCTCTAAGTTACGACGACCACGGTCGATCGTTAATTTAGTAGAAGCATCCAAATCAGAACCGAACTTAGCAAAAGCTTCCAATTCACGGAATTGAGCTTGATCTAATTTCAGAGTACCTGCTACTTTCTTCATCGACTTAATCTGTGCGTTACCACCTACACGAGATACCGAGATACCTACGTTGATCGCTGGACGAATACCCGCGTTGAATAAGTTAGACTCTAAGAAAATCTGACCGTCCGTAATCGAAATTACGTTGGTAGGGATATAAGCAGAAACGTCACCTGCTTGTGTTTCAATAATCGGAAGAGCAGTTAAACTACCACCACCTTTAACCAAATGCTTGATGGAATCTGGTAAATCGTTCATCGAACGCGCAATAGCATCCGAAGCATTTACTTTAGCTGCACGCTCCAATAAACGAGAGTGAAGGTAGAATACGTCACCTGGATATGCTTCACGTCCTGGTGGGCGACGAAGTAATAAGGACACTTCACGGTAGGCTACAGCTTGCTTAGAAAGGTCATCATATACAACCAAGGCAGCTCGACCAGTATCACGGAAGAACTCACCAATCGCTGCACCTGTAAATGGAGCGTAGAATTGCATTGGAGCTGGATCTGCCGCACTCGCCGAAACGATTACAGTATACTCCATAGCACCTGCTTTACGCAATGTTTGTTCTACTTGTTTGATGGTAGATGCTTTCTGACCGATGGCTACATAGATACAGAAAACAGGCTCACCTTTATCGTAAAATTCTTTTTGATTAATAATCGTATCAATACAAACAGCTGTTTTACCTGTTTGACGGTCACCAATAACTAACTCACGCTGACCACGTCCTACGGGGATCATAGCATCGATCGCTTTGATACCTGTTTGAAGAGGTTCTGTTACTGGTTGACGGAAAATTACCCCTGGTGCTTTACGCTCCAATGGCATTTCGTATAAATCTCCCGTGATAGGACCATTTCCGTCGATAGGCTCACCTAAGGTGTTTACTACACGACCTAAAATGCCATCACCCACTTTAACCGAAGCAATTAACTTGGTTCTCTTTACGGTATCGCCCTCTTTCACCAACGTGGATTCGCCTAATAATACGGCTCCCACATTGTCTTCTTCTAGGTTCAATGCCAAGGCTTTCAATCCGTTTTCAAATACGATCAACTCACCTGCTTGTACATTGGATAACCCGTAAATACGAGCTACACCATCACCCACTTGGAGTACGGTACCTATTTCTTCTAATTCTGCTTGGGTCTTAGCCTGAGATAATTGCTCCCTAAGGATGGCTGAAACTTCGTCTGGTCTTACTGATGCCATGTTAAAATGGAGTTTTCTGGGATGTTAAATACTTATTTTGAACTAAATTTTCGGGTGCAAAATTAGTTATGAAATTTCAATATTCCCATAACTATTGCAAAAAATGTATGAATTCATAAGACTTTTTTTAGATACTTATCATTAGGTCAATATCTGTTCCGTTAAATGGCGTTAAAATAATTGAGAAAGAACCATTTTTCTGTATCTTAGAGGCTTTGTTTGACTATATTAATAAAATCTATGAAATTTCCATTGACACGATTAACGACTATTCTTACGCTTACTGTTCTATCTTTTTCCACTTTTGCTCAGACAAAACCTGCCGCCAAAGCTAAAGTAGTGGCTAAACCTGCTGCTTCAGCTCCTAAAGCAAAAGCCGCCATGCATGCTGGATCTCATTTTGCAAGTACGCTTGATTCTGTTTCTTATGCCGTAGGTGTATTGGTCGCTCAAAATTTCAAATCACAAAATGTTGTTTTGAAACCTGAAACCGTCGCCAAAGGTTTTGCTGCAGCCACACAAGGTAGCACTTTAAGCCTCAGCGAACAAGATTGCCAAAAAATAGTCAATAATTTCATGATGCGTAATCAGGAAAGACAAATGGCGGAAGGAGCCAAGCAGTTTTTGCCTAATAAAGAGGCTGGCGAAAAGTTTTTAGCCGAAAACAAAAAGAAAGCTGGTGTGTTAGTCACTCCAAGTGGTTTACAATATGAAATTATCAAAGCGGGTGATGGCCCTAAGCCAGCTTCCTCGGACAAGGTAAAAACCCATTATCATGGAACTCTGATCGATGGTACCGTGTTTGATTCTTCTGTGGACCGTGGAGAGCCAATCTCTTTCCCCGTTACAGGTGTAATCCCGGGTTGGGTAGAGGCTTTGCAAATGATGCCAGTAGGTTCTAAATGGAAACTGTACGTTCCTCAAGAACTAGCCTATGGTATCCGCGGTGGTGGAGCAGCCATTAAACCTTATTCTGCCTTGATTTTTGAAGTTGAATTGATTGCCATCGAAAAATAACATAACGCATTCAGGTATATGAAAAAGATACTGCCTATTTTAATCCCATTGTCACTTCTAGTGGTTTTGTTTTTACACGGCAAAAATCAGACTACTTTTCCTTCCACCAAATCCGTGGTGTATCAGGAAGGTGATTTACAACCCACCGATACCCAGCGCAAGGTGGAGCGATTGGTCTTTGGTATCTTAAGTAATTACCATTACCGCAAGATTCCGGTGAACGACTCGCTGTCGTCCAAAATCTACGATGCCTATCTCAAAGAGTTAGACCCTAATAAGGTGTTCTTCTTAGCTTCTGACATTGATGAATTGGAGAAATACCGTTTAACCATCGACAACCAATTGAACGATGGCGATTTGACTTCTGCATTCGCTATTTACAATCGTTACCAGCAACGGATGAAAGAGCGTTATGCCTATATCGATCAAATCTTGCAAAAAATACCAGATTTTACTGTCGAGGAGACCTATCAGCCTGGTAGAGAAAAAGCCAAATATGCGGCATCTAAGGAAGAGCTAAACGACTTTTGGCGCAAGGACGTGAAAAGACAATTGCTGGATTGGAGAATATCTGGAAAAGCGGATACCACAGCATTGCGTGAGTTGAAAGAGCGTTATAAGCGTTCCGAAAAATACATGGCACGTACTCGCTCAGAAGATGTGTTTCAAGTTTTTATGAATGCCTATACCGAAAGTATTGACCCGCATACCTCGTACATGATTCCGCGCACGGCTCAAGCTTTCAATACCGATATGGCGCAGAGCTTTGAGGGTATTGGTGCTACGCTTCGTTTGGAAGGAGATTATGTGACCATTCAAGATTTGATTCCAGGAGGCCCAGCCTTTAGAAGTAAGCAAATCAATCCCAAAGACCGAATTATCGGTGTGGCCCAAGGAGATGATGGAAGTTATGTGGATGTAATTGGTTGGTTTACTGATGATGCTGTCAAGCTGATTCGTGGACCGAAAAGCACCGTGGTTCGTTTAAAATTATTGCCAGCAGGAGCTGGTGCAGGTTCTCCGGGTACGGAGGTTCGTTTGGTACGTGAGAAAATTAAGTTGGAAGAACAAACAGCCAAAAAAGAGATTTTGACCTACAACCAAGGAGATAAGAAAATTAAATTAGGTTTAATCACTATTCCCATGTTTTACCGCGATTTTGAAGGAGCGCGCAAAAGAGAATCGGATTTCAAATCTACTTCAGCTGATGTGAAAAAATTCTTAACGGAGTTTAAAACAGAAGGTGTAGATGGTTTAATCATTGACCTAAGAAATAATGGAGGTGGTTCATTGATCGAAGCGGTGGATTTAACGGGTTTATTCATTCCAAAAGGTCCTGTGGTGCAAAGAAAACAATCCGATGGTAAGATTACTCAGGAAATAGACAAAGACCCGGAGCAATTTTACGACGGACCTATGGCGGTATTGATTAATCGTTTCTCGGCTTCAGCTTCGGAGATTTTTGCAGCTGCTATTCAAGATTATAAGCGCGGTATTATCGTAGGAGAACAATCGTACGGTAAAGGCACGGTACAGTCGGTGGTGGACTTGGATAATTACATGAACAACGAGAAGGAGCCTGTAGGTCAATTGAAAATTACCTTGGAGAAATTCTATCGTATCAATGGTAGCTCGACACAGCATAAAGGAGTAAGTCCAGATTTCGCTTTACCTTCTGCATTTTCTGCCGAAGAGTTTGGAGAAAGCTCACAGCCTAGCGCATTGCCTTGGGATATGATTCCAGCAACGAATTATCAAATCACATCAAATATCAATCTAGGATTAATCAATAAGATGCAATCTAGCTTTCAAGCACGTTTGAAATCGAAACCTGATTTAATCAAATTGAAAGATGATTTTGAACGTTGGAAGAAGATTAAGGAATTGAATTCTATTTCCTTGCAAATCGACAAGCGTAAGAAGGAGTTGGATGAGCAAAAGA
Source organism: Aquirufa salirivi (assembly GCF_045310485.1). Lineage (NCBI taxonomy): Bacteria > Pseudomonadati > Bacteroidota > Cytophagia > Cytophagales > Flectobacillaceae > Aquirufa > Aquirufa salirivi. The sequence continues at coordinate 23,257 of NZ_JBEWZH010000006.1, forward strand.
AAAAGCCAGATGAGTCACAAGCTGTAATGGATAATATTTCAGGTTCAGCAGCTGATACTCCAGAGGGCGATAAAGACAAAAAAGCATCAACGGCAGATAAGCATGCGAAAGATGTGTATTTAAAAGAAACACAACAATTATTGGCAGACTGGGTCTTAGGTCCACTACCCACTAAAGTAGCGTCTAAGCCTTCTGCAAAGAAATAATGGCTGATTTATCAAAAATTTTAGAGCAATCATTGCCTCTGGTTCGGGAAACGGGCCAGTGGATACAATCCATGGTGAATCAGATTGCCATGGAACACATTCAATACAAAGGCAAAAACGATTTAGTTTCTTTTGTGGATCAGACGGCTGAAGTCCGATTGAAAGAAGGACTAGCTGCCATTTTTCCCGAGGCGGGTTTTATTGCTGAGGAATCTGCATCCGATTTTTCGGAAGTAGGAGATGGCTATTATTGGGTAATTGATCCTTTGGATGGAACGACCAATTTCTTGCATCAATTACCTATTTATGCAGTATCGGTTGGTTTGATTTATCAGAAACAACCCGTGTTAGGCATGATTTATGAGCCTAATCGGGACGAATTATTTTATGCCGTTCAAGGAGCTGGGGCACATTTGAATGGTTTACCTATTCGGGTTTCTTCACAGCCTACATTAGAAAAGAGCTTGTTAGCAACGGGTTTTCCTTACCATGATTTCTCTTACCAAGACAAATATTTAACCCTCTTGAAGGAACTCATGCAAAAAAGTCATGGTTTACGAAGAATGGGCGCTGCCGCCATTGACTTAGCCTATACAGCCTGCGGAAGATTTGAAGGTTTTTTTGAAGCCAATCTAAAACCTTGGGATGTAGCAGCAGGTAAAATCATCATTGAAGAAGCAGGAGGCAAAGTAAGTAACTTTTCAGGTGGTTCGGATGTGATTTTTACGGGTCAAATTATTGGAGCAGGGGCTATTTTTGAAGAATTTTTAGGAACTTTACAAACGCATTGGGAAAACTAATATGCTCATGGAAAAGATCATCATCAGTCTCGTATTTGTTGGAGCACTTTTTTATTTAGGGAGAATGGTCTATCGGATGTTTTTTTCCAAACAAGTGGGTTGTGCCAAAGGTTGCGGAACTTGTTCGGCAATGCCCACGGAAACCAGCAACCCCGTTTAAGCTTTGAAAGAGACGTCCAGCGGTAAAATAGTAGACCTACACATCATTCGCAGAATTTATGGGTTTATACAGCCGTATAAATTCCGTTTTTGGTTATTGGTATTTTTGATTCTTTGCATGGCAGGTGTTTCCCCTGTAGTTCCATTACTCATTCGTTATACCCTTGATCATTATGTAGATGTAACACACATCCAAGATCTCTTGCGCATGTTTTTTATCATGCTTGGGGTATTATTTTTACAAACAGGTTTACAATTTTCTACTAGTTATTTAGCGGGTTATTTAGGTCAAACAGTGATCCGCGATATTCGGGTAACCTTGTATCAAAAAATCATCAACCTGCGATTGGCCTTCTTTGATGCCACACCCATTGGTCGCTTGGTCACTAGAACCGTTTCCGATATAGAAACCTTGAACGATGTTTTTTCAGAGGGTTTAGCTTCCATTGCGGGGGATTTATTGCAGTTGTTTTTGATCGTTGGCGTCATGTTTTATACCGATTGGCGTTTGACCTTGATCATTTTAGCGACGGTTCCTTTCATGGTTTTGTCGACCTACATATTCAAAGAACACATCAAAAAATCCTTCAATGAGGTTCGTTTGGCAGTGGCAAATCTGAATTCCTTTGTACAAGAGCATATTTCTGGGATGATGATTGTGCAATTATTTCATGCCGAAAAAAGGGAATTAGTCAAGTTTCAAGAAATCAATAAGGACCATCGGGATGCCAATATCAAGAGTATTTGGGCTTATTCGGTCTATTTCCCAGTAGCGGATGTGATTGCTGCTGTGGGTACGGGTTTGGTAGTTTGGATGGCTTCAACCTATATTTTGAAAGAACAACAAAGTGTTGGTACTTTGACGGCTTTCATCATGTTCATCAACTTGTTCTTTAGGCCTATCCGTATGTTGGCCGACCGTTTCAATACCTTGCAAATGGGGATTGTTTCTACCGAAAGGATTTTGACTCTCTTGGATTCAACGGATTATATTCAAAATAATGGTACACATTTAGCCGATCAATTGGAAGGGAATGTGGAGTTTAAAGACGTGACTTTTGCCTATAATGAGCCAGAATGGGTGGTTCGGAATGTGAGTTTTGAAGTGGAGGCAGGTAAAACCTTGGCCATTGTAGGGGCAACAGGGGCAGGTAAATCTTCCATCATTGGTTTATTAAGTAGAATGTACGATTGTCAAGCTGGAAAAATACTGATTGATGGTATTGCTTTGACCGATTATGAAATTGGAAGTTTACGTAAAAATATTGCGGTGGTATTGCAAGACGTGTTTTTGTTCAGTTCTACGATTGCTTACAACATTAATTTGGGAGATGAATCCATCAGTCAAGAAAAGATGGAGGAGGCGGCCAAAGCCGTTGGGGTACATGATTTCATTATGTCCTTGCCAGGAGACTATCAGTATCAAGTCATGGAAAGAGGGGCAACCCTGAGTGTGGGTCAGCGACAATTGATTTCCTTCGTAAGAGCATTGGTACATGATCCTAAGATTATCATTTTGGATGAGGCGACTTCTTCGGTAGATACTGAAACAGAATTGATGATTCAAGAGGCCATCGCCACCTTAATGAAGGGGCGTACTGCTGTGGTGATTGCTCACCGATTGTCCACGATTCGACATGCCCATCAAATTTTAGTGATGGACAAAGGAGAGATAATGGAAAGAGGAAATCACGATAATTTGATTAAAAAAGACGGTTTATACGCTCAATTATATCATTTACAATTTAGTAAAGCAGTTTAATTCGGACGTACGCACAATTATGATTATCTTTGCGCTCTTATGAAGTTGAAAAATTTAGTATTGATTCTTTCGGTGGCCTTGATTGGCTTAAGTTCTTGTGGGAAATTTGAAAAATTCCGTAAGAGCGCCAATGTGCCTGCCAAATATAAGGCCGCTGTAGATTATTATAAAAAGAAGGATTTTGCGAAGGCAGGGATTCTTTTTGATGAGATTCTACCCTTGTTAAAAGGCGATTCTACTCAAGAATTAGCCACTTTTTACCAAGCATATTGTGATTTCAATACAGGTAATTATACCTTAGCCAATTCGCATTTCAAGAAATTTGCGGAAGTATTTTCTCGTAGTGAATATGCGGAAGAAGCGATATACATGTCGGCATTTGCTTTGTACAAAGACTCGCCTAATTACAATTTGGATCAAACAGGGACTTTATCGGCTATTAACGAGATTCAGAGTTATTTAAATAATTATCCAGATACCAAGTTTAAGGAAGAGTGCAGCAATATCATTCGGGAATTGCGTAAGAAATTAGAGCGTAAAGCTTATGAAAAAGCGCGTTTGTACTATAAGACATCGCCTTTCAATATTGCTACCTTGAAATCGTCAGTAATCGAAATCACCAATTTTCAGCGTGATTTCCCTGATTCAGATTATAATGAGGAAATGGCATATTTGAAGGTTTTATCTCAATTTGAGTTGGCGAATAGCACCATTGAGATGAAGCAAAAGGAACGTTATACGGATGCATCCAAGTTTTATTTAGAGCTAGTGGATAAATATCCGAACAGCAATTATTTGAAATTAGCTGAGAAGATGTACACGAAAAGTGTCGAAGAGGTAGCTCGAATCACCCATTTGGAAGAGGAGTACAAGGCAGCTGTGGAAAAGGAGAAGGCGAAAACCTCCAAATTGGCCACCAGTCCTCAATAGTTTTTACCAAAAATTTAGTCTAAATTTGCAATCTTAAATTTATAGAGATGTCTAAGATCCAAACAAACCCATCGATCATCACCCGTGATGTAGATAAAATTGCCGAAAAGACGGGAAATGTGTACGAATCAATTTCCATTATTTCGCAAAGAGCGCGTCAAATCTCTAGTAAAATGAAGGAAGAATTATCGGGTAAACTTTCTGAGTTTGCATCTTCAGTAGATAATTTAGAGGAGATATTTGAGAACCGCGAGCAAATTGAAATTTCCAAATATTACGAGCGTATGCCTAAGCCTTCGGCTTTAGCTATCGACGACTTTATGGCAGATAAAGTTGATTTTCGTATCCGTGAAGAAGGTACAGACGAAAAATAATTTTATTTCGTTTGATTTCTAACCATGAAATCTACTCCCTTTTTTCTGAGCTTAATCTTGTTGCTAACTTCCTGGGGACTTCGTGCCCAGGAGTTACAAGCAACGATAACCATCAATACCGAGCAATTACAGCTCGATCAGCAGCGCGGAAGCAATCAAATATATCCGGAATTACAAAGGACCATGCAAGAATTCTTGAATGGTAGACGTTGGTCCAATGATAATTTTGCTCCGGAGGAAAAAATTAAAGTCAATATCAATTTACTTTTGACCAAAGCTACCTCGCAGGGAGACTTTGAGGCCAATGCTCGTGTGCAAGTATTGAGACCAGTTTTTGGGACATCCTACGAAACCATCGTATTGAACATCATTGATAAGAACTTCAATTTTAAGTATTTATTGGGAATGCCTTTGACTTACAATGACAATTCCTATATCGAGAATTTAAGTGTGATGCTGGCCTACTATGCCTATTTAGCCTGTGCTTATCAATATGATTCCTTTGGTAAAATGGGAGGAGATGTATTCACTCAGAAGTTGTTTAACCTAACCAATTTGGCTCAGACATCTGGCACAGGCTGGGGAGTAGTGAGTGACGTGCGTAGTCGGGTAGCCATATCAGAAAGTTTAATGAATCAGCAATTGCAGGGTATCCGAGAAGTAAATTATACGTATCACAGATTATTATTGGATACTTATAAAGATCAGCCAGATGAAACCCGAAAAGGAATCTTAGAGTTGTTGAATCAAATTCGTCAAATCAACCAAATTCGTCCAGGTGCGGCTAACATTCGTATTTTCTTTGATGCCAAGGCTGATGAAATCTTCTCCATCATGGATGAAGCTAGTCCTAGCGAGCGCCAGCAAGCTTTTGCTTACCTCAGTTTATTGGACCCTATCCGTACGGAGACGTATAGGAAGTTGATAAGGTAGGGAGATTTTTTATGTAATCTTTTCTTGGAATTTATCAAGTCAACCTGTCAAGGTAATTTGTTAGGAGAATTGTCATGTTGATTTGGCATTGACGTTGATAATGAAATTGACGTTGGCATTGACATTGGGATTGGCATTGACATTGTCCCAGAGATTTGTCAAATCTTCAAGATTTGACAAATCTAAGCGTAAACTACGTTATTTTCAATCAAAGGAATCTCCTCGGAAATCATTATCAAGTAAATGATTTATGGTAGAACATTTATTCTTTTGGATGGTTAAATGCTTAATGTGTATTGTAATTAACTATTGAAATCGATGGAACTAATACCAATTGAAAATATTCGAATTAATGCGCGTAAAATAGCCGAAATCGATAACATAGTGAAGTCCATTTATCGCTTAATCATTTATAGCAGATACCATTTAGATGATGATTTGTTGGATATTTATGTGACAGGCGTCAATGATTTGAAAGAACAATTAAGCATTAAAAATGCTCAAATGGAAGCTCAAAATGAGGAGGAAGCAATAGAGTACGTCAAGAATTTGAAAGTTTCACTTGATTTTGTCTTTTCGGAAATAGTACTTCATCAAAACTTGTGCAAGGAGATTCAATTGTTCCAATTGCTTCGCTTAGTTTCTCCCGAAACGAATGCCCTGCATCAATCGTTATCGACATACCATGGTACAAATTGGTGCGCATATTTGTCCAGACCCTTTGATGGTACCAAGTTTTGTGTCCGAACTATTTTATCGAATTCAACACATTGATAATCCCATTATTCGAGCTATTTACTTCCATCATGAGTTAATTCGTATTCATCCATTTGCTGATGGAAATGGGAGAGTTACCCGTATTGCAAAAAATTGGATGCTTATGTATGAATTGTATCCTCCCATTTTTATAAATGATGCCTCCCAAAAAAAAGAGTATATTTCTACCTTAGCCAAGAGTTTTAGAGAATTGGAAAAATTGCCCAATCAGTGGAATAGTCATACAGAATTGTTTTTTGAACAAGAATTGGACCGGCTTCTGATTAATGCTAATTGGCTTTATGAAAGTATCAACTTGAAAGGTTTATCAAGGGAAAGTCTAAGTACAAAATAATTTAATCAAGCAAGGTTATTGATGGCTGAGGTTCTCAAATCCACAAATCCCATCCACTGGTGGCTGAGGCTCTCGATGTTACCATTTTCATTTACTCAGGTGGCTGAGGCTCTCGATGCTACCATTTTCATTTACTCGGTGGCTGAGGCTCTCGATGCTACCATTTTCATTTACTCAGGTGGCTGAGGCTCTCGAAGCTACCATTTTCATTTACTCAGGTGGCTGAGGCTCTCGATGCTACCATTTTCATTTACTCGGTGGCTGAGGCTCTCGATGCTACCATTTTCATTTACTCAGGTGGCTGAGGCTCTCGATGTTACCATTTTCATTTACTCAGGTGGCTGAGGCTCTCGAAGCCACAATGCCCATTTACTCAGGTAGCTGAGGCTCTCGAAGCTACCATTTTCATTTACTCAGGTGGCTGAGGCTCTCAAAGCCACAATTCCCCATCTTTCGGTGGCTGAGGTTCCCGAAGCCACGATTCTTCATCTTTTGGAGGCTGAGGCTCTCGAAGCCACCACATGAGGCTCTCGAAGCCACCACATGAGGCTCTCGAAGCCACAACTCCTAATTTTTTGGTGGCTGAGGTCCTCGAAGCCACCACATGAGGCTCTCGAAGCCACAACTCCTAATCTTTTGGTAGCTGAGGTTCTCGAAACCACACTATGAGGCTCTCGAAGCCACGACTCCTAATCTTTTGGTGGCTGAGGTTCTCGAAACCACACTATGAGGCTCTCGAAGCCACGACTCCTAATCTTTTGGTGGCTGAGGTCCTCGAAGCCACCACATGAGGTTCTCGAAGCCACACTATGAAGCCACGTGCTTATTTTCCAATGTCAAAATGCATAGCCCTTCTGTTTTATCTGTCACCTTATTTCGGTTATCTATTCTATACCCCATGACCCACACCACAGAACCTTTACTCAAGACCAATTGAACATTTTTCTTCAAATTCAACGGCACTTTTTTATCCGTTAAAAAATCAGAAATCAATTTCTTTTGATTCATACCCAAAGGACAAAACCAATCTCCTTCCTGGTATTTTCTGATTTCTAGTGGGAAATGCAAGGTCTCAGCATCTAAACAGGCCACGTGGGAACCTGTAGGAGGAGTGAATTCTTTTTCATTTTCTCCAAAATCAATATGCAAAATCTGATGTCCTAAATCTACTTCCTCTGCTTCTTCATCCACTAGGATAGGTTTAAATTCAGATTGATCTTTTGGACTAATTACCCATTGTTGCCGATCAATGTTCAAGATATGACTAGGTGATTCAAATATTTTACCAATTTGTTGATCTCCAGCTGCTAAAATATGCCCCATGGCATCTGCCGTAAAATGATAAGCCAATAAAAGCTGCTGCCGCATCACCAACTCTTTTTCAGCTAAACCCTGTTCACTTAATTGTATAAATAGGTTTCCTTGTGCGTCTGTTTTGCAACGTTCTTGTTTCCAGATTTGAAATTCAGCTTGCATCCATTTTTCAATGGAAGCTATGTTGGCACTACTTTGCGCAACGCTCTGCTCAAAATGTGCATTTAATTCGATGAACTTTGGAATAATCTCATGCCGAATGAAATTTCTTTGGTATTTCGTGGATGCATTGGACGAATCTTCTCGCCAAGCCAATTTGTGACTAACCACAAAATCAAAAATTTGCTCCTGATTCGCAAAAGCCATCGGGCGAATGATGTATCCATGCTTAACTGGTATCCCATGAAAGCCGGCTAGACCACTTCCTCGACTCAAATTCATTAATACAGTTTCTGCACTATCCATCTGATGATGCGCAGTGGCTATAAAATCATAGCCTTCCCTTTGACGAATCTCCTCAAACCAATCATATCTCAATATTCTGGCAGCCATCTGTGTAGAGAGTTTTTCTTTCTCAGCAAAAGCTTTTGTATCAAAACAAATGGTATCGTAAGGAACTTTTAAGGTCTTGGCCATTTTTTTGACAAATACCTCATCCGTCAGCGATTCCTCACCACGCAAACTGAAGTTGACATGCGCAATCCCAAAATTGAATTTGGCCAAAGAAAATAGTTTGGACATGATTACGGAGTCAATTCCGCCACTGACAGCCAACAATATTTTTTGATCGGCTTGGAATAAATTCTCTTTTCGGACAAATTGGATGAAATCTTCCAGCATAAAAATGGTAAATTGCGTGATAAAGCCACGAAATTAACGATTCGCTTTCAAGATGCGCTATAAATCGCCTATTTTCCTGTTTATTCTACTTCTTTTACCTGTCTTTGCTTGGAGCCAAAGTCAAGTTCAGGTGATTTCAGCAGATAGTCTGAATTTTATTCAAGTAGAATCATCCATGATTAGAAAATTAATCGGGAAAGTAGTCCTTCGTCAAGGTACCACCACATTATCTTGTGATCAAGCCATTCTTAATAGTACCACCAATAATGTAGAGGCCTACGGTCATGTGAAAATTATCCAAGCAGATACGGTGACCATCACAGGAGATTCAGCCTTGTATAATGGTGACCTCCGACAAGCCTATATGTTGGGACGCGTGAAATTAGATGACCATACCATAGTATTGAATACCAATAAGTTGGATTATGATATGAATACAAAAATGGCCGTCTATCATACTGGAGCCAGAATTTTGGATAAGAAAACCACGCTTACAAGTAAAGAAGGTTTTTATAATACAGTGACCAAAAACTTTTTGTTCAAAGAAAAAGTTCGTGTGCTTGATAAAGAGGGTGGAGCGCTTAAAGCAGATTCCTTGCGCTATAATACTGCTTCCAAAGAGGCTTTTTTCATTTGTCCGACGGAAATTATCAATAAGAAAGATACTGTTTATACCAAATCTGGCTTTTATAATACGCAAACCAAAGTCTCCAATTTTACAGGCCGATCAACGGCCAAAATGGAAGATTATACCTTAACAGCAGATACATTGTTTTACGATAGCCCTACCAAGATTGGGGTGGCCAAAGGTAATGTAGAATTTTTAAGCCAGAAGGATAAAGTTGTTTTAACGGGTAAGAATGGACGATACAACGGTAAAACAGGAATAACTCGTGTCTATGGAAATGCTTTAATGCGAAACATCATGGAAAAGGATACCTTGTATTTAACAGCCGATACCTTGGTTTCTTTTGATAATAAACAAGATTCTGTGCGCAAGTTATATGCCTACAAGCATGTGCTGATTTATAAGTCGGATTTATCCGCTCGATGCGACTCCTTGGGATATGATATGCGAGATTCTGTGATACATTTTTATCAAAAGCCCATTATTTGGACCAATGATTCCCAATCTACCGCTGATTCAATATCCTTATTTATGGTGAATCAAAAGCTCAAGGAAATGCGCCTACGCGGTCATTCTTTTGTGATTTCAGCAGATTCTGCTTCACATTTTAATCAGATCAAAGGTCGAAAGGTCTGGGTCTTCTTCAAGGACGATTCTAAACTTCGACGAGTCAATGTGGAAGGTAATGGGGAGAGTATTTATTATGTCATGGACGACAAAAAAGTAACAACAGGATTGAACCGTGTGGAGTGCAGCCGAATGAACCTGTTTTTTGAAGAAAATAAAGTCAAGCGTATTACGTTTATCACTAAGCCAGAAGCGAAGTTTGTTCCACCCAAAGAATGGAACGAAGATTTACAAGTTTTGGATGGCTACCGATGGCGAATCAATGAAAAGGTTACTTTCAAAAAGTTAATGGAGGCGGTGAATGCACCGGAATTGTCCATTCCAATTGTTAAAAATCCTTAAAATTGGGCCTTTGGTCATTCAAAATGTACCATTTGACCTATTTCCATTTTTCTAACACAATAACTGTCTTATTTTTGTTTCACCTTTGTTGAAATAATGAACCGTTTTTTACCTGTATTGATTTCTTGTGTACTTTTTTTACTCTTCGTAGAGAGTTCATGGAATGTTAGTGCTCAAGGTGAAAGTAAATCTCGCTCGCGTTTAGAAATGAAATCAAAGCCAAATCCAGTTAGATTACCTATTTTATTAGCTAAGAGAAGTTTCAAGATTAATCCCCAGTTACAAACCAATTTAAATATTCAGGAGAATACATACATCAGTCAGTTTTTGAAAAATACGTATGCGCAGGCTAGCACAACCAAATCTGCTGAACCGATTGGTATGGAGCGTAAAGTATATGAAGAGACAGGGACCAATGATAACTATTTGTTCCAGTCGGACCGCCTTGTAGTTTCCAATTTATACCCCAATCCGGCCAGTGATTATGCCGACATTGATTTTCAAATGCTTACATCTAACCAAGAGGTGAAAATTGTGATGTACAACATTTTAGGTCAAGAAATCAAGGAGTTGATTTTAGATAAAGATCAACGAAATGCGCGTATTTCCTTACGCGACTTCAATAGTGGGATGTATATGTATCAACTAATGATTGATGGTCGATCCATTGTTACCAAGAAGTTGATTGTCAGAAAGCAATAAATTCAATTTGAAATTCGTTCGTTTAAACAACGTCGGCAAGGTTTCAAACCTTGACGACGTTGTTCTCTGCATGATTAAAATCCACTCACCGTTCTCTTAATGAAAGCTGTTAAATCAGCTCCTGTAAGTAGATTTTGAGATAATAAGGCTAAATCAGCAATTTGCTTCGCTAAATTTTTCTTTTCATCTTCAGAAGGTAAATCAATCAATTTATTGATCAGTGGGTGGTTGGCATTGATGGTGATTTGATAGGTCATTGGCATATTACCAAACATCCCCATTCCTCCGCCACCTGTTTTTGACATATCACTCATACGGCGCATGAACTCATTTTGCGTTACGATAGCAGGTAATTCCTCGGGCGACATGGCTTCAACAACTACTTGTTTTTGCTTGTCATTTAACGTTTCTTCGAAAATAGCTTTCACAGCGTTCTTTTGATCATCCGTCAAAATAGCCTCTAGTTGAATCCCTGTATCGATTAATTTATCAATGGAATCCGCATCTACGCGTTTCCATTGTGTCTTTTCTATTTTTGACTCCATTTGATTGATAAAGTGAGCATCAATCATCGAATCCATTTTTAATACAGAGTAACCTTTTTGTATGGCAGATTGAATAAAGGCATCTTGTTGCTGTACATCTGTCGTATATAAATAGACTTTTTGTCCATCTTTATCCGTTTGTAATGCTTGAACTTCCTCCGCATATTCATCCAAAGTAAAGAGCTTGTTGGCAGTAGTTTCTACCAAACAAAAATCTTTTGCCTTCTCAAAGAATTTTTCATCTGAAATCATGCCATACTTGATAAATAGACCAATATTGGTAAATTTATCTTCGAATCCTGGACGGTCAGATTTGAACAATTCTTGTAATTTATCCGCCACTTTTTTGGTGATGTAGCTATTGATTTTCTTGACATTGGAATCTGCTTGTAAGAAACTACGAGATACGTTCAATGGAATATCGGGTGAATCAATAACCCCGTGCAATAGCATTAAAAATTCCGGGACGATGTCTTTGACTTCGTCGGTAATGAAAACCTGGCGACTGTACAACTGGATTTTTTCTCGTTGTAATTGAAATTCGTTTTTTACTTTTGGGAAGTACAGAATTCCCGTCAAATTAAATGGATAATCTACATTTAAGTGAATCCAAAACAAGGGTTTCTCTTGGAATGGATATAATTCCTCATAAAATGTAAGGTAGTCTTCGTCTGTTAATTCTGAAGGCGATTTAGTCCAAAGGGGAGAAGGATTGTTGATGATTTTATCTTGAAATTCAATCGGGATTGGCAAGAATTTACCATATTTCTCCAAGATGCTTTTTAAACGGAATTCATCTAAAAATTCTTCCGAATCTTCTGCAATGTGCATGATGATGTCGGTACCTCTTTCTGCTTTTTCCGTTGAATTGATGGTATATTCAGTTGATCCATCGCAAATCCATTGAGCAGCTTCTGCGCCCTCTTGGAAAGATTTTGAGATGATTTCTACTTCTGAGGCAACCATAAATGCAGAATAGAAACCTAATCCGAAATGGCCAATAATGCCTTTGTCATCCCCTTTGTCTTTATATTTCTCGACAAATTCAGTGGCCCCAGAGAAGGCAATTTGATTGATGTATTTTTTTATTTCCTCAGCCGTCATACCAATACCATTATCAGAAATAGTGATGGTTTTGGCTTCTTTGTCAAAACTTACTTTGACTTTCAATTCTCCTAATTCGCCATTGAATTCACCAATGGAGCTTAATCTCTTAATTTTCTGACTGGCATCTACGGCATTGGAGACTAATTCACGAAGAAAAATTTCGTGGTCCGAATAAAGGAATTTTTTGATGATCGGAAAAATGTTCTCGGTGTGAATGGAGATATTACCTGATTCTTTCATAATGTTCATGAGGAGTGATTAAAAATCTTTAATTTGTTGCAGAAATAACAATTTCAAGTCCAATTTTAGTTGAGGTGTCATATTGTCAGGAATTATGTCGAATATAAACTTACGAAGTGAAACAGATTGTCTCAATTGTGGAAATGAGGTGATGGAACGTTACTGTTCACATTGTGGACAAGAAAATAGAGAACCCTATGAATCCTTTTGGTCATTGCTGGTTCATTTCATCGAAGATATCACCCATTTTGATGGAGCCTTTTTTCGGACCTGCAAGACATTGTTTTTTTCACCTGGGGCATTAACTCAGGCATATTTGGCAGGGAAAAGAAATAGCTTTCTTCATCCTATACGTTTTTACTTATTTACTTCTGCCTTTTTCTTCTTGACATTGTTTTATGTTTTTCAACCATTACAGTTTAAACTGAACAAAGATCTAAAAGCCATAGAAGTTGCTTCATTTCAGGTGAAAGTGGATAAACGTGATGCCTATTTGAATTCAAACGAAATTCAATCGTACAAAAAAACTCAAATGGCTAAGCCTGAATCCGAGCGAGATTCTCCTTTGTTTCAAAACATCATTGTTCATTTTTTTGAGCTCCAAAAAAAGTATCCAGAAAGCAAGCAATTTTATGAAGCATTATATGATGGGGGCACCCATAAAATGTCGCAGGTCTTGTTTTTGACAATTCCTATTTTAGCTTTGATTTTACAATTAGTATTCATTCGAAGGAAGCATTTTTACTTCATGCACCATGGAATATTTGTATTACATGTAGCCACTAGTTGGTTTATTGTATTGTTTATAAGAAACGTATTAGATATAGTACAATTATCGTTATCATGGGAATTCGTTGATGTAATAAAAAGTTTCTTGATGCTTGCATGGATTTATTTTTATTATCGAGGCTTTAAAAACTTTTATCAATTGAAAGCAGTTAAATCTGTCGGATTGTTTTTGACTTCTTTCATTGCTCAATTGATATTAGTTTTAATCGTTTTTGTGTCTTTGGTTTTATTCTCATTTTTTAGTTTATAAATGATTCTTATGCGTCATCTTTTGCTTGGATTAATGTGTTTGGGTACTATATCTCTTTGGGCACAGCAAGAATCATTACGAATGGTCTACCCTTTTATTCCTTTGTCCATTAATCCTGCGGAAGCAGGTGGCAAAGGAGTAGCTTCTGTGACTGGTATATTTAGAAGAAAGCCCTTATTTCAGCAAACAGGTGGAGCTTCTTCTTCCCAACAGTACTTCAGTTTTGATATGCCGATTCAACAAGAGAAATGGGGAATTGGTTTTTTGGCATATAATACGGATCAATCCTATGGTCCATTAGGAGGGGGCATAGCGGCAAATTTGGGATTTGCAGGACTGTTGGCTAAGCGATTTGTCATAGGAAAAGGGCAGGGGCTACAATTGGGACTTAATTTAGGGTTGAATCAATATCCTGTTTTAGGAAGGAATGGTACTTCCGAATTTGGAGGGAGTATCGGTTTTGGTATATCTTATCAATACGATAAATTAGAATTGGGGCTGAGTCGACCAACCCAAAGTTTAAGGACTTTGGAATGGACAAACCCAAATCCAATCTATGCTAAAGTGGCTTACCAGTTAGTTCCAGGGCAAGGGAATTTATTGAAATTAGGAGCCTTGATGCGACTTCAATATTCGGAAACACGGTTTGATTTGAATGCGGTATTTTGGTGGCAAGAAAAATTTGGTATTGGTATTTGGTGGCAAAACACAGGTTCTGAATTTTCGAATGAGGCTCTCTTAGGAAGTTTGGAGGTACCTTTAGGAAGAAATTTTCGAGTAGGTTATGCCTATGATTTTTTAGGAAAAAACTCGGTGTATTTAAGTCCTGGAATGACCAATACGGGAACAAGTACAACTCAAACAGCGGTCTCCGCTTACCATCAGATTTTTATGCGTTATGAAATTGATTTAGGGAATGGGAAAATTGCGAATTTTAGACCCTAGGTATTCTGCTAAATAATTTGATTATCTATAGATATAATGATAAATTTTAAAGATTTTTTTAGGGGAATACCAAACAGTGCGAAATCCTTGGAAATTTGTGCTCCAAACGGGAAAAAACCCCAATTTTTTTGGGGATAATTATAATCCCCTTTGTAAATTGCGAAGATTTTTTAGACTAGAATAAATAAATTTTAACCAATCAATAACGTTTGAAACTTTTCTGGATTTAGGCCAGATTTTACATTATGGATTCATTTTCCTACGTTGCCAATGCTGATACACAAGTTATTTCTGACTTGTTTGATGCGTATAGAGTTGACCCCAATTCAGTAGACAGTTCTTGGAGAGATTTTTTCAAGGGATTTGAGTTTGCTCAAACTTGGCAAGGAGAAGGCACTTCGCCTTCAGGTGCCGTCTTGGACCAATCCCATATTCAGAAAGAAATGTCGGTCATCAGTTTGATCAAAGCATTCCGTTCAAGAGGACACCTACTATCCAAAACCAATCCTGTACGTGATCGTAAAGATCGTCAACCTCGCTTAGAGATCAAGGATTACTCCTTATCTGAGGCAGACTTGGATACCGTATTTCAAGCGGGAAGTTTTTTAGGTATTGGGCCGGCTTCTTTACGCAAGATTTGTGACGTATTAGAAAAAGTCTATGCTGGATCCATTGGTTTTGAGTATTCATATATTCGTGAGGTTCGCGTTAAAGAATGGTTAAGAAATAAAATTGAAAAGGAGGCATTATCTTTTACGCCTTCTATCGAAGAGAAAAAACAGATTTTGCAAAAGCTGAATGAAGCGGTTGTATTCGAAAATTTCTTAGGTACAAAATATTTAGGTCAGAAGCGTTTTGGTTTGGAAGGCGGGGAAAGCACGATAGCTGGTTTAGATGCCATTATCAATAAAGCAGCTGATTTTGGGGTGAAGCAAGCGATGATTGGAATGGCTCACCGTGGTCGTTTAAATGTGTTAGCGAACATCATGCACAAATCCTATGAAGCCATTTTTGATGGTTTTGAAGGTAATGTACCAGATCAGATTCATGGCGATGGTGATGTAAAATATCATTTAGGTTATTCAAGCCAGCATACCAGTCCTAATGGAAACGAGATTTCTTTGAAATTAGCACCCAACCCTTCTCACTTAGAGGCAGTTAATCCATTAGTTGAAGGGTTTTGTCGGGCTAGTGCCGATGCGCATTATGATGGAGATTACTCCCAAGTATTACCCATTTTAATTCATGGAGATGCTGCTTTAGCGGGTCAAGGTATAGTTTACGAAGTAACTCAAATGGCCAAATTGAAAGGTTATTCTACTGGAGGAACCATTCACTTTGTGATTAATAACCAGGTTGGTTTTACGACCGACTTTGAAGATGCTCGTTCAGCTATATATTGTACAGATGTAGCTAAAATCATTGATGCCCCTGTATTTCATGTGAATGGAGATGATCCTGAGGCAGTGGTATTTGTGTCAAGAATGGCAGCTGAGTTCCGTCAGGAGTTTGGTCGTGATGTCTTTGTGGACATGGTTTGCTACCGTAGAAATGGTCATAATGAGTCGGATGAGCCTCGTTTTACGCAACCTACTTTATATGCGAACATCACCAATCATCCAAATCCAAGAGAGATTTACACCCAAACTTTAATTAAGCGTGGTGATATAGACGCTAAATTGGCGAGTCAAATGGATTCTGAATTTAAAGCGGAATTACAGGCTCGTTTGGACATGGTAAAACAAAAAGTTAAACCTCCTTATGTTCCATTGAAATTGGATAATAAGTGGTCAAACTTACGGTTCTCTAAGGCAGAGGATTTTGCTTCTTCGCCGGACACAGCAATTAGTAAAGCTGCGATTGATATGGTAGCGAAGGCTATTACTTCATTACCAACAGGTTTTGTGGCATTGAAGCAAATTGAGAAAGTGATTTCAGACCGTAAAGGCTATTTTGAAAAAGGAGAATTGAATTGGGCTACTGCCGAACTATTAGCATATGGCTCTATTTTGGCTGAAGGAAAAATGGTTCGTTTGTCAGGGCAAGATGTACAAAGAGGTACTTTTTCTCACCGTCATGCTGTTTTGCATGATGCCAATACCAATAATAATTATTGTAATTTAGATCATATTAAAGAAGGACAAGAGAAGATGCAAATCTTTAACTCTTTGCTTTCAGAATACGGTGTTTTAGGGTTTGAGTTTGGTTATGCTTTAGCTAATCCAGATGCATTAGTGATCTGGGAAGCTCAATTTGGCGACTTTGCCAATGGTGCTCAAACCATGATTGATCAATTTGTGAGTTCTCATGAATCGAAGTGGGGAACACAAAATGGATTAGTGATGCTTTTGCCACATGGATACGAAGGTCAAGGCCCAGAACACTCCAATGCTCGTCCGGAACGTTTCTTGCAATTAGCTTCAGAGAACAATATGGTAGTCGCTAATTTGACTACTCCAGCTAATCTTTTCCATGCATTGCGCCGCCAAATGACTTGGGAATTCCGTAAGCCGTTGGTCGTCATGTCGCCAAAATCAATATTCCGTCATCCTAAGGTGGTTTCACCAATTGAAGCATTTACCAAAGGTAAATTCCAAGAAGTGATTGGTGATGCTTATGTTGAAAAAGCAAAAGTTAAAAAAGTGTTATTGTGCAGTGGAAAAGTGTATTTCGACTTATTAGAGAAACAAGAAAAAGATGTTCGTAAAGATGTAGCCATTATTCGTTTAGAACAATTGCATCCACTACCTACAGCTCAAATAGATAAGGAAATTGCCAAATACAAAAATGCCGATGTGTATTTTGTCCAAGAAGAGCCCGAAAATATGGGTTATTGGTCATACATTATTCGTGAATTTGGTTGGTCTAAATTCAAGGGATTGGTTGCACGTAAGAAGAGTGCATCTCCTGCAACAGGATTCTTAAAGGTGCATGCAGAAGAGCAAGCAGCCTTGGTTAATAAAGCATTTGAATAATTAAAATAAAAGCCGAACAACAATGGCCATAGAAATGAAAGTGCCCGCTGTGGGTGAATCGATTACGGAAGTTACCGTTGCTACTTGGAATAAGAAAGAGGGTGATGTGGTGAAGTTGGACGAAGTTCTTTGTGAATTGGAGTCAGATAAGGCAACTTTTGAATTGCCGGCAGAAGCAGAAGGTATTTTACATATCGTAGCAAAAGAGGGTGATGTTTTACCCATTGGAGCTGTAATTTGTACGATAGAGGTACTTGGTGCTCAAGCAACTACCGCCACTCCAGCACCAGCAGTCACCGTAGCTGAAAGTTCAGCACCCGCTCCAGTAGCGGTTGCACCAGAGGCACCTGTTGCTGTAAGTAAAGTATTGGAAGTAAAGGTTCCTCCAGTGGGAGAATCTATTTCTGAGGTGACAGTTTCTGTTTGGAATAAAAAATCGGGCGATACGGTTGCCTTAGATGAAGTTTTATGTGAATTAGAGTCGGATAAGGCTACGTTTGAATTACCAGCTGAATCAGCGGGTGTGTTACAAATTATAGCAGAATCAGGTGCTTTAGTACCTATTGGTGGTGTTTTGGCTACCATTACAGTCATTTCTGGTGCAAGCACAGTTGTTGCACCAGCAAGCTCAGTCGTTGCAACTGCAACGACCCTACCAGCAACTGAATCCTATGCAGCAGGACATCCATCTCCAGCAGCAGCTAAAATTTTAGATGAAAAGGGAATTGCAGCTTCGCAAGTAGCTGGAACGGGTGTTGGTGGAAGAATTACCAAAGATGATGCTCAAAATGCACAAGCAGCTGCAGTTGCTCCAGCAGCGCCTGCGCCATCAGCACCGGCAGTTGCAGCAGCTACCATTGCCTCAGATGCACGTGGCTCCCGTCGTGAAAAGATGAGTTCATTGCGCAAAACAGTCGCTCGTCGATTGGTCGCTGTGAAAAATGAAACAGCCATGTTGACTACCTTTAATGAGGTAGATATGAAGCCAGTGATGGATTTAAGATCTAAATACAAAGATAAGTTTAAAGAAAAGCATGGTGTCGGATTAGGCTTTATGTCATTCTTCACTAAGGCGGTTTGCGTAGCTTTGAAAGAGTTCCCTTCGGTGAATGCTAAGATTGATGGAGACGAAATGGTTTTCCATGATTTCTGTGATATTTCCATTGCTGTTTCTGCACCTAAAGGTTTAGTAGTACCCGTGATTCGCAACGCAGAGAATTTAAGTCTTGCTGGAATTGAATCAGAAGTGGTTCGTTTGGCTGTCAAGGCACGCGATAATAAATTGAGTTTGGAAGAAATGACAGGAGGAACTTTTACCATCACCAATGGTGGCGTATTTGGGTCTATGATGTCTACTCCTATTATCAATGCCCCTCAAGTAGCTATTTTGGGTATGCATAATATCGTGGAGCGCCCTGTAGTCGTGGATGGTCAAATTGTGATCAGACCGATGATGTACTTAGCTTTATCATACGATCACCGTATTATCGACGGTCGTGAGTCAGTAAGCTTCTTAGTACGTGTGAAGCAGTTGTTGGAAGATCCTGCTCGTTTATTATTAGATATTTAACAACGTGAATAGGCCTTAAGGGGCCTATTCCTTTTTTCCATTGCCTTATGTTAGAATTTGATGTTGTCGTTATTGGTTCAGGTCCTGGTGGTTATGTAGCAGCTATTCGTGCGGCACAATTAGGATTCAAAACTGCCATTATTGAAAAATACGCCGTTATGGGTGGAACCTGCTTAAATGTAGGTTGTATTCCTTCTAAAGCACTTTTAGATTCTTCGGAACATTATTACAATGCGATTCACCATTTTGAAGAACATGGAATAATAGGGGGAAAGCCCAAAGTAGATTTAGAAAAGATGATTGCTCGTAAGGCAGGTGTGGTGGAAAAAATGAATGGCGGGATATCCTTTTTAATGAAGAAAAACAAAGTGACTGTTTTTCATGGTTTGGGCTCATTCGAAAGCGCAAAAGTAGTGAAAGTCACTCAAGCAGATGGAAAAGAGGAATTACTAAGTGCAAAAAATATTATTGTAGCTACAGGCTCTAAGCCAACGAATTTACCATTCATTCCAATTGATAAAACACGAATCATAACTTCCACGGAAGCTTTGAAGATGAAGGAAATCCCTAAACATTTAATCGTAATAGGGGCAGGAGTGATTGGCGCTGAATTAGGTTCTGTATATGCACGTTTAGGTTCTAAAGTTAGTTTTGTTGAATATGCAGATGGCATGATTCCAACCATGGATAGAACCATGGGAAAGGAATTACAAAAATCAATTGCTAAGATGGGAGCTGATTTTTATCTCTCTCACCAAGTTACTGGTGCCGAAAACAAAGGTAAGGAAGTAGTCGTTAAAGCGAAAAATGCAGCTGGGGAAGAAGTAGAAATAAAAGGAGATTATTGTTTGGTATGTATTGGCCGTAAGCCATATACGGAAGGTTTGAACTTAGCAGCCGCAGGTTTACAAGCAGATGAGCGCGGAAGAATAGCCGTAGATGAACATACTTTACAAACTTCTGTTCCAGGAATATATGCCATTGGTGATATAATTCGTGGAGCTATGTTAGCTCATAAAGCAGAAGAAGAAGGGGTATTTGTTGCCGAAGTAATAGCAGGTCAAAAGCCACATATTAATTATAATTTAATTCCAGGCGTAGTTTATACATGGCCAGAAGTAGCTTCTGTTGGTAAAACTGAACAAGAGCTCAAGGCTGCGGGAATAGCTTATAAAGATGGGTCTTTTCCATTTAAAGCCTTAGGACGTGCCGTGGCTTCCATGGATGTAGACGGATTGGTGAAGGTTTTAGCAGATGCCAAAACAGATGAAATTTTAGGCGTTCATATCATTGGAGCTCGTGCAGCTGACATGATAGCCGAAGCGGTGGTAGCCATGGAATTCAGAGCGAGTGCGGAAGATGTGGCACGCATGTCACATGCCCATCCCACCTACACCGAAGCCATGAAAGAAGCTTGTTTAGCTGCTACCAGCAAAAGAGCTATTCACTCCTAATTTATTCGCTCGCTTTTTCTTCGGAAGATTTTAAGCGGTTGGTCATTTTAATCAGTAAAAACATCACAAATGCGACTAAAACAAAGTCGATAAAAATGGTGATGAAATTACCATATTGAATCGCATTTTCTGGAGAAAGAATTTTACCAGTTGCATCATATTGAGCTTCACTCAAGACATATTTCATGGCTTTGAAATCTACTCCTGTGGTAAGTTCTCCTACAATAGGCATGATGACGCCATCAATTAATGCGGTCGTGACTTTACCAAATGCAGCTCCCATTATAAAGGCTACCGAAATTTCGATTAGACTGCCTTTCATGGCAAATTCTTTGAACTCTTTGATCATACTCATAGTAATAAGGGTTTAATGGATTAAGGAATGGTATACAAAAGGGTAGAATTATTTCGTTGATAATGAAATGTGACAAAGTTAAAAAACTTGTCAAACACATAGTCTTACAAAATTCACCTCCAAGAACTTGATTTTTTTTTAAATTTCAATCAAAGACGGAGAATTGTTTCAAAACATATTCCTATTCAATAATTGAGTAAATTTGATTTTATCGTTCTTCGTCATGAAAACATACCTCATTTTTTCGTCTTTATTTTTATTTTCCTGTGGACTTTTAGCGCAAAAGTCGGAGAAAGTAAGCGTTTTTACAGCTGGTCAGGATTCCTATGCCAGTTTTCGTATTCCTGCTATTATTAAACTTCCTCATGGAGAATTATTGGCTTTTGCAGAAGGCAGAAAGAAGAATGCGGAAGATTTTGGTAATATAGATATCGTTTCCAAAATCAGTAAAGATGGTGGTAAAACCTGGTCTGCGATTCAGAAGGTGGTGGATGTAGATTCTTTGCAAGCTGGAAATCCAGCACCCGTGGTGGATTATTGGGATCCAGAATATCCACAAGGACGGATTTTCTTATTTTATAATACAGGTAACAATCACGAAAATTTAGTTCGACAAGGGAAAGGGCTTAGAGAGGTTTGGTACAAAACCTCCACCGATGACGGTAAGACTTGGTCAGTGCCTGTCAATATAACCCAATCAGTTCATCGTCCACCTCAGGAGCCATATAAGTTTACAGAAGATTGGCGCTCCTATGCCAATACACCTGGCCATGCCATGCAAATTAGTTCAGGAAGATACCGTGGTAGAATATATGTAGCAGCGAATCATTCTTCTGGTGCTCCCAAATCAGATTTTACTGATTATGTGTCACATGGTTTTTTTACGGATAATCATGGTCAAAGCTTTCAATTAAGTCAATCTTTGGGGCTGCTTGGAAGCAATGAAGCGACAGCCGCTGAGTTATCGGATAATCGATTGTTATTGAATGCTAGGAATCAAAAAGGAGATGTCAGGACACGTATTGCGGCTATAAGTTCAGATGGTGGAAGTACATGGGATAAAACGTATTATGAGACATCATTGCCAGATCCGGTTTGTGAAGGCTCCTTACTATCTATAGGATACAGACAAGGAAAAAGTGTATTAGCTTTTTCTAATGCCGCTGACCAAGAAAATCGGAATCATCTAACCTTGCGTATTAGCTTTGATGAAGGTTTAACTTGGCCAATCAGCCATGAAATAGATGGTACGAATGATCCTGTTAAGTATCCTGATTTTACAGCTTATTCTGATATAGTGAAATTGGATGAAGACCGAATAGGTGTTTTATATGAACGAAATGATTATACTGAAATCGTTTTTGTCAGTATCAAATGGGAGTAAAATTGCATTTTTTTGGCTAAGTCTAGCCAACGCTGTCAAGGTTTGGAACCTTGCCAGCGTTAGCTATTTAGCTCAAGAAATTTCATGGAAGGCTTTCCTTAGCCAAACGAATTAAAACTCAAAAAATGTATAGTAAGTTGAAGACTATCAAGTTCTTGATTAATCTTCCACTTGAAGTGAATCGAAATCAATCACTTTGGTGCGGGCATAAAAACGCCAGGATAACAGTGCCGCTGAACAAATCAGGCTACACGTTAATCCAATCCAGATTCCAACAGCTCCTAAGTCACCATAAATACCTAAGTAATAACTTAAAGGTATCCCAACACCCCAATAAGAAATAACGGTTATTGCAGTGGGGATTTTGACATCTTGTAGTCCTCTTAGTAAGCCTAAAGAAACAGCTTGAATACCATCAAATAGTTGAAATATGGCCCCCCAAGTAACTAATGAAACAGCAATGACGATCACATCTGCTTCCTGCGTGTATCCACGTACCAACCATGGTTTGAAAGTAAACATAATAATAGCACAAATACCCATAAATAGAATCGAAAGAAGCAAGGCGGCATTTCCTGAAATAAAAATCCCTGCTCGATTTTTCTCTCCAATATCTGTACCAACATGAATTCCTCCAGCTGCTGCTATGCCGGTGGCCATCATATACGTTAAAGATGCCATGTTGATGGCCACAATATGTGCAGCTTGGGCAGTCGAGGAAATCCAACCCATCATTACCACAGCCATACCAAAGGTAGCTATTTCAAAAAATCCTTGGAATCCAGCAGGAATACCTACTTTTAAAATGGTCTTTTCCTGTACCCAAGTATGATGCTCAGAACCCATGTGAGCAAAATATTTAGTAAAAGAGGGAGATTTGAAGATGTATAAGCCTAGAGTAAGGGCCATAAAAATACGACAAAGCAAAGTAGAAATACCTGCCCCAAATAAACCCATGGCAGGAATGGGTCCTAAGCCATTGATGCAAATATGATTGCCAATCACATTTAAAACCAAGGCTATGATCGTGATGTTCATTGCAATACTCGTCCTTTTTAAGCCATCCGAAAAGCTCTTGAATGCCGCAAATAAAAATGTTGGAATAACAGAAATGGCAATCAACACCAAATAGGGTAGGGTTAACTCCTTATTAATGGCACTTTGTTGGAAAAGGTCATAATTCCAACCAATAAGGGCAATAATAAAAATAGTTATTACTGAAAGGATTAAAGCTACTCGAATTCCTGCCCGCATTAAATTCCCACATTCAGCGTCCTTATTTTCCGCCACTGATTTAGAAATCATAGGTGAAATGATTTGTAAACAGATTAATCCAATAATGGCAATCGTAAAAAATATGGAGTTGGCCATTCCTGAAGCCCCCAAGCTTTCTGCCACTTGCGACTGCATTTGACCCACTTGGATGGTATCGGCTAAACCCATCAACATAACACCTAATTGTCCAATTACAATAGGTAAGGCTAATTTGATCGTGCTTTTAATTTTACCTCCAAGGCTGACGTCCTGCATCATTTAGATTCGAATGATTTCTGCTCCTAAGGCATTTAATCGAGTATCAATATTTTGATATCCTCGGTCGATTTGCTCAATATTATCAATGATGGACGAGCCTGTTGCAGACATAGCAGCGATTAATAAGGATACACCGGCACGAATATCGGGAGACGACATGCGTATTCCTTTTAGGTTTTGCTTTCTGTCGAAACCAACCACCGTAGCCCGGTGAGGATCACAAAGAATGATTTGAGCACCCATTTCAATTAATCGGTCAACAAAGAAAAGTCGACTTTCAAACATTTTTTGGTGTATCAATACCGTTCCTTTAGCTTGAATGGCAGTCACTAAAATAATCGATAGTAGATCTGGCGTAAAACCCGGCCATGGATGATCTGAAATGGTCAGCATAGAACCATCAATGAAGTTTTCTAATTCATAATGTTCTTGAGCCGGTACATATATATCATCTCCACGAAACTCTAGTTTGATTCCTAGTTTGCGGAAAACATCTGGAATGATTCCTAATTCAGGAATTTTACAATTTTTGATGGTGATTTCTGACTGAGTCATCGCAGCCATTCCAATGAATGAACCAATTTCGATCATGTCAGGTAACATGGTATGCTCGGTGCCTCCAAGAATTTCAACTCCTTCTATGGTCAATAGGTTGGAGCCGATACCTGAGATTTGGGCTCCCATACGGTTCAACATCTTACATAATTGTTGAATGTAAGGTTCGCAGGCGGCATGGTAAATGGTCGTGGTACCTTTTGCTAGAACGGCAGCCATCAGAATATTAGCTGTTCCAGTAACTGAAGCTTCATCCAATAACATATAGGCACCCGTTAAGTGAGAAGCATCTACTTCGTAAAACCCTCCATCTTCGGCACTATAATTGAATTTTGCACCTAATTTCATGAACCCCGTAAAGTGAGTATCCAATCTTCTACGACCAATTTTATCTCCGCCTGGTGAAGGAATACGTCCTTTTTTGAAACGGGCCAATGTCGGTCCTAATAACATCACCGATCCACGAAGGGCTGCTGCTTTAGCTTTGTATGTTTCAGATTCTAAGTAGTCAATATTGACCTGAGAGGCATCAAATTCAACGCTAGATTCACTTAAACGACGAATTTTTACACCCATGTCGCTCAATAAATCAATTAATTGATTGACATCACGGATGTTAGGAATATTATGAATGGTGACAGGTTCAGCAGTTAATACTACGGCACAAAGAATTTGTAATGCTTCGTTTTTTGCACCTTGAGGAGTAATTTCCCCTGACAATTTTCTGCCACCTGTTACTTTAAATGAGGCCATAAGGGTCAATTATTTTTTATGATTTCTTGGATTGAAATTCCGATTGTTTCTGAAGTTTTTTCTGTAATTATTTCCACCACGGTTATTACTTGGGCCGTTTGGATATTCAGGTGCATTGTATGCATTCCGGGCATTATTGGCTACTTTGGCATGACCTAAACCTTCTTGAGACAATTCATCAACAATAGAACCTAAAAGGTTTTCAGACATTTCTTTGATGTTTTGCCAAATGACCTGATCGTCTACCGTGTCTTTATTCCAAGTAACATAAAAACCTTTCATTAAACGAGCAATGTAGGCAACTAGGATTTTTTTATCCTCCATTTTTTGTTCGGCAATAGCCCGAAGAATTAACAATTCTACGTTACGACCATAATGTTTGAACTTCAAATGGTGTTGGTTGTAATTGACTTTTTTCGGTGCTTTACCTACTGATTCAGGTGAGGGAGGAGGGTAAGGTCCTTGTACATCCAATTGGAAGTTGGACATGATGTACAAGTCATCCCAAAGTTTTTTGGAATAATCCTGACTATTATCCTTCATCCCCGGATGTATCTGTTTCATGAGTTCAATCATGAGGAAAGCATATTTGGTTCTTTTCTCTCGATCTTGAATCGTCAGAATGTAGTTGACCAATTTTTGTACACTAGACCCGTATTCTTTCATAATGTTGTGTCAATCTTAATTACTAAATACCAATCGCATCCAAAGATGAGGAAAGGAAATAAGGCAAAAAACAAAGGCTGCCCAAATTGCCATGACTAAAACGGCACCAGCTGCGAAATCCTTTGCTTTTTTGGCCAAAGGATGATGTTCAGGTGCTACCATATTTGTGATATTTTCTAAGGCTGAATTAATCAATTCTGCCATCCAAACGCCCGCAATAGCTAAACTAATCCAAAGCCATTCAATGGCCATAAAGCCTAAGTTCATCCCTACGACTATGACTAAGATTGTAGAAGCGAGGTGAATTTTAGCATTGTTTTCTTCCTTAATCAAGGTAATGATACCTGACCAAGCAATGGAAATACTGCGAAAAGCTTTGGCTATATTGAACATATTAAAATTCTGCCGATTTAGGTGTTCTAGGGAATGGAATAACGTCGCGAATGTTGCTCATGCCGGTTACAAATAATACTAAACGCTCAAAACCTAAGCCGAAGCCAGCATGAGGGGCAGAGCCAAACTGCCTAGTTTGCAAGTACCACCAAATGGAATTTTCTTCGATACCCACGTCTTTCGTGCGTTGAAGTAGTTTTTCGTAATCATCTTCCCTTTGTGATCCTCCAATGATTTCACCAATACCCGGAAACAAAACGTCCATAGCACGAACCGTTTTACCGTCATCTTCTAATTTCATGTAGAAGGCTTTGATTTCTTTCGGGTAATGAGTTAATATAACCGGCTTTTTGAAATGTTTTTCTACCAAATAACGCTCATGCTCACTTTGTAAGTCGATACCCCATTCCACAGGATAATTGAATTTCCCCTGTTTGTGAGCTTTAGATTGCAATAAAATGTCAATGGCTTCGGTATAAGTTAATCGTTCAAACGTATTTTCAGATACAAATCTCAATTTCTCAGAAAGAGTCATCTCCGATTGCTCTTCTTTTTTCTTCATTTTTTCCTCATCCAACAAGCGTTTTTCAAGGAAAGCAATATCATCAGCACAATTTTCTAAGGCATAACGAATCAAACTTTTAGTGAAGTCTTCTGCCAAATTCATGTTGTCAATCAATTCAAAAAATGCCATTTCCGGCTCCACCATCCAAAATTCAGCGAGGTGACGTGTCGTATTGGAGTTTTCAGCACGGAAAGTGGGTCCAAAAGTGTAAATTTTTGAAAGCGCCATAGCACCTAATTCCCCTTCTAATTGTCCAGAAACCGTTAAATTGGTTTCTTTTCCAAAAAAGTCTTCCTTGTAATCAATTTTACCTTCTTCTGTCAAAGGAGGATTGATGGCCGGTAAAGTAGTTACTCTAAACATTTCTCCAGCTCCTTCTGCATCAGAGCCAGTAATAATAGGCGTGTGCAAATAAAAGAAACCATGATCATTGAAATATTGATGTATGGCAAAGGCTAAAGCATGACGAATACGTAAAATGGCCGAAAAAGTATTGGTTCTAGGACGAAGATGAGCAATCTCACGTAAAAATTCTAAGGAGTGTTTTTTCGGCTGTAAAGGGTATTTTTCAGGATCAGCAGTTCCGTAAACTTGGATAGAAATCACTTGAACTTCTACGGATTGGCCTTGTCCTTGCGAAGGAATCAACATTCCTGTTATAGCAATGCATGAACCGGTAGTCACTAATTTCAAGGTCTCTTCTGAAACAACACCGTCAGAAACTACAGCTTGAATATTATGAATGGTAGACCCATCGTTCATCGCGATGAATGCTACAGATGAAGATACACGTTTGGTACGAACCCAACCTTTTACCGTGACCATTTGTTGGTTCGGGGATTGAAGCAGTAATTCTTTAATTTGCATATAAATAAATGGTCAAATGGCCCCCAATTGGGGCAAACTAGTCTCAAAATTACGTACAAAAAACGGAATAATTTTATTTATTTATGAATTACAAGTATTTTTAAAAACAGGCCATCAAATCAGCGTATATTTGTTTAATAGATTATAGATATGCAGGGATTATCACTCAAAATTTCTCAGCAACAGCGCCTTTCTCCACAACAAATTCAGTTTGTTAAATTGCTTCAAATACCTACTGCAGAATTGGCAGCTAGGATCGAGGAGGAATTGGAGGAGAATCCGGCTTTGGAAGAAGGTGTAGAAATTCGGGACTCGGATGAATTCGATGAAAAGGAAAGAGAGACTGTCGAGGATTTAGAGCGGGAGGAATTGGAGATTGGCGATTATTTACAAGATGATTATGCGGGCTATAAAATGGCTGGCGATTCTTATGATTTCAATGAGGAGTCAAAGGAAAGACCTATGGCTACCGCGGCTAGTGCAGAGGAATATTTGTTGATGCAAATAGGTTTTGTGTTAAAAGATGAGCGGGAAGAAATGATTGCCCATCAATTGATAGGTTCCCTAGAAGAGGATGGTTATTTGAGAAGGAATATTGAAAGTATTGTCAATGATTTAGCTTTCACCCAGGGATTTAATACCGATTTTGTGGAGGTTGAAAATATATTGAAAAAAATCCAGGCATTAGATCCAGCGGGGATTGGGGCGAGAGATTTGCAAGAATGTTTATCCATTCAATTGCATCGACGAGAGTCAGACCACCCTACTTGTTTATTGGCTATTCGTTTGATTGATGAGTACTTTGAGGAGTTTTCAAAAAAGCATTTTGTTCAGTTGCAGCAAAAATTAGGTATAGATGAAAGTGAATTAAAAAAGGCTATTAACCTAATCAAGCGCCTAAACCCTAAACCAGGGGGGGCAGAAGGAGGAAATTTAGCGCCATATTTACAACCCGATTTTGTCGTGACCAATCAACATGGAAAATTGGATATTAAGTTGAATGGAAAAAATGCCCCTGAACTACGAGTTAGTAAATCATTCCAGGAGATGTTACAAACCTATGATCAAGGAAATAAGCAGCAAAAAGAGATTAAAGAGGCTGTCACCTTTATCAAACATAAATTAGATGCCGCTTCTTGGTTTATACAAGCCATTCAACAAAGGCAAGGGACATTGCTGAAAACGATGCATAGTATTGTGACTCAACAATACGATTTCTTTCTGACGGGAGATGATTCAAGTTTGAAGCCGATGAAGATGAAGGAAATAGCGGCATTGATTGAGATGGATGTTTCCACGGTTTCTAGGGTTGTTTCTGCGAAGTCGGTACAAACAGATTTTGGTATATACCCTTTAAAGTATTTCTTTTCTGAAGGAATTACTCATGAATCTGGGGAGGATGTTTCTACGAGAGAAGTGAAAAATATATTGAGGGATATCATTGAACAAGAACCTGCACATGAGCCTTATCCAGATGAAACCTTAGAATTACTTTTAGCGGAAAAGGGCTTTGTGGTCAAACGCCGTACCGTTGCTAAATACCGAGAGCAACTGGGTATACCGGTAGCGAGACTTAGAAAGAAATTATAATTTGTAAATTATAATTTATAAATTTTTTAGTTTTCGATTTTAGTTATCCTACCTTTCTTTGAGAGTTTTTAATATTCTTGCAATAAGGTAATAGATAGATTTTGCTTCAGCAAATACAGTAGGCTCAACATGTAAATTGATTGATTCTAGCAATTCAAGCCAATAAATGGTTTCATTTATTTCTTTTTGTGCAATACTAAGTTTATGAATAAAATCTGCTTTTGATTCAGCATGCTGAGCTTCTCGAACCATTGCTCCAACACTAGTACCAGACTTTAATAATTGATTTGTCAAAGTATATTCGCGATTTGATTCTTGAATTGCTTTGCAAACCGATATGATGGATTTAGCAAATTCAAATGTTTTAAATTTTAGGATATTGTTTTTCATGTATAATGGTTAGATTTAGTGAATTAAGGTTCAAAATACGTGTCTAATTTAAATGCACAAAAGAATGAAGCGATATTATCAAATGTCTTATATTCATATATGGAAATAAACTTTAATACTAATCAAGTATAAATGACATAAAACGGTCAACCTATATCAGGACAAGACATTTACAATTCATCATTTATAATTTATAATTCATAATTCACTCCCATGTCTTCTTACCACTTTCTCAGCCTTAGTCAATTGAATGGAGTTTGGACAATCCATTTAAAACGTCCAGAAGTGTACAATGCATTAAATGCAGGTTTGATTCATGAGATTCGAGATGTAGCTGAAAAAGCCAAGGCTTCCGAATCTGCTCGAGTTTTGGTCATTACAGGAGATGGAAAAGCATTTTGCTCTGGGGCCGATTTAAAGTCAGGAGCCAGTGATTCAGATTTAGGAGCGGTATTGCGTGCGACATATAATCCGATGATTTTGGCATTAAGAGGATTGGATAAGCCGGTCATTGGGGCAATTAATGGTCCTGCAGCTGGAGCGGGATGTTCTTTGGCATTAGCCTGTGACTACATAATAGCGAAGGAAGGAGCATATTTTGCGGAGTTATTTGTGCAGATAGGTTTGACTTTAGATGCGGGGAGTACAGCCTTTTTAATGCAGTCATTAGGTTATCATAAGGCATTTGAGTTAGCTGCAACGGCAAAAAAAATCTCAGCCAATGAAGCAAAAGTATGGGGATTAGTGGCAGAAGTGGTTTCAGAAGAAAATTGGGAGAAACGGGTCCAGACTATTGGAGATGAATTTGCCCAACGACCGACCTTGGCCTTAGCCCTGATAAAAAGAGAATTACAAAGGGCTCACCATCAGGATTTAGCAACCGTTTTAGAAATGGAAGCAGAAGCACAGCGACAAGCCGGGTATTCCAAAGATTTCAAAGAAGGTGTTACTTCATTTCTTGAGAAACGTGCGCCTAAATTTGTAGGCAAGTGAAAATTGGAATAAAATTGATTTTTTTTCAGCAAGGTCTTTTCATATTCCCAAAGAAATTCTACCTTTGCAGTCCCGAATGGGAATTGGTTGCGTAGCTCAATTGGATAGAGCATCTCACTACGGATGAGAAGGTTTGGGGTTCGAATCCCTACGCGACCACTTAAATTAGATTGGATAGCCTGTGAATCATTGATTTACAGGCTATTTTGATTTTAGGGTAACGTACAAGTTTAAGGTAGTAAAGTTTCTTCATTCTAAAGAAATTCTCATTCTTTTTTAATTAATCGTTTTAGTAACAAAAAACTAGAATTTAAAAAACCCGAGAATGAATAAGCATTTGGATAATGATCCATTCGTTTTAATGTTTTAAAATATTTTAGATAGACTATTATATGTTTGAAATAAGCGAAATCTTTATCTTGAAATTGGGTTGTTAAATATAAATGTCTTAACGTTAAAGCTCTATTACTACCCCAGTAGGAGGCTTTTTCCCATTCCTTAACGATTAAATCAATTTTAGAGCAATCAAAGTTATCCAAGTAATTATCTAAAATGGGCGGTAATTTGTAATCTAAATAAGATTTCAAGATGGATAAAGCATTTTTGAATGCTGTTGTTAATCTGTAATCATCAACTAGTGATATAACTAATTCCCAATTGATTTTTTTATCATATTGATACATGAATGCATGAAAGTCTTGAATGTGTCTTAGTCTAAACCAAGATTCTTTTCCTCCATGGTGTGCTAATAACATCCAAAATAAGCCTTCTGAATTAAGCTGTTGAGTTTCAATGCCATTAAATTTCAATTTTTCGGTTAAATCAAATACTCGATCTATTAATGGTTTTTTCTCTTGATACTTTTGATAAAAAAAGTGCTGAAATAAATCCCAATGAAAATCTAGATTTATGATTCCTTTTTGTAAATGAATTTCATTGTGTAAACTTTGATTGACAATTAACTCTTTTAAATCTTCAGGAAGAATATTTAGATGGCTAAGATTAGGTGAATTGATTCTGTAACCATCTTGAAGTAAAATTTCTAATCCTTGGATAAGATGTTTTTTTTCAATTAGAACATCTAAATCTGAAGTAGTTCGTACTTGTTTGTTTTGATATATCCCTTGAATCAAGATATTTCCCTTTAATACCAATAAGGGAATCTGATGTTCTGAAAATAGTTTTAAAAGTCGAGTTGTCTCCGCGGCATATTGCAAATTTTTAACAACTTGCTGAGCCATAAATAATTTCACCTCAGTTCGGATGCTCTCAGCCATGAATTTTTCCTTTCTTTCATAGGAAAATATAAGCGCTTGAATTCCGTGATAACGATACAATTTTGATAATCTACCCGTATCGTAGGGTAAATCAGTAAAAATAGGTGCAAATCCTTCCTGTTCAAATTGATTTGTGATTGCCTGGATAAGTATGTCTAATTCGGGGGAAAACTCTTTTTTCATCACACCAGTTGTTGGTCATATAGTTGTTTGAATAGGCCATTCTTGTTTTTTAACTCATGAAAGCTTCCCTTTTCTACAATTTTGCCTTCATCCATGACATAGATATAATCAGCTAGTTTTAGGTTGTAAAGTCGATGTGTAATAATAATGGTCGCTCTATGAGCAGCTATTTTTTTAAAATTTTGAAATATGGTTGCTTCTGAAATGGCATCCAATGCACTAGTGGGTTCATCTAAGACAATGAGATGAGCTGGTCTATAAAAAGCTCTAGCGATGGCTAATTTCTGCCATTGGCCTCCACTGATCTGTTCGCCACCTGCAAAAATTTTCCCTAATCTCGTCTCATATGATTGTGGAAGTTGTTGGATGAATTCGTCAGCGTCCGCTAATCGTGCAGCTTCTTGGATTGCCTCCATATCGATAGGCTGATCTAAATTGCCCATGGCAATAATTTCTTTGATTTGTAAAAAGTATTTTTCAAAATCTTGAAAGACAAATAGGCTGTTTTGCTTAAATTGGTCAGCATTTAATTCCTGATAGCGATGACCATTCCAAGTGATTTCACCTTGACTTGGACTATATAATCCAGCTAGTAGTTTGATTAAAGTCGTCTTTCCTGCTCCATTCATCCCTACAATAGCAATAGTTTGACCTATCTGACAGGTTAGATTAATCTGTTCTAATGTTTTTCGAGTTGATCCTGGATATTGGAAATCTACATGCTTAATTTCTAGGCCTTGTCCTGTATTTTCCATTGGTATTGTTCCATGGATAGGTTTATCCCGATCCAATGTGAGGAATTGGTTAAAATCTTGTATGAATCGACGCTGTTGGAATAACTGGAGTAATGAATTTAATAGATTTTTTAGGGTACTTTGAATTCTTTGAATACCCTGGATATATACGATGAATAAACTTATACCAATGGATTGTGTAAAAGCCATTTGAGCTAGTTCGTACAGAATATAAAACAAGATGGACAATTCAAGTAGTTCTGTCAAAAAACCTAAACTGATTAACTTCATTTGAAGCGAATTCTTTTTAAGGAAAATGAAGGTTTTTATTTCCTTTAAACGACTTAGAAGATAAGTTCCAAAATTGAGTGTTCGCAATTCTTTGGCATAAGCGCTGCCTGTCAGTAAATGTATTAAATAATAAGACTCTCTTTCTTTGCTAACTAATTGTTTATCAAGTCGATGTAAAGCAAAACCTGAATACCATTTGATCATGCTTAATGGAGCAGCGACAAATAATATTAACCACGCATAAGTTTTGATAAGGGTAAAAAAATAGAACATTAGTACGGTAAAAGTCAACAATTGCGTCAAGAATGATTTGAAGTTTTGGTAAATCAAAGGCAGATTTTGTTGTGATTGTTGCTGCGCTATATGTAAGGAGTCTTGATATTGGGCTTCTTCGTAATACGTATAGGGTATTGCGATAGCCTTGTTTAAAATTTTATAAACGATTTCATTCGTTATTTTTTGCTCTTGAATAAATGAAATGTAGTTATCTACGTTAGTTAATAATGATTGAAAAATTTGTAATACAATCAATAGTGCAATCCAAGTTAAAATAGAATTAAAACTAGTCTGAGAAAGGTGGTTAAAATGATCAAATATGTTTTTAGTTACAAATAAAAGTGCCGTTGGAATCAAAGCTGAAATCACAGCTATTAGAAACTGGAATAGCGTATTCTTCTTATTTAATCCAAATAATAGCTTATAAACCAGTAAGAAATCTCGAATGATGTTGAATTTCAATAGTGAACAGATTTGTTTGTTTTACAAAGCTATCTTATGTCATTGATTTATCTACAATCATGATAGATATTCATTCATATATTTGATATTATCATTAGTTTTGTAGAATAAATTTAACCTGTTCCATGTATAAATACGTTGCATTGGGAATGCAAATTCAATCTGAAATTGAAATTCCAGGCTTGTTTCCTTTTGACTTCCAAGAAAGTGGGGACACCGTTATTGTCAAAATAGGTACTGTACCAGAGACTCTTCAAAATGAAATATTAGAAGTAAAGCCTTTTTCTTTCTTCAACGAGCGTGAGTTTATATTTCATATTCCAGAGGCAGCAAAATTTTATATTACGAATGGGAATAAAATACTAATAGAGCCATTAACGGATAATTTGGATGAAGTGTTTTTTTATCTATACACTGGTGTATTGGCTACTGTATTATTTCAAAAAAATATACTTCCTTTTCATGTTTCAGGTGTAGTTCTTAAAAACAACACAGTTTTGCTTTTTGCAGGACACCAGAGAGCAGGGAAGTCTTCTACTTCTATCATGCTTCAAAATAGAGGTTATTTGCCATTTACAGATGATACGGCTGTATTACAAGTTAAAAATGGACTTTGTTATGCAACTTCCTCATACCCGATTATTCGGGCAATGGAACGAACTTTAGAGAAGCAATCGGTCTATTCAGATGACGAAATAACGCCGAAAATTAAAGAAGGCTTTAAGTTTGGAATAAATTTTCATAAAAAGTTTACTCCTGAGCAGTTACCCGTTAGTGGTATCGTTTTTTTAAGTGAAGATGGGGATGAGGTGGAGATTTCGCCAATGAAATCAACAGAAGCCATTAAATTGTTAAAGTTTAATATTTACAGAAAACAGTGGGTCAATGGTATGAAAAAAGAACTTCTTGAATTTCAGACGATTTCACAAATTGCTCAGAGTAAATTACATTTTTTTTCAGTTAAGCGCCCTTGGGAATCCGATAGTTTTGAGATTTTAGCACAAGCCATAGAAGATCAAGTCATTCATCAAATTGGAAAATAAAAAGAATATAGTTTGGCTTGCTTCTTATCCTAAATCTGGGAATACTTGGTTTAGGAGCTTTATTTCAGCACTTAGAAATAAAGGAGAAGTCGATATCAATGCTATTTCTACTGAAGGGATATTTTCTCAAAAAAGAGGGTTGGAAGAATGTTTGGATTTGGATGCAGATGAAATACCTGTGTCTAAAATGGATCAATTTAAGCGCATATCTTTTGTGCACCAATCAAATACTTCTGCCAAGAAGTGTTTTGTGAAAATCCATGATTTGTATTCCATGTCAAAAATTGACCATCAACCTATTGTACCAGAAGAGTCTACATTGGCTGCTATCTACTTTGTGAGAAATCCGCTGGATGTAACTATTTCAATGGCAAATCATAATGGACAAACCTTGGATGAGACCATTGCCAAAGTGGTGTGTAATGAACATGCAAATTTGGTTCGATCAGAAAAACATGCGCAAGATCAGTTTCAGCAATATTTAGGCACATGGAATATGCATGTGGAAAGTTGGAAAAAGGTCACAGCTTTTCCCGTAATTTTTATTCGATATGAAGACATGAAAAAGAATCCCCAAGATTCATTTTCACAAGCTCTGAAACAGATTGAATATGAGGCAACTGAAGAAGAAATACAATTAGCTTTAGAAGCTTCCCAATTTGAAAAATTAAAAAATCAAGAAGTTGAGTTTGGATTTAGAGAAAAACCAAAAGCCTGTAAGTCATTTTTTAATAAAGGAGAGGTTGGTCAATGGAAAGAGCAATTAAATCAAGTACAAATCAATAAAATAAGACAATTTAATGAACCTATGATGCGAGAATTCGGATATTGGGAAGAATAATAAATATGGAAAATATGGAAAACATGACATACGTTTTTAATGAAGAAAGAGTATTATTAACCCAATTAGGAGAAGAAGGAGTTTTATATGATATTCAATCCAATGAATATTTTACCTTAAATGAAACCTTGTTTTATATCGTAGATGGGATTAAAAAGGGACTAACTTTGGTAGAAATCGGCGAAATATTAATGAGCAAATACGATATCGATGAGAATTTGTGTTATCAAGAAATAGCCAAAGCTATCCAACAATTGGTAGAAAAAAATATCCTATTAGAACAAAATAATGCTTAGGGTAATTAGTCTTTTTTTAAAATTAAGTTTTCGTAACCAGAGTCTTATTTTGGGGACAATCATCCTATCTGTTTATTGTTATTTTTTATTTAAAATAAAGCCGACCTGGATTAGATTTGGCCGGATTCACCAAGTTAAATTGGAAACGGGAAAAATTGATTGGAGACTAGTTAAGGATATTCGGGAGTCAATTCGATTAGTAAGTAAAAGATTACCTCTTCATTTAGTTTGTCGCCATGAAGCTTACATTGCTAAAATATGGTTGAATTATTATAAAATCCCCTACAAGATTTATATTGGATTCAAATATGGGGATGATAAAAGCATTCTGGGACATGCTTGGACAGAAGTGCAAGGCAGACAAATCACGGGGTTTTGTGATCCCCAGGATTATGTGATTCAGGCTATATATACTTGAAATAGGAGTTTAGAGATTGAACATTGATTTCAATAATAAATCAATGATTCATTAGTAACCCAACATATGATCAGAATCAAGTAAGAATTTGAGTGGATTCAAATCGATTATTTCTTCGGTATTCCACTTTTCTAATTTAGGACTTTCCCATTTTTTGAGATCGGGAGAATTCGTGTCATCATTCAATAATACTTTCTTCTTCATTTTTCAATTGTTAGAGCTACATGGGGAAATGAAATAATAAATTATCTAACTTCTATATAATGTACATTTATTTGTATTTCAATGGACTTATTTTTTTCATTAGATTTCTGTAAAGCCAATAGTTTTCTCCATAAGAAACAAAAATTTCTTCATTTGGGGGGATATCATCTCTTGCAATAATGGTCATAGTTTCTAGACGAAAATCAAGCTTTTGTATCGTGTTGGGTTTATTAGCATGGTTGTATAATGAACCATTCCCCAACGCTAAATAAACTTTGTTTCCATGTGTATTACATACTTCGCACTTGCAACTTTGATTAGCCCAAATGTAATCTAACATGGTAGGTTCCGATAAATAGAATGAGCGCCATTTTAAAGCCAATAGTCTGGCTTCTTCAATTAACTCCCCTTGTTTGATTAGTTCATTGGAAAAAACACCAAATCCATGAATTGAAGATTGACTTAATCTAATTTTAGATGATATACCAGCTATATCATATTTAGGTTCAGAAATTTCACAAGGATTTAACACGGTAAATATTTTTTGTTTGAAGTAATAAATATACAAAAAATGAACTTTCTTTATTCAATACAAAAATCGCCTAAACAAATTTGTTTGGGTGAGATTGGATAAATAGCGCACAACTTATTGACCTTGTTAGATAAATGGAGTTATTGTATGCATTTTTGTTTCTAGGATCTTTAATGATGCTAGCAAGGCTATCTTTCATTTTTTGAATATCCAGATAATAGGTAATCGCCTTATTTTGATCGAAAGACTCTAATAATTGTTCAAACTCTTTTGCTTCATTTGCGATTCTAAGCGAAAGATCAGTAGCCTGTCTACCTTTCTTTTTTTGGTGAATTAAATCATCTAACAATCTACCTTTCATGGCTGTTTTTATTAACCACTTTGGTGTGTCATATCGGTAATAGTATTCGTTGGGAACTGATAGGCAAAATTCTACTAAATTTTTATCGGCACTCGGATCAAAGGTTTTGATATCAAAATAGTAGGAAAGGTCATGCCATACGGCTCCAATTTTACTGAATTGAGGATTAATAAATTGAATTTGTTTTTTTTCATTTGGAACTAATTGACGAAAATAGGGATCATGGCCAGATTCCAACATCCTTTTTTCTAAATCAATATCTTCAGCAAATTTGGAGTTTATGTGAGAATAAGAATCCCAAATTTTGGATTGATCAATACCCATGTATTTTTTAAATTTTTGGGACATGAGCCCAATGTAAGAGGATATTGTTAGCTTTTCATTGCTATCAAAGCCAATAAGTTGTTTAATTTTTTCTTTGACGGAATTTTTTTCTGTATAACCCGTCCAAGAAATAGTTGAGTTTCCAAATTGACCTATCAACATGGTGTCAATTCCCTCTTTTCCGGCATTTCGATAAATTTCATAGATCCAAAAAAGATTTCCTGCTGCATGCAAAGGGCTATGATGCAGATCAGTCATCTCTTTGAGATTTTGAACAATGGAAACCTGCTCACTCCGAATTAATTGTAAATCTACATTACCTAAAAATTGAGCAGTTGGTATGGTTAGGTATGATTCATTGGTGGCAGTTAGTGGATTAAATAAATCAGAAGTATCCTCTTTTGGAATGGATGTAAATGCTGTTAAAGACTTTCCTTCTTTTTTTAAGATTTCAGATGCTACCGTGGTGATGGTACTGGAATCAAATCCTGAACTTAATTGGCTTCCGATTTTATTTGCTCCTTGTATTCTATTTCTTACCGACTGTTCCAATTTTGCATTAAAGCGAGTCACATATTCCATTTCAGTATTCAGCTGTAGTACAGGAGTGTTTTCAGCTATCCAATATCTTTTGAACTCAGTTTTGCCATTAATAATTTTTAAGTAATGCGCAGGAAGTAAAAAATGAATGTCTTCAAAGGCTGTTTCATCATTTAATCTATCCCAAACTGTCAAAATGCCAGCTATATAGCTTTCGTTAATTTTTAGATGGCTTTTGTCAAAATCAAGAAGTCCTTTAAGTAAAGAAGAGAAAGCTATATAATCATGTCCTTTTCTATAATAGATCGTACCAATTCCAAATGGATCTCTGGCAAGGAATAATTCTTTAGAATTACCATTCCAAATAACTAAAGTCCATTCACCGTCAATTTTTTTTACAAAATCATCTCCTAGCAATAAATATAATTTTAGGAGAAGTATGTTGTTAGGAATAGACTCATCTATTTTCATTGACAAAAGGGTAAATAAGTCCTTTCGGTTGTCAATTCGACCAGTGGAAATAATCTGGCAATTATTTTCTGAGTATAGTAATTCTTGAGCTTGAAATTCTGTATGGAGAGATCTGGTTTGTACACCAATGTGACTACCATGGTCTACTGAATCTGATATTAGGCTAGGGGCAAATTCACTTAAGGAATTTTGTATGATGGGAAATAGATCAGAATTAGTATCTGGGTCAAATGATACTAAACCGTACAAAATATTCATTGTGGAAATAGGTTATGGATAAAAAATATCACGTTTGTGTTTGCATGATTCAATACTTGTATCTAGGCATATTTAGCAACAATTTACAAGTATTTAATACTTCTAAATTGTTTATATTTAATATAATTGAGTACAGATTTGATGTTCTTATGAATGAAACTAATACTATTTAACTCGATTCAAATGGAGCTAATGCGGGTTAAAAATCCTTTTTTATTGGTTATATGTTTTCACGCCACCGTCTACACCAACACCATATTTTAAGCCCAAATTGACATATTCCCAAATGATGATTTGAGGGTCTATCCAATTCTTTTTTTCATAGGACAATTGAGAGTCTATTTTATTTGACTGTAGGGTAAAATGTTCATTTTCCATTTTGTATTAGATTTTTTGGAATTTTGGGTCAAACTTCTAAAAGCTATATCACTAAATTTTGAATTTTTTTTTGCAAGACTTAATTGTCATCTTCAAGACCTATTGGACCAAATGCCATATTTATTGATTCCTAAGACTGAAAATAAGTAAAAATCTAATTTCTTTTATTGGTTGAGAGGAATAGACTTTATTTAAATTTTCAGAATAATGGTTGAGTTATTTTTTTTAATATTAGGTAGTTTGGAGGTGAAATTTTAGTATTTCCCAAGAATAGAATTAACCATTATTTAGATATGATTGAGCTCCAGCATCTACAAATTTTCCAGCTGCATTTTCTATTTGATCGGTAAGCCAACGAACTAATTGAGGACTAATCCAAATTTTTCGATTATCAGTTAAGTTTAACGTTTCTAAATTATTCACTCGGGATTCATTTAGCTTGTTTTTCATGACTTTCATTGGTTTAGAAATAAGTTATATAAAAACTAGGAATTAATATCAGCTAATTATGATAAATAAGTTACCCTTGCTTAGGAAAAACAACTATATCAAATGAGAAGTAAACCTCCTTGCTGTCTAAATAGTCTAATTTTAGAAATCTAAATAAGTTTTAGCTCCTCCATCTACAAATTTTCCAGCTGCATTTTCTATTTGATCGGTAAGCCAACTAACTAATTGAGGACTAATCCAAATTTTTTGATTATCAGTTAAGTTTAAATGGTCTAAATTATTCACTCGGGATTCATTTAGCTTGTTTTTCATCATGACTTTCATTGGTTTAGAAATAAGATATATAAAAACTAGGAATTAATATCAGCAAATTATGATAAATAAGTCTGTCTTTTTACCCTTGCTTAGGAAAAACAACTATATCAAATGAGAAATGAACCTCCTTGCTGTCTTAATAGTCTAATTTTAGACATCTCCATAAGTTTTAGCACCACCATCGGCTCCTACACCTTTAGCATTT
Source organism: Aquirufa salirivi (assembly GCF_045310485.1). Lineage (NCBI taxonomy): Bacteria > Pseudomonadati > Bacteroidota > Cytophagia > Cytophagales > Flectobacillaceae > Aquirufa > Aquirufa salirivi. The sequence continues at coordinate 63,763 of NZ_JBEWZH010000006.1, forward strand.
TCTAATTGATCTGTAATCCAATGAACCAGCTGAGGACTAATCCAAATTTTTCGATTTTCTTTTGAAATAAATGTATCTAAATTATTTGTTTGGGATTCATTTAAGATGTTTTTCATGATTATAATCGATTTAGAAATTAGGCTTATAGTAAATTTAGTTTTAAATCATTTACATTTTTAATGAGTGTTAGTCTGTAGTTTTTTTAATTACAAATCTAATATTTAGTCAACTTAGGATTTTACTCCAACAATCTCCAAGTAATCCAAAGGAATTTTTTAAATGGCCTCTTTCTCATGTTTAGAGAAGGGACTCTTTGCAATTCTTTTATGTAATATTATATGATTTCACGCCACCGTCTGCACCAGCACCAAATGTTAAGCCAAAATTGACATTTTCCCAAATGATGATTTGAGGTTCTATCCAATTCTTTCTTTTACTAAATTAAGGTCTTACTATATTTCAAATTAGTACTGAATAAGTTGGGATAAAATATTAAACAGCATATGCTTGTGCAGAACCATCTCCACCTTTTCCTCCAAAAAGCTCGATGTTTTCAGCATTCCATATTTGTATTTCTGGCTTTATCCAATCTTTTTTAACATCAGAATATTCCAAGTTGTCAAAGTTTTTTTGAGATATTTCGTTATGATTGTCTTTCATAATGTAGTTAATGAATTAGTTAATTTGGATTTAAAATTATTGATTGAATACTTGAATTAATACCTTAAACTGATTGTTTTTTTTCTCAAATCCAATTATTTGGATGTGAAATATATTGAATTACACATGTTTAATAGGGTATTCATTCTTTAAGTTGATTAAATAATTGTTATTTACATCCATGCTTAATTTAAATAAAGAGATGGTAACTCCTGCCATCTGAACTATACTCTCTTGCAAGTTCAATTTTATCAGCACTCCAATCAGGTATTTTGGGAGAGATTTAATTTCTTTTTTCTAAAATGGCATTCGATTTCTATAGATTTATAATCAATACTTTAATTATATTGTTTACAAGTTCTACATCTGTTTGAAATCAACCTTATTTTAAATTTCTGAAAGAAATTGGGGATTTAGTTAATATCATATGCCTTAGATCCACCATCGGCTCCTATACCTACTGAATTTTTTATGATATCATTTTCCCAATTTGATATTTCTGGTGATACCCAATTCCTTTTTTCTGGAGTTTCAATCAATTTTTCTGTTTTTGATTTCTATTTATTCACAACCCCGAATTTTTCCAAATAGTATAATACTTTTATCACAGTTTGATAACCCTATTTTATGTTTTGATTGATCTTTGGGATTTAGGTAGCATATGCCTTAGATCCACCATCGGCTCCTATACCTACAGAATTTTTTATGATATCATTTTCCCAATTTGATATTTCTGGTGAAACCCAATTTCTTTTTTCTGGAGTTTCATCCGATTCTTCTGTTTTAGATATTTGTGTATTCATAACCTTGAATTTTTCTAAATTTTGGACTACTTATAAGATTGGTTGAAATCAACCATATTTTATGATTTGAATGATCTTTGGGACTTAAGCTGCATATGCCTTAGATCCACCATCGACTCCTATACCAAAGGCTATTTCTATGTTATCATTTTCCCAATTTGATATTTCCGGTGAAACCCAATTTCTTTTTTCTGGAGTTTCATTCAATTTTTCTGTTTTAGATTTCTGTGTATCCATGATTCTTTTTTTTCAAATTTTGCAAGACTTTTTTGACAGTTTGATAACCTTTTTTCGTTTTTGAATGATATTGGGAATTTAATCACCATATGCCTTAGTACCCCCATCAGCTCCTAAACCTCCAGCATTTTCTATGTTTTCATTTTCCCAGTTTGTTATTTCTGGAGAAACCCAATTCTTTTTTTCTAAATTATCATTTAACTTTTCTGATTTCAACTCCTGAGGATTCATGGCTATAATTTTTATATAGGTTTAATTGTTGAATAAATATTTGAATCCAACATGATTGTACATCCTTTGAAGGATGTTTTGAAATTAACCAGCATATGCCTTGCTTCCACCATCGGCTCCTAGTCCACCTCCATTTTCTATGTTATTATTTTCCCAGTTTGTTATTTCTGGAGAAACCCAATTCTTTTTTTCTAAATTATCATACAATTTTTCTGATTTCAGCTCCTGTAGATTCATGGCCATTTTTTTTTATTTATATGTTTTAATTGTTGAATAACTATTTGAATCCAACATGATCTTACATTTTTAGAAATTAACTAACATATGCCTTGCTTCCACCATCTGCTCCCAAGCCACCAGAATTTTCTATGTTTTCATTTTCCCAAAATGCTATTTTGGGTGAAATCCAATTCTTTTTTTCTTGTGTCACATTTGAACTACCTAAGTTGTCATTTTGAGAATCTTTCATGGAATAAAAGAGATTTAAAGGATAGATATGTATGATTGATGTCAGGAATTTACTAAAATAATTGGTCATTGTTAACCTGATTGAAAATTAAATTAGATGATTCTACAATGGATAATTGTGTTGTATTAATGGTCACCTCGACTTATTTACAATGAATAGTTATCCCTTGTAAATCACTAAATAGTAGATTTTTCACTGTTTGTTGTAAACTATTTGAATGATTTTTTCGCTGTCCTTCTTTTGATTTTAATAATTATAAAATACAATTTTTTGGAAATATGTATAAGTGATTTATTACGTAAAATATGATGACAATATTGATACTTTAATTGCTCCGCTATTACAAATATTTAACCCTCTTAAAAATTATCAACCAATGAAAAGCTTACATTTCTTGATAATCTCTTTACTAAGGGTATGAGTGATAAATTATATTTATAAATAAGTCTGTGCTCCTCCATCAGCGCCCGCACCTCCAGTATTTTCTATGTTTTCATTTTCCCAATTAACTATTTCTGGTGAAATCCAAGTTCTTTTTTCCTTGAAATTCGCGCTAGAATCTTCAACAAGAGAAGGAGATTCTGTCGGTCTGTTTTTGGGAGTATTAGTCATGATTTAGAATTTTATGGGTTGTACTAATTATCCTAAAATTAAAAAAATGTATGTATTTTCCAAATTTTCCAATAGACTCTTTTACCGAATCTAATCTTCTATCAATGACAAAATGAGCATGTTGGGGTCATCAAAAAGGGAGACTATCCCGGTGAAATTTTTGATTTGCGTTTCTTTTATTTATTGATATAAGCCCTTAGGATCTGCTTCCAAGCAAATTTCCAAAGAGTATTCACAAATACTTCTTCATATTGATTTTGTAAAATAGGCCAAAATTTCACTTGACAGCTTTAGTAGATAATTTCATAGCTATAAAGGCCCAATTATTGACTAGGGGCTAAAGTATCTTCTTGTGAGTTACTTTATTTATTTCACTTTTACCTTCTTGAATAATAGCTAGGTAAACTTCTGAACTGAATAATTTCTATCAATTTTTGTAAACTCCCTATTTAAGTAGTTCAAAACTCTTTTTAAACTTTAATCCAATTTATTATGGAGGTAAAAAAACATAAGTTTGTGCTCCTCCATCTCCGCCTGGGCCTGGTTGAAAATCTATGTTTTCATTTTTCCAATGGGTTATTTCTGGTGAAATCCAATTTCTTTTTCTGCTTACGAAATTGATTTTTCAACAGATGTTTTTTGTTCATTATTGTTCATATATGTAAATTGTATAAAACCATTATTTATTGGACAAACCACTATATACTATTCAAATCTAGTTTTATTTATCTATAGTAATATAGTTTTAGAAGCTTCTCGGCCACGTGAAAATTTGATTTTATGGGATATATGATTGAGCTCCACCATCTGCTACACCTCCAGGATAGGCACCTATATTGGCAGATGCCCAAACATTTAACTCGGGCGAAATCCAAACTCTTTTTTCTACTTTCGAATTTGATTTTTCAGCAGGATTATTTTGTTCATTATTGTTCATATATGTAAATTTTGTGAAACCATTATTTATTGGACATACCACTATAAACTATTCAAATCTAGTTTTATTTATCTTTAGTAATATAGTTTCAGAAGCTTCTCGACCACGTGAAAATTTGAGAATCTTTCATGGTACAAAAAGGGGTAATAAAGAACTATAGATGTGATTAATATCTACAAGTTACTAAAATTATCAGTTTTCAATAACCTGATTGAAAATTAATTTAGCGGATTCTTCAATAGAAAAATAGGCTGTTTCAATACTTAAATGAGCATGTTGGGGTATTTCAAAAGGGGAATCTATCCCAGTGAAATTCTTAATTTGTTTTTCTTTTACTTGTTGATACAAACCCTTAGGATCTCTTTCCATACAAACTTCAATGGGGGTGTCTATAAAGACTTCCACGTATTGATTTTGTAATATCTGGCGCGAGTTTTTTCTCATTTCTTCCATGGGAGTAATCATCGCCACGACGACCCAATAACCTTCTTCCATAAATAATTTGGCAATTTCAGCTGCCCGTCGGATATTTTCAAAACGATCCGCTTCTGTAAAACCCAAATTTGAATTAATTCCTTTTCTTAAGATGTCACCATCTAAAATAAGGCATTTTAGGCCTTTGGAAATGAACAATTCTTTTAGTTCTAAGGAAATACTACTTTTCCCAGCACCCGACAATCCTAGTAGCCAAATACATTTGTTCATACGTTTTTCAAAACTCCTTGTTCTTTGTTTGGATGAAATAAAGCAAATAAAATTATTCATGCATCATTCAATATAGGGTTTTAGGGTATTTTTTTTTCGTATTTTCATTTTGCCAAATAGTAGTAGGTCAAATGCTTGAACGAATTAGCTAACGCTATTGGATATACTATTTCGTTTAGTCTACATTTGAGTTTTATTTGCTGACTTTTATTTTATTAATTTCCCATTCCATGGTACAATACAACACAAAAGACTGGATCATATTTATATTCAGATTTCATAAATCAGATACCTTCAGACAGCTATTGCCTTTGATGATTTTTATTGGAATCTATTGTGCGATCATTCGATTTTTGGAAATCGAATATTGGAAACTAGGTGAGGAAAGCTTGGTGAGGAATGTTTCGCTGATGCATGGGATGCTGGGTTTCGTTATTTCCTTGTTATTGGCCTATCGAACCAATACTGCTTATGATCGCTGGTGGGAAGGCCGAAAATTGTGGGGGGCTTTGGTCAATAACTCTAGAAATTTGGCTATGAAATTGTCCGTCATGTTGGAGCATGAGTCCGACAAGCATTTTTTTCAGAAAGTGATTCCTGCCTATGCTTCCATTTTGTCCAAGCATTTGAGTAATGAAGAATCTGCGCTCGTTTTGTTCGAAGGGCTTGATTTACATATTGATCACCAAAAGCATAAGCCCAATCAAGTCGCTAAAATGTTGTTTACGAAAGTGAAAGATTTATACCAAAGTAAAAAACTGACTGGAGATCAACTGATTGTGATAAATAGTGAATTACAGTCTTTTACAGATATTTGTGGTGCTTGCGAAAGAATCAAAAATACCCCAATACCTTATTCCTACAGTGCCTTTATCAAGAAGTTTATCTTCTTTTATATCATGACATTACCGTTCGGTTATGTATTTAGTTTGGGCTATCTAGCTATTCCTGTAGTGGTATTTACTTTTTATGTCTTAGCCAGTTTAGAATTGATTGCTGAAGAAATTGAAGACCCGTTTGGACTTGATGCCAATGATTTACCTACAGCTAAAATTGCAGCGAATATCAAAAAACAAGTGGAAGATTTGATGTAAATGAGTCAAGATTAAAGCTTTATAAAATCTAGCGGAAAAATTGTTTGGGTCTAATAATTCAGAATAATATTTTGAAAAAGCTTATATAGCATCAGTAATATATGGATGTTGTAGGGTAAACCTCTAACATATATTTGTAATAATTTATGTAATTAGAATATTTTTGACAAAAATCATCGCTTAAAATTAGTCTAAGAAAGAATTGTCAGCTAATTTTAAGCACTATTTTAATTGGTAATTTGAAATGGGGTATTATACTCCGTGTTCTTTATAAAGCTGAAAAATGATTCTCCTGATTTTAGGATGACGTTTTATCGAATGAATTACCAAAATCTCCTGTTGTTCTAGCAATTTTTTTTGAAATAAATTTGATGAGTTTTCATCATCTACAAGCGGCTTGTACCTAGTAGTATATATTGAATGATAATTAAAAAATAATTGGCCTAAAAATTTGAATCACTTTATGGATGGCATGTTGATCTTCTTGGTCTTATTTAAATTAGTGGTTTCACTCGTTTTAGCTGTCTTTAATTTTAGAGTCAATCGTAATACCATTTACTTGTCTGGAGTTTTGGTGGTTATAGCGCTATTCGGTTTACTCCATTACAGTATCTTCGCCAGTAATTCACCTACCATGTTGATTTTCATGGGGGTATATAGTATTCCAACCTATTATTTAGTAGGCCCTTTTTTATATTTCTATTTCCGAAGTACCCTATTAGATAATTCCAAAATCTACCCCATTGATTATTTACACTATTTGCCCTTTTTCATTGCCTTAATTAATGTATTTCCAAGTTTTTTAAGACCTTGGATTGAAATGTTGGATATCTCGAATCAAATATTGGAAGACCCTAACTACCTAAAAACGTTGAATTTAGGTTGGATTTATCCCAGTAGATTTAATATGATAGGTCGGCCAATATGTATGTTGATTTACATCGCTTTGATTTTCAAAATGTACCGCGTGCATAGTAATGAATTATACCGAAATGCGCTACCAGATAGTCATCGTGTATTAATGAAGAAGTGGTTAATCTTGCTACTTACTGTGGTCACTTTTGCCGCTTTAAGTTATTTGGCAGGGGCAATCATCTTCATGAACACACCACATGTTCCCAAGCAAACGGTGATGCATTCGCCGCTTACTTTGATTGTCATGATATCCTTTTTGATGATACCTTTGCTCATTGTTATCTTTCCACAGGTATTATATGGTATCCCGATTGTCAAAAAGAAACGGAAATCGTTTGATCATTTTTTAAATGCATCTGAAATCTATAAATATGTGAATAAGTCGGACGATTCACTTAAAGAAGATGCCATACGTATTTTAGATAGTATACATGAAGAGAAATGGTTTTTAGATCCTGACTTTAATGTGGATATTTTAGCATCTAAATTAGATCTTCCCAAGCACCACATTTATTATTGTTTTAACTACATCATCAAGTCGAAGTTTACAACATTAAGAAGTCAACTTAGGATTGAGTATGCCAAAAATTTATTGAACTCTGACCAGGAATTGGATATCGATTTGATTGCGCAACAGTCAGGCTATAGTTCTGTACAAAGCTTTAACAGGGCATTTGTGGAAGAGGAGGGTCTGAATGTTTATGAGTATATCAATAAAATGAAAAAGAGATAGTTTCAGGCTTTTATAGAGCCAATTTTGAATACGGCGTTTCAAGCTGTTGTTTCTACAAATACTAAATTAAATCTGATAAAAATCAAAAAAGCCTTCACTGAGGACTTAATCTGTCCTGATTTAAGACCGCACCATCATTGAGTTTACCAAGCACAAAAAGTATAAGAGACAAACCACATGTAAATTCATTATTTAGCTTTTTGAATCTGCCTTTCACATGTTTGATTAACCTAAAAAGCAATCAATTGTACCATCGTGCCATTGGTTACCAATTTACCATTCTTTGTCGAGACATCACCTTTCGTAGGAAGTTTGACCACTCATGCCATTAGAAGCATTGGCTAGTCCTTACGAAAATGATTCGAATAGGAGAGGGGCAATATGGGTTCGGTATCTGTACCTATTTCTACAAGAAAAAGACATTCTTTTAAATCCTTATATGTTCGTTGGTTTTAGCTATGAAGTCAACGAGATAAAGCATGTTAGCTGTTCTAAGCGTGGAAACAAACTGAACTTTAGGATGTCATTACTGGATTCAGCTGCTCCATTGACCTTATTTATTTCCCAGATGAATGGTTCTAATTTGGATGGTAGCTCCTACTATTTTTTGTATCAATTATTCCTTTGGTGATATAGTTTACTATTCCCAATAAAGGGGTAAAAGCAGTCGTAAAGTGTTGAAAATATAAAACCTGACGAAAGTCATGAAAATTTATTATTAGCAGTAAAATTGAACAATTCAAGCTATTCTTGAAAGGTTTCGTCGGCATCAAAATGCTCCTTTTGACTGAATGGGCATGGTTGTCATCTTGATGATACGCATTAAATTGTAAAGCTAAATCTATATTTTAGCTATTTTCATTGATTTAATGGCTGGTTTTAGCTAGTTCTGTAAAGCAAAATTTAAATAGATGCTATTTTAGTTTCATTTTCTCACTTCAAGGAATGATTTCTAATCTCTCCAATTAAAATATTAAATAAGCGTGTAATTTTTGCATTATTCCGTTTAAATGGTAAGGCTTCAAATTTTATACATCGACTCGTAGGTACACAAATCGTGTTTTTATGATTTTTTATCCTTTATTTTTGGCATCACATTTAGAATTAAGTTTCTAAGTGAATTTCCTTTCGGTTATGTGTTGATCTACTCTCCGATTGGGTTTTTGTTAACCTATAAATTATAAAACGATGAAAATTCTAGGAATGACCGCCTTATCAAAGGCGACGATGTTGGCTTGCGCCCTAGTTTCACATGTACCATTATCCACCTCCGCTAGTTCGGACCCTTTTGTGAATGGAAGGGGGGCTCCCAAAAACAGTTTTGGAATTCGTTATTCTTATTCTTGTATGGGGCTGACTTGGAGGTATGCTTTTAATCAGTTGAACCAGTTTGAAGCATTTATTCAGCCTATGTCAACAGATGCAGTCAAGGAGTTTAATTTTTATGGTGGAAGGTTTCTACATCAATTTCCACAAACAGAATTTCCTTTTACACCTTATGTTTTTTTAGGAGTAGGATTGGCGACCTATCAAAACAATTTGCCTAATCCTACTTTGCAAGAGAGTAATAAATCGAGTAAGTGTTTGGGTTATGCTTTAGGGCAGGGAGTAGAAACAAAAATATCAGGTAATTTGAGTTTAACAGGTGATGTGGCCATCACACGATTGAATAATGAACCCGACCAAATGTTAGGTATCATTCGGCTGGGCATGGGAATGCATTATACACTAAAATAGCTCTCCATGGAGAGCTATTGATTTCTATCGAAAATATTTGATAGAAGCTTTTATCCATTTTATAGTTATAAAACTAGTTTAATGGTTAGATTAGGATATCCTTTCTCAATGTGTGTCATGAATTCACTCTTGTTATGAAAAAACAATCATTTCCAATACCTGAAAATGAAGAGGACAGGCTAAGTGCTCTTTATGAATATCAAATACTAGATACTTTAGCTGAGAAGGAATTTGATAAAATTACTTCTTTGGCTTCCTACATTTGCCAAGTACCCATTGCTATTATTTCATTGGTGGATAAAGACCGACAATGGTTTAAATCAGAAGTTGGATTAGGAGCAAAAGAAACAACTCGGGAAGTTTCTTTTTGTCAATACACCATCATGGGAGACCAAATCTTCGAAGTGCAAAACGCATTAGAAGACAGTCGATTTGTTGATAGCCCATTGGTAACAGGAAATCCACATATTCGATTTTATGCGGGAGCTCCATTGACGACTCCCGATGGATTTCAGATAGGTTCTTTATGTGTCATTGATCAAGTTCCAAGAGAATTGACCAAAGAACAGCGAGATGCATTAACTACGCTTTCCGAGCAAGTCATCCAAACCTTGGAGCTTCGGATTAAGAATCGAGAATTGAAGCAGCAAGTTAATCGCTTGACAGAGGAAAAAGTGGCCCGAGTTACCTTGGAGTTAGGGCGCTACAAAGAGGCATTGGATGAGGTGTTGGCTGTATTCATTATGGATGCGAATGGAATTATCACTTATGCCAATGAGGCAATTTGTACCTTAAGTCAGTATCCTCGAGAGGAGTTAATTGGACAACATAAACGAATTTTACATCCAGAGTTTAGTTCTTCTTCCGAATCGGATGCATTTTGGGGAACCATTCAATCGGGTGAAGTTTGGAAAGGGGAGATACAGAACCGCGCTAAGGACGGATCAGCTTATTGGTTGAATATCACGTTTGTCCCATTTAAGGGAAAGAATGGGAAAGTCACGCAGTATTTGGCCATTAGTAGTGATATCACGGAACAAAAAATTAAGTCGATAGACCTCGAATTATTTTTTGAGTTATCTCAGGATTATTTGACGGTAGCTAATATGAATGGATTTTATGAAAAGGTAAGTCCTTCATTTTATAAAGGTTTAGGTTATCCTGAATCAGAAATGTTACACCATTCAGGAGCACATTTTGTGATTCAAGAGGATTTGCCACTTAGGGATATCCTTCGAGCCAAGATGTTGAAGGGAGAGGGTGTTAGGGACTATGAATTACGGTATAAATGCAAGGATGGAAGTGTCAAGGTATTGAGTTGGAATTCATCTCCTAATGAGCAGACAGGTAAATTATATGGAATTGCCCGAGATATTACGGGAAGTAAAAAAATTATTGAGGAAAATAAAAGATTATCCTGGGTAGCTAGAGGAACAGATAATATTGTGGTGATAGCTAACCCTAAGGGTCAAATAGAGTGGGTGAATCATCCATTTGAAAAGTTGACAGAATATACGTTAGATGAAGTAATTGGTAAAACGCCTGGTAGTTTTTTACAATATGAAGGCTCGGATCCAATGACGGTCCAAGCGATGAAAGAGGCTATAGCTGAACGTAAAACGTTTAGAGGTGAGATTAGGAATCGCTCTAAATCGGGGAGAGAATATTGGTTAGAAATATTCTTGAATCCTATATTTAATGAACAGCAGGAACTTATCAACTTCATAGCGATAGAATCCGATATTACGGAAAAAAAGGAAAAAGATTTAGAGATTTCGGATTTATTAGCTACCCAAATTGCCATTTTCAATGGTGTAAGTTTGGCGATCATTTTTACCGATGTACAGGGTTATGTGAAAAAAGTGAACCAAGCTACTTTGGAGATTTTTGAATATGAATCAAATGATATTGTAGGCCAACTTTTAAGTCAGATTCCATGTTTTGATATGGATGAAATCATTCAATATAACCAGGAGTTGAGCGAGGAATATGGGGTAGATTTCGTCCCGAGTTTTGAAACTTTTGTGATGCGGACCAAGTCCTCAGGAAAACCTGAGCGTAGAGAGTGGACCCTTATTTCTAAATCAGGAAAGCGAATTCCTATTTGGCTGGGTGTTACCTGTGTGAATAATGAACGGGGTGAGATTATTGGTTATTTGGGTGTTGCGGAAGACTATACAGAGCACAAGCAAGCTCAGAATGAGTTAATTCAGGCCAAAGATGATGCTGAAATGGCTGTGAGGGCCAAAGATAGCTTTTTGACCAATATGAGCCATGAGATTCGCACTCCTTTAAATGCGATCATTGGATTCACGGAATTATTACAAAGTAGTCAATTAGTGAATCCAGAATGTGAATATGTGGACAATATTCAAAAGGCTGGGGATCATTTGCTTCTATTAATCAATGATATCTTAGACTTATCTAAAATTGATTCGGGCAAAATAGAATTGGAAGTTCAGCCTTTCCAATTAAAAGAATCGCTCAAACATGTACATGATTTACTCAAAGTTAAGGCTACCAAAAAAGCCATTGATTTTAGTTTGTTTTTAGACTCTGAATTGCCTGAGGTGATCATAGGGGATAAAGGACGCTTAAATCAAATACTCATTAATTTGGCAGGTAATGCGATAAAATTTACTGAAGAAGGGGAAGTGAGTATTTCTGTCAAAAAAGCACAAGAAACGGAAAGTAAAATTAGTTTGCGTTTTTCCGTGAAGGATACGGGTATTGGTATTTCAGAAGAAAAAATTCAAACCATTTTTGATCGATTTATCCAAGCAGAAGCCAGTACAACCCGCAAATTTGGTGGTTCAGGATTAGGCTTGAATATTGCCAAGCAATTGGTGGAATTACAAGGGGGTAAGATTGAATTAAAAAGTAAGTTAGGCCGAGGTTCTGAATTCTATTTTGTTTTGGAATTTGAAAAGGCCAAACAGCTGGAAGAGAAACGTAGTAAAAAGGAAAATATAGGATTACGTGTAGACCACTCCGTTTCTATTTTAATGTGTGAGGATAATGAAATGAATCAGCGATTGGCAAAGACGGTCATTCATAATTTTGGTTTTCAGTTGGACATTGCCAATAATGGGAAAGAGGGAATTGAGCTCTTGCAGAAAAAAGACTATGATTTAGTCCTAATGGATCTTCAAATGCCTGAAATGGACGGTTATCAAGCCACCATGTACATTCGGAATGAAATGAAATCGGATATTCCCATCATTGCTATGACGGCACATTCTTTAGTAGGAGAACAGCAAAAATGCTTTGATATAGGAATGAATGGTTATGTTTCTAAGCCTTATAAACAGCAGGAATTGCTCCAAAAAATACAAGAATTTATTCGTGAATAGTTTAGGCTATTCACGAGTAAATGAAATTAAGGTAGTAATTTGAAATAGGTCGCCACAAATTTGTCATCGACAATTTTACCTTGTACTTGGGCTTTTCTTACTACTTTACAAAAGCCATTTTTCGAGTGACTCCCGCCATAATCATTGATGTTGGGTCCCTCTACGTAGTATTTTTTGTCTTCAAGTTTGATGGCCAGTTGGCATACATCACCCGGCATATCAAAATTGCAGGAACCACAACTTGCTTCTACTGTGTACAGTGTTTGTTTTTTGTCTAGCTGCAGGTATTTAGGCTTAGTGTTGGGTACAAAGCCTAAACTAAGACCGATAAAGGTCCATGACATCAAAAAATAAATGATCTTTTTCATATGTTTATGTTTAAAGTCCTCCAAATCTAAATTGTAAGCCGAAAAACATCATCAGGAGGGCAACTAGGGTGATGAGTCGGATGTGGAATACCATCAAAGGAAGTTTCTCTAAACTTAGATTAGGAATGATGAAAATACGGGCATGAAGGGCCAGTACTAGGCTAAGTACAAGTAAACTTAATTTGATGATGATATTTCTTTGTATGGCATTATCCAAACTAAATTGAATGCCATATTGAAAAATGGCCATCCAAACCCCAGTGATAATCTGTATGATTAAACTAGGTATTCCGATGGGTTCAAATGTTTTTTCAAATTGCTGAATAAGCAGAATGTCTTTTTTGAAAAGGGCTTTGGGCACAATTTGTAAACTCAAAATGAGGTGTCCACCTACCCAGACGCAGGCACCCACCAAGTGTAACAAGAGTAAAGTGTGGTATAACATTATAAATCTTTCTTTTTAAAATAACGTAAGGAGCACATAAAGGGAATCATTACCCATAAAATCAAGGTGGTAAATGAGATGGCAATTCCACCTGAAGTGCCAAAGAAATCTTTGAAAATAGCCCCTGTATATCCCATCAAAGCCGATACGTCCATTTGCATGAGAATTAAGATGCGGGCTAAATCGATGGGGTTCAACATACTTATGAGTATCATGAATTTTTCAATAGGGTAGTCGGCCCACTGAAACAGCATGAATAAGACGATTCCATCAAAAATAATGGAATAAAATAGCCATAGGATAATGGAAAGACCGATTCCCTTGGCTTTGTCTTTGGTTAAAACTGCTGCCAACAAGGCTATGGCCGTAAAAATAAAAGTTAGTAGGAGTCCACAAATCACGAGCATTAAACCGAGAAAACTGGGTTCGAAAATGAGGATGACGATACCCGCGCCAAAAAAAAATGCGAGTCCAAGGGACGTCATTAATCCAATAAATAAGCTCCACCAAATGGTATTTCTTTGTAAGGGTTGGCTGAGTAATAGTTCAATGAATTCAGTGCTATTGTACATATAAATGGTAGAGAATATCAAACAGACCAAAGGGACAATCATGAGTATGATGTTCAGCATGCTCAATAGGCCCTTGGAAGAAGTATCTTCTAGACTAAAAACACTTAATGAGGCTAGCAATAAGATGAGGGTGTAAAACAATACAATTCGATTTCGGATGATGTCAGCGATGACATGTTTATATATCTTGTTCATAGGCTTCTAGGCAATGATTTTGGCGATCATTTTGGATAATTTCACTTCCTGGGTCTCTTGTTTTAAATCCTCTAAAGTTTTTTGAAATAAGACCTGTCCGTCTTGCATGTAAATTACTTCGGTGATCATTTCATCCAATTCACTTAGTACGTGGGATGAAATGATGGTGGATTTACCACGAGCTTTTTCTTTTAGAATTTTTTGTTTCAATATTTCAGAAGAAAGAGGATCTAATCCTGCGGTGGGTTCATCCAAAATCAACATATCAGGTTGAAATAAAAAAGCAAGGCAAGCCCCTACTTTTTGGCGCATTCCTCCAGATAGAGCCCCCATTCTTTTATGGTAAATTTCTTTTAAGTGGTATTGTTCAATCAATTCTTCATCTAAGTTTTTTAGATCTTTTCGGATATCAATCATCATGGACATGACCTCCCCGATACGCATGTTTTCTGGATAACGGGTCATTTGCGGCATAAATCCGATTTTTGCTCGGTAGGCCCATTGGCCAGTGATATCCTCTCCTTGAAAAATGACTTTCCCCGAATCAGGAATAACCATTTGTAAAATACTTTTAATCAAGGTAGTTTTTCCACTACCGTTTGGACCAATCAAGGCGATGCAAGCACCAGGGCGACATGTTATATGTATATCTTGAAGTACCTGCTGATTTCCAAAGCGTTTGCTGATATGTTCGGTAATGATCATAATTTGACCGGTTTAATGAGTGGAAATTGATCTTTTAATTGTTCCGGAGTTAAGCTTGGGATTAATTTTTCCGTCTTATCCATTAAGGCAGAAATGAAACTTCGGAACATGATAAGCGTGGTTGGGTTTTTTTCTAAAATGATGGAAAATAAACTAACAGGTCTAAAAGGGATATCTCCAACCTGATCTCGGTTTAAATCATAGCCATCGTATTTATCCCAATAATTACCATCGAAATTGTTTAGAACTAAGGTACCATTGGTACTTACATCAAAAGTATTGTTCAAGAAATTATTCTGATGGATAGTCATGTCTTGGCAGCTGGCTTGGATTTTAAGTCCCCAGCCATTATTGGAAAAGGTATTTCGGTTCATTTTAACCCGACTAACACCTTCTAGGTAAATGCCAGTGGTGTTTTTTTCAAAGTGATTTCCTTGTATGATACCATCTGAGATTTCTTTGAGTAAGATTCCATAGGAGGCGTCCCCCCAATTTTGATGAAAGGTATTGTAAAACATGTTGACATGATTGGAAAACATGACGGCTACCCCAGCACCATTGTTGGTGAATACATTGGAAATGTAGGTGTCATTATTGGAAAACATAAAATGTAAACCATAACGTAGATTACGGAAGGAACGGTTGTTCTTGATGATGGAATGAGTGACAAATTCAAAATAAATCCCGTCACGGTGACCCTTTATCACATTATTTTGAATCTGTAAGAAGCTACTATTCCAGCAGTGAATACCATTACCACTTTGTTGCTCTTCAACACCATATGCGATAATCCGGTTGTTTTTAATGGTACAATGTTTCCCATATTGAACATATATGCCAAAGAAGGAATTGGTTAATAGGTTATTGATAATCTGTACGTGCTGAGCATCATAGATTTTGATACCTGCCAAATCTTTTAAACTGGAAATGCCTGAGTTGCGAATATGAAAGCCCTGGATAGTCACATGTGAGGCTTTGATGGATAGGACTTCGTATTTACCCTCACCGTCCAATACAGGTAATCCTTGGCCTATGATGCATAAGGATTTATCAACGATGAGGTTGTGTTCATGATATACCCCTTTTTTAACCAAGATGCTATCCCCAGATTGGGCATGTTGGATGGCATGGGCTAAGGTTGTAAACCTTTCATTTTTTCCTACCTTCCAAGTACTTGCTTGGGCCGTGGGAAGAAACAAAATGATTAAAAGAAGTAATATCAGGTAAGGTTTATGAATCATTGGCGAATACTTTCCCAAGTTTTTTCTTCTCCAGCTAAAGCTTGGTTATTTTTGGTTAATTCATTTTTATCGACAAAAGCAGCAAAATTACCTGCCATAGGACTTCCCAAGGAAGGACTTGTCATGAAATAGGCTTGAGTAGCAGGGACTAACTCATGTTTCCCCGTATAAGTACTGACATAAATATCTTGGACTTGAATCTCCTTATTGATTTGTAAATAACTCAATAAGCATTTCAAATCATCAAAAGGTAAGGTCTTTCCTTGCTGGGTAAGTATGGCTGAGGCGAATCGCATATCGCTAATGCCCATTTTACAAAAATGACAATGATCCCGACCTAGTTGAATGGGTTTTACTTCAATCGTGCAAGCTTGAAAAAAGAATAACACGGGTAGGAAGAATAAAACTGATTTGGGGTTTTTGGATAAACGCCATTCCAAAATAACCCCAGTCAGTAACATCAAACCAATACCAATAAATATCCAACCACCCACATCTGGGATGGAATAAGCTCCAAAATTTAAAAGTTGTTTAAAACCTATAAGGGGAGGCTGATAAGCCATACCTGGAACTTGAATAGCGGCATTAGGATCTAAATCATGCCCATAATCGTATTCCCATTTCCAGAAATCTACCATGGCAATAATGCCAAACAATACAAAAGCTGAAAATAGAAAATAGAGTACTTTTTTACGGTTGATCCAAGCTCCAACTAAAAACAAAATGGAAAACCCCACGATAATATATGGCAATACAGTAAATTCGATGAAGTCCTCTTTGTGCATGGTCTTCATTCCTATGTAGTGGTTTAGCCCATTGATGATGTCCACGTTTCCACGGATATCATTGGCATGAATTTGAAGGCTCAATCCTTCCGGATATTGAGGTGCATCTAATTCAATTCTCCAAATGGGTAAATAAACGACAAAGGGTAATAATATGGAGGAGAGGAACAGCAGCATGCGTGCTGGTTTTCCCATTTGTTGCGTATTCATATAAAGGCAATTTAAACTATTTACTTGGAGGCAATAAGACACCATCAATCACGTGAATGATGCCATTAGAAGCAGGAACAGATGCGATGATGGTCGCTGAATTATTTAACATGATTTTACCATTTTTGATGCTCACGGTGACATTGTCGCCATTGACCATGCCCAGTACTTGCCCATCTTGTAAGTAATCCGCTTTTAATGCAGAAACCGTAACATGGTATTGAAGTATATTTTGTAAATCAGCCTTTTTTTCATCTGTCATTAAGGCGGTTAAAGTAGCTTTATCTACTTTATCAAAAGCAGCATTAGTAGGAGCAAAGACAGTAAATGGTCCTGCATTGGATAAAGATGTAACTAATTCCGCTTGTTTTAATGCGGCTACTAAGGTGCTATGATCCTTAGAACCTACGGCTACTTTCACTACATCTTGTTGAGAATCATCGTCTTTGACATTCTCTTGACCACCAGAGGAAGCTGTGGTTTCAGTCGTATTGGAAGTAGTATCCGCTTCCGAACTTGAACAGGCTGCTGTCAATAAGAACATGGCAGCTAATAAACTAATGGATAAAATTTTCATGATGGTTCACTTTTTAATGGAAGAATAAGGAGAGCATGGAAAGCCATACTCTCCCATGTTGATTAGTTTTTAGCGAGGGCTTTAGTTTTACCCAAACTATAGCTGATAGGAACCTTACTTCCTTTAGGAGATACTCGGATGTAGCCCGACATTTCTTGGTGCAAGGCACTACAGAAGTCAGTACAGTACATAGGAAAGATACCTACCTTATCAGGCTCCCATTTCATGGTTTGGGTTTCACCTGGCATAATCAATAATTCGGCATTGGTGGCACCTTTGATGGCAAATCCATGAGGAACATCCCAATCTTGCTCTAGGTTGGTCACGTGGAAATACACCACATCACCCATTTTAATGCCTTCTATGTTGTCCGGAGCAAAGTGAGAACGAATGGACGTCATGTACACATGAACGACATTTCCTTCCCTGACTACTTTGGCTTGGCCTTCTCCTTTGGTTACATACTTGTTCTCATTCTCATTGATCTTATAGAATTTGATGGAACGTTCTTTAATTAAATCAGCTGCAATAGCCTGGGCATAGTGAGGTTCTCCAATGGTAGGGAAATCCAGAATCATCTCCATTTTATCACCGCTGATGTCGTATAGTTGCGCACTTTGAGTCAACTCAGGGCCAGTAGGCAAGTAGCGATCTTTGGTGATTTTATTATAGGCGATTAGGTATTTTGCGTTTGGCTTTTTGCTATCTCCACCTGGGATACATAAGTGACCTACAGAATAGTAAGTTGGCGCACGATCAAGTACTTTCAAATCCTTGATGTTCCACTTCACCACCTCACTGGATACGAAGAAGGTTGTATAGGCATTCCCTTTTCCATCAAATTCAGTGTGCAAAGGTCCAAGTCCTGGTTTTTTCACTTCGCCATACAATGCAGCTTCGTATTTAATTACAGGAATGCCTTCAAAGCTACCGTCGAACTGTTTTCCTTCAATGGCTTTCAACATTTTGTCAAAGCTAAATACAGGAATCAAAGCCGCTAATTTTCCAGAACCTACAATGTACTCACCAGTTGGGTCTACGTCACAGCCGTGAGGAGATTTAGGGCAAGGGATGAAATAGCAGATGTCTTTCAATGCTTTAGCATCTAGTACCAAGACCTCTTTTTTCATTTCAGAAGTAGCCGTATGCGTTTTTTCGTTGTACTTATTGTGTGCATATTTGGCAGGAATACGTTTCGCTTTTCCAGCTTTGATATATTCTTCTGCTTTTTTCCAATTGACAGCCATGATGAAGTCCTTATCACGTTGTGAAGCATTTACTTCTAATAAAGTATTGGCTTGTTCTGTATTGTAGCAACTGAAGAAAAACCAACCATTGGATTTGCCTTTTCCGGCATGGCTCAAGTCAAAGTTGACCCCTGGGCATTCAATTTGGAAGGCCAAATCCATTTCACCACTTTCTTTTTTCACCGAGATGAAACTGATATATCCTTTGAAGTTTTCTTTGTAGGTGTCAATCGGGATATCGCCATTGGCATTATCTGGTGGTACAGAGAAACGTGTACCTGCCACCACATATTCGGTATTTTCTGTGATGAAAGGAGAGGAGTGATTCCCTGCGCTATTCGGTAATTCAATGATTTCAGCTGTTTTAAAACTAGCTAGATCAATACGTGCCACACGTGGGGTGTTATTGGCATTACCGAAAATCCACCGACCGTCAACTTCTCCATTGGTTTGGGAAAGCTCGGTATGGTGAAGGTCATCCCAAGGCACAAAACCATGGGAGGTGTTCAGCATAGGTTTTGTTTCTTCACTGTAGCCATAACCTTTTTCTGGGTCAACAGAAAAAACAGGTATTACGCGGAATAAACGGCCACTGGGCAGCCCATAGACACTCATTTGTCCGGAGAAACCACCGGAAACTAGATTGTAAAATTCATCATATTTACCTGGGGCAACATAGGCTTTTTCCGCAGAACCTGAGGAAGAAGCATTTCCTGCGTTTTTAGGTTTACAAGATTGGAATACCAATCCAGTAATCATCAAGAGCGCTAGGATTTTGGTTAAATTAGTCTTCATGTGCTTAATTATTTGGTTGAAATTTATTTGACGCCGTCATTTTGACGCATGTACTCATACAGGGATTTGGCCTCATCATCACTTAAGTTTTGATTGGGCATTCTTACTAGGCATATTTCAAGCTGCGCTTGAGCCACTGGATCTTTGTTAATCATTTCATCGGTATTCGTCATGAAATTCAATATCCATGCAGGTGTATGTCGACTAGTCACGCCTTTCCAACCGGGACCAACTAATTTTTCATCGGTTAATTTGTGACAGCTGCCACATTTTACATCGGAAGTCGCTTTTCCTTTTTCAGCTAAGGCTTTGTCGAGGGTAGGACTGATGACCACATCGGTGAATTTTCCTGTACCACGTTTCGGATCATAATCAGGGTTTCCTCCTGCGCTTTCAGAGGAGGCAGCTTGGGCACTTGAATCCGCGGAAGCATTGGATCCATCATTACTTCCACAGGATGTTAGCCAAAGGCTCAGGGCAAGCATCATTGTTACTGTTTTCATTGTATGAATTTTTTGTTGGGACAATGTTATAGCCCAGATTTTTTGAACTTTATGCGTGCAGTCATAAAGCAAGCGTTCTCGCCTATACGTATATATAAAAGGTGTGTTAAATTACTGAAAATCAACGTATTGAATTGATTTTGAGCCTATTTGCTTAAAGGTGATTTTAATCATAAATTGGTATGATTTCGCTCATATTTGAACTCGCCAGAATGCACTTGTTTCGCTTAAATTTTTAATCATGATCGACGAAAAATTATTGGTTTCTTGGGGAGGTACTTACCGTACTTTAGAAAAAAATGAGGTCCTATTTTCCGAGGGAACAGAGTGCCTGTTTTATTACCAAGTAGTGGACGGTCAATTGAAATGGGTGAATATATCGGTGGATGGAAAAGAGTATTTACAGCGATTGATTAATCCGGGTGAAAGTTTAGGAGAGATGCCTTTGTTTGATGATGGTCCATTTGCCGCCTCGTCTTTTGCTTTGGTCAAGTCAACCGTCATTAGGTTACCTAAGGCGGCTTTTCACGACTTATTGCGAAATCATCCAGATATCCATTTTGAAATTTCTCGGCGTTTATCCCAGCACCTTCGATTTAAGTTTTTTATGTTAAAAGAGGTGACAAGTAATGAGCCAGAAAAATTGGTGGTAGCTGTCTTGAATTATTTGAAAGACACACATCAATACGTTTCCTTGGATGATCATTTAGTGCATTTGACTCGTCAGCAAATTGCTGATTTAACTGGTTTGAGGGTAGAAACGGTCATTCGAGTTATCCGAAATTTACATTTGGAGGGCAAATTGAAAATTGAAAATCGAAAAGTTTTTTTGTTTGAATAAGGGAATAGCATGAAAGGGAAGGGAGCCGATTTTTGGGTACAAATAGCTTTATTTAATCTGGTGATAGTAGCCATGTTGGGTGTGATGCTTCGTTATAAAATAGCATTTTCATTTCCTCTCATTCATCAAAAACATCTCTTACATGGTCACTCACATTTTGCTTTTTCTGCCTGGGTGGGTCAAATGATCATGACTTTGCTCGCCTTTACTTTAAGAGAAAGAAATTCGGGTAAAGAACCATTTGAATTTAGAACTTTACTTGCTTGGAACACCTTGGTGGCATTTTTTATGCTTTTTGCTTTTGTTTATCAAGGTTATGGTCCAATTTCCATCTTTTTTTCCACGGTAAGCACAGCTATCAACTTCCTTTTTTGCTTTCGGGTATGGGCCTTTTTAGGTAAGTGTAAAGTAGTTTCCATGGGTGATTATTACATCCAAGCTAGTATCATTTTTAATATTTTATCTTCCATAGGTACCGTGTATTTGGCTTACCTAATGTCCAATAAAATCAATCATCCAGAGAAATACTTAGCCTCTGTTTATTACTATTTGCACTTTCAATACAATGGCTATTTTATCTTTTCCTGTCTAGGGCTATTTGCCTATTTTTTAGATCATTTGGGTATTAGCTTGACCCATTCCAGACGCGTTTTTTGGTTATTAGCAGGAAGCTTAGCTCCAGCATATTTACTTTCCATCATGTGGGTTAAATTGCCCTTGTTTTGGTATGTGATTTTAGTTTTAGCGGCCATCATACAGTTTGGAGCATGGTTTTATTGGTTATATCAAGTGAAAAAAAATCAATCTGAAATATACCTTGGTGTCCCAGTGATGGTTCGCTTCTTATGGATTTTGGTAGCCTTGGCAACCAGCTTAAAATTTGGTCTGCAATTACTCTCTATCATTCCTAGTCTGAGCGAGTATGCCTTTGGTTTTAGACCTGTGGTGATAGCCTATTTACATTTAGTCCTTTTGGGGGTAGTGAGTTTGTTTCTAATGGGCTTTGCCATCTGGAAGGGATATATTCAATTGAATAGCATGTTAAAGTGGGCTATTGGATTATTTGTAGGTGGTATATTTTTCAATGAATTTATATTGATGTTGCAAGGAATGAGTTTTTTGAATTTAGTTCAAATTCCGTTTAGTAATGAAATTCTGTTTGGAGTGGCTGTATTGATGTTTTTAGGAGCTCTTGGGATTTTTGTAAGTCAAAAACTCAAACAAAATTTAATTTAAAATGGACCATGATTATCCAGCCTTAATAGTATAATTTTGCGAATCACCATGAAAAGAATTATTGCCATCCTTTTACTGATTGCCATACAATTGCCTCTGATGAGTCAATGGGCATCGGTGGCATATTATCAGGTGAACAGGAATTACATTGCTAAAAACCTGTGCGAAAATCGGGATAAACCTAAGTTGAATTGTAATGGTCAATGCTATTTGGCCAAAAAATTAAAGGCCGCCGAAGACAAAGAGCAAAAAACGAACTCAGAGCGTTTAGAAAAAATGCCTCAAATTCAATTGGCGTGTCAAACAAATACTAGTTTAGCTTTTTCATTCTCATTTTCTGATTTTTCAGAGGATCATTTTCCTGCTGCCTCCATGGCAGCACAATCCACCCTTCTTTTGCCTTTTCGTCCTCCGCGGTGGAGCTAATTTCTTGGTTCTAAGGCTTGATTTAATACATCAGGCTTATTTTCTCATGTAAATTAGTTTAAAATGAAAGCTTTATATTTAGCGATCTTTTGCTTGCTGGCATTGGCAAGTAATGCGCAACAACGTGCCTACAAAATACTTAATGCAATTACACAAGAGCCCATCATTGGCGCCTCATTAAGTCATTCTAATAAAATCATCGCATTAAGTAATGAACGAGGCGAGTTTTTACTTAGTTCGATACATGCAACTGATGAATATCTAATTTCTTCTTTAGGCTTTCAATCCTTGAAATTGAAAGGGTCTGAAATTAATTCCGTCATTCAGCTAGAGGAAGCATCTTTGGATTTAGCTACCGTGGTGGTAACAGCTTCCCGACAAGCCGCAGTTCGAACAGAAACTCCCGTGGCCATTCATAAAATTAGCGCTTCTTTGATGCAAGATACCAAAGCCATCCAGCTGACGGAAATCATCAATAAAGTGCCAGGAGTAGTGATGTTGAACTACAATAATGAACAACATGCCATGGGAATTCGTCAGCCTTTTGGGACATCCCCCTATTTTTTATACATGGAAGATGGCCTTCCTTTGCGGCCATTGGGCGTATTTAACCACAATGCCCTGATTGAAGCCAATTTACAAGGCCTAAATTCAGTAGAAGTAATCAAAGGACCAGCCTCCTCCTTGTATGGACCTGAGGCTGTGGGTGGAGCGATTAATTTGATTAGTAAAATGGCACCTGGGATTCCCACGGCTTCCATAGGTTTTCAAGCTGATGAGTGGGGATATCTGAGAACCCAATTTACTGCTGGAGGTCAATTCAGTAAAAAATGGTCACTGATGACGGGAGGGTATATATCCCGACAAAAAAACGCTTGGGCTTCGAATACAGATTTTGATAAATCATCCATCAATTTCCGTGTGGATTATCAACTTTCTCCCAATACTAAATTGTGGTCTTCCTTTGCCTACAATGACTATTTTTCACAAACGGGAGGTAATATTGATAGTGTTGGCTATTATTCAAGGACTTATAAAAGTCCAGCCAATTTCACCTACCGTAGTTCATTTTCATCTCGCTCAAGAATTACGCTAGAGCATAAGGGACCCAATCATTCCTTCTCTAGTTTGACCGCTTTTTATCGGGATAATTCGCTCGGACAAAATCCTGCCTATAGCATTGCTTGGACAGCCCCATCAACTACGGCTTCTGGTCAAATCAACTCGAATAGTTTTACCAGTCTAGGCATCATGGGGCAGCACAGTCGACAATTTTCTTTGCTTGATTCTAAAATCATCGTTGGTTTTTTACTCGATCGGTCACCTAATACCTATTGGGCTTATAAAATTAATTTGACTGCGACCCTTCGTCCTGATAAAAAATCAGTTGAGAAATATGACATCGCACAAGTGTTACCGAATGTATTTTTATCTAATTATCAGGCTATAATTTGGAATAAAGCGCTATATGCCCAATGGGACATTCATCCCTTGGAACGCTTACGGATTTCCTTAGGAGGGAGATTGGACAATATGTCTTTTGATTATAGTAATTATATGGATCAAAGTACAGGAAATAAGTCCTATGCCCAGTTTTCACCCAAAATTGGTATGACCTATGAGGCTAACCAACATATGGGTTTTTATGCCAATTATTCCAAAGGTTTTTCTCCTCCTGCCTTATCTGCGGTATTTAGAGCACGCCCTGCTGCTCAAGCCATTGCTACCGGAGAAAAGTTTTATTTGAGCATTGATCCAGCTGTTTTTAATAATTACGAAGTAGGAGGCTGGGCATCTTTATTCCAATCCAAGGTGTTCTTGGATTATTCCATTTATCGTTTGAATGGTCAAAATGAATTGTTGGGTATTCGTCAACCTGATAATTCCACCGATTATCAAAGTGCTGGCAAAACCTTGCATGAAGGTATCGAATATGCCATATCCTATCGACCAGATAATCAATGGAATTTCCGATTAGGAGCTACCAATGCCCGACACATGTTTGTGGATTTTGTTTTAAGTCAAAAAGCTTCTGATGTCTTAAAAAATGTCAATAATAAAGAAATGCCGCAAGCTCCACATTTTATTGCCAATGCAGAAATCACCTACAAACCGAATTGGATGAAAGGTGCTCGAGTGGCTTTGGAATGGCAAAGAATTAGTTCTTGGTATCAAAATCAAGTAAATACTGTGTCTTATGCCGATCCAGGTTTTGGTGGATTACCGGGTGTATCTGTGTTGAACTTACGCCTAGGTTACCAGTGGAAGGCCTACCAGGTTTTCATGAATGTAATGAATTTGAGTAATGAATTATATGCCAATTCCGCTAGTCGAGGTAATAATGCGAATGATAAAAGCACCTATACTCCTGCTGCACCTAGAACCATTAATCTAGGATTGCAAGTAGATGTATTTCAATTATTTAAGTCGAAATGATGATGAAATTTTCTTTGATATTATTCATGTTTTTGATGACCAACTTGGGTGTAGGCCAATCAATCTCTGATTCAAAGCACATCGCTATGGATCCTTCTTTTACTAGAAAATCAGATGGAAGTTTAGTGCTTTCTTGGGTTGAAAAACAAGGTGATACGACCTTGTTTTTTCGAAAAGTGTGGAATAAAACACTTCAAGTTTGGTCCAACAATGAAGCTATTCATATCCATCCAAGGGCCTCTACGCATGCAGAGGGTATGCCCAAGCTGGCTTATAAAGCTGATGGTACCTGTATTTTGATGTATGAAGTAAATAAGCCCAGTGAGAAATCTCGCTTTAGTGGAGATTTGTACATTAGCATGGAAGCGAAAGGTATTTGGACTAAAGCTCAGACCATTCATCGAGACAGCACAGCAGGTTTGAGTCATTCTTTTGGAAAAATATTTCCTCTAGCAAATGGCCAAGTAGGAGCACTTTGGTTGGATATTAAACTCGGTCCCAAAGGTAGAACATTGGTGTATGCTGAGACTTTAGAAGGTATGGGATTTGGTGATATGCGGGTTTTGGATAAACAAACCTGCGAATGCTGTCGAATAGATGCTTTGGCAGATGAGCAAGGCAATGTCGATCTTATTTATCGTGATTTGAATGATCAAGGGGAAAGGGATATGGCCTATATTCATTCTAGTAATTTTGGAAAGTCATTTACTCAGCCAGTAACTTGGATGGCAGACCATTGGCAAGTTAATGCTTGTCCACATGCCGGCCCTAGTTTAGTAAGAGGGCCACATGGTTTAGAAGCTACTTGGTATACAGGAGCCAATAGTGGTTCGGGCATTAAATGGGCTTATCAAGGTAAAAAAGAATTGATTTTACATTTGAAAGGAGATAAATACCGACAGGCCCAATTAGCCACGAATCCGAAAGGAGACGTGGCCTTGGTATATGCTCAAATCAAACAAGAAGGCGAGCGTTATTATAAGCAGATCGGAATGTATGTTAAGGATAAACAAGGGAAGATGCGCCATCTGATGGTATCAAATACGGATTCAGATTGTTCGTATCCTGTCATTCAATGGACAGGAAAATCATGGCTTTTGGCCTATGAATCTTGGAAAGGAGAGGAGAGGGTTATTCAAGTGAAAGAAGTAAACTAGTGAATTATTTCCGATGAAAGCCCCAGCAACTAACATTTGCTGGGGCTTTTGTTTACTAGTATTGAAATTTAATAAGTAAAGCGAAGCGTGACTCCATACGTAGCAGGGTCACCTAATACGGCGGCATAATGACCGGCACTACCAGCAGCTGGTAATAATTGCTCAAAGTAATCACGATCTAAGATGTTTCTCCCCCAAAGTAATACAGAGAAGCCATTAGAAGCTCGGAAACCGATTCTTCCATTAAGCAGGTTATATCCTGTGATATTTAGGTATTGAGAAGGAGAAGCGCTAGAAGAGAAAGTAGAACGCGCGTAGGTATCAAGACCGATGAAATAGTTGCCTTTTAAATCTAAGAATTTACCCGAGTGAATGTATTCACCACTCAAAGAACCAGCCCATTTAGAAATACCCGGTAATTCAGCACCTGATATATCTTTGAATGCAGAGGTTCCACCAGTTTCTTCCAAAGGCACCGGTGCATTTTTGAAGGATACGTAAATGCCATCAGTATAGGAAATAGCCCCTGTCAAAGAGAAATGACTAGTTAATCGAATACTTCCATCTACTTCAAGTCCTTTTACACGTACTTTTTCAGCATTGGCTAAATATCCTCTGTTAACACCTAGCTCAGCGGTTTGAACTTGGGTCTGGTAATCCTTGATGTCGGTATTGTACAAGGTGATATTTAAGGTTGATAGAGCACTTGGCTTGGTTTTTAGTCCTATTTCATAGTGAGTCACAAACTCAGGATTTACTCTGGCTAAATCCAAAAGTACTACTCCATTGGCTGTTGGTAATCCTCCTAAATTGACACCTACTGGCTTGTAACTAGTAGCATATGTTCCAAATAAATTAAATGATTTGTTGGGTTTATAGGCTAAAGTAATTTGACCTGAAATGTTATTTTCATTCACGCTGAAATTGAAGGCTTGATTGGTATACAATCCATTTTTCAAGGCAATTAGCGCAGGATCGGTAGTTTGTAAACCACCATAGGTTTCACGTTTGTAATCCACGTCTTTTTTATCATAATTGAAACGAATACCAGGTAATACATGTAATTTATCTGAAATCTTCCAATCCACTTGGCTAAATATGGCTGCACCTAAAGTATGTAGTCTAGAAGTAGTTTTAGTACCAAAACCATCAAATAAACCTGGCGTTTTCCACAAAGCTGAGGTTGTGTTCTGGGCAAATCGCCATTGAGCAGAACCTGATTCTTCAGTTTGTACAGGATTGGAAGTTAAGATTTGGTCAATTAAGAACACACCCAATACACCACTTAATCTTTCCGAGAACTGTCCAGCATAACGAACTTCTTGCGTCCATTGGTCATGTCTTGAATTCCCTTGCGACTTAGTCAATACCGGTAAACCGATGAAGTCGCGGTCATTGGATGGATCCCATACCCAATAGCGCCAGGCAGATGTAGAGGTTAAGGTTCCTTTGCCAATTTTGGCATCCACATTCATGGAAGCACCACCAAAATCATTGTTGACTCTCCAAGGTGAATCAGCATCTGTAATTCGATCAAAAGGATTTGTTGTGGGTAGTTTATATCCTAAATCGGCGATGATGGCATTAAATTGACGATAAACAGCACGTTTTGTTGGAACTACTCCAGCTACGACAGTTGCATTTCCATCTGGTCTTTGACGGGCATTATC
The DNA here is from genome assembly GCF_045310485.1 of Aquirufa salirivi. Taxonomy (NCBI): domain Bacteria; kingdom Pseudomonadati; phylum Bacteroidota; class Cytophagia; order Cytophagales; family Flectobacillaceae; genus Aquirufa; species Aquirufa salirivi. The sequence continues at coordinate 91,658 of NZ_JBEWZH010000006.1, forward strand.
TCCTGCAAAAGTGATGTTCACATTTTCAGAAGGTGTATAAAGTACTTGTGCTCTGAATCCTAAATTATTTAGCGTATTAGTCGGTTTTAAGGTGGTGGTGTTGAAAATTGTACCATCTCTTTGTGTTCCTGAAAAGGAAATTCTGGCGGCTAATTTTTTGCTAATAGGTCCTGTAACAGAAGTCTTTACTTGGATGTAGTTCAAGTTTCCATAACTAGCTTCAAAGGTAGCACCTGGGGTAAAGCTTGGCGTTCTAGTGGTAATGTTAAAAGCACCAGCCGTTGTATTTTTTCCGAAAAGTGTCCCTTGTGGCCCACGCAATACCTCGATGCGGTCTACATCCACAAAGTCAATGGCCGTAGCTGCTGGTCGGGCGTAATATACCCCATCCACATAAAAACCTACTCCAGGATCAATACCATCATTGGTTAAGCCAAAGGATGAACCTAAGCCACGGATATTTAAGGTGGTATTTCGACCGTTGGAAGAATATAATTGAACGGAGGGAATTAATTCCTTTAAACGATTGGGGTTAAATGCCCCAGCATCTTCTGCCACAGCACCACGTATTACGGAAATGGGAATTGGAATATCCTGAATGGATTCTTGACGTCTTCTGGAAGTGACCACCACATCAGTCAATTCGTTATTGCTTTCTTCGATGGCAATTTCTACTTTATTGCTACTAATGACAACTTCTTTCTTTTGGTATCCAACATAGGTTACCACTAAAGTAAAGGGTAATTTTTGCGCTGTAATGATGGAAAATTCGCCATTTGCATCCGTGGATGAACCATTGGTTATACCCTTAATGTATACGGAGGCTCCAATGATGAACTCATTCGTTTTGGCATCCACAACTTTACCAGATATTTTGGCGTTGATGATCGGTTTGTCTTGTGCGGAGGCGAGGAGCGGAATAAGCAAGGCTAAAAGAATACTAATTGAGGTCGAAAATTGTTTCATGGGTCCTTAGGAGGGTTTTATTGTTAAGTAATTTAATCCATATACTTTATAGACTAATTGCAGTTAAAAAAAACTCAGCGTATAGGTCTGAGTCATGATCATTGATGAACTTGAATGCAAATGTAATAGATTACTCTATTTAATATACCTTTTTAGTATAGTAATTTTAAAAAATCAATAAATTTTTAAAATAAAACAGCGAAAAGGGTATTTTGGGAGTCTTAGAAGTCTTTTTGCCGATAGAAAAAGAAGGGGAAATAGAATAGAAAGGTGGTTTAAGGTCGGCGTCGAATGCCTACATTTTTCATTAGTTTATAAACTCCTTGCATAATTTTGTCTTCCACAGTATCTGCAAATGGCCCTGGCCATCCATAATAGATCATACTGGATTCCGCTTCATAGCCACCTTCTTGTAGTACATTCTTGGATGGGATATAACACATGACTTCTTGGCTATATCCTGCTACAAAAATATCTTGTTGGGCAAATTCTCGTTTGATTCTTAGCGAATAATCCACCACTACTTCTCCCGCTAATGCCACCAAGGTGAATTCCTTTCCAATGCGTAAAGCTTGAATGGGATATTGATATTGGCTAATATTCCAACCTTTATTGATGGCTTCCAACATCAATTTGGCTCTTCTTTGTTTGAAAATATCCTCCCCGACCAATTCTTTTTGGTAGGAATTGATATCTGTTTTTTGAAAATCAAGTGTGACTAGTTGCGCATCATAACGTAAAGAATTCCCCATGGGTTTTAATGGATTTTGAAGGACCTGATGCACGGTCTCAGCCAGTTTTTTACCGTGTTTTTCAGCTAAGGCTAAACTACCTCTCGGTTCAGGATTTTGATCTCCAGCACATCCCAATATGAACATGGCAATCGCTTGGGGGTATTTTTTTTCAATTTCAATTTGAGCAAAACCTGCATAATCGCCATTGACTAAATAATTATCACCCTGCACCGTCGTATTGTGGCAAGCATAACCCACTAAAATACCTTTCACTTGCCCTTGTCTATTTTTCACTTGTATGATAGGCACATCATGATCAATGGGTCCTGCTAATACTTGCCCAATTTTGGAGGCTGCCAATTGTCGACGATTGATCGCAATATCTACTTGTCCATGCCCAAGTGATAAAGTCATTTTCTCTTTGTTGTTTATGGATTCACCAGCTAATTCCACCAACTTATTGATTAAGCCAAGTGTATAAGTAGATACAGCCCTTTGGTCTTCCAAATGATAATCAGCTATTCCGCTTAATGCGGGCCAAATCATAGGGCCGGAGTGCGTATGGGAGGAATTAATGACGATTTGCTTTTCACTTAAGCCAAAGGTTGATGCCAATTGCTGGACTATTCCTTGATGAACTTCTCTGCTTAATCCCAATAAATCGGTACTTATGATGATGGCTTTTTCATTGGGAGAACTTTCTAAATATATTGCCTTAGCCCATAAATCATGTACAACTCCTGTAGCGGGAGTGGTTCTGCTAGCATAACCTGTTAACCAAATAGGAGGACTTGGCGTAATGCTTTTTTTTGCCAACCCAATGAACATATCTTGTCCGTTTACATCCAATCCAAGAGTAAAAAGTATAATCAGAAATAGAAAATTCAATGTAGTTCTCATGGTCGATTGAAGGAAAGGGGAGCATTAATCTGAATCAGATCACATCGTACCTGATGATTTCTTGGGATTCTAGCCAAGGCATAAACTTTTCCCTCCAAATCAATTGCAATGGAGTTAACATATTGGGGCCAATTTCCATCTTCATAAAAGATGGGCCCATGGTCCTGGTAGTGATGACTTGGAATATGATAAGTAATTAAATGTAAGTATTCAAGACCTTTGGCTGCTCCTTTTGCAATCTGCTTTTCTCCTTCCAGTCGTTTCCCATCTTGATAAATAGGGCCACCTGTTAAATAATACAATGTTTCTTGGTCTGGCCCTAATTGAAAACCTAAATAGCCATAACTAAATTGATCAAACATTCCTGACCTTTTTGATGGTATTGAAGTAAGTCGTTCCATGACTTCAATCTGCTGCGTGGAGGGGTCAAATCGAAATAAATAACCAGAATTTCCATGTACACCATAAGCTACTTGTTCTGGTTCATACCAAACAATTTGTCGCCAATTATAGCCCATGCTCCCTGGATAGGTAGGTGTATATTGACCAAAATAATCCAAACGTAAATGAGCTTTTTCTAGTCGAGATACACTTGTAGAATCTGGGTTAATTTGATAAATGTCTCCTTCTGCAGTAGAAAAATATGCGATTCCTGTGTTGGGGTTGACAAATAGTGAGCGACAAAGGGATCTAAAATCTTCTCCTGGGGTTCCGGCTTCTCCACTTCCTGAAACAGCTGGAAATAGCTGAAGTTGACCACTTTTTACATCTAGGTAAAATAGCTTGCCTGTTGGCCAAGTAATTCCAAATATATGCCCTCTTTGCGTATCCATCAACATAGAAACACATCCTTCTCCCTCTGGAAGTATCGCTAAATCTTCAAATTTTCCAGTATTGATATCATAGCTAAGGATATGACCACCAGGGTATAAGGCATAACCAGCAGGTGCTTGAACCGGCAAACGGTCCATGCCATCAATCAATTGATAATATCCAATATGTGTGGCAAAGTAGAGTTTCTGTTGATATTCATAGAAGCTTACATGGCTTTTTCCTTGTGGAATATGCGCTTGATGACCTTCTCCACAAATGTCATTTAAGTCGGCCAAATGTGTAATTCGATTTGTTTTTGGGTCAAATTCAAACATTTGTCCAGCTGCCTCCAATTGATCTGATGACAAAACGTAATAAATACGACCATTAGATGCCAACGAAATAGCATTATAACTATCATGAGCCAAGGAGAAACCAGAATCCAATGGGGTAGCCAGCAATGAATGGGGTAGAGGCATGAAGATTTGTATTAAGGCTGCAATTTCTTTTTAATGACTTCGGCTTCGCGTTGTATTTTTTGAATACTATGAAAAATCAACTCCATATCTTCCTTTGAGCCTAATAATAGATTTTGGGTAAACCAAACGGCTTCTTGGCATAATTGATCATTCAAAGGACATTGATTTTGCTCCATGTAGGTGGAATATTTCAATTCGCTACTGGAATAGAGTTTTTTGAAGTGTTTAGATTCAAAAGTCTCTTGAATAAAGGCTTGTGTATTTAATGCCGTATATCCACCCGAGCAAGGAACACCCTCTGCTTGTAAGGCTTGTAAGAAATGTGCCCGACTTAATCCTTTAAATTCAGCGGGATTATATCGGAAAGGGTATAAATGAAATGCAGCTCTGGTAACGGAAGGATAGAGTTGATAAGGTAGAATGCCCTTAATTGTCTTTAACAAGGAAGATAAATAAGCCGCACGTTCATTTCGAGTTTGAGTTTGTGACTCCAATCGAGTTAATTGTGCCAAACCTATAGCGGCTTGATATTCGGTGAATCGAACCTTAGTTCCTTGCATGAAACTCCCTGAATTAATGGAGCCTGTGGCTATTCCAAAAGGTAAACCTAGATTATGAAATGAGTAACAGCGATCCATAAAATCATGGTCATTGCTGACAATAGCTCCACCTTCACCAATAGCAATATTTTTTGAATTTTGAAAACTAAAACATCCTGCTAATCCAAAACTACCTACTTTTTGATGATTGATTTCGGCTAAAGGAGCTTGGCAGGTATCCTCAATAACGATGAGTTGATGTTTATTTGCGATGGCCATAATATGAATCATGTCGCAAGGCAATCCTAAAATGTGAACAGGTAATATGGCTTTGGTACGCTTACTAATCTTGGCCTCGATCTTGTGAGTATCCATTTGAAAGGTTTCTGGGTTTACATCCACAAAAACAGGTATACAGCCATTGGCCAAAATGGCTTGAATACTAGCGACAAAAGTGTAAGGAGTAACTAATATTTCATCCCCTGGTCCAAGCTTAGCTTGGTTGATTGCTACTATCAGTGCCTGAGTACCATTGACCGAGGTTAAACATCGTTTTGTCCCAATGGTATCAGCCCAAGCTTTCTCAAATTGATTCACCACCTGAGCTCTTGACCATACGCCACTGCGCATAACCTCCAATAAAAGCTTTTCATCTTTTTCCGCATCCCAGATGGGCCATTTTATCCAATTATTGGCTTGAATAGTGGATTTGCCTCCTAAAATGGCTGGAATTTGTTGGTTCGAGGACCTGGTTGGGAATCCTTTTTTTTGCCAGAAAGGAATCACCGCGGCGGCACTCAATATGCCAGATTGCATCAGAAACTGACGTCTTTTAGCAGATTTCATCGTATTAAATAGGTTGTTGTAAGCAAGATAAATGAATATTAATAAATATGATACGATATGTGGAAAAAGGGATGAATAATCAGGGTAAGGCAGCTTGAGATCCATGCGAGAAATCTTATTCAGGTAAATGAACAGAAGAAATTGGAAGATGGATTTATGAGGCCATTGTTCTTGTTGATTTTCATACCTTAATCAAAATACCTAAACCCTAAAAATCCTTTTTTCATTTGGCTCATCACCTATACCCATTACACAGGTTTGTTTTTCATGGGAATTCATTTAATTTAGGACAAATAAAAACCTATTTAAATCTATGATGCTTTTCTTTTCTCAATCGAAAATTTAGTCATCTATATCCTTCAAAATTATGAATAAAGCGGTTTCCGTTTCTGCTTTGAGTAGGAGAGATACCCAAATCTCCATCCTGATTATTGGATTCATGTTTTTTATCTTTGGTTTTGTTTCCTGGGTAAATGCCATCTTGATTCCTTATTTTAAAATAGGTTGCGAATTGAGCAATTTTCAGGCCTATTTCGTCACGTTTGCCTTTTACATTTCTTACTTCGTGATGTCCGTTCCTGCTTCATTTTTATTAAAGAAAGTTGGTTTCAAACGCGGAATGATGTTAGGTTTCTGGTTGATGTCCTTGGGTGCATTCATCTTTTTGCCCGCATCCATGACTCGGACCTATCCCATATTTTTACTAGGTTTATTTACTTTGGGTGCAGGATTAGCCATATTGCAAACTGCCGCTAATCCTTACATCACCGTATTGGGTCCACAAGAAAGTGCTGCTCAGCGCATCTCCATTATGGGGATATTTAATAAAGGCGCGGGCGTTTTAGCTCCCTTGGTGTTTGCCGCCGTGGTCTTAAAAGCTACGGACAGTGATTTGTTTAAAAACTTGGCATCCATGTCAGGGGAAGCCCGAAGTGCAGCCTTGGATGAATTAGTAGGACGAGTAACTATTCCATATGCTATCGTGGGTTCTGTCTTGTTTTTATTGGGTTTATTGGTACGTTTTTCACCCTTACCCGAGATCGATACAGACTCGGAGTCGGAAGAACAGGCTTTATCAAATTCAGGAAAAACCAGTATTTTTCAATTCCCTCATTTGATTTTAGGGGCTATTGCTATCTTTTTGCATGTAGGAACGCAAGTAATTGCCATTGATACCATCATTGGTTATGCTGGCTCCATGAATATCGCTTTGTTAGAAGCTAAGGTATTTCCTTCCTATACCTTACTGTCGACTATTGCAGGTTATATCTTGGGAATTATTTTCATCCCAAAATTCATTTCACAGGTGAATGCCTTTCGAATATGTACACTTTTGGGTACTATTTTCACTTTGGGAATTATTTTTGGTCATGGTGAAGTTCAATTTTTAGGACATCAAGTCGATATTTCCATTTGCTTTGTCATCTTATTGGGGCTTTCCAATTCTTTGATTTGGGCGGGTATTTGGCCTTTGGCACTGGATGGTCTCGGAAAATTCACCAAATTAGGTGCATCCATTTTGATTATGGGTTTATGTGGAAATGCCATTATGCCTCTGTTTTATGGTTATTTGGCTGATATCTATGACTTGAGATCAGCTTATTGGGTTTTATTCCCTTGTTATTTATACCTCGTTTTTTACGCTGTTTACGGCCATAAAATCAGAAAATAAATTTTCTGAATCACCTATTTATATGAAAAAATCCAACAACTCTCGAAGACAATTTTTACAACAAAGTTCCCTAGCAGGACTCGCGCTAGTAAGTGCTAATTCCTGGCCTACCTCATTTTCTTCACCACAGGTAGTACAAGCAGATCTGGGAAAAAGAATTGGTATCATCGGTCTTGATACCTCCCATGTTACGGCATTTACCAAAGCTTTAAACGCGCCAGATGCTAGTCAGTATGCCGGATATAAAATAGTGGCGGCTTATCCACGGGGGAGTAAAGATATTCTTTCCAGTACTGAAAGGATTCCAGTTTATACAACTGAAGTACAGAAATATGGGGTGGAAATTGTGAGTTCCATTCAAGACTTATTAACCAAAGTGGATGTGGTCATGCTGGAAACCAATGATGGAAGGTTACATTTAGAACAAGCTTTAGAAGTGTTGAAAGCTGGCAAAAGGATGTTCATTGATAAGCCCATTGCCGCTTCATTGAAAGATGCTGAAGCCATATTTGTCGCCTCAGAAAAATATAATGTTCCGGTATTTTCAGCTTCTTCTTTGCGCTTTTCTCCTAGTGCCCAAGAAATTAGAGCAGGTAAAGTAGGAAAGGTGATAGGAGCAGATGCTTACAGTCCCATGAAAATAGAAAAAACGCATCCTGATTTATTTTGGTATGGAATACATGGGGTGGAAACGCTATTTACCATGATGGGAACTGGATGTAAACAGGTAAATCGCTACATCAACGAAGAACAAGAAGTAGTAGTAGGTGTATGGAATGATGGGCGTATTGGGACATTTAGGGGATTGAAAAATGGGAAACAAGAATACGGTGGCACGGCTTTCGGTTCCAATTCAGTAACACATCTAGGCCCTTATGGAGGATATGATCCTTTATTGGTTAAGATTATTGAGTTTTTTCAAACAGGGATTCCTCCCGTTTCCAAAGAAGAAACCTTAGAAATATTTGCCTTTATGGAGGCAGCTGATGCTAGTAAAAACCAACAAGGGGCTAAGGTCAACTTAGCGGATATGTATTCAAAAAAATAAACCTCTTTAAACAATGAAAATTTTATATAGTTTGTTGATTATTAGTGTATTATGTTCTTGTTCTCGTGATAATTCATTAAAAAAAGGTGAAAAATCAGCTGGTTTTAACCTCATGTTTGATGGTAAAACTACGCAAGGATGGAGAGGCGCATTCATGAATGAATTTCCCAAAAAAGGTTGGGTAATTCGGGATGGTGCTTTATTCGGAGACCTAAGTGATGGGGGAGAGGCGGCCGATGGTGGGGATATTGTTAGTTTGAAAAAATACAAAAACTTTGATCTGCGTTTTGATTGGAAATTAGGTAAACTGGGTAATTCTGGAGTTAAGTATTTGGTAGAGGAAAAATTACCAAAAGCATCAGGAGGTTCGCAACCGGGCTATGAATATCAATTGATCGATGATGCTGATTTTATCTACAACGACAAGCACCTACCTGCTGAAATTAAAACGGGTTCTTTGTACCAAATTGCAGCGGCTCAGAAAGCAGATGTTGATATATCTATTTGGCACACTTCTAGAATCGTATTTAAAAATGATCAGATTGAACATTATTTAGACGGAAAATTGATTGTATCCATCAACCGAAAATCCAAAGCATTTTTAGATGGTTTTCAACAAAGTAAGTTTAAGACATTTCCTAATTACCCAACGATTCAAGAAGGCCATATCTTATTGCAAGATCATGGACATAATGTAGCCTTCAAAAATATTAAGATTAAGGAACTATAAGCTATAAACGATTCGGCCATGGACCATGGTCATTTGGATGTTGATATCCTGATCAAAAATGAGGATATCAGCATCTTTACCTTTGGTTAAACTTCCTTTTTGTGCATCAATTTTCATGATTCTCGCAGGAACATCCGAGATCATTTGAATAATTTCCAATAAGGGTGCATCCGTCATTTGAAGCATGGTTCTTACCAATCGGTCAGCTGTAGCGACACTTCCTGCAAAAGCACTACGATCGGGTAATTTAGCAACTCCATCTTCTACAATGACAGCTAAGCCTTTATCCTTATGACCCAAAATCGAATTGCTTGGAGCTAAACCTGCTGCTCGCATGGCATCGGTAATTAAAGCTGTTTTTTTAGCTCCTTTGATTTTATAAATGAGTTTCAAAAGTGGGGAAGGAAGATGAACTCCATCCGCTATGATTTCTACATCCATATCATCAATCAAATATCCTGCTTCCACCGCTCCGGCAAAACGGAAGGCATTTTTTCTGGTAACTCCCGACATGGCAGAATAAAAGTGAGTCGCTAAATGATAGCCATGAGCAAATGCTTTTTCAACTTCCTCATAAATGGCATCTGTATGTGCCAAAGCAACCAAAACCCCTTTAGAACTCACATAATCGCCAAATTCAATGGCACCGGGTAATTCGGGTGCTGCTGACCAACGTTTGATACAATCGTAATTTTCTAAGATAAATTGATATTCTTCAGGATCTGGATTTCGAATGTATTTTGGATCTTGTGCCCCTCGTTGACTCAGCGCAAAATAGGGGCCTTCTAAGTGCATACCTATAAAACTAGCCCCTTCCGTATTCAATAGAAGGGCTTGTTGGTAAGCCTCCAAGGTCAAAATCAAATCCTCTTTTTCACTGGTTAATGTGGTTGGCAACATGGAGGTAGTTCCATATCGAGCATGTGTTTTGGCAATTTCTAAAAAAGCCTCCACAGTACCATCCATAAAATCATGACCACCACCTCCGTGAATATGAATGTCAATGAAGCCTGGAGAGATGTAGCTTCCTTTTGCATCAATTTCGATGGCTCCTGGAAAATCAATATTTCCTGCTCTGACTTCCACAATTTTCCCGTTTTCAACCAAGACTGTTCCATTGGGTAAAATTTCATCTTGTAAGATGACAGCACCTCCGTGGATTTTGTATCGGGTTATATTCGGTTCCATTAGGCGTTAAAGGCTTGTTTTCTATAATCAGAAGAAAGTAATTCGGCCGAATGTTGATCTAAATACATGGAACAATCAGTATGTTTTTGGAGTATACTGGCTGGAAACCAAGGGCTCACTTCATTTTCCAAACAATTTTTCACGGCCTCTGCCTTTCTGAAATCTGGTACCGAGCAAATGATTTTTTTGGATGCCATGATATGCTGAATCGACATGCTAATGGCTTGTTGGGGTACATCCTCCAAACTTGGAAACCAACCTTCACCCATTTGTTGCTTGCGACAAGCCTCGTCCAATTGGACCACGATGTAGGGATCTTTGGTTTCAAAATTGGCCGGTGGATCGTTAAATGCTAAATGCCCATTTTCACCAATCCCAACTAATGCTACATCTATGGGATGCTGGAGAATGATCTCATTCAATCGTTGGCATTCCGCTTGAGCATCCTTTTCGCCATTAATCAGATTGACAGCTTGTAAATCCGACACCAATTGAATGAATCTTTCCGTTAAGTATTTTCTAAAACTAGCTGGATGAGAAATGGATAAACCAATGTATTCATCCAAATGAAATAAGACCACCTTGCTCCAATCGATATCTTTTTCTTGAATCAATTGATTCAAGGTTTCGAATTGACTGGTACCAGTTGCTAAAATGATATTGGCTTGACCTTTGGATTGAATGGCCTGTTTGATGTGTTCAGCAGCCAAACTGCCAGATGCTTGTCCTATATTTTTAGGATCAGAAAAAATATGTAGTTTCAATGTAATAGGCTTTAGACGCGTAAAAAGACCTTTTTTTCGTAAAGGAATCTTAAAAATACCCATTTAATTAGGATCACACAAACTAGCGAGATAATTATTGAATAGCTTTCTCCGCAAATTTTAAATAACCAAGTAAATAAGGCATTGTTGGTATAATCCCAATCGATAAAATGACCTGATAAATAAATAAGAATGGAGTTCATTCCAATGACTTGAAAGAAAAAGGCCCATTTTTGATACCCTTTTACATCCATGATATAATAGAAAAGAGCTAATAAAAGTAAGCTCAGTCCAGTGGTTTGCATCACAAACGAACTGGACCACATATTCTTATTGATTGGGAAATCAAGATCCCAAATTTGGGCTATCATGAGGGAAGCAATTCCAGCATAGACCATCCATTTAACTTTTTCAATGCCCAGATATTGCTGTTTTTTGAGAAATATTCCCGTAATGATACCTGCTAATGCGGTGCTGATAGCAGGTATATTGTTGAAAAAGCCCACGGTATCATGGATTCCTCTGGATAATCTACCAGGTAAAATACTGCGGTCAACATAAGAAGCAAAATTACCAGCTTCTGTTAAGTCGCCCATCGGAAAACCGGGTGCGGAAGTAAATTTGAGTATGAGCCAATAGCCAATGAGTAAACTGGCAAACCAAATGATTTGAACGCTTTCTTTGGTGTATAAATAAATGATGTTAGCCAACATATAAGCAACCCCAATTCTTCCTAATACACTAGAAAATCGAATTTCGGCGATGGGTTTTATTTCTAAACCTTCATTGTAAATAATACCTAAAACGACTAGGGTTAATCCTCTTTGAACCACCTTTTTCAGTACATCCGATTTACTTTTGCCTTGATCTAAGGCTCGACCAATGGAAAAAGGGGTAGAAACTCCTGCTAGAAATAAGAATAGTGGGAATATTAAATCGTATACCCGGAAGCCATCCCATTTCACATGCTTAAATTGATGGGCTAATCCCTGCCAAAAGGGCGATTGGGTATGCTCCGCCAATTTATGGAGTAATTCATCCGCTCCCATGATCCAAAACATGTCAAAACCCCTCAGCGCATCCAAAGAATGTAATCGCTGGCTGATAAATTTTTCATTTTCTGGGCTAGCCATCTGCTTAGATTTTAGGTTCCCAACCTTTTTCATAGGTTCTGCTCCAGAACTTCATGGCTTCCTTATCATGTAGAATATGACCATTTTGTGGATCAATTTGAAGGCTTCTACCCATGCGCTGAGAAATATTACCTAACTGAACCAATAAGGTACTTTGATGTCCACTCAAAATATCGGAATTAACGGCTACACCCTTTTTAATTCCATCAAATAGATTTTGAATATGTAAGGCATCTAGATTGGATGCTGGATCCGCCAAATTACGCGCATCTACTGCAAAATCGTTTTTTACTTCTTTAACAAGGTTATTCTTGAGGTCAAAGATTTTATATGAATTCCCACTTTCTATTAACATAGACCCTTGTTCGGCATAGAAAATTACACCTACACTTTGGCTTTCTACGGATTTGCCATTGCAACTACGTCCTTCCCAAGTAATGAGGGATTTGTTTTCAAATTCCAAATTAATCATTTGTGTATCAGGCGTTTCCCAATCATCTTGGTAGCGGTATCTGCCACCATTGGAACTAACCTTGGTTGGATAATGTACATTCAAACCCCAACGAGCCAAATCAACCATGTGAGTTCCATTATTTAGGGCTTCACCTGTTCCCCAATGCCAAAACCAATGCCAATTGTAGTGGATTAGATTGTCTTTGAATGCTTTTCTTGGAGCTGGGCCTTGCCATAAATCATAGTTTAACCAAGAGGGTACAGCTGTTTCTTTTCCTACTCCAATGGAAGCACGATTATTGGTATACCAAGTTTTGGCATAATAAGGTTTGCCGATAACTCCCGCATGTAATTCGGCTATGGCGGCAGCTACATTGGGCCAAGATCTTCGCTGATTACCCATTTGCAAGATACGCTTGTGTTTAGCAGCAGCTTTCACGAGTAGTTCACCTTCATTGGGATTATGGGAACAAGGTTTTTCTAAATACACATGTTTACCTGCCGAACAAGCTAATATAGCAGCTGGGGCATGCCAATGGTCCGGTGCTGTCACAATTAATACATCGACATCCTTATCTTCCAATGCATTTCGGAAGTCGGGGGTGGCTTTCGGACGTTTATGTTGAATTTTCTCAATGGCATTGATACAAATATCTGCAGCACGGGAATCTACATCGCTAACATGTAAAACTTCACAATTTTTTTGTGCCGCGAAATTCTTTCCTACGGCTAGTCCACGACTGTTCACACCCATACAGGCCACGGTAATTTTTTCGTTGGCACCTAAAATATGTCCGTAACTTTTAGCTGAGAAGCTAGGAAGAATTCCTCCGATAGATAAAACGGCTGCTCCTGTGGAAGCCTTTTTAATGAAGTTTCTGCGCGAATTTTTCATTATTTTGAGTTAAAATAGGTTTATTTGTTGAGCCATGAATGGCATTCCTTTTTCAAAGTTATCAATTGCTTCGATTTTTGCAAGCCTGACTTGAAATGTAGAATGTAGAATTTGGAATGTAGAATTGAGTGTTAAAATCAATTTGCAGTTTTCATCCCGTTCCATAGAAATAGGAAGAACCTAGCGGCAATATTAGTTATTAGGGTTTAGTTATTAGTTTTCAGAATGTAGAATGCTCCATCCATCTATAATTTATCATTCATCATTTACCATTTATTAGTGTAGCATTGTTGGAATAAACCTTTTCATTGCATTTTTTTTTGAAAAAAAAGAAACAAAAAAACTTCTTTTTTTGTCGTCCAGCCAAGGCGAATTCCGCTTTGCGGAACCGTGATTCACTTCGCTATCGCCTATATTTTTGACGCCGACGCACATCGCCCATGCTGAGGTCAAAACCTCGTCTACCGCGGCGTTCATCACATTTCGCAGGGCTGCACGACGGAGTTTTCTATCAAAAAATTCTACATTCTTCATTTTATATTCTACATTGAACGGTTAATCCCAACGAAAGATTGGAACGTAGCTTGAGCGAAGCGGCAGGAAGGAAATGGTAAATGATGAATTATAAATTGTAAATGGTAGCGGCTCATTCTACATTCTACATTTTTCATTCTAACAGCCGTAAGCGGAGAGACAATCGGTTCTGCGCAGCAGAATTCGTCTTAGGATTAACCGTATTTCTTCTGTTTTTTTTGTTTCTTTTTTTATGAAAAAAAGAAATGCCTTAAAATTCTATGCTAAAACATTCCTTATTATGGAGTACGACATGCCTCTTCGGTTAACCTCTCAATGTAGAATGTAAAAAGTAGAATCCAAAATTAATAAAACGCTCAACGTCATTCAGGCATTCACACTCAATAATCTATAATTTATCATTCATCATTTATTAGTGTAGCATTGTTGGAATAAACCTTTTCATTGCATTTTTTTTTGAAAAAAAAGAAACAAAAAAACTTCTTTTTTTGTCGTCCAGCCAAAGCGAATTCCGCTTTGCGGAACCGTGATTCACTTCGCTATCGCCTATATTTTTGACGCCGACGCACATCGCCCATGCTGAGGTCAAAACCTCGTCTACCGCGGCGTTCATCACATTTCGCAGGGCTGCACGACGGAGTTTTCTATCAAAAAATTCTACATTCTTCATTTTATATTCTACATTGAACGGTTAATCCCAACGAAAGATTGGAACGTAGCTTGAGCGAAGTGGCAGGAAGGAAATGGTAAATGATGAATTATAAATTGTAAATGGTAGCGGCTCATTCTACATTCTACATTTTTCATTCTACATTCTAACAGCCGTAAGCGGAGAGACAATCGGTTCTGCGCAGCAGAATTCGTCTTAGGATTAACCGTATTTCTTCTGTTTTTTTTGTTTCTTTTTTTATGAAAAAAAGAAATGCCTTAAAATTCTATGCTAAAACATTCCTTATTATGGAGTACGACATGCCTCTTCGGTTAACCTCTCAATGTAGAATGTAAAAAGTAGAATCCAAAATTGATAAAACGCTCAACGTCATTCAGGCATTCACACTCAAAAACTTATAACTTATAAGTTATAACTTATCATTTAAAATGTCCTCAAGCCTACAAGTCATCGTAGGATTAAAAATAGTTTAAATTGAATTGTTCAAATGCAAAATTGTTATAGCTTTGAAGATTGAATGGGTATACAAGATTTATCCATTCGAAAGACCTTTAAAATTAGACCTATGAAACTAAAAAAATCCGATGCTTCCAGAAGGGAGTTTATTAAGTCTGCCAGCTTAGCCTCTGCTGGTTTTATGATTGTTCCTCGCCATGTATTAGGCGGAAAAGGCTTTACAGCTCCCAGTGATAAAATTGTAGTTGCCGGTATCGGAGTAGGCGGAAAAGGAAAGTCTGATTTACGTTATTTTGCCCAAAGTGGTAAAGCGGATATCGGTTTTCTTTGTGATGTAGACGATCGTCAGGCGAAAGATTCAGTAGCAGCTTATCCCAAAGCAAAATATTATAAGGATTGGCGTGTGATGTTAGAAAAGGAATCAAAGAACTTTGATGCAGTATCTGTTTCCACTCCCGATCATAACCACGCAATTCAGGCTATGGCCGCCATGCAATTAGGTAAACACGTATACGTGCAAAAACCAATGACGCATGATATTTATGAAGCAAGAGCCTTAACAGAAGCGGCTAAAAAATACAAAGTAGTAACCCAAATGGGTAACCAAGGATCTTCTGGCGACGGTGTTCGTCAGTTGGTAGAATGGTTTGATGCAGGTATCATTGGAGATGTACACACGGTACAAATCTGGACAAACCGCCCTATTTGGCCACAAGGTATCCCATGGCCAAGCAATAAGCCAGCCGTTCCACAAGGTTTGGATTGGGATTTATGGTTAGGTACTGCTCCTTACAAAGATTATGTAGATAATTTAATTCCAGGAAGCTGGAGAGGTTGGTGGGATTACGGTACCGGTGCTTTAGGTGATTTAGGTTGCCACTTAATGGAAGCCCCATTCCGTGTATTGAATTTAAAATATGCATCGGATGTACAAGCTTCCGTTAGTAGTGTATTTACGGCTTTTGGAAAGCGTGGATTTTTCCCAGATAGCTGTCCTCCATCAAGTCATGCTACCTTAACATTCCCTAAAACAGACCGTACCCAAGGACCAATCACCATGCACTGGATGGACGGAGGTATTAAACCAGAAAGACCAGAAGAATTAGGACCAGATGAAATGTTTGGCGATGGTAACTCCGGTATCTTGTTTATCGGTACCAAAGGAAAAATGATGGCGAGTGAATATGCGGCTAATCCACGTTTATTGCCTTTATCTAGAAATGAAGAAGTTAAAGTACCTCGTAAATTAGAACGTGTACCAGGTAGTGCAGACGGTCACTATGCCCAGTGGGTAGAAGGCTGTATCGCTGGATATGGTAAAAAGCAATTGAGTTCTCCATTTGAAATGGCAGGTCCTTTGACAGAAGCTATTTTGATGGCGAATTTAGCTATACGTGTTGCCGATATTCCTGTTCCAAGAAAAACTGGAAATGGTATGCATTATCCTGGTTCTAACACCAAGTTGCTTTGGGATAATCAAAACATGCGCGTAACCAATTACGATGCTGCCAATGCCTTTGTCAAGAGAACTTACCGCGAAGGCTGGACATTAGGAAACTAAAACCTAACAAGATGGATCCTGTCTCAGGGTCCATCTTTTTTTTACCTTTTTTATTTCATTTGAAATTACCCATCTCCTACAAAGAACAAAAATAATCAGATTATGTCCTTTAAAATAAAATTCGGGATAGTAGGTATTGTATTAGCTATTATTGCATTTAGCTCCTTTCAGCCATCCACTTCTCCCTATTTATCCATCAAAAAGAACAGCCATATTTCTTTGATTGGAAATAACTTGGGTTCGAGAATGATCAATTTCGATCATTTTGAAACAGAATTACATTTGAGATATCCTGATAGCTTACTGACAGTCAGAAACCTTTGCGATGGAGGAGATACTCCCGGATTTAGACCTCATTCTTCTCGAAATGATCCTTGGGCTTTCCCTGGAGCAGAAAAATTTCAATTGGAGTTTGCCAAAAATTCAGGCAGTGAAGGCCATTTAGAAAAACATGACGTCTGGTTAAGCCGACTAAAAACAGATATTATAGTAGCTTTTTTTGGGTATCCTGAATCGACGGAAGGCGCTGCCAGATTAGATAATTATAAAGCGGAATTGACCGCATTCATCAAGCATACCCAAAATCAAAAGTACAATGGCTCAAAAACGCCTCAATTAGCGTTGGTTTCCCCTATCGCTTTTGAGGACATTAGTTCATTAAGAGATTTGCCTAATGGTAAAATGGAAAATGAGCGCTTGGCTATGTATACCAAAGCCATGAAAGAAGTGGCAGATCAAAATAATGTATTGTTTCTCGATGTTTTTGAAGTATCTCAAAAATGGTATGAGGAAAGTCCAGAACCTTTAACCATCGACGGTCTACAGCTGAATAATGCTGGATACCAACGATTGTCTTTATTTCTAACAGATCAATTGTTCGGAAAAAAATCAACTGAAATAGCATCTCGTAGAGCTTTAGTTCAGGCGGCCGTGGATGAAAAAAACTGGATGTGGCATAATGATTTTAAGATTCCCAATGGAGTACACGTATATGGTAGACGTTACAATCCATTTGGACCTGATAATTATCCAGCGGAAATTGAAAAGATACGTCAGATGACGCAAGTACGTCAACAGGCAATTTGGTTGGCAGCTCGTGAAGGTAAGATCTTGGATGTTGAGGCAGAAGACAAAAAAACTAGAACTTTACCTGTCGTTACTACCAATTACAATCCAGATAAAAACGGAAGTTTACGCTATTTATATGGTGAGGAGGCTTTGAAATCGATTCAAGTTCCAGCAGGATATAAATTGGAATTATTTGCTTCTGAAGAGCAGTTTCCAAATTTGGCTAAGCCTTCTCAAATGACATTTGATAATAAAGGCCGACTTTGGGTGGCGTCTATGCCTACTTATCCCCATTATAAGCCTGGTGATCCAAAGCCGAATGATAAATTATTGATTTATGAGGATACCAATGGAGATGGGAAAGCAGATCGTGAAATTGTATTTGCTGACCATTTACAATTGCCTGTAGGTTTTGAAATCACGCAAGAAGGAGTTTTTGTGAGTCAAGGAACTAATTTGGTCCTATTGAAAGATACCAATGGTGATGATAAGGCAGATAGTAAGGAAGTGATATACAGTGGTTTTGATGACCATGATTCTCATCATGAAATCCACGCCTTTGTATCAGATGAGTCAGGTGCAATTTACATGGGTGAGGGAGTATTCTTACATACCAATGTAGAAACACCTTATGGAACCGTTCGAGGAACCAATGGAGGTTTCTACCGTTTTAATCCTACGCGTCGGCATTTAGAAAGAGTAGCTCAATTGTCGATTCCAAATCCGTGGGGTATAGCTTTTGACCGCTGGGGACAGAATTTCTTTGCTGAGACATCTGGTCCAGATGTTCGTTGGATGATGCCGGGAAGTGTTTTAAGCCGATACGGTGAAGCCAACCATAAATCATATAATTTGATTGAGGAGGCACACCGAGTTAGACCTACTTCAGGTTTGGAATTTATTTCTAGCAGGCATTTTCCAGATGACGTGCAAGGAGATATGTTGATTAATAATACTATTGGATTTTTAGGTATGAAGCAACATCAAATCTGGGATGATGGTACAGGATATAAGTCCAAACATCGGGTAGATTTGGTTAAAAGTGAAGACCGTAATTTTAGACCGGTGGATATGGAATTTGCTCCAGATGGGTCATTGTATTTCATTGATTGGCATAATATCCTTATTGGTCATATGCAACACAATGCACGCGATCCTTTGAGAGATCATACCCATGGCCGTATTTATCGAATTACCTACCCATCTCGTCCATTGCTTAAACCAGCCAAGGTCTTTGGAGCTTCTATTGATGAATTATTGGAAAACTTGAAGTTACCAGAATACCGAACTAGATACAGAACTCGTCGAGAATTGAGAGGTAGAAATGTGGCTGAGGTGATTGCAAAAACCAAAGCTTGGGTAGCAAAATTGGACAAAAAAGATCCAACCTATGAGCATCATGCCTTGGAGGCGCTTTGGCTTACTTGGGGGATGAATAAAATTGATCAAGTCTTGTTGTCCCAATTGTTACAAGCTAAAGATTATCATGTTCGCGCTGCGGCTGTGAGAGCGGTTCGTTATAATGGTCATCAATTAGCTAATCAAGCAGCTTTATTAAGTCAGGCTGCTCAAGATAAGCATGGTCGAGTTCGATTAGAAGCCATCGTTGCTGCTTCTTGGATTGGTCCTGCGAAAGGTTTGCCCATTTTAGCTTTGGCAAAAACGAAGCCTTTGGATGATTGGATGATACATACTTATGAGACGGCATTGGCTCATTTGAGTGGAAAAGGTGTAGAGCGTAAAAAAGAAGTCTATGGTGCCAGGAATTTAAAGGGTGCGGATTTGGAATCTTATACGGCTGGTGGTGCCTTATTTGCTAAGGAAGGATATTGTGGAACTTGCCATCAATTGGATGGAAAAGGACTTACAGCATCTGGATTTCCTCCTTTATCGGGTTCTAAATGGGTAACAGGAAATCAAGATCGATTGATTAAATTGGTTTTGAAGGGATTAATGGGACCTATGTCAGTTAATGGAGTTAAATATTCAGGTCAAGTACCTATGACACCGTTTGGTGGTCTTATGAATGATAAAGAAGTAGCCGATGTGCTAACTTATATCCGTAATGCATTTGGAAATAAAGGTTCTGTCGTTAGTCCACAAAAGGTCAAGGAAGTAAGAGCCAATATTTTGAGTAAAAAGGATTTTTATCAAGTGGATAAGCTCCTTTCTGAACACCCTTTGGAAGATTAATGATTATTTTCCTAAAAAGCAGCCTAAATTTTAGGCTGCTTTTTCTTTTTACCAAGTATAATTTGCCATTTTGTTCCTTATTCAATTAAACTCTAATCTTAATCAACCTTAAACCTTAGGAGCACATCATCCTGGGGACTATCTCTTTTATGGAAAAAATTACCATAAACTATTATCTGTATTTTTTAGGATTCTTATTTTTTGCTTTTGGTGCCAGCCTATTGTTAAAGAAGGGCTTATTGGCAACTCGCCTACTTGGGCTGCAGTTTTTACAATTAGGTATTCAGCTCTATTGTAGTTATTACATTCAACTGCCTATTATATTTGAGCATCCGCATTATTTTAGAGTTATTTCTCCTTTGTTTTATTTAATTGGGCCTTTATCTTATCTCTTTCAGCATTTTTTGTTGTATCCAGAAAGAAAATTCAAGAATAGCTATTTTTTACACTTTTTACCATTTGCCTTTCATTTTCTTGAGTTTTTACCATTTTATTTCAGTTCAGAAACCATCAAAATAGCTGAAATCAATCAAGTAATCAAAGAAAACACCTACAATACCCAACAATCTAATTTTGGACTGATCTCGATGAAATACCATCTGTATTTTAAGAGTTTATCATACATTTTATATATGACTTGGACATCATATGAATTATTCAAATATTATCAGTCAGTATCCAAGTCCTTCTTGTTAAAAAATCGCCTCATTGTTTTTTGGTTAACGGGGGATCTCTTTCTAAAAATCATTGCATTAGCTTGTCATATTACCTTTAGTATCATTTATCCAGATCAAGTACAAATGCTGGCTCGGGATTTTCTCTATGCTGGTGAATTCGCCATCATGGCATTATTTCTTTTTCTAAATCCACGATTATTGGATGGTCCTTATTTAAAAGGCCTAATTTTTCAACATTCTTTCAGAGAAATTCAAGAAAATTCAGAGAATCTGAAGGACTTTGAATATGAAAAGTCAAGAATTAATGTAAAGAATAAATCAATTTTAGAAAAAATGGACCGATATTTTGAATCAGAATTTATTTTTTTAAAATCCAACGTCTCCCTGAATTTAGTAGCCCTGAGTTTGAAAATTAAACCAAGATTGATACGTATATCCTTGCAAGAAGAGCTTAACTTTTCCTTTACAGACTATGTGAATTCGTGGAGAATTCAATATGCAGAGGAACAATGCCGTGATAATCCTCGCTGGAAATCCTATAAAATCGAGGTTATAGCCACAGAATCGGGCTTTGGTACGCGACAAAGCTTCAATGCAGCCGTTAAGAAGCTTAAGGGCGTTTCCCCTGGTCAGTACTTTGCTAAGTACACGAACTAATGTTCTCTTGTTTAAATTTGAATTAAAATTTTAACGAATGATTTGTTCTCTTTTTAAAATTAGTAAAGATAATTTTGTAGTTAATTTTTCTTTACATATACTATGAATGAACTGTTTGTGATTGTAAATAAATCACGTACCTTTGAAGTGTTATAAAAATGAAAATTCTCTTTAGACGGTCAGTGTTGTTTCTGTAAGAGTTTTCTTATAACCCCAAAATTGATATAATTTAGAACACGGAGTAATGTAAATCCAAGATTCAATGAATCTTGGATTTTTTTTGTGCCTTATAAGATGTGGATTATTTTAGTTGCAGTGTATGCAAACTCGAGTCAACTTGAATCATTTGCTTTAGTACATATAAATGATTTCTCGCCGTGGATCCTTGACTATCTAAATTCCATAGATAGAGGTTGTAATTCCCTGTTTTGAGTGATTCGTGGTTGATTTTTATTGATCCGTGGTTTGCGCGATAGTTTTCCATGTTCAGGAAGTTCTTTTTGCCATTTAAAGCAAATTGAATCGGAAGGATGTAGCAATTTTTCATTTTATCTATAGGCTTAAGAATCATAAACCATGGCTTTGTGAATGCTGTACTAAATGGAAAATGTTGAAATTCTAACCAATAATAATGATTGATCCAGGTAGCATGCTTTTGATGCATGATTTTTATGTTTTCTCTAGCTTGTAATGACATGGAACCTGGTTGTGGTGGAATAGCATTTGACCCTTGAAAAGGATTGTCCCAAGGATAGTTTAAGGTATAGATACCATTATTTTCTGCTTCTTGAAGTATTGGTCTGGCATTTATGAAAAACCCTGAACTGACTGATTGGATGCTTTGATTGTTTTTCCAGTTGATTCTGTCTGCCACGAAACTCATTTTTTGGTATTGTTGAGCTATACTATGGTTGAAAAAAGAAAGAAAATAAAATGGAATACTATAACATAGCATTCCTGCTAATAGGAACTTGTGGTAGCGTTTAGGGCTATGCAGCAGCACATGTAAATACACAATAATGATCGATAAAGCAGCATATAATTGAAAACGGCTGTATATCGTATATTGTTCTGCGGAACGAACTAAAGCAATTAAACCCGCTGAAAATAGAATAAAGGTTAAGATTCCTAAATACGTCCCTTGGTCTTTATTTTTTAAATTGAATTTACCGTGGTCTATACTATAATAGGTAAATAAACAGACCACGGTTAAGCCTATGAACCAGGAGAGAGTGAGTCCTATTTTAGGGAATTCTACAGCACTTGCCCCAATGAATCCAAAAAATGATAAAAGGATATGCTTGATATTCCAATGGAATATAGCGGCTTGTCCCATGTGATATATTTGTAAATAGCATACAAAGAATAGTAAAAGGCAAATGCCTACAATGAGGGCATTTTTCCAATTTCTTTGTAACAAATAGACATAGGCAAGAGCGATAAAGACAATAAAGCCATTTCCAAAAGTAAAGGAAGCAAAGTAAGCCAGTACAATGGCCCAAACTAAGGCATAAGCTTTGTCTTCAGTAATTAAATAAAGACTAATAAGTAAAAATAACGTAACATGACCATGTTGCAGCCCAGTAATGGCCCAATTGGAAACTTCGTGGTATTGTGGTTGTAACCACATGAAAGCCACAGGAATAAAATAGACCAAATGGATTTGTTGTCTTTTAAACAATCGAAATAGTAAATACAGGATGATAAGTAACTCGCATAAATTGAGCCATATCAAATGTTGAAAATTAACTTGGCCAAATATCAGATAGTCAATCCAAGTAATAATTCTTGGAATGACAATGGCATGATCATTATCTACACGAAAAAGGGAAGAAAAAAATTGGGACCAATTCCAAGGAGTATTTTTAGTGGTATTAATAAATTCCAGTAATGTTACATCATCTTGAAAGGGGAAATCAAAGCTAAAATATTGTATGTAGCATACAAATATTCCAATCAAAGTAAAGATGACTATGGCTGAAATATAAGAAAGTGCTTTGGGCATAGGATAAATTAATCTTCAAATTTAGGCAAAATTTAAAGAATAGACTCGAAGGAATTTGAGCCATATTTGAGTAGATATGCTAGGTTATGATTTTTTAGTTTTATTTTTGAAAACCTATACAGATCTGGAAGAAATTTCCAGTTCTTTTAAACCTATTTAAATTTTATAAATCATGTTTCATCAAGTGACCTATGCGATAGGTTCATTGGCGTATTTTTTAAGCCTCAGTTGCCGTATTCTTTTCAAACGTATTTTTCAACCTACTAAAGTGCATATTGGTATTCTCATGGATGGGGATCTAGGAGATATAGTAGCCTCCGAACCTATTTTAGGAGCCTTGCAACAGAAATATGGCGATGTAGCTATTTATTGGATTACCGAAAAGCGCTACTTCCCTTTGTTTTCTCAGCACCCCTTGGTGACAGAATTGTTGGATGAATATTCTTTGTTGGTCGCTCGGTGTCTTTTGTCATGGAATCCATTTTCGCATTTTTATTTTTTACAATTAAGTGATTTTAGAAAAGATCCAGTATTTCAGATTTCTTTACAAAATAAGAAAGCTGACGATTTGGGAATTCGATTGAATAATTATTACCACCAGTTTAATTTATTGGAAATATCATCCCAATTAGCCGATTTAGGTATGATGAAAGGCCAACCTCATTTGTATGTAGATGATCAGCCATTACAAATTGACTTACCCACATCATATTGGCTGGTTCATTGTAAATCCAATGCCGGGTTACGAGATTGGAAGGATGAGCATTGGCATCGACTCATTTTGAATGCTATATCGACATGGGGAGTTCATGTGGTGGAAATAGGTATGAAGCATCCATTGAAATTGGAACACCCTCAATTCACCTCTTTGGTGGGTCAATGTAATTTGATGGATACTATGAAAATCATACGAGGGGCATCCTTCTTCATCGGATTAGATTCTGGCCCTACCCATATGGCGAATGCATTTAAAGTGCCTGGATTGGTGATTTGTGGAGAATTTACTTACTTTAAAAAATATATGTCTTATTCAGGTTTTTATCAGGAAAGTAAGCAAACAAAAGTAATGTTTAATCCAGAGGGTAAGGCAGACGGATTAGGATATGATGAAGTTTGGCAGCAATTAGTTGCCCTACAAGAAAATAAATAGCCTATGCTATTTCTGATTACATTAGGAGCAATCGTTTTTTTGGTTTTAGCTATGACTTGGCTAAAATTACCTCCATTTGTAGCTTTTATGGGGGTTAGTATCTTAGCTGGTGTCGCCTTTCAATTAAGTCCGGAATTTATATTTAAAGCTATCCAAGAGGGGATGGGTAGTACTTTAGGTTCCATTGCAGGAATACTTGCTTTTGGATCTATTTTGGGGAAGTGGGTCGGGATCAGTGGTGCTGCGCAAAAAATGACCGAAGTCTTATTGAAGCTTTCAGGTACTCGATACGCCCGGATTGCTTTTATGTTGGCTGGTTTTTTGGTGGGTCTTCCTCTTTTTTATTCAGTAGCCTTTATGTTGTTGGCGCCACTGGTGATTACAGCTGCAGCTAAATTAAAACAACCTGCTACTTTTTTGGCATTGCCCATGCTGGCCTCATTAACGGTTACCCAGGGCTATCTACCTCCGCATCCAGCACCCTTGGCGATTATGCAGGAGTTTGGTGCCGACTTGTCCAAAACGATGTTGTATGGTGTGACTATAGCCATTCCGGCCATTTTAGTATCAGGTTTGTGGTTTGGAATGACTACTAAAAATATGACAACACCGGCTAATCAGGCATTTGTATTTGTAGAAAATGAAACCGCTGGTCCTCAGTTATCTACGATTTCCAGTTTCTTGATGGTTTTATTTCCTATCATTTTATTAGCACTTGGCTCTTTTGGTTCCAATGCTTTTCCTTCCATAGCGACGTATTTATCTAATCCTGTATTTTCCTTATTTCTGTCTGTTTTGTTGGCTGGTATTTTATTAAAACGTATCGGATTTAGTTCAGATACTTTATTGAGTACTTCCATCATTTCCATTAAAGATATCGCAGGGATATTGTTGATTTTTGGGGGTGCTGGGGCATTGAAACAGGTTTTAGTTGTAGCTGGGGTCAGTCAGGCTGTAGCAGATAGTTTAGGTTCTTCTACCTGGAATGTCTATGCATTAGGTTGGACTATGGCTGCTATCATTCGCGTTTGTGTTGGTTCTTCTACGGTGGCGGGTATCACTGCTGCAGGTTTTATGAAAGTGATTTTAGTGAATTCTACTGCGGACCCCAACCTCATGGTATTAGCTCTAGGTGCAGGGAGTATGATGTTTTCACATGTGAATGATACAGGATTTTGGTTATTCAGAGAATATTTTTCCTTGAATTTTAAGGATACCATACGATCCTGGACCATGATGGATACTTTAGTCTCCATCACTGGACTAATAGGAGTGTTGGTTTTGGATCAAATTCTATTTTAGCGATGCTGTTAGATTCTCTACAGACTGACCTAAGTCATTGTTTCCTCGAGTAGATTTGTCTAATTTAGTTCGAACATCCCTAATTTGTATGAAAAATTACTTATACTCCCTTGTTCTACTAGCCGTATTTTCATGTCAATCTTCCCAATCTGAAAATGAGGAAGTGCTAGTTCCTAATTTGATCTTAAATGATGTGCTGGCTTGTAAAGATCTGGCGGGTTTGCAAGCTCAGTATGGAAAAGAATCCCTCGTGGCAGATACTACTTGGATTTTGAATGAAGATACTTTACGAGGTTCGATTCTGTATCCTAACACCAACAAGCAAGTCTATATCATGTATCATCAAGGGCAAATATTGGATGTTTCCGTGTTAGGAAAGCAGTCATTGTGGAAAACAAATTCGGGTTTATACTTGGGTTTAAAAGTACTTGATGTGGAGAAATTGAATCAAAAGAATTTTACTATATCGGGTTTCGATTGGGTTAATGGAGGCATGGTGGTTAGTTGGGAAGGAGGAAAACTAGGAGGGGATAATTTGACGCATGTGGTTCAGTTTAGTAATGCTGATAACCAACATGAAGGACTTTCCGATATGGAGTACGGTCAAATATCTGGAGAAGCAGAGTTTGATATTCGCCATCCATTGATTCAAAAACTAAATCCCAGTGTAGATCAATTAGCCCTTGTGAAACCTTATGTACCTTCCAAATCAGAAGGTCAATCCATGGGTAAACATATTACCAAATCTCAGATGCCCAAGATAAAGAAAAAGCATTAATTGACCTGATTGATTGCTTTTCCTGCTAAAAATCCAGCTAACGTAGTGATGAGGCTTTGAATAACGCGTGTTCTTGCCTCAAAGCTTAACCAGGCATTATGTGGCGTGATATAAGCATTTCTAATACCCAATAAGGGATGATGGCTATTGGGTGGTTCTTGATCTAATACATCCAATAAAGCCGCGGCAATTTGTTTTTCTTGTAAGGCTTTGGCCAATGCCAAAGAATCGACCAATCCACCCCGGGAGCTATTGATTAATATCGCATGCGGTGGCATCCAAGCTAAAAATTCAGCATTGATGAGCTGATCCGTTTGTGGGTTTAATGGGCAATGTAAACTGATTACATCACAGGTTTGAGCTAATTCCTTTTTGGATAAATAGATCTTGTTTTTAAGGTGTAAATCACGTGTATGGTGATAATATACCTGCATTCCCAGGCTTTCGGCCATGTTGGCAAAACATTGTCCAATGTTCCCCATACCGATAATCCCTAGTTTTTTGTCAGCTAGTTCGGTCAAAGGACTCAATGAATATGACCAATCATTTTTACTCCATTCTCCAGCCTGTACGGATTGATTGTGTAGTTCCACTCGATTACACCAAGCCAATAAGAGGGCCAAGGTATGCTGAGCCACCGAATAGGTGCCATAGGCAGGAACATTGGATACTTGAATACCTCTGTCTTTGCAAGCTTGAATGTCGACTGAATTATAACCCGTGGCGGCTACGAGGACTAATTTCAATTGAGTAAAATGGGACAATGCTTTTTCATTGACCAAGCATTTGTTAGTTACTAGTACGGTTGCGCTAGGGTCTCGTAAGCTAATATCATCTTCATGGGTTTTTTCATAGAAATCCACTACTCCATAAGCACTCAATGAAGTTCTTGAAATATCTTGTTGAAATAAGGCTAAGCCATCTAAAATTACAATTTTCATGCTTTTAGTTTCGGATTATTGTGATGCCGATCTTGGTCTCTGATCGTTTTTTTAGCTAAATTTTGCTCGAGTGCTTTTTCTAAATCAATGCCCGTTTGGTTAGCTAAACAAATTAGAACAAACAAAACATCGGCCATTTCATCCCCCAAATCTTTTTGTTTGTCGGACTCCTTTTCTGATTGTTCTCCATACCTTCTGGCGATAATGCGCGCCACTTCTCCCACTTCTTCCGTTAGCATAGCCATGTTAGTCAGTTCATTGAAATAACGGACACCTACGGTTTTAATCCATTGGTCAACTTGTTCTTGTGCTTCTTGTATCGTCATTAGTTTGGGTGTTGAGAATCTATGATGATGGTTACTGGGCCGTCATTGATCAGACTAACTTGCATGTCGGCTCCAAATTTGCCTGTTTGTATAGGGGATCCAAGCTTGTTTTCTAATTGTTCTATGAGGTGATGGTACAAAGGAATGGCTTGTTCGGGTCTTGCCGCTTCGATAAAACTTGGTCTATTTCCCTTTTTTGTTTGGGCATGTAGCGTGAATTGACTCACCAAAATGATTTGGCCATGGATGGCTTTGATGTCTAAATTCATTTTGCCATCGGAATCTGAAAAAATTCGCAGGGCACTAATTTTATTGGCTAAATATTGACTATCTGCCTCGGTATCATGCTGATGAATCCCTACTAAAATTAAAAAGCCTTGTTTTATTTGAGCATTGATTTGACCATCAATTTCAACCTTAGCTTCCGAAACGCGTTGAATGACCGCCAGCATGTTAGAGCAATAAATAGACGATTAAGAAGTATACCCCATAACCCAGAATGTCATTGGTTGTCGTTATGAATGGTCCACTGGCTACCGCAGGATTGATGTTTAATTTATTTAATACCAAAGGTGTAATGGTTCCCATCAGCGAGGCTAACATCACCACGGCAAACAAGGAAATAGAAACTGTTACTGAGAGCATGATTTCACCATGATCCACTAACATGGAGCATCCAAATGCAAATGCCGCTGCAATTAACGCATTGATCAAGGCAACAATCAATACTTTTTGAAGACGTTTCCAAAGTGTGGTATCCAAACCACTTTTATCTGCTAAACTTTGTACAATAAGCGAAGAAGATTGAATTCCTACATTGCCTCCCGTGGAACCTATTAAGGGGATAAAGGCCGAAATAGCCGGCATGATGGAAATAGAACTATCGAAACGGTCAATGATTTTAGCGGCTAAAAAGCTACCAACCATACCTCCGATTAACCATGGTAAACGAGAACGAACTAATAACCAAATGGAGTCATCTTCCTCTACATCT
This sequence comes from Aquirufa salirivi, assembly GCF_045310485.1. Lineage (NCBI taxonomy): Bacteria > Pseudomonadati > Bacteroidota > Cytophagia > Cytophagales > Flectobacillaceae > Aquirufa > Aquirufa salirivi. Next base: position 120,130 of record NZ_JBEWZH010000006.1, read on the forward strand.
TCCGAAATACCGGCCATGACCTGAATATCTTCTTGCGCGGATTCGGTGATGAAATCGACCATGTCATCGATGGTAATTCGACCTAATAAACGTCCTTGGATATTAACTACAGGGATAGCTTCTAAGTCATATTTTTGCATTAAGTCGGCTACTTCCTCTCCAGAAATATAGGTTTGTACCGAAACGATTCCATCAGCATCAAATACATCTTGGATTTTGGAACCTCTTTTGGCCAAAATGATTTTTTTCAGGGAAACGGTTCCCATCAATAAACCATCGTCATCAACTACATAAACGGCATATACTTTTTCAACGTCTTCGGCTTGTCGACGAATCTCTTCTACACACTCGGTAACCGTTTGTTTGACATTGATTTTGATTAACTCTTTTTGCATTAAACCACCGGCACAATCTTCATCGTAATGCATTAAATCAATGATGAAACGGGCTTGCTCCCGGTCTTTTAATAGGGCAATCACCTCTTCGCGGACGCGTACGGGTTGCTCATTTAATATATCCACCGCATCATCGGAATCGATGACATTGATGTAACTGGCAATTTCTTTGGAATTGAAATTTTTCAGAAACTTTTTACGGTCATCAGAGTCCAAGGTTGAAATAATTTCAGCGGCTAATTTGGTATCGAGTAAAAGAACAAAGTATTTGGCTTCTTCTCCACTTAATTCATCCAAAATACTGGTAATGTCCGCTGCAAATAAATCTTCGATTTTGGCTAGTATAGCCTCGTTGGATTGCTCAGCGATAAGTAATTTGATTTCCTCTAAAAACTCTTTGGTGAGTTCAAACGGAAGGTGTTGTGGGTTGACTACTTCCATGGATTTCGCTGAGGTTTGAAAATTTCGTATCTAAATTAAGAAATATTTGCTGGATTTCGGCTATGCGCCTACATAACCATTGGCTTTCCACAATTCGGTTAGTTCCGTAAATTCAGCTACGCTCAATTGTTCGGCCCGTTTAGTTAATAATGGGTGATCAGGTAACTGCATGGCTCTTAGTGCATTTCTTAATGTTTTTCGGCGTTGGTTGAAGGCCATTTTGACTACTTGTTTGAATTTTTGGGGATCACATTCTAATTTTTTGTCCCAATTTCTCACGACCCGAATAACACCAGAATTTACTTTTGGTGGTGGAGTGAATACCTCTGGCCCAAGGGTAAATAAGTATTCCACATCAAAATAAGCTTGAAGCAAAACACTTAGAATGCCATAATCTTTATTTCCGGGTTTAGCGGCTAGCCGCTCGGCTACTTCTTTTTGCAACATCCCAACCACTTCCACGCATTGATCCTTATATTCTAGGATTCTAAAAAATATTTGGGTCGAGATGAAATAGGGGAAATTGCCCACAACGGCGAATTTTTCATCCCCAAAGATGTTTTCAAGTGGGTATCTCAAAAAGTCCCCATCAATTAAGCGAGGTCCGGTGAATTCTAAATAATTCTTTCTTAGATAGGCGACAGACTCTTGGTCAATCTCAATGAGATAGGTTTCATAGTCTTTCTTTTTGACTAAATATTGAGTCAAAACACCCATTCCAGGCCCAATCTCCAATACCTTTTGATAGGCGCCTTGCGGATTCAGTCCATTGACGATACGCTGGGCGGCGTCTAAATCCTTTAAAAAATGTTGTCCTAAACTCTTTTTTGCTCTTACTTGCACGTGCTGATGGGGCTTTAAGAAGTAAAATTACGCCCTTTTTTGTACATTGTAAGCAAAATTTTGAATAAAGCCATGGCAGGTTGGGCACAGAAATCCAAAGACGAATTAATTCAGGAAATTAGACAACTAAAAAATCAGTTGGATGTAATCGAAATGACAGAATCCTCCTTTACTGGAACATCTGCCAAAGAGAATCTAATTCGGACTTTAGAAAGTTTAAAGCTTTTTGGAATCATCATGGCCTTGGATGGAACCATCACCCATGCCAATGTCTACACGCATAAATTGTTAGGTTATGAGCCTAATGAGTTAAATGGGAAAGATTTTTTTACCACCTTATTGCCTATCGAAGAAAGGCAGGGTCGTCGCTCAGCTTTTAATCAAGCTGTAGCCAATGGTGGATTATTTGAAGAACGCGAAAGAATTTATGTAACGAAATCAGGGGATATTAAGTGGGTGGAAGTAAATTCCACCATAGTTAGTGAGCTGGATGAACAGACCTATTTAAGTATCATTGGTGAAGATATCAGTGAACGAAAAAAAGTTAGTGAAGCATTAAGTCGATCGAATGCGCAGTTGCAGGATTTGATTAACAATACGACCGACTTAATCCAAATTACGGGAATTACAGGTCGTTTTCTCTTTGTTAACCGGGCCTGGTTAGAAACCATGGGTTATGCAGAGGATGAGGCGAGAGATTTGAAGTTACAGGATGTATTGCACCCAGAATTTGCTTCCAATACCTTAAATCAGCTGGATCTGCTCAGTAAAGGCAAGGAGATACCTGAATTTACTGCTGTATTTAGAAGAAAGGACGGTCGCCGCTTATATGTCAGTGGATCAGCCACTTGTCGGTTTGAAAAAGGTGTACCCACAGCTTTTCGTTGTATTTTACATAACTCCACTGCCAAAGTCCGTGCCGAACGGGCCAGTAAATTATATTCCTCCATTGCCCAGGTGACGATTAACTCGTCCAATTTGGATGATCTATATTCCAATATCCACAAGCAATTAGGGGAAGTGATTGATGTGAAGAATTTCTTCATTGCCCAATATGACCCTGCCAAAAGCTTCTTGTATTTTCCTTATTATGTGGATGAATATTTTAATTCTAGGGTTCATTTTACCAAAAGGAAATTAGGTAATGGCTTGACAGAATATGCCATCATGGCCAATAAGCCTTTGATATTGCACGATGATGATATTCATCAATTAGCGAATGAAAAGAAAATTTACTTGTATGGGGTTGTTCCTAAGGTGATGCTTTGCGTGCCGCTTCGTATTGGTGATCGGGTGACGGGAATTATCGGAGTAAAATCCTATGAGCGTTCCAATAAATATGAAAATCGAGATTTAGAATTACTGGACTTTATTTCAGGTCAGGTGGCATTGGCCATTGCTAGAAAACAAGCAGAAGAGGCTTTAGCACGTGAAACGGCTCGATTGAATGCCATTTTTGAAGGTAGTTCCCATTTAATGTGGTCGGTGAATAAACGCTTGTTTTTGACCAGTTTTAACCACGAATATTCGGATTTATTGGTCGAGCAAATTAGTATTAGTCCTCAGATTAATATCAGTGCCGAAAAAATGGGATTTCAGCTTTTAGCACCACCCGAACGCAGAAGGATGGAAGAAGGTTATAAAATGGCCTTTAGGGGGCAAAAACAACATTTTGAATTGGAGCTGTTAACCAAAAATAGGGAAGAGAAATGGCTCGAAATTTATTTGAATCCCATCTTTTTGGAGCATGGGACAATCGAAGAAGTATCGGGTATTGCCCGTGATATTACGGATTTAAAGAAGTACCAACATGCCTTGGTGGATGCTCGTGAACAGGCAGAACGCTCTTTAAAAGTGAAGGAGCAATTTCTGGCCAATATGAGCCATGAGATTCGTACGCCCATGAATGGGGTGATTGGCATGGTGGATTTATTGAGCGATACCCCTTTGAATGAGGATCAAGTTGATTATGTGCAAACGATTAAAAAATCATCGGAGACCTTACTGCATATCTTAAATGATATTTTGGATTTAGCCAAAATAGAAGCGGGTAAGATGGTCTTGCACCCAAGTGATTTAGTCTTGGATGATGTGCTAGATCGTTTGATGGCATTATTTTCCCAAGTGGCTTGTCAAAAAGGAAATACCTTGGAATATCATTTGTCCAAAGATTTACCTGAAGTGGTGGTCGCAGATGAGACACGATTATTACAAATTCTATCCAATTTGACCTCCAATGCCTTGAAATTCACAGAGCATGGAAAAGTGAGCATTGATGTTTCAGGAGAAAATATCACCCAAGAATCATTGGATTTAGTAGTGAAAGTACAGGATACAGGTATTGGTATCAGTGCTGAAAATTTAAAAATATTGTTTAGTGCTTTTCAACAACTGGATAATTCCACCTCTAAAGTTTATGGAGGAACAGGTTTAGGATTAGCCATTTCCCGCGAATTCTGTAAAATGATGCAAGGGGATATTGGAGTAGAATCCATATTGGGCAAGGGTAGTACATTTTGGTTTAAAGTCCATTTGAAAGTAGGAAAACAAGAATTAGTTCAAAGAAATAAGGAAGCAGATAAGTTTGTCATTCAAGGTAAATTAGAAGATATACAGCCCCATATTTTGTTGGTTGATGACAATTCCACCAATCGAAAAGTGGCCTCTCAAATATTAGCTAAGGCCGGATGTATCGTTCAAACCGCCTCTAGTGGGAAGGATGCTATTGGTTTATTGAGTAAAACCCATGAGTTTGATTTGATATTGATGGACATACAAATGCCAGAAATGGATGGTATGCAGACTACCCAACATTTGAAACAATTGGGCCTAGCAAGTTTACCACCCATCGTGGCCATGACGGCCTATGCCATGAAGGAAGATCGCGAGCGTTTTTTAGCCGTGGGAATGGATGATTATTTGGCGAAACCGATTCGCGCTCAACAGTTAATTCAAATGGTTAACCATTGGGTAACTAAGGGGGAGAGAACTCATGTGAAACAAGATACCCTTATTAAAGAGCATTCGGTAAATCCCATTGATCAAGAGGCGTTGGATTCCTTATTAGAAGCCACGGGAGGGGATATGGATTTTGTGAAAAGTATGTTGTGTGATTTTATTCAAGAGGCCAAACAGCAAATACAGGATGCCGAAAGTTCATATCAGAAGAATGATTGCAAGGGTGTACAATCGGAATTACATACTTTAAAAGGTAATTCAGGAACCTTGGGTGCTGCCGAGGTGTATACGATTTGTCGGAAAATAGAGGGCAAGGCAAAGCTCTGTGATTTCAAAGAATTTGAATTAGAAATCGAATTATTGAAACAGTCCTTGCACCGTTTTGAAGAGGCGGTTCAAGTACAATATGCCTGATTTTCGGACAAAATGGCTTATTTTGAAATTTAAATAAAAGACAAATAGGTCATTTTTTCCGATTTTTTTACACTGGATTCAAATTTGAAAGGGAGATGTCAAATTGAAAAAACAGATGAATCCTAAAAATTACACTTCCCAAGCGAGTATTGTGATTCAAAATTCAGTGGAATTGGCTACCAATGCGGGCCAGCAAGCCATTGAAACGGGTCACTTGTTGGCCGCGATCTTGCAAGATGATACCCAAACGGTTTCATTTTTGCTGAAAAAGTTGGGCGTATCATCCCAACAAATTCAAGAAAAGCTAAGTAAAATTATTAGTTCTTATCCTAAGGTTTCAGGAGAGCCCTTTTTGAGTAATGGATTGCAACAATCCCTTCAGAAGGCAGAAAAATGGAAAGAAACCATGGGGGATTCGTACATCAGCGTGGAAGTATTGTTTATTTCTTTGCTGGATGGTAATGACGTCGTTTCGGATGCTTTGAAATCCTTAGGCCTCAGTACCACTTCGTTAAAAAATGCCATTGTAGAACTTAGAGGAAATAGAAAAGTGAACGATCCACATGCAGAGGGTACTTACCAATCCTTAGAAAAATACGGTAAGAATTTGAATGATTTGGCCAAGGCTGGGAAAATTGATCCCGTGATTGGTCGGGATGAGGAGATTCGACGTGTCTTGCAGATTTTATCGCGTAGAACTAAGAATAACCCTATCTTATTAGGTGAACCTGGTGTTGGTAAAACCGCTATTGTAGAAGGTTTGGCTCAAAGAATTGTATCAGGAGATGTCCCAGAAAACTTAAAATCCAAGATTGTCATGTCGTTGGATATGGGATTATTGGTTGCAGGAGCTAAATACAAAGGAGAGTTTGAGGAAAGATTAAAAGCGGTCATCAAAGAAGTAACAGATTCCAATGGGGAGATTGTTTTATTCATTGATGAGATTCATACCTTGATAGGTGCGGGTGGAGGAGGAGAGGGAGCAATGGATGCGGCCAATTTATTGAAACCAGCTTTGGCTCGTGGAGAACTGCATGCCATAGGTGCTACCACTTTGAAAGAATATCAAAAGTATATTGAAAAAGATAAGGCTTTAGAGCGTCGTTTCCAGGCGGTCATGGTGGAAGAACCCGATGTGGCTGATGCGATTTCCATATTACGTGGTATTAAAGATAAATATGAGTTACACCACGGGGTAAGAATCCAAGACGATGCGGTTATTGCAGCCGTGGAATTATCGAATCGTTATATTTCTGATCGTTTCTTGCCAGATAAGGCTATTGACTTGATAGATGAGGCTGCTGCAAAAATGCGCTTAGAGATAGATTCTGTGCCAGAGGAAATTGATGATATCCAACGCAAAATCATGCAATTGGAGATTGAACGAGAAGCGATTCGCCGAGAGAATAATAAGGAAAAAGAAACGATTTTATCCAGAGATTTAGCTGATTTATCTGAAAAAAGAGATGCCTTAAAGGCCCGTTGGCAAGCAGAAAAATCCGTTTTAGATACGATTCGTTCAGAGAAAGAGAAAATTGATAAGTTGAAATTAGAGGCTGAGCAAGCGGAACGCCAAGGAGATTATGGCAAAGTAGCGGAGATTCGTTACGGCCGTTTAGTGGAGTCAGAACAAAAGTTGAAAGATTTGCAATCAGCGTCTGCAGGAGAGAATACCATGTTGCAAGAAGAGGTAACAGCTGAGAATGTAGCGGAAGTAGTAGCTAAGTGGACAGGTATACCGGTGAGCAAAATGTTACAAACTGAGATAGATAAATTGCTGCATTTAGAAGATGAGTTGCACAAACGTGTAGCAGGGCAGGATCAAGCCATTGAATTGGTTTCTGATGCGGTTCGTCGCTCCCGAGCAGGTTTACAAGACCCTCGTCGCCCGATTGGATCCTTTATATTCTTAGGTACCACGGGCGTGGGTAAAACAGAATTAGCTAAGTCGCTGGCGGCCTATTTATTCAATGATGAGAATGCGATTGTTCGTATTGATATGTCGGAATACCAAGAGCGTCACGCGGTAAGTCGCTTGATTGGAGCGCCCCCAGGATATGTGGGATATGATGAGGGAGGACAATTGACAGAGGCGGTGCGGAGAAAACCTTATTCGGTGGTATTGTTGGATGAGATTGAAAAGGCGCATCCAGATGTTTGGAATATCTTATTACAAGTACTTGATGAAGGTCGGTTGACGGATAATAAAGGTAGAACAGCCAATTTCAAAAATACCATTATCATCATGACCTCCAATATTGGTAGTCATTTGATTCAGGAAAAAATGGGACAAATGGAGGGTTGGAATAATCAAATCATCCTGGATGAGACCAAGGAAGAGGTAATGACTTTGTTGAAGCAGGTGGTTCGTCCGGAGTTTTTGAATCGTGTGGATGAGGTGGTATTATTTGAACCATTATCTGAAGAACATGCTCGTAAGATTTTGGGTATTCAGTTCAAAGAAATCCAGCGTCGATTAGCTGAACAGCAAATTACCTTAGAAGCAACGGATGAGGCTTTAGCTAAATTGGCCAAAGATGGGTATGATCCTAATTATGGAGGTAGACCGATGAAGCGAGTACTTCAACGAGCTGTTTTGAATGAATTATCGAAAGAGATTCTATCCGGTAACGTGAAAAAAGATTCAGCTGTTTTGATGGATTTAGATACGGATGGAAATGTGATTTTTGATAATGTTCCGAATCCAGAAGTAGTATAAATTGAGGTAATTTAGGAAAAGCCTGAGGATAATTTCTCAGGCTTTTTTTTGTAACGTTGTCAAGGTTTGGAACCTTGCCAACGTTGGGAAAATCGGGTTTATTGTATCAGTTAACTGATTAACTCTGCGGGGAAGTTTTGGTAGCAAATTGGACGAGTAAAACGGTATATGGCTTGTGTGCCTACCGATGTTCCTCTGGAATCACTCGTGGCAGGGAATGGACCTCCATGAACCATTGCTGGAGATACTTCTACACCTGTAGGGAAACCGTTCAACAAAATCCGGCCCACGCGTAAACTTAAAGCTTCAATAAGTTCGGGAAATGCTTTGATCTCATCGATGGTTCCATGAATGGTACCCGTTAATTGACCGGGTAATGACTCTATAAAGGCAATCAATTCCGCTTGATTTTCCACTACCACCGCCAAGGTACTTGGTCCAAAAACTTCATCCAAAATTTCTTGATCTTTCATAGCAGCCTGAGCTGAAGTAACGAACAAGCTTGGTGATGGAATGGCTTGGGTGGTGAATCGCTTTACATCAGGATGTTGGTCTAATTTTTCACATCCTTTGGTAAATGCTTGCGCAATCCCTTGTGTTAAAAACGCATTCAAAGACATCGAGTCCAATTGCTTGGCCAAATCCTGAAGAAATGCTTCATCCGATTTTTGAATGACAATTAAACCAGGGTTGGTACAGAATTGTCCTTGACCTAAACAAACCGACTGACTGAAATTTGCCGCAAGACTAGCTCCATTGGCGGCAAGTCCTTCCGATAAAAGTACCACCGGGTTAATACTTCCCATTTCAGCATACACAGGGATTGGGATAGGACGTCTAACAGCTAAATCATACAAAGCTTTTCCTCCTCGGTATGATCCTGTAAATGCCACGGCTTGAATATCGGGATGCTGCACTAAATAGCCTCCTATTTTATGGGAGGTAGTATGAACCAAAGAAAAAATACCTTCTGGCATCTCTGTTTTTTGTGCCGCTTTTTGTATCGCTCTTCCAACCATTTCACAGGTATTCGGATGGGCAGGGTGAGCTTTGAAAACGACAGGGCAACCAGCAGCTAAAGCTGCCATGGTATCTCCACCAGCCACAGAAAAGGCCAAAGGGAAGTTACTCGCGCCAAATACAGCCACAGGTCCTAATGGAATCTGCTTTTGGAATAAACTGGGTTTAGGTAAGGGTTGACGATCAGGCATAGCAGGATCATCAATGGGATTAACCCAAGCTTTGTTTTTAATAAAATTAGCAAAGGCCATAACCTGTCCTGTGGTACGTCCACGCTCACCTTGAATACGAGCTGTTGGCAGTCCTGCCTCTAAACAAGCCATTTCAATTAATGGATCTCCGATGGCAATGATTTCTTCTGCAATGGCTTCTAAAAACAAGACTCTTTTTTCGTCGGATATTTTTCTTAAGCTTGCAAATGCAGTTTTCGCTTTAGCAATGGCTAAGTCTATTTCTGCGGTTGTTGCTTCATAATATGGCGTAGAAATGGCAATGCCTGAATCTGCTTGCATGCCTTGAAAAGTACTTGTACCTAGTTTGGAAAATGAATTTCCTATGATTTGTTCACCTGTAAGGTTCATTATGCTACAATTTGAATTAAAGTTCCGATGGGTTCAATTTGAATTTCGATGCGATCGCCTGATTGCAAGGTAAAAGGATGATCGGGTACCACGCAGGTGCCTGTCATTAGGAATGTACCTTTAGAAAAGGTCATTTCACGAGTCAGGTATTCCACCAATTCAGCGTGAGTTCTCTTCATTTGGGATATTTGAGTATCTCCTTGGAAAACTTCATTCCCGTCACGGAAGATACGCATGTCAATCACCGTTTCTGGTGCCAAAGGTTTGTCTGTCACCAATAAACAAGGTCCAATGCCCGCAGCTCCATCATATACTTTGGCCTGAGGTAAATACAATGGGTTTTCCCCTTCAATATCCCTTGAACTCATGTCATTGCCAATGGTATAACCTGCTAATTGACCTTGAGCATTAACGAAAAGGGTTAATTCAGGTTCTGGGACATTCCAAGCTGAATCTTTACGAATTCTCACTTGGCCACCTTGCCCAACGGCTCTGTGGCTATTTCCTTTATAAAAAATTTCTGGTCTAGGTGCCGAATATACTTTGTCGTAAAATGTATCTCCTCCCGACTCCTTGGATTCTTCCATTCTGGCCACTTTGGAGCGCAAATAAGTAACACCTGCCGCCCAAATCTCTTGTTGGTCTACAGGATGCAACAAATGGATATCCCCAAAATTCACTTCTGTACCGTGTGCAAAGGCGCTGGCACAGGCTTCAAATAAATTTTCTTGATTGATGAAATCATCCCAAGAAGTAGCTTGATGAAAAATGGATTTATCCGATTGATTGGATTGAATGACATGTCCGTGAGGCGTACGGTACAGTTTAAAATAGTTCATTTGAAATAGGTTTATGTATTAATGTCGGCTAATCTTCTCCAATGCTTTCATTACTTCTGTTGCATTTCTTTGTGTAAAGGAAAGATTGAAAGTACAAAGATTGTCAATTTTTTGATTTAGTATTCGAATTGGTAATTTTTTGCAGATTTTCATGACCTCATTCAGCTCAGAATACGCAAATTGAATTGCTTCTTCCACCAAAGGTTCATATTCAATGATTTCTGCCTGGGTCAAAGCATCTAAACTCGCTTCTTTGTAAGCATGAATTAATCCTGGAACACCTAACAAGGTACCACCAAAATAACGAATGACCGCAATGAACACATAATGCAATTGCTGTGATAATATGGTATTCAAAATCGGTTTACCCGCACTTCCTGAGGGCTCTCCATGGTCATTGGAGCGGGCGTCTTCCGGACTGAAACCCAATCGGTAGGCATAACAAATATGTCGGGCTTTGGGATGTAATATGGCTAACTCTTGTAGTCGACTTTTAATTTCTTCCAGATCTTTCACAGGATAGGCCATGCCGATGAACTTACTTCCTTTATCTTTGTACAGACCTTCCGAAGGTGAAGCAATGGTTAAATATGAATCTTGCTTGGACATGAAGAGAATTAAATTCCCCGCAATTTATGCACAATAATTATTATTTCTTGCGAGTACTTGCCTCAACCTTACGTCAAAAATTGATGTATGCCCGTTTGAAGCAATGTTTTTCTCAGGAAAAGGATGAATTAGTCTTGGGTTTTGAAAGTCAAAATGGAGATGAGTTTTGGATGAAATGCTGTTTGGGACCCCAATTTTCTTGTTTGCAATTTCCTGATAACTTTCATCGGGCAGGGAGGAATTCAGTGGACTTGTTTTCAGATGTCTTGTTGGCTGAGGTTCAAGAGGTAGAAATGTACGAGAACGAACGTGCTTTTAGCCTTCATTTTTTAGGGGATTTTGTGCTTCTTTTCAAAATGTATGGCAATAGAGCCAACATCATTTTGTTTCGTGATGGAGAATTTCAAAGTCTTTTTCAGTCTAGATTAAAGAAGGATGCCGAAATTTCTCTTTCCCTATTACATCGACCTATAGATCAAAGCTGGGAGGCGTTCCAGGCACATGACGGGAATTATTCTGCCTTGTTTCCCACCTTTGGAAAAGAGATAAAAGGTCATCTGTTGAATTTAGGGTATGAAAATGCCCTTTTGAAAGGTCGTTGGGAGATACTTCAAACAATTAAAAAAGAGGTAGAAAACCCAACATTTTATGTTTACCATCGAGAAGTTGGGGTCTATCTAAGTTTACTAAAATCCGAGGGAGAAGCTTTGTATGTAGGACATGATCCTTTGGAAGCATTAAATGCACTCTATAAGTTTCATTATTCCATTGGGGAGTTTCTTAAAGAGAAAAATCAATTACTGAATTTTTTTCAAAGAGCTCAAGACAAGACCCGTCTTTATCTTCATGACTTATTGAATCAAGGGAGCAAGCGAGGAGCTAGTGTACCTTATGAAGAGATTGCCAATATCATCATGGCACATTTGCATTTGATTCCTGCGAATGTCACTTCCGTGGAATTGCCTGATTTTTATCGAGATAGTACGATAAAAGTCAAGTTGAATGCCAGTTTAAGTGCGACTCAAAATGCAGAAAACTATTACCGTAAGTCGAAAAATTATGCCAAAGAACTAGCCCATTGGCAAGAGCAAGTGGATCGTAAAAAGGAAGAAATCAAGCTATGGGAGGAACGTTGGGAACAAGTGCATCAAGCCACCCAAAGAAAGCAATTAAAAGCTTTTATTCCCTTATTAACAAAAGATACTTCCGCCAAAGCTGTGGAAGAAATTCCATTTAAGGTATTTGATGTACAAGGTTGGACGGTTTGGGTTGGTAGAAATGCTAAAAACAATGATTTGTTGACGATGAAGTACACCAAACGTCAGGATGTTTGGTTGCATGCTCGGGATGTTCCTGGGTCTCATGTTGTAATTCGAAATCCTCAGCAAAAAGTAGTCCCTAAGCAGGTCATCGAGGAGGCCGCAAGCTTGGCTGCGCATTTTTCCAAAAGACAGCATGAAAGTTTATGTCCGGTGATTATCAGTTCAAAAAAGTACATTAGAAAGACGAAAGATTTATTAGCTGGTCAGGTGATTGTAGACCGCGAAGAAGTGATCCTTGTGCCACCAGCAAGAATAGATTAAATCACATTTTGTCTAACTATTCTGCAATAATTTTTTATTTTCCTTCGGATTCCTCTAAATTAGTAAACTTTTGACCCATTCACTTTTATAAAAAACTATGCAATCTCAAGGTTTACAATTACTCGATTACCTCGTGTTCCTCTTTTATTTTATTGTTGTTTCCGGATATGGTTACTGGATTTACAAACAAAGACAATCTAAAATTTCTAACTCCAACGACTTCTTTTTAGCGGAAGGATCATTGACATGGTGGGCTATTGGAGCTTCATTAATCGCCTCTAATATCTCGGCAGAGCAGTTTATTGGTACTTCGGGTGATGGTTTTAGATTAGGTTTAGCCATTGCCACCTATGAGTGGATGGCAGCAGCTACCTTGTTAATTGTAGCTATTTTCTTCATGCCGATTTATTTGAAGAATAAGATTTTTACCATGCCTCAGTTCTTGACTCAACGCTACAGTCCTACGGTGAGTTTGATCATGGCGGTATTCTGGTTGATGTTGTACATTACCGTTAACTTAACATCTATTTTGTATTTAGGGGCTTTGGCAGTTACGACCATCTCGGGTGTCGACTTTACCGTATGTATGATAGGCATGTCGGTATTTGCTATTTTCATCACCTTGGGAGGTATGAAAGTGATTGGATATACGGATGTTATTCAAGTGGTGTTCTTAGTGTTAGGAGGTCTAGCTACTTCTTATTTAGCGTTGAACATGGTGACGGATCGTTTCGGTGGTTCAGGTGTTGTAGATGGTGTGAATCACTTATTAACCAAGGCGCCGGAGCATTTCCACATGATTTTACAGAAAGGAAATCCTAATTACCCAAGTTTACCAGGTTTAGCCGTGTTAGTTGGGGGTATGTGGATTATCAATTTGAACTATTGGGGATGTAATCAATACATCACTCAACGAGCTTTGGGAGCAGATTTAAAAACAGCTAGAAATGGTATTTTATTTGCTGCATTCTTGAAGTTGATGATGCCGATCATTGTGGTATTGCCAGGTATTGCGGCGTATTTGTTATATAAGGATGGCATGTTCCAAACAGAGATGTTGAAAGATGGTGTATTGAACAAAGACAATGCCTATCCCGTATTATTGAATTTATTACCTACTGGTTTGAAAGGACTTTCTTTTGCCGCATTAACCGCAGCCGTTGTAGCTTCTATGGCAGGAAAAGCCAATTCCATTTCAACCATTTTTACGCTCGATATTTACAAGAAATACATCAATCCAAACGCCTCTGAAAAGAAATTGGTGAATGTGGGTCGTTTTGCCGTAGTAGGAGCTATGGTTACTTCCGTGATTGTTGCCCCGATGATGGGTATTGATAAAAAAGGAGGATTTGAGTTTATCCAAGAGTACACAGGTTATGTTTCTCCGGGTATTTTTGCCTTGTTTACCTTAGGTTTCTTCTGGAAAAGAGCTACTTCCAAGGCTGCTTTAGTGGCTTTATTGGGCGGGGTAACCTTTTCGATTATGACCAAATACATTCCTACTTGGACTGGAGTGACTGAATGTATGTTTTACTCCTCTTTCCCAGATGAAACAGGCCGCATGATGATACCATTTATGGATCGAATGGCTTGGGTATTTATATTCTGTGTGACATGTATGGTGGTTATTTCATTGGCTGATCCAGAAAGCAAAAACAATCCTAAGGGATTAGAAATTGACGCAAGTATGTTCAAAATGTCCCCTTCATTCATCGTTGGATCGGTGGTGATTTGTACTGTTTTGACATTCTTATATACCTATTTCTGGTAATCTCGAAGCATGAAAGAAGTCTTTTTTATTCTTTTGTGTTTACATATTGCGGGAGGAGGCCTAGGCTTGTTGGTGGGGACTTTGATACTCTTTTTACGAAAAGGGGATCGCAACCATCGAAAACTAGGCCTTCTTTTTTATGGGGGCATGTGCCTAGCTGGCGCCACTTCCTTGGTGATGGCTATGCTTCACCCTAATTACTTTTTGTTCATTGTCGGGATTTTTACCTTGTACATGAATCTGAGTGCCAAACGCTACCTTCGATTTAAGAAGAATGGGCAGGAGGCGATAGCGATGGATTATGTGATTTCAATATTCATGTTGGTCTTTGGAATTATTTTCATCGCCTTTGGAATCTACCTGCTTATTCAAGCTAAGAATTTCGGTATCGTATTTTTGGTCTTTGGGGGTATCGGACTTCGATTTGTTTGGCAGGATTATCAATTTCAGCAGTCGGGTTACAGTATCCGTTTGGCTTGGCTTTCCAATCATATTCAACGCATGATGGGGACTTATATAGCCTCATTAACCGCATTTTTAGTGGTTAATAGTTCCATTTTCCCTCAATTTATTCCTTCCTTTGTTTTTTGGTTATTACCTGGCTTCATCGTGGGTCCATTGATTGGACGCTTTGTCAAGAAATATACCCGAAAAGCCTAAATTCATGAAGGAAAAATTACCTACTTTATTGGTCATTGCTGGTCCCACAGCGGTGGGAAAAACCGCTCTTTGTGTTGAACTGGCCCAAAAGCTACATACAGAGATCATTTCGGCTGATTCCCGACAGTTTTATCGAGAATTGTCGATTGGTACCGCCAAGCCTACTCTAGAGGAGCAAGGGGGCATCAAACATCATTTCATTGACTCTCATTCCATCCAAGAATATTTCTCGCCGGGGGATTTTGAGCGAGAAGTTTTAATTCTTTTAGAGAAGCTATTCCAAAAGCATGAAGTGGTCATTTTAACGGGTGGTTCTGGATTATACATCAAAGCCTTATTGGAAGGTTTGGATGAAATGCCCGACGTAGATTTGGCACTAAGAGAACAATTGATGCAACAATTGTCAAGCGAGGGAATTGGACCATTGTGGGAGCAATTGCAGCGATTAGATCCAGCTTATGCTGCTCAAGTAGATCAACAGAATCCTCAGCGTATCGTGAGAGCCTTGGAAGTATGTTTATCTACGGGCAAACCATATTCCGATTTTAGAAAAAAACAATCTGCAGACCGACCCTTCCAAGCCATTAAAATCTGCTTGGATCGACCAAGAGATGAGTTGTATGCACGCATCGATCAGCGCATGGATCAGATGTTAGCCCAAGGTCTAGTACAAGAAGCTATCCAATACCAAGATTTCCAGCATCTGTATGCCCTGAAAACCCTTGGCTACAAGGAAGTTTATGGGTATTTGAGGGGAGAATATGATGAAGCAGAAATGATTCGCTTATTGAAGCGAAATAGTCGGCATTATGCCAAAAAACAATTGACCTGGTTCAGACATCAGGGGGAGTTTCGGTTTATGCATCCGGAGGAGGCGAGGGGGGAGCTGATTGGGAATGTAGTTTGGAACTTCAGCACTTAGTGACATGGTGCATATTTCCATCACTAATTATAAGGACGATGTTCAGGTTACTTGGTTAGATCCCGTATCTGACGAGGAATATGATTTAGCGCATCTTGATTCATAGATTTCGGGTCAAAATGATTTCAATGAAATTCTGATTCCATGAACATGAGCTTATCTGTGCGTGTATAATTAGAAATAAATGAGTATTTGTTTTGATGGCATTATACAGTTCAAAATATTGGAGGTTTTAAGTAAGAACATATATTTTAACCCATAATAAACAACATGAATAAATTAAGAATTATCCTGCTGGTACTTTTCACCTCGGCATTTAGTTATGCCCAACCACCATCACCCAGTCAAATTCAAGGCCGTTTACCCAAAGGGACAATCATCCACGGCAATATTCCCTACCATAATGATACCCTCAGGAAACATTTATTGGATATTTACCAGCCTGCCCAGGTTCAAGGAAAGACGCCTTTGAGCGGCAATCCCTTGGTGGTATTTATTCATGGTGGAGGATGGATTGGTAATGATAAATATGCCGATATGGGCTACATGACTGAAACCATCAACGCCATGTTGGAGCATGGTTTTACGATTGCATCGATTGATTACCGTTTTGCCCAACATGCTGTTTTTCCTGGCATTTTACAAGATTGCAATAAGGCTGTTTCATTTCTTTATGACAATGCCGACAAGTACCAAATAGATAAAACCAAAATTGCCCTAATGGGCTTTTCAGCGGGTGGTCATTTAGCCGCTTTGATGGGTACTTCTCATAATAATAAATTGTCAAATTTATATTCTCCCAATGCGTATCGATCGTTTCGATACAAGGCTGTTGTGGATTATTATGGTCCAACAGATCTGACCATTTTTCCGGGAGCAGAAGATCCAAAATCGCCAGAAAGTATTTTGATAGGAGCGACGCCAGTGGACCGTCCTGATTTGGCAAAGGCCGCAAGTCCCTTAACTTATATTGATAAAAGTGACCCTCCATTTCTGATTTTTCATGGCGAAAAAGACAATATGGTTTCTAGTAGAAATTCTAAGCTATTAAGCTCATGGTTAAATCATTATGGCGTAAAAAATGAGCTAACCATTGTGAAAGATGCCCCGCATTTTGGTAAGATGTATGATGTGGAGGAGCTAAGAAAAAAGGTGATTGATTTTCTAAGCAGGGAGTTTAAAAAATGATCACATTGATTCGCTTTTATCGGAAAAATAATCATTGACCGACCAAGATCGAATAGGGAATGATAAACCAAATCATTTTATCCCCATAAATTCTAGTATTACCTAAATATCGCCAGAGCATCTAAGAAGAAGGTGTTTTGGCGATATTTTTTAGGATTGTTGGTGGGTTAGCCTAGGCTTTCTAAAAGAGTGTGTGGCGTGGTGTTTTTTGAGATTCTAAAAACCAATCCATTCGGATTAATTTACATGTAGAGGTAGGTGGTTCAAGACAGCCAAACTAATTTGGCCTATTTTGATAGTTCAAAAATTTTATACCAATAGAAAAATGCTTCTGGATTGGATTTTTTCAATTTATTCAGTTTAGTGTTCATTGGTTCAGTAATTACCCAATCCTTCACCTCTAATGGATTATTGAATTTTATCATGGTTTTCGCATCATTTGAAATTAATACGGATAAATATGCTGCTTTAGAAGCATGTAAGATTGCTTTTTCAATGTGGTAGCTTTCGGAAAATATAAAGCCACTTACTCGTTGAGTTCCCAGTTGTAATTGTTCAAATTCTCCTTTTCCATCGGTACCTCGAGTAACTATGCAAAGTGAGGTTTGTATAATGTCTTCTAGCACGTCTTCTACAGTCAATTCATTTTGATTACGATAGGTTAATTCAGTAGCTGCAAAATGGCGAAAAGTAGATTTAATTATTTCAATTTCACTAGTTACGTTAAATAAATTACCAATATCATAGAGTTGTTTCATAATTTCCATACCCATGCTGTCCTCTTTTTTGAAGTATGGAATTCCACTTGTATTTGGAGCAAATGCTGTTAGTTTATCACCTAGTAAGCCTTCTAAACAAGGTACATCTACTAAAAGTGCTTCGTCTTTAATTGGGACAAATAGAGATTGAATGGGAATTTTTATAACTCTTTGGTAAGTTATTTCTTCAAATAATATATCCAGCAATACATATTCTTCCTCTTTTTTTGATTTATGGGTAGGTATGTAGAAAAATTTATAATGTTCTTTTTTAATATGTGATGAAGTACTTCTGTGCTGCAATTCTTTGCGGATAAAGCCTTGTTCTTTTGAAACACTGTCAAGGATATCTTCTAAATTTATTGGCGCATGGGGTAAAACAATATCGATATCAATGGATAATCTCTTGGTGGAATTCATATGTAGCATTAATGCTGTACCACCTTTAAAAACAAATGGTAGTTTCATTTTTACAAGTCCTTCTAATAAAAGCAAAGCGCGAATTACTTTCTCTACAAGGATTTTGTCCGCATTGCGGTTTTCTTTAGAAACCTTATTAATCCAGTCTATTGAAATCTCTTTCTGGCTAATCATTTTCTATAAATTGGCAGCCAATTTTATATTTTGCCGTAAATTTGAAATTGAATTTAAGTATTTGGAAAAGCTTTCTTTCTTTCCTCTTCTACTTGCATAGCGCAACATTCTATTTTCATTTACTGAATATTTATTAAACGCTTCCAAAAAAAGTGTACGCATTTCAGCACCTTGTTGCGAAGGGAAAATTACATCATCACAAAAGACATCAACTAGCATTTTTTCTAAAGATGCGGTATTTATTCCTTTTATGCTTTGAAGTGGAGCTTCTGAAACAAGAGAACGTATAATCAATGACTCCTTTTCCCTTGGAGCATATTTTTCCAATAAGTCACTTGTAGGTTCAATAAAAACAGAATATTGGGCATCCTTTAAAAAATAGAATACGGACTGTGTTGCTTCTTTTTCCACTTCAATAAGCAAATAAAAGCGTCCTGGTTGATGTAGCATAAATTCATTTAGCGCCGAGGTATTCCAAATACATATTTTCAGGTAGGGAAATGATTTTATAAGTTTATGATGAATCGTTTTCATTTTTGGCGAAACGTCGGGAATGAAGTTTCCCTTTTTTCCAATAATAAATTTTCCTCTCCCAATACGGTTTATTAAGCCCATTTGAACTAATGAATATACCCTCCAATTTACGGTAGTTTGCTTAATGTCTGAATCAAGTTCTTGGTAAAATGCAACAATATCCTTTGTGTCAAAGCTTTTTCCGCTTCTAAAATTGTTCCTGATTTTGTCGATATTTAATTTATCTGTTGCGATGGTCGTATGAATTTTTCACAAATATACGAAAAACTATAATACGGCAGTAAATGTAAAAAATTGCCGATAATTAGAAATAGTAAAAAGGGTGGAGAATATCAAAACTAACACTAACTAGCTATTCGAAATGACCCTTCGGAACATGTCGAATTTCCTATAATAATAATTTTACTTAGCATAGAATACTAAGGCATTTCTTTTTTTTCATAAAAAAAGAAACAAAAAAAAACAGAAGAAATACGGTTAATCCTAAGACGAATTCTGCTGCGCAGAACCGATTGTCTCTCCGAATTGGGCTGTTAGAATGTAGAATGGAAAAGTAGAATGCAGAATCCAAAAATTGATAAGAAGATCAAAGTCATTCAAGCATTCATAATTTATCATTTACAATTTCCTTCTCGCTTGCCGCTTCGCTCAAGCTTCGTTCCAATCTTTCGTTGGGATTAACCTTTCAATGTAGAATACAAAAAAAGGCCTTATTTAATGATTTAATAAAATGAATGCTTAAAATGGATTGTATTGTCCATAAACAAATTGACCGTTGGGGAAATAAACCTTTATCTTTCTTAAGAAATGTCCCCAGGTAACATTTACTCTATGGTAAGGGTGATTTTCCTTCCTAGACCCACTTCTAGAATCGTATATCAAGTTGAATTTGAATATCAAATTGACCATCTCCAATCCTGGAGATAAAACTTTATTTTGTTCCTGTTTTTTCAGCCAATTGTTCCTGCGTCATTCAACATAAACATCGTTCTTCTTTTAAGACTTCACCAATGGTAAAAGCATGGGCTTTTATTTCGAAATCGATTCTTTTTACAGAACCAGTTTTACCATATCGATTTTCAAGATGTTCTTCAAAAGTCGTGAAGCCTGGGTTATTCTCTTTTTTAGTGGTTACCATTTTCGTGATTTTATTTATTCAACTTATTTGGCTATAATTTTTAATGCTCTTTCAATTTCTGCTAGTGGTGGTTTTTGAGAATTTTTCTTGTGCTATTTAAAAAGTCGAGAATTAATCATTGTATTAGTTGATTCGACTTAACTTTTCCATTTAACATTTAAAGCACTCGCCAATTTAACTTAGAAAGAAACAAATTTGCAAGCATTGTGGCACTGTCTTGTTCCATCAGTAATTTGATTTTATTTGGAATGATAAATTCCTTTTATTTGTTGTTTGATGTGGACTTGCTTAAGATTTTGAAGAATTTATAGGTTTAAACTGCAAACGAAAGGAAAAACCTTGTAATGTTAGTGCAGATTTATAATTTTTAGGCATTTCAATACCAATGTTTACGATGAGCACGAAACCCTGCCTATTGCAAAGTTGGTTTCAGACGCTGTCCTTTCTACAATTTTATACGATTATCGTCGCTTTTTGATAAAGTTCGGGTAAGCAATTTTGTCGCATTCGGAATTTAGTCCCGTGATTATGTCCAGTTCTTGCGTCAAAGTCAACAAGAATATTTCCTTTTTCAATTTGGGCTAAGAAGCCATCAAAGTTGAATTTTTGTAACATTGTTACTTTACTATATTTATAAAATTCTTTGTCGCCGTCTTTTTTAACTTCAGCCTGAACGTAAAAACAGTTTAATAATTTTGTTCCAGCTTTATTTGAGAGGTCGTCAAAACCCCAATATGGTTGCGGTTCAAGTTGACCTAAACCAATTTTTTTCTGAACTTGTATTAGCCATTCGCTGTGTTTCTCCACTACTTTGCTACTATCAAATGAAATTAAAACCTTACTGTTTATTCTGTCAATAATAACTTGAAAACCTCTGTCGCTTGGAGAAAGTCCATGAATAGTTTGGCGAAAACTCATTTCATTTTCAGTGTATTTTTTGCCAGCTTCTTGGTGCTTCCAGCCATAATTTAAAAGTAAAATTTGAGGTACAAATTTTACTGCTCTTGGTGAAGGTTCAATATGAAATAATGTTGTCAACGAACTTGTGTTTATTCGTTGAGACTTTAATTCCCATTCAGCTGCATTAGGAATAGGTAAATTATTTTCTGTGATGCCTAATAAGTCCTCTAATGTGTTACCAATGCCACCGTGGTTTCCGTGTCTTGCATTGTCTATCCAACCTCTGTCTGCAATACTTTGTAATTCTTTTATTAAGTTGTCCTTTGTATATATTATCATTATGTTTCTTGAAATAATGTAGCTGTTTTGAACTTCAAAAGTTCACTTTGTTTTTTGTTACGTTCAATTCTTCTTTCTGACATTTCACAATAGTCCGGTGAAAGGTCTATGCCGATATAATTTCTTTTAAGTCCCAATGCTACAATGGCTGTAGTGCCACTACCCAAAAATGGGTCTAAAATGGTCTTGGCGTTTGTTGAAGAAATAATTCTGTCAATTAGAGCAACAGGAAATGGTGCAGGATGTTCATTATTCATCTCTTGCGTAAACTCCCATACATCACCATAAGCATTAGCCTTTGGTACAAGTTTGAAGTCTGGTTTTGGTATCATATAAATTACTTCATAGGTGGGTAGAAAATATCCTGGATTAAAGTTTATTCCACCTTTTCGTTTCCAAATAATTATTTGTCTAACTGGTAAGTCTCTAATAATATCGTTACGATTTTGGATAAGTCCATCTTGAACACGCCATTTGTGATTATAAAAAATTGCACCGTCATTTTTTATTAATCGATACATTTCTTTTAGGCAGTTGTGTTGCCAGTCAGCATACTCGTCATTTGGAATGTTGTCGTTGTAATGGCTATAACCATTTTGTAATGCGTTGCCTGCCCATTTTCCACTAGTTGTATTGGCTTTCATTCCATTGCCTGTTGAGTTTTTCAAGTTGTATGGAGGAGAAGTAACTGCAAGGTCAATACAGTTATCAGGCATTTGTCGCATAATAGTTAAACTGTCTCCACAAATTATATTATTAATGTAGTCGTCTGGGAATGTCATTTGTCAAATTTCGTGTTTCCAAAGTTACATTTTTTTGTCGGTTTGGATGTAGCAATGTTGGATTTTTAGGGTAGAATAAAATTGTTTATACCAATTATAAACCTACCTTATTTTACCTTAAAAAACTTTATATTTTGTGATAATATATCAACATTTTTTTCCAGCATTTTATCTGACTAATATGTGTTTAAAAGCAAATAAATCCATTCTGAAATTATAATCTATCGTCAAATCCCTAAACCCCCAAATACCCCTCCAATCCCCCTTCCAGGTTCTGACATGCTATACCTTTCGCCAATAGCAATCGACAAGCGATGTAGCTCTGCGTACCATTATAACAAAGGACGGTGATGGGTTGAGGGATCTGTTGGACCTCTTCGATACGGTCCAATAATTGATCAAGGGGAATATGAACACCTCCCAGATTAAAGTCGTCCCATTCGCGAGGCGTACGTATATCCAGGAGGTGTAAGTGGCTGATTTGTTCTTTGAAAGAAACAGCCGAAATGGATTGCATCTTAATAGCCAGCAGCCTGCCAAGCGAGCATTCCGCCTAGTAGATTACGGACATTGCCGTAGCCTTCACTGCTCAAATACTGTTGCGCACGGCCAGAACGTGCTCCTGAGCGACAATGCACGATGATTTCCGCATCTTTATCTGCTTTAATTTCATCCAATCTTTCAGGTAATTCTCCCAAGGGAATTAATTGAGCTCCAATGTTGAACTCATCATATTCATTTTCTTCACGGACGTCAATGATGTACATTGCCTCATTTTTGTCCATTCTTTCCTTTAATTCTTCTACTGTAATATCCATGTGATTATTGATTTTCTCCACCGCCTACTACCCAAAGATCAATCGTATCTCCTGGGTGAATGCTTGTTCCTGTGCATGTGGCACAAACTTGTTTAAATACGACTCCCGGTTGGTAGGCATCATTGGCTTCGTAATAAATTTTACCTACGGTCAGGTTCATCCCTGCCAAAATGATGTTGACCTCATCCAAGGGTTTACCCACTAAATCGGGTAATTCCATTTCCACATTCGCCGTACCATTACCAATGAATAAATCCACCATAGTTCCTTTTGGAATCGTAGCTCCAGCCTCGATCTTACGTCCATTCACTTGCATTTCAATCACCTCCTTCACTCTTGGATCATTGATTTCATGCACAATTCCTTTTCTCAATCCAGAAATCAACAATTGCTGCTCGGCACTTCGCACCGATAAGCCTATCAAGCCGGGCATTTTGATGGTAGGAGGGGTTTCAGAATTGATGGTGATGTAAATTTTTCTTCCCGACTTCACCAAGGCATTGGGTAAAGGGTATTGAGAAAGTATGGTCAAAGGAGGTTTATCTGCGGTAAAAGTGCAATCGGAAATTTCATAGGTGAGGTCATTGGATTCTACCAATTCCTCCATTTTCTCCATGCTCATTCCCTTCAAATTAGGCACTTTGATGGTTTCCCCATGATGGGTGCTCCAAGGCAAATACACAAAAAAGAACCCGAAAAATAAAACCAGAAATAAGGAGATCAGAATCGCGATGTGCGTGTACAGATCTTTTTTGGTTTGGGTAGGGATTTTCATCATGAGGGATGCGTTCAAATATTGGATGCAAGTTAGGGAATTGTCGGGAAAACAAAAACCCATTTTGTCAACCGATTCCTTTGTTTGGACATAAAAAAACCGGGTAGTCTTTCAACCACCCGGTCCATATACTCAGCTGATTCTTAGTATTTGAATACTTTTGAACCTGCCATTACTTCTTGTGTTTTCTCGTTGAAGGTAACACGCTCTCCTGTACGATATGCGGCATTGGCCATGATCGTTGCAATGGAGTGTTGGTAACCTGCTTCAATCGGAGCATTGGGAGTTTTGCGTGAACGTACGCATTGCATCCAGTTTTTAATGTGCTCAAATGTTAAGCTATCACCACCCGTGTTAGATCCTGTCTCTACTTTAGGACCTTCAATTTTCAAAGTTGGCAATAAATTTGCCTGCATGCCCATACCTCTTGCTTCTCCTTCTGTCAATCCACCATTGGGTGAAATCATGTTGGTATCTAAGTTCAACTCACCACCGTTGGAGTAGTAAATTTCTTTAGTACCACCGGCTGAGTTAGAGAAACGAGACGTAAAGCTTACTTGGAAGCCTTTGTTCGGTTGATCTGCTGGGCCGTAATCAAACACCGTGGTCATGGTATCAGGATTTTTGCGTCCGTCGTTCCATTGGTAAATTCCTCCATTTGAAACGGCAGAACGTGGATGCGCTAAGCCAGAGAACCAGTGTACGGTATCAATTTGGTGCGACATCCATTGACCTGGAATTCCAGAAGAATATGGCCAGAATAAACGGTATTCTAAATATTTACGAGGATCAAAGGAGTCTTTAGGACGGTTCATTAAGAATCGGTTCCAATCAATATCTGATTCCTTTAAGTCTTTGCAAAGGTTGACTCTTCTCCAGCGACCTGGTTGGTTGACGTTCCACATCAATTCCACCATTTTGATATCACCGAACTTGCCCGACTTGATGAACTCATCAGCTGCCCAGTAGTTGGCACCACTACGACGCTGAGATCCGATCTGAACAATTTTACTGGATTCCTTTACGGCTTTTAATACAGCACGAGCATCTTCCATGGTTTCAGCCAATGGCTTTTCTGCATACACGTCACAACCCGCTTTCACGGCTTCAATCGTGTGCAATGCATGTTGGAAATCGGCTGTTGAGATAAATACAGCATCTACGCCTTTGGCGGCATATAACTCGTCGTTGTTACGGTATGTCGTGATTTTGCTTCCTAATTGGGATTCCAAATAAGCCTTTCCTTCTTCGCGTCTACGGTTCCAAAGGTCAGAAACTCCCACCATTTCAAAATTCATTTCTTTTTGTAAAATTTTGAATGGAGGAACGTGTGAAGAACGGTGACGGTCAGAAAAACCTACACAGGCTACACGAACACGGTCATTTGCTCCAATAATCTTGCTATAAGATTTAGGACTGAAGGCAAATGTTCCTAGGGAGGCAACAGCGCTCTTTTGGATGAAATCTCTTCTTTTCATGTTAAAATTATTTTTTGAGGTATCGGTTATTAGTTAATTTCTCTGATTTTGATGTTCTTATAAAAAACAGAATCTCCATGTTCTTGCAACAAGATAGGTCCTTTCGCTTTCATACCAAAACCAGGCCATTTACTGTATTTACTATGGGCTACTAAAACTTTGTAAATATTGCTTCCACGAACATATTCGATCACTTTGAAGCCATTTAGCCAGTGCTGAACCACATTGTTAGGATAAACCACCACACGACCACGATTCCAATCACCAATCTTTTTGATAGCACGTTTGTCTTTGTCGGAAGGAATCAAATCATATAAACTAGACAAAGTTCTATTGCCTACTGTTCCTAATTTAGCATCTGGGTGCTTATCGTCATCCAATACTTGGAACTCTAAACCGATGGCCGACATGCCTGAGTTATAGGATTCATCCACAAAGTATTTCACACCAGAATTAGCTCCTTCGGTTAATTTGAAATCAAATACCAATTCAAAAGCACCGAATTGATCATTGGTTAAAATATCACCACCATTTCCTGATTCTTTACCACCTTTACTATTCACATGTAAAGTACCATCAGATTCTACCGTCCAAACCGACGGAGGTGCCGTAGTTTTGAAAGCCGAACGCCAGCCGCTTAAATCTTTACCATTAAACAATAATTTATAACCTTGTGCTTCTTCTTGTGGCGAAAGGGTATTTAAGGTATAATTTTCAACAGGTGTCGTTTTGTCCAAAGGACGAGGGCGCATTTGGCTTCCTGTCTGAATCTTGATGTTTTTCCACATCACCTGTGTTCCTTCTTTTTGATCTTTACCAATGGCATGAACTTGGAAAGCAATGAATCCTTTGGCCGTCATATCATCCACCAAATAAGTGACTGGGATGTTATTCACCCAAGTGCGGATGGTCGTTCCGATAGCCTCTATACGATAGTGATTCCACTCGCCTTTTTTGAAAGCTTTTTTGGCAGCTACATTTTCTTCAACAGGATATAACCAGCCACGACGAGCCTCATCGTATAGGCCACCTGACCAAGCACGGTCCGAAGGGTCAATTTCCACTTGATATCCATGAACACGTCCATTCATGACATCAGGAGAGGATAGGCTACGGATTTGTATACCTGAGTTCATGGAGTTATCCACTTTCAAGTCCACTTCTAAGATAAAATCACCATATTCTTTTTCGGTTGCCATGAATGAATTGGGAGTATTGGCTACGGTAGTTCCTACCATGACACCATTTTTCACTTCGTATTTGGCTTGTCCGTTGAGTTGTTTGAATCCTTTGAACGTTTTACCATCGAAAAGATTGGCCCATTGTTCATTTTGTGCCAGAGCAGGCAACAATACCCCTAAACTAAGGAGTAGGGTAAATAATTTTTTCATAGTTTCTTTTAATTGTATTAATTACTCGTAAAAGTCCAAAAAAGAATTGATTTACTCAAATTATCCTGATTAATCCTCGAATTTTTCTATAGGGTCTTGACCTTTTTATTAAAAAGGATGAATTGGGCAGAGAATCCATTCAGCTGAAATATTAAATTTGATTTTCGGGCTATTCCATTAAATTTGTAGATTAAATTTTCGCCTATATGAAGAAACAAACCCAAGCTATCCGAATTCAAGCCAAGCGATCACATAACCGTGAGCACTCGGTGCCTTTGTACCTTACTTCAAGTTTTACCTTTGATGATTCAGAGCAGGGAAGAGCTATTTTTGCAGAAGAGATTCCTGGTAATATCTATTCTCGTTACCAAAATCCCAACGTAGATGAGTTTGTGGAGAAGATGTGTATGTTGGAAAATGCGGAAGCTGGTTTAGCTTTTTCTACCGGGATGGCGGCTATTTTTTCTTCCATAGCTGGTTTATTGAAGCAAGGAGATCATGTGGTAGCATCCAATGCGCTATTTGGATCTGCGATTCAAATCTTAACTAAAATCACCGCAAAATGGGGCATAGAATGCACTTTTGTGGATGGTCACGACATCAAAGCTTGGGAAGCAGCGATTAAGGACAATACAAAATTCTTTTTCTGTGAAAGTCCTTCCAATCCTGGTTTGGATTTAATTGATATTGCGGAATTAGCTGAATTGAGAAAGGGAAAGAATATCATTTTAGCGGTCGACAACTGTTTTGCTACGCCTATTTTGCAAACACCTTTGGATCTTGGAGCTGATTTAGTTATTCACTCGGCTACGAAATACATTGATGGACAAGGACGTGTGCTAGGAGGGGTAGTTTGTGGAAAAGCAGAATACATCACTGAAATTCGTTTTTTTGCTCGTCATACCGGTCCATCTTTATCTCCTTTCAATGCTTGGGTATTGTCGAAAAGCTTAGAATTATTGGATTTACGCATGCAAAAACACTCGGAAAATGCCTTGGCATTAGCAGAGGCTTTACAAGGTCATCCAGCCATACAAGCAGTTAAATATCCTTTCTTAGCGAGTCATCCACAGTTTGAGTTGGCGAAAAAGCAAATGAAATATGGAGGAGGAATTCTGACTTTGGACATCAAAGGTGGTTTTGCTCAAGTACAAAAATTAAGTCAATTGCTTCAAATCGTTTCTATTTCACCCAATTTAGGAGATACCCGTACTATTTTAACGCACCCAGCATCAACCACCCACTCGAAACTATCTGCAGAAGATCGTGCGGCAGTGGGAATTACGGACGGACTTGTGCGTGTAGCAGTAGGTTTGGAAGCGATTGAGGATTTAAAAGAAGATTTCTTAAACGCGTTAAATCAACTCTAATCCATGTGGATAGCCCTAGTGGTCTGTTTGGTTTTATTGACGATCAATGTGGTGGTGGGTGTTTACGTGGAGCGTAAATTATCTGCCTTCATGCAGGACCGACTAGGGCCTATGGAAGTCGGTAAATGGGGCTTACTTCAGGTTTTTGCAGATTTATTGAAATTGTTCCAAAAGGAAGATATTGTTCCCGCATCGGCTCAAAAGCAATTGTTTTTATTTGCTCCTTGGATTATATTTTTAGCTGTATTTGGTTCCTTTTCTGTGATTCCATTGAGTTCGGGTAATTTTCTGCAAGGTAGCCAAACCGAAATGGGCATTATGTTACTGATGGGAATCGTGTCCTTGGACTCCTTGGGAATTTTATTGGCAGGGTGGACTTCCAATAATAAATATTCCCTATTAGGGGCTATCCGATCTGCCGCACAGCTGATTTCTTATGAGATTCCCATGGGATTAAGCATACTTTGTGTGGTATTAATCTCCTCTAGCTTAAATTTACAAGAGATTGCTTTGCAGCAAGGAATCTTTAGTCAACAGACCAATTACCTTTTTGGTTTGTCTTTTTTGAATTGGGATGTAACGCAGGTAGGAGGGATATTGACCTGGAATGTAGTTCGTGTACCTTTCTTTTTCTTCTTGTTCATTTTGTTTTTTATCACCAGTTTGGCAGAAGCCAATCGAGCGCCATTTGATATACCAGAAGCAGAATCTGAATTGGTAGGTGGTTTTCATACAGAATACGCAGGTATGCGCTGGGCCTTATTGTTCTTGTCGGAATACGGCATGATGCTCTTGGTCAGTGTATTAGGTGTCATACTTTTCTGGGGGGCTTGGTATTCGCCATTTCCAAATATAGGAAGTTTACGACTAGCAGATTGGACCAATGGTACGCCTGGGACCATTACGGCCACCATCTTGGGATTTATCTGGTTGATGTTAAAGACCTATGTATTGATTGCCATTCAAATGTGGGTTCGTTGGACTTTACCTCGTTTACGTGTGGATCAATTGATGTATTTATGCTGGAAAGTATTAACTCCAGCTGCTTTGGCTTTCGTCGCAATATCTTCGATTTGGTCGATGTTCATGTAATTTCATTTCTACTTATCAGGTATTATACGTATCATTGGTTTTATTACCTCAAACCAACTGTATGATAAAACTCTTTACTAGAGTCTTTTGTGTCTTATGTTGCCTAGTCATTTTTCATAAAAGCTATTCACAATCCACCACTACTACCTTACCTTATTTAGAAGGAAAAGTTACTGATGCTCAAACAGGGGAGCCACTTCGTGGAGCTGATATTTCTGTTGACTTTAAGAAATCAGGAACAACAACGGACTCCTTAGGTCAATATCGTATTTACTTACCATACGGTGAATTTGTGGTTAAAATTAGCCATGTAGGATATAATCCATTTCGGGCAAAGATTTACATTAAAACGAATACCACACTTAATGCCCAATTAAACGATGTCACGAAGCAATTGGAAGAAGTGATTGTATCTAGTGCGGCGACCAAGCGGGATATTCAAACTCCATCTTTGGGAGTTACTGTGCTGAGTTTAAAAGGAATTAAAAAGCTTCCTACCATGATGGGGGAGGTTGATGTGATTCGAAGTTTACAAACTCTTCCTGGGGTTTCTTCCGTGGGTGAAGGAGCGAATGGTTTAAATATTCGTGGTTCCAATGTGGATCAAAACTTGATTTTCATTGATAATACGCCCATTTTCAACCCAACTCACATGTTTGGCTTGTTTTCCGTGTTTGCCTCAGATGCCATTAGGGATTTAGAATTATATAAAGGAGGCGTTCCTTCGCGTTTTGGAGGAAGAACGGCGGCGGTTTTGGACATCAAAATGATCGAACCCAATACGGAAAAGTTTAAAATGCAGGGAGGAATTGGTTTGGTTTCCAACCGTGTGATGGCAGAGATTCCTATCATCAAGGAGAAATTATCCATATTGGTTGCTGGTCGACTTTCCGTCAATGATTTTATGTTTAAATGGTTTGCGCCTACGGAATTAAAGAATATCAGGGCCAATTTCATGGATGTGGCGACTAAAGTATACTATCGTCCTAATAAAAAGAACACGATCTCCATTTCCAATTATTTGAGTCAGGATTACTATCGAGTAGACTCTTTATTTAGTATTGAAAACGTCATTGCTAAGCGGACATCCTTTGATTATGGGCATAATAACTTGGCCATACATTGGAATCATTATTTTTCAGATAAACTGAATATGATGTTAAGTGCTACTAGCACCTTATATAAAACGAAAACCTATTCTGCTGATACGGTCAACACCATTGATTTACAAAGTTCCATTGATTACAAAAATGTACACATGAGCTTTGACTATCAGCCGAGAGAAAGCCATAAAATGAATTTTGGCGCCATGGCTACGCGCTATTATGTGAAGCCAGGATCTTTGAATGATGGGGTGGTTTCTCGTGTAGCCAGAGTGGTTTTACCCGATGAACAGTCTGTTGAAGCAGCTATTTATGCAGATGATGAATGGACAATTAGTCCTAAGTTTACTATTCAAGCTGGATTACGATATGCTCAATATTGGCGTTTAGGTGCAGGTATTGTCAATGAATACGCACCAGGTAGGATGCCTTCTACCAATTCCATCATTGGGAAAAAAGTGTATGGTGATGAGGAAGTGATGGCTTCTTACGGTGGCTTAGAGCCCCGTTTGACCATGAAGTATTCCTTAGCGGAGAACACCACCATGAAATTCGGGTATAATCGTATGCAGCAATTCTTCCAATTGCTTTCCAATAATACCACACCATTACCTACCTCTCGTTGGAAAACGGCTGATTCATTCATCAAGCCCCAGCAATCGGATTTTTATTCCTTAGGATTTTTTAAAACCTATAATGAGAATGTGTACGAAGCATCCTTGGAAACCTATTACCGAGATGTTAGAAACACACTTGATTTTGTTTCTGGGGCCAATTTACAATTGAATCCAACGATAGAAACTCAATTGATTACTGGGAAAAGCAAGGCTTATGGGGTCGAGTTAATGGTTCAAAAGAAGAAGGGGGAAGTTTCAGGTTGGGTGAGTTATACCTATGCTCGTGCTTTCAATCAAATGATTGGGGATTTTCCAGAGATTCAAGCGATCAATGGAGGGGAATGGTTTGCTACCAATTATGACAAGCCTCATACCTTTAATATGATGTTGAATATTCAACCAACCACACACCATAGTTTCTCGTTTACATTTGCTTACAATACGGGTCGTCCATTCTCTTCTCCATCAGGAAGTTATGAGATAGGAGGAAAGCGATATCCTGTTTTTGCTTCACGTAACAATGACCGAATTCGAGATTACCATCGTTTGGATTTCTCTTGGACCATCAGTAACCCATCCATGGTAAAAAAGAGATGGGAGGGAAGTTGGGTCTTTACCGTGTATAATTTATATGGTAGACAAAACCCTTATTCGGTATTCTTTAAATCGAATAAGCAAGCACTACAAGCCTATGAGCTAAGTGTATTTGCAGCTCCATTTGTTTCTTTGACCTATAATTTTAAATTTTTATAGAAATGCCTACTAAGTTAACTAGCTATATTTTCTTGAGTTTTGCCTTGGTTTTTATGACTTGGGCCTGCATTAATCCCATCAAGGATTTTGCACAAATAGACTCGACTTCCTACATGACCATTGAGGCGGACATTGTTAATGACCCAAGCCTTTGTAAAATTCGCTTGACCAGTTCTGCCAATAAAATCATGTCTGTACTTTCTTTACCTGTGACGAAAGCCGATGTGTACATTGTTGATCAAGCAGGTACTAAAACTACCTTTAAAGAAGTGACAGGTGTTGCAGCAGGTACGTATTTACCACCAACAGGTTTCGCAGGTAAAGTAGGTTCTACCTATCAATTATACATCAAAACCTTGGATGGACGACAGTACCAAAGTAGTCCAGAAGAAATGAATCCTGTACCTGAGATTGAAAATATTGTTACTCAATTTGAAGTCTTGGATCAATATTCCCAAGGGGATGTTCGTCGTGCTGGATATACCGTTTATCTTGATTTCAAAGACAGCCCCAAAGAAGGAGATTACTATATGTGGAATTGGAAACATTATGAGCCCATTTCTATATGCGCTTCCTGTGGAGGGGGTGGAACTTGGAATTTCAGACAAAATACGTGTATTACACCTGCGGTAGCTACGGATCAAATCTTGAACTATACCTGTGATGGTAAATGTTGGGATATCATGACCAATAATGATTTGAATGTATTTTCTGATGTATTGACCAATGGTCAACGAATTGTAGGACGTCAGGTAGCTCGTGCTCCTTTTGATAATTATACGCCTTATTACTTTCGTTTAGAGCAAAGGGGTATTTCCAAAAATGCATTTACATTTTATCAAAGTTTGATTGCTCAAGTACAATCTAGCGGTTCATTGTTTGATGTTCCTGCCGAAACTCGGTTTAGTGTCAATGTGAAATCGGTAACGAATCCTACGGAAAAGATTTTAGGAATCTTTAATGTTTTCTCTGTCAGTAAGAAAATCTTTTATATTGATCGTACCAAGGGTATTCCTCCAGGAGAAAGGGCATTTATTCCTCAAGTTCCAGGTGAAATGTTTTTCTGTCCAGGAGCTTCTCCGGGTTGTCAAGACCGAGTTCCTTGCTTTGAAGGGCCTACAAGAACAAAGATTACACCTGAAGGGTGGACTTTATAAAATTTTTGCATCATCTTTGCGGCAAATTAGGTATATATGATAGGAGTTTTATTGGTTAATTTAGGCACTCCGGATGCTCCGGATACAGCTTCTGTACGTCGATATTTGAGGGAATTTTTGATGGATAGCCGGGTAATAGATATTCCATATCCCTTCAGGTTTCTATTGGTTAATGGCATCATTGCTCCCTTTCGTGCCCCTAAATCAGCCAAGATTTATCAGCAGTTATGGGAAGAACGAGGTTCTCCATTAAAGTTTTACGGAGAGGATGTGCGGGATGAATTACAAAAGAGTCTAGGTTCGGAATATATGGTTAAATTAGCCATGCGCTATCAAAATCCCGATTTACCTTCGGTTTTGAAGGAAATGGAAAGGATGCAATTGGATAAGTTGATCATCATTCCTTTGTTTCCTCAGTACGCCTCAGCCACTACGGGTTCTGTGTATGAACGAGTGATGGAACTCATGAGTTCATGGCAAATCATGCCCAATATTTCCTTGGTGAGTTATTTTTATCAACGCCCGGGTTTTGCTGCATATTTTGCTGAAAAAGCTAAGAAGTATCAAGCTGAACATGACTTTGATTATTACTTGTTCTCGTATCATGGGGTTCCTGAACGTCACATTCGAAATGGAGATATCACAAAAAATACCTGTGTATTTGGTCCTTGTTGTGAGCAAATCACCGAGAAGAATCATGGATGTTATCGTGCCCAATGTTTTGAAACCACTCGTTTGATTGCCAAGGAGATGGGATTGAAAGATGGGACATTTGGTACGGCCTTTCAAAGTCGATT
Organism: Aquirufa salirivi; assembly: GCF_045310485.1. Lineage (NCBI taxonomy): Bacteria > Pseudomonadati > Bacteroidota > Cytophagia > Cytophagales > Flectobacillaceae > Aquirufa > Aquirufa salirivi. The sequence continues at coordinate 153,469 of NZ_JBEWZH010000006.1, forward strand.
AGGAAGAGACCCTTGGCTTCAACCTTATACCGATGAAACTATTAAAAAATTAGTGAAAGAAGGGAAAAAGAAGATTTTGGCTTTTTCTCCAGCCTTTGTGGCTGATTGCTTGGAAACGACCATTGAAGTAGGGGAAGAATACAAGGAATTATTTGAAGAAGCAGGAGGGGAACATTGGCAATTGGTGGAAAGTTTGAATAATTCTCCTGAATGGGTAAGTTTCTTGAAGGATTTGGTGCAACAATCATAAGGTCATGATATACTTTGTTTTAAGTGTTTTCTTTGCCATTTTATTATTAGTTAATTTTCGTATGCACGCCAAATTTGGGGTGGATACTAGTTTGACCATTCTATTAAATTATCCCATTTGTTTTTTAACGGGCTGGGCAGTTCAGCCCAACGCCTTGCCATTCCATTGGCCTGATATGTCCTATTCCATGGGTATGTTGGCCTTAGGTTTGGGTTTTGTAGTGACATTCTTACTAACAGGTTTTTCTACCCAGAAAAACGGGATGGCCACAACCTCACTGGCTAACAATATCTCTTTGGTCATACCTGTGTTATTTAATTTATTAATTTGGAATCGGGGAGGGGCTGATTGGACTTGGCAAATCATAGTAGGTTTATTATTAGCTTTTGGGGCCATTTATTTTTGTAGTCCTCAAATAGATGGAAAGGGGCAAAATAAATCATTGACTGCCTTATTATTGGTTTTTGTTGGTTATGGGATTACCAACACCGCCTTTAATTTTTTAAATGCGGAGGTTGCGACAGAAGCAGGAGGAACCATTCCTTTTATGTTGATGATTGTCGCTGGTGCGATTGGTGCATCGGTGTTGGAATTAATTCGAGGAACGATACTTGGGAAATTTACTTGGAATAAAGCTTCTGTATTAGCTGCTTTGCCTCTAGGGTTGCCAAATTTCTTCTCCTTTTATTTTTTATTGAAAACCTTGGATTACTTTGGAAACAATGGGGCGATTGTTTTACCCATTTTCAATATTGGTGTTATTGTTGGCTCCACGGCCGTTGCTTATTTGTTTTTTAAGGAGAAAATTAGTGGTCGACAGAGCATTGGAATTAGTTTAGGCTGCATCGCCATTGTGCTATTATTGCTTTAAAGAAATATATATGGAAGTAGAAATATTCACTTTGGCGGATTTTGCTGCCGACTATGGACAGGGTAAATTGGTGATCAATGGAACCTTTGACAATATCACCGCCAAAGAGTTTCCGGCCATACATCCATCTTGTGCCATTGTAGCACGTATTCGTATAGCGAATAAAGAGGCAGGATTGCATTATTTTCAAATAGATGCCTTAAATCCGGAAGGAGATAATTTCCATGAGCCTTTCAAAGGCGAGTTCACTGTTGTAAAGAATCCCAATGCGGATCATACCACCTTGAATATCATTTGGAATTTAGTTCATTCCAAATTAGATATGCCTGGCAAATACGCTTTTGAATTTTACTATGACGGGGAATTCAGAACAGGTCTGAGCTTGACGGTGGGGAGGTAGAATGTATAATGTAGAATGTAAAATGTAGAATTAGGAATGTAGAATTATATTGAATCAGTTTTTGGCTATAGTTTGAAAAAATAGACCGAATTTGAACTAAAATAAAATCTGCTGTTTTCTACTTCTCCCTATTGATTAATTCCCAGACTTTCACATTGAAATTGGTTCTATTTATCCCAATGATTTTTTCCATAGTTTTAAAATAATCATTGTTATTTTGGTTGTATTTTCCGCTTTTTAATAGTGTTAAAACTTCAGAAAAACCTTTTTCTTTTTCAATTTTTTGCACAATTAAGGCATTAATTACATACTCAGGCATTAAATATGCTTCTTTACTTTTTCCGAAGTCCTCAAATTTTCCATAATATTCTAACCAATTGGTCTGTGGCTTATTTGAGACCTTTTCTTTGAATGTCTGAAAGATTTCTTTCCAACTAATGCCCCAACTTCCCCCGTATAAATAAGCACAGCCTTCATCAACGGCTTTGTTGGTAGTACTTCTAAGAATGACATTGTTGAGCCTGTCATGCCATAAGTCATGAGCATCAAATTTGTCAAAATGGGCATTATTGGTAGCACTAATTTGTAATAGCGTACCATTTTCATTGGAGGTAAATGTATTAGAAATCATGCCGTTATAATCCATTTTATACAGCACACCAATATTGCGTAACCCTTCTTGCAAATCATTAAATCCATACCATTCTATTTTGCTACTTTTGGCATGTAGCTTTTTGTCAAAATCGTTTACCTTTTCTGCGTAAGCTTTTGCCGTTTTTTTATTTATTGTGCTTTTATAATGGAACAATGAGTTGCTAATCTTTTTCGTTTTCCATGTTGTTGTATTGTGTTTTAAGGGGGAGCAAAAATAGAATTGACCATTCTTTTGCTTGCCTAAAATTTCATAGCTAGCTTTCAAAATAGGCGTAATTTCATTAATTCCAAGGTATGAAAATTGAATTTGGAATGTAGAATCGTCAAGTGCAGTAACATTATTCAGATAGCATTTATAAAAATTGTTGTTATTAAATCGCCCAATTTTTTCTACTCCTTTTATTTCGTCTAACAAAACAGATGTTTCTAAGAGGTCTTCATTTAAAACATAGGTGTTTTCATTGTTCGGTTTTTCCTTTAGGTTTAGAAATCCATTTATAGATTCAAGTAGCAGTTTTTTTACAATGGTATCTTTCGGAAGATTAATGTTATTAGGTACAATAATTTGGTTGTTTTGCCCAAAGGCAGTAATGGAAAATAAAAGAAAGATATACGTTAGTGTCTTTATCATGAAAACATCATTTTTTGAATGGGGTATAATTTTCGAAATAAATAAATAGTACCGGAAAGTATAAGGGTTATTTCTTTAATCTAAATTTGATATGAGAGGATGATATTTTTCAATTTTTTTTAATTGTTTCATTTATAGCCCCAAATACCTATTTTAATATCCTACGTTATCTACAGTAAAAATTTGCTTGTTTTTCAGGTATTTTCGAATCTTTCCATTGTGGTTTTAAATCAGATTCAACGAGTAAATGACCTTAAGAATAAAGTGCGGAAAGTCAACAAAGACGGTGGGGAGGTAGAATTTAGTTATTAGTGTTTAGTTATTAGATTCTTCAATTACTAATAACTAAACACTAATCCCTACTTAAAGCACATTCGCTGTTTGCTCCTTGATTTTTTCCAATTCGTCTTTCATGTTAACCACGATACGCTGGATGTGCGAATCATTGGCTTTGGAACCAATGGTATTGATTTCACGGCCAATTTCTTGAGCCATGAAGTTTAATTTTTTACCATTGCCTTCTTTCAATACCTCTAAGAAATACTCTAGGTGAGTCGCTAAGCGAACTTTTTCTTCTGATATATCAAATTTCTCAATGTAGTAAACCACCTCTTGTTCAAAACGATTTTGATCAAAATCCTCATTCAATCCTAAGTCTAATAATGACTTTTTCATCCGTTCACGGATATTGGGCATACGGATCAAATCTTGCTCTTTTACGGCATCCAAGCCCAATTTGATGGCTGCGATGTACTCCTTGAACTTCTCCTCTACCACATTCCCTTCGCGTAAACGGAAAGATTTACATTCTTGTGTCGCTTCTTGTATGATCTCAAAGATGGATTGCCAAAGTGCCTCGACCTCTTCCTCCGTTTCTTGCGTTTGTTCTGCTTGAATGGTATTAGGCATGGATAAAGCATGCAAATACAAGGCGGTTTCATTGACAGACTCTACTCCAACTTGCTTAGCTACTCGCTTTAATTCACTGAATAGTTCTTCAATATGTTTTTCAGGCAATAAGCTGGTAGAAACCGATTCATTGGCTCTCTGCATGCTCAAAGACAACTCTATTTTACCTCGTTCTAATTGCTGAGTGAGGTAATTTCTTACTTCAATTTCTCTGGCAGAAAGCGACTTAGGTAAGCGGCAAAATAAATCGGTGAACTTGGAATTCAAACTCTTGACCTCTACTTTGATTTGAAGATCTTGTATTTCTTTTTGGGCCTTCCCAAAACCGGTCATCGAATAAATCATATACTTAAACTTTCTTTTTTCTATACTCTAATCCCAAGGACAATCCTAAGAATATAATCAATCCTATGGAAGCTAATCCATCTATTTTGCCTCCAGTTTCCACAGATTGAGGGGCAAATTTGAATTCAATTTGATGCTTGCCGGCAGGAACTACCAAAGCACGTAATACATAATTAGCACGTACATGTGGCACTTCTTTGCCATCAATGTAGGCTTTCCAATCTTGATTTCCTCGATAATAAATTTCTGAAAATACCACTAAGCCCGAAGCACTTAATTGGCTTTGATAGCTTAATTTATTGGGGGCATATTGACTTAAAGAAACTTGTCCAGCGCTAGGAAGAGGCTGGAAATTGCCTAGGTATTTTTTGTCTTGAATTTCCAAAATGGCTTCTTGTGCTGGGTTAATTTTCTCAATAGCATTCAATGCCTCATCAGCATTATTGGCCCATTTTATTTGAGATACTACCCAGGCATTACCTAAGGCTGTTGGATTAGTTTGAGCAATGGCTTGGTTAGTAGAATCCATACCAATCACATATTTGGTATTCAACATATTCAACACCGTCATTTGCGCAGGACTTCCTGCAAAATATTTCTCAACCAATTCTTGGTATCGACGAAGCTTAGCCCCATGATATCCACCTATTGAATGGTGGTAATAACTGGTAGTGGCATCATTCATGAATGACACCGTTGAATTCAATACTCGGAATTGACTTTTGTCGGATAATATTTGTTGATCGGCCGGACTAGGTTCAATTTGTTCTTCTAATGTGCTTTTAGAAACAAAAAAATCTTTTCCAAAATAGCGTTTAGCAACAGGCGCCACATCCAAGACTAATAAAAATACTAAACCAAAAACCCAGATACTTTTTTTGACTTTTTCTAAAGTGCTGACAAATACCAAAGCCGCAGCAAACAAGATGAAGAAAAAGCTTCTCCAAGCATCAGATGTAAATAGAGCAATACGGTCCAGGCGAATGCTATTCCAAATGGCAGAGTTCAGATTGGTATCTTGTATTAATTGCATACCATCTTGAGGTCCTTTGAACGAAAGAAATAAATCCGGCAAGATGGCTAAAATCAAACATAAACCTGCGGTTAATCCAAAGGAGATGAATAAAGGTTGCTTGATCTGTTGAAAACTGGGTTTCTCTTTGGATAATTGAATCAAGCCCAACATGGCTAGGGCGACCAATCCAAATTGGACAAAAGACAAGACCATGGTAATGGCTCTGAACTTATTGAAAAGTGGAAAATAGTCGAACAAAAAGCCATTAAAGCCAAAGTTTTTCCCCCATGAAAAGGTGGTAAATAATACCGTGATGAAGATGATCCACCATTTTTCTTTACTTTTTACATAGAGCGCTGCAAACAAAAATAAGAAGATGATTACAGCCCCAGCATATGCTGGTCCTGCCGTATAACTTTGCTCTCCCCAATAGGTAAACCCTTTTTCTACAAAACCCAATGTTTGTTCTTCTGGAATACCAGCATCCGTCATGGTTTTAAAGGTGTTGGATTTTGTTCCTCCCAAATCGCCCTGAGAAGCGCCACCCATGAAATTAGGTATTAATAAAGTCCCTGTTTCTGCTATTCCATAAGACCAATCAAAGGCATATCCTTTATCCAGTCCATCTCCACGAGACGCGTTTGCTTTTAATTCGGAAGGTCCTCTTGTCGTTTCTTTACTATACTCATAGTTATTCCATAAACGCATGGTATGAGTGCCTAAAGCCAAAACCAAACCTAAAGCCATCAGCAGTCCATTAATCAGCCAGCGTTTAAACTGGCCTGTTTTAATGGCTTCACTCAATAAGTATAGCTTGATGGCGCCTATGATGAAAAATAAATAATAGGTAATTTGAATGTGGTTGGCATATAATTCAAGGGCCATTCCTAGGGTAAAAATGGCTAATCCCAGCCATTTTCTTTGTCCCCAGCACAATCGTAAACCTGCTAAAACCACAGGAGCATAAGCCAAGGCTAAAACTTTAGACGTATGTCCTGCTGGAATGATAACCATGTTGTAGGTGGCAAAAGCATAGGCAACAGCACCAGCAAATCCTAAGATAGGAGAGATGCCCATGGCCCATAAAAACAGGTACATGCCAAGCAGTTGTAAGAAAATAAGGTTAACTGGGTTAGGTAGGATATTAGTAATCCAGCTACCTAAGTAGCTGGAAATACTGTTTGGATAAGATCCTGAAATCTGGTAAGACGGCATTCCACTAAACATGGAATTGGTCCACCAAGCGTCTTGTCCCGTTTCATTTTTAAATTGAACACTTTCCCTTGCCGCAGCTTGCGCCTGCTGTATGTCGTGCTGGATTAAAACTTTTCCCTCCAATACGGGACCGCAGTATATAAATGCAATGATGACAAAGCCTAGAATGACTAAACCATGAGGCAAAAAGGAACGAAAATCAATTTTCATAATTGGGAATTATTTAATCGCGACTAATTCTAATTCAAACGTTAAATCTTTTCCAGCCATAGGATGATTCGCATCCAAAGTCACATGTGTATCTGTCAAATCAGTAACTGTTACTTCCATGACATGTCCACCATCTTGGTGCATGTTTAAAGTAACACCTAATTCTACTGGAATATGTGATGGAATTTGGTTTCTCTCAATAGTCAAGGTGTTTTCTGGAGAATGCTCACCATATGCTTCAGCTGCTGGAATTGTAATGGTTTTTTTCTCACCAATGGCCATACCCGTTACACCATCATCAAAACCTTTGATAACCATGCCTGAACCTAATTGGAATTCTAATGGGTTACTTCCTACGGATGAATCAAAGATACTGCCATCGGTATGTTTTCCTGTGTAATGAACGGCAACCTGGTCGCCAGTTTTTGCAATAGACATAATGTATTGTTAAGTGTAAAAAATCAGGGACAAAGGTCAGTATTTTTTTATTAATCGAGGCATGAATGAAGGAAGATTTTCGGCTATTTCATGGTAATGACACTGATACCAGCACCTCCACGGTCAGCATGCTCATCTTGAACCTGCTTAATTTGAGCGTAGCGTTTTAATTGTTCTCTGACCAAACTCCGTAAAATACCATCTCCTTTGCCATGCAATATGCGCACTTCGGGAGCTCCTAATAATAGCACATCATTGATGTATTGGTCCAAAGTTACCCAGACTTCCTCACCTCTTTTACCTCGTAAATCTAGCGTTAAGCTAAATTGCGCCATCCGATCATTGATGTCAATGCCTTTTAATGGAGAAGTTTTTGTTTTCTCCGATTTAGGCGCTAGTACTTTTTGTAAGCGCTTTAACTTGATCGTTGAGCTAATGGAACCCAATGCCAGTAAAGCATCTTTTCCTTTGATTTCCAACACTTGTCCTACGGTGGGTTCACTTCCCCCATCTTGAATCGCCACCCAATCACCTACGGTAATGGGACCGCTAATGACCTTGACCACAGGATTCGAAGAGGGTTTTGGTTTTACGGGGGCTTCAATCAGTGATTTTTGCGCAAAATCATCCAACTTTTCTCGAATTACTTTGGTTGCTTCCTTGCCTGCCGCCTTTTCTTTGATTTCTCGAATGGTTTGCTCAATCCGTTGATTGGCTTCTTTGACCAATTGCTTGGCTTCAGCTTTGGCCTTATTAATGATGTTTTTTTGCTCATCTTGCAAATGATTTTTCAAGTGCTCATACTGTTGCTTGATGGCATCTACTTGTTCATTTTGAAGACTAAGGCTATTGTTTTTACTTTGCCAAATCTGCTTTTCAGTTTCAGTTTCTAATAATAATTTATCAAAATCGACCTGCTTTTTGCCCAATTTTTTCCGGGCATTTTCTATGATACTTGATGGTAAACCTATTTTTTGGGCAATTTCAAAGGCGAATGAACTACCCGGTTTTCCCATATCGAGTATAAACATGGGTTCCAAATGGGCGGTATCATAGCGCATAGCGGCATTGAACAATCCTTCTTTGCGATCGGCTAAACTTTTTAGATTACCAAAGTGTGTATTGATGGCACCATAGCAACCTTTATCTGCCAATTTCTCCAGAATAGCCTCGGCAATAGCTCCTCCCAAGGATGGTTCTGTACCTGTTCCAAATTCATCCACCAAAACCAAGGTTTTAGTATTGGCATGTTGAAGGAAGTAGCGCATATTACTCAAGTGAGAACTATAGGTACTTAGTTCATTTTCTAAATTCTGTTCATCCCCCATATCTAGGAAAATTTGCTGAAAGAAACCCATGCTAGAACCTTCTTCAATAGGAACCAAACATCCCGATTGGTATAGGTATTGTAACAGTCCAACTGTACTTAGTGTCACTGATTTACCTCCTGCATTCGGGCCAGAAACCACCATGAGGCGCTTTTTTTCGTCCAAATGAATCGACAATGGCTTGATTTTCTTGCCTATTTTCTCCAAAGATTGTTCTAACAATGGATGACGGGCATTTCGCCAATCTAAATTGGGGATCTCTTGTAGATGAGGTAAAATGGCACGATGTTCTTGTGCCCACATGGCTTTGGCACGTATAAAATCAATCAATCCTAACCACTGTAACCATTGAGCCAGCATAGGCACCATGGGTCTAACTCGGTCCGACAAACGTGAAAGTATTTGAATGATCTCTCTTTTTTCAGCGGACTCCAATGATTTAATTTCATTATTGGCCGTTAGGGCATCGGCTGGTTCTAGAAAGACCGTTTTACCAGTGTCGGATTCATCTTGGACAAAGCCTTTAATTTTACGTTTATGTTCGGCGGCTAAAGGAATCACCATCCGTCCATTCCGAAGCGTCAAGGAGAAATCCTTGGAAATCCAGCCTTGTTGTTGAGCTTGATTCAATAAGCTATCCAACTTCTTTCTCAGACCTTGCTCTTCCGCATTTTTTTTCCGACGGATCTCACCCAATTCGGAAGAAGCATTTTCTTTAATTTGCCCATTGGCATCAAATACTCGCCCTAATTCCTGAAGTACAGGCAATAATTGCATGTAATCTTGATCGGATATTTCAGCAATTTTCTGGGAATACTGACGGGTTAATTGATGTAATTCTGGGTAGCTTTCAGCATCTAATAAATGAAAGAAGCGAATGCATTGATATAGTACTTCTAATCCTCTTTGCCAATCTCTCCATTGGTCGGCTGATAAGTAATTGCCTTCCAATGTTAAGGGGGCGAGCCATGGACGTAAATCATAGTAATCTACTTGTGGCCATTCACCTCCACGCTCAGCCATCAATTGCTTCATTTCATGCACTTGATTTACCCATTGTTTCACCAAAGGGAATCGGTTCGAAAAGCGCATTTTCTCCGCAAATTCTACTCCCATCTGGCTGAGACATGCCGCTTTGATATCGGCCTGAACATGGCTAAAGCCAATTTTGTCGGCTAATCCTTCTGGGTAATTCATGCAGTATAAAAGGCTTTAATTTTGGCAAGAAGTACCTCATTGATTTTGCGGTAACTTTCGTTTGTCCATCCAGCTACGTGTGGACTGAATAGGGTAGCAGGAAACGAACTGATTTTGTTAAAGAGTGCTTTATCTTCTTCTGACCAGGTGATGATTTTTTCATTGGGCAACACATCGAGAATCAATCCTTGAATTTGCCCCTTTTCTAATCCTATTAATAAAGCAGGCAATGGGCTTATAGCGCCACGTGAACTATTAATGAATACAATAGGCTTTTTAAATTGAGAAAGCCATTGTTCGTTGACCATGCCACGCGTTTCGTCTGTTAAAGGAATATGCAATGAAACGATATCGGCCTGATTGAAAATATCAAGCATTTCGGCACTATATTGACTAACAGGCTGGTATTTGTCATAAGCTAAAATGGTTGATCCAAAGGAGCTCAATCGACTGGCTACCGATTGCCCCATGTGGCCATAACCAATGATGCCAATGGTTTTACCAGAAATCTCCCAACCTCTATTTCCTTCTCTATCCCAAATACCTTGTCGCACTTCTCTGTCGGATTTATGCAAACGATGAGCTAAGCTTAACAATTGACCAATGACATGTTCGGCCACAGCTTCTTTATTTCCTTCATTTGCGGCAAATACTTCGATATTTCTCTGGCTCGCCGCTTCTAAATCAATCAAATCCAAACCTGCGCCAGCTCGGGCGATAAATCGAAGGGAATGGGCTTTTGCTAGAAATGAAGCATCTATTTTGAGTTTACTCCGAACCACCAAACCTTCAAATATTGGAATTTGCTGGATGATTTCCTCTTTACTCCAAGTACTTCCATCCACCACAGAAAAATGCATAGCCTCCAAGCCTTGTGGCATGGATTCATGTACTTCATCAATGATTAGGACTTGGGCGGACATCTTATGCTTGCATTCTGTTTTTTACTAAATCGAGTGCCAAAAAGATGGCATGCATGAAAGAACTTGGGTCTGCTTCATTTTTACCTGCAATATCATACGCAGTTCCATGATCAGGGGATGTTCTAATGATAGGAAGTCCCGCTGTGAAGTTGACACCTGTATCAAAAGCAATGTATTTGAATGGAATCAATCCTTGGTCATGATACATCCCTAAAACGCCGTCAAATTCTTTGAATTGTGCTTTACCAAAAAAACCATCTGCAGGATAGGGACCAAACACTAAATTCCCTTTGCTCCTAAACTCATCGATGACGGGTTGAATGATTTCTAATTCCTCTTTTCCTAATAAGCCTGATTCTCCAGCATGTGGGTTTAGTCCTAAAACAGCTAATTTGGGCTTATCGATGGAGAAATCTTCCTTTAAACTCTTTAAAAACAAGTTGATTTTATCTTTCAGCAATGCAGCATTCAGGGCATTACTTACTTCTTGCAAAGGCATATGTCCCGTAGCAACTCCCATGCGCAGGTTGTCACTCACCATCATCATCAAGGATGATTTGGCATCAAAACGTTCAGTTAAATATTCTGTATGTCCAGGGAAGGAGAATTCCTCCGATTGGATGTTGTGTTTGTTAATTGGTGCAGTCACTAAAGCAGACAACGAACCGCGATCTAAATCTTTGATAGCCAATTCTAAACAATCAAAAGCCGCTTTTCCTGCTTCTGGTGTTACTTTGCCCGGTTCAACCACCGTGTCCTTGTCGTCCCAAGCCGTCATTAAATAACTCTGACCCTCTTGAACCTGATTTAAATTATCTATGATTTTAATGGACCAATCTTTCAGTTCTAATTTTTGACGATAAAAATCCAAGACCTTTTTGGAACCATAAATGACAGGGGTACACCATTTCAAAATTCTTGGGCTACCCAATGCTTTTAAAATGATCTCTGGACCTATGCCATTATAATCACCTAGGCTAATACCAATCAAAGGTTTATTTGTGTTCATGCTTCAAAAATTCAGCCTGCAAGTTAAGAAATTTCGAGGGAAGAGAACTTGATTTTTTTTATGGTCCCTTTTTCAAAAAATAATCTACCGCCAAATTGGTAACGAACCCTACAATTATTGTAAATTTTTAATATTTGGCAAATAAAATGGGTCAATAAATGCAAAAATGCCAATTATTTTAGCATTTTTGTTAGAATGCAATAATTGAAGATAATGCCAAAGTCATACGTAAGAAAAATTTCTAGTCTCCTTATCGCCAATCGTGGTGAAATCGCTATTCGTATCATGCGTGCTGCTTCCGAGTTGGGGATTCGGACCGTCGCTGTTTATACCTTTGAAGATCGATATTCTTTACACCGTTATAAAGCGGATGAAGCTTATCAAATTGGTAAGGACGATGAGCCTTTAAAACCATATTTAGATTACGAGGGATTGATTGCCTTGTGTAAAAGTAAAAATATTGATGCGATACATCCGGGATATGGATTTTTATCAGAGAATGTCAATTTAGCTCGCAGATGTAGGGAAGAAGGAATTGTCTTTGTAGGTCCTTCACCTGAGGCGATGAATGCCTTAGGTGATAAGGTAGCAGCGAAAGTAGCAGCTATGAAGGCCAATGTTCCCATGATTCAAGATTCCAAAGGAGATTTATCTGATTATTCTTTGGCTTTGTCCGAAGCCAAACGTATCGGCTTTCCTGTGATGGTGAAAGCGGCAGCAGGTGGAGGTGGACGTGGTATGCGGGTGGTTCGACTGGAAGAAGATTTAGAAAAGGCATACAGTGAGGCACGTAATGAGGCTAAGAATGCCTTTGGTGATGAAACAATATTTATTGAAAAATTCATTGATCAGCCTAAACATATAGAGGTACAGTTATTAGGTGACCAACATGGAAATTTGGTACACTTATATGAACGTGATTGCTCTGTTCAGCGTCGATTCCAAAAAGTGGTTGAAATAGCTCCTTCTTTTGGTCTTAAAGATGAAACAAAAAAGAAATTATACCAATATGCTTTGTCCATCGGTAAAGCAGTCAATTACTACAATGCAGGTACGGTTGAGTTTTTAGTAGACCGTGATGAGAATATCTATTTCATTGAAGTTAACCCTCGTGTTCAAGTAGAGCACACGATTACAGAAGAGGTTACTGGAATAGACATTGTTCGTACTCAGATATTAATTGCCCAAAATTACAAACTTTCAGATCCGGGTATTTATATACTGTCGCAGGAAGATATTCCATTAAGAGGATTCGCTATCCAGTGTCGTATTACGACCGAGGATCCAACGAATGGCTTCAAGCCTGATTTTGGAACCATCATTGCCTACCGTAATGCAGCAGGTTTTGGTATCCGTTTAGATGAAGGATCTTCTTATCCTGGAGTAAAAATATCTCCATATTTTGATTCCATGTTGGTGAAGGTTTCTGCCAAAGGCCGTACTTTATTGGGTGCTGCCGAACGTTTAAATCGTGCATTAACAGAGTTTCGTATTCGTGGGGTGAAAACCAACATTCCTTTTTTAAGAAATGTGATTTCTCATCCAATCTTTCAAAATGGGCAGTGTACTGTTCAATTCATTGATACACATCCTGAATTATTTAAGTTTACCCCAACCAGAGACCGTTCTACCAAAGCCTTACGTTATTTAGGAGAGGTAATTGTCAACGGAAACCCTGACGTAAAGGTTAAACCTACGGCGAGTTTCAGACCACCCATTATTCCTTACTCGGATGCCTTGTCGGAATTTCCAAAAGGCAACAAGCAGTTATTGATGGAATTGGGACCCGAGAAATTTGCGAAGCATATTCGTGAAACAAAACAGGTTTTGTTTACAGACACGACGTTCCGAGATGGACATCAGTCTTTATTAGCGACGCGTGTTAGAACACAAGATATGTTGGCTGTAGCATCTGGCTTTGCCAAATCTTTTCCTCAATTATTTTCCATGGAAGTTTGGGGGGGAGCTACCTTCGACGTAGCTATGCGATTCTTACAGGAATCACCTTGGAAGCGTTTGCAAGAATTCCGTCAGGCTATGCCTAACATGCTCCTTCAGATGTTGTTCCGCGGGTCTAATGCCGTAGGATATTCGGCTTATCCTGATAATTTGATTGAGAAGTTTGTGGAGAAATCTTCAGAAGCAGGTATCGATGTTTTTAGGATTTTTGATTCTTTGAACTGGGTGGAGGCGATGAAAGTGTCTATTCGTGCCGTGCGTGAAAGAACGCCAGGTATTGCCGAAGCTGCTATTTGCTATACGGGCGATGTGTTCACCAACGAGAAGTATAATTTACAATATTACTTGGATTTAGCTCGTCAATTGGAAGATGAAGGAGCTCACATGTTGGCCATAAAAGATATGGCAGGTTTATTGAGACCTTTCCAAGCAGAGTTATTAGTTAAAGAACTTAAAAAAGCAGTGGATATTCCTATCCATTTGCACACGCATGATACGGCTTCCATTCAATCTGCCACCTATTTAAAGGCGATTGAAGCAGGAGTGGATGTTGTTGATGGAGCATTAGCTGCTATGTCAGGTCTTACTTCACAGCCGAATTTAAATTCATTAGTTGCTATGATGCAAGGTCAAGCCAACCAAGATTTGCTGGATTTGGATGAGATGAACAAATATTCCAACTATTGGGAAGCAGTTAGAACTTGGTATACACCATTTGAATCAGAACTAAAAGCCGGTACTGCTGAGGTATATGATAATGAGATTCCAGGTGGACAGTATACTAACTTGCGTGGACAGGCTGTGGCTTTAGGTGTAGGGGATAAGTTTGAATTATTGAAAGACAATTATACGGAAGCGAATAAGTTGTTTGGCGATATTGTTAAAGTTACACCTTCTTCCAAAGTAGTAGGAGATATGGCTATTTTTATGACAGCCAATTCTTTAACTGCGGAAGATGTTTATGCCAAAGGAGCAACCCTTTCTTTCCCGGAATCAGTAAAAGATTTCTTCAAAGGAGGACTAGGTCAGCCTTATCAAGGATTCCCTAAACAATTACAGGAAATTATCTTAAAAGGAGAGACCCCAATGGAAGGAAGACCGAACGACCATTTGGCTCCCATTGACTTCGATAAGGATTTTGCGGCTTTTCAAGCGAAATTCCCAGATAATGAAGGTGGGTTCTATGACTATTTGTCGTACATGATGTATCCGAAAGTATATGAGGATTACTACAAGAATCACCAAATTTTTGGCGATCTAACGGCCATGCCAACACCTGCTTTCTTCTATGGCTTAAAACAAGATGAGGAAATCATGATTACCATTGAGCCAGGAAAAACGATCATCGTGAAGTTCTTGCACATGTCTGAACCTGATGAATCAGGCTTGCGCAATGTGACTTTTGAATTGAACGGTCAGGCTCGTAGAATCAAGGTATTAGATAAAAACATTAAGGTAGAACGCCCACAACATGTGAAGGCTTCTCAAAAAGGAGATATTGGGGCGCCATTGCAAGGTCGACTTAGCCGTATTTTGGTGAAACCAGGAGAAGAGGTTAAGAAAAATGCACCTTTGTATGTCATTGAAGCCATGAAAATGGAATCCATTGTTTCAGCACCTTTTGAAGGGATCATTGGTAATGTTGTATTACATGAGGGAACCGTAGTAGAGCAAGATGATTTAGTATTAACCTTAGAGGAGGCTAAATTACCAGAACCTAATGTGGAGGAATACTTATTTGTATATGGTACGCTTCGTCGTGATTGTGGTAATGACTTACATCGTTTATTGGCTCGGAATTCTGATTATGTAGGTATGGCTACTTACCAAGGTCGTATGTATCAAGTAGCGGATTATCCAGGTATTATAGCTTCTGATGATCAGAAAGATCATGTAATCGGGGAGTTGTATTTATTATCGAATACAATTAAACTCCTGAGTGTCTTAGATGAGTATGAGGAGTTTGATGCCGATAAGCCTGATAAGAGTTTGTTTGTTAGAACCAAAGTTCAGGTCCAATTGAATGGACAGGCAGTAGAAAGTTATGCTTATTTGTACAACAGACCTACCCAAGCCAATACGCTAATTAGTTCAGGGGATTATTTAAAGAAGTAAGATGAAAGTATTTTTTGGTATTTTATTATACTTTGTTTCCTGTAATTTATGGGCACAAAAAGCCTTGCTGAAAGCACATGCTCACAATGATTATGAGCATACAAAGCCATTCTATGAAGCATTTAACCTAGGCTTTGGCTCTATTGAAGCAGATGTTTATTCCATCAAAGGGGAATTGCTGGTGGCTCATGATGTGAAAGATGTCAAAGCAGATAGAACGCTAAAGACTTTGTACATTGATCCCATTGTGAAGGTTTTGTCGGAAAATAAACAAGGTAATTTTCATCAGTTTCTCATTGATTTTAAAACAAGTGCGGATTCTACTTTACCAGTTTTAATAAAGGCCTTGGAACCTCATAAAGATTTGTTTATTCAAAGAGGACTAAGAATTGTGATATCAGGCAACCGGCCAGCGATTAAGAATTATGTCTTGTATCCTACTTGGATCACATTTGATGGTCGGTCTACAGAAATATATCCAGCAGGCTTAGGGAATCGCATAGTATTAGAAAGTGAATCCTTATACAAATTTGGCGCATGGAGTGGTCAAGGTCCCATGAGTCCTGAATTGAAAGAGAAATTGAAAGCTTATGTAGACCGAGTACATACTCAAGGCAGGAAATTACGCTTATGGGCTACACCTGATAGTTTGCTGGGTTATCAAACTTTATATGATTTAGGAGTGGATTATATTGGAACAGACCATTTAAGTGAATTAGCCGATTTCTTGCGATTAGCTGTTAAGTAGAATATACAAAACCTTACCTTTACTTTATAAACCTACAACTATGATTAAGCGTCGGGAGTTTCTCCAGCAAAGTTCTTTATTAGCCATGATGGCTTCTTTTCCTGCTTCAGCGGCAAATTCGTCCTTCAAAATGGGTTATTCTGCCATTACTTGGGGAGGAAAAGATGATCAAGCCATTTTGGATATAGCTTCATTGGGATTTAAAGGGATTCAGTTGAGAGCCAATTCTTATACCAAATACAAAGATAATCCTCAGGAATTAAAGGCTTTATTGGATGCTTCTAAGCTTCAATTAGTGATGTTCTCTAGTGGGAATGTGGAGATTGATCCAGCTAAAGTTCCTGCTTCGATTGAGCAACATGTAAATCATGCCAAGTTTGTCAAAGCTTTAGGTGGGGATTCCATACAGTTAACGAATAGTTTACGTAAGAAAGGCGAGGTCCCTAGTCAAGAGGATTTATTGAAATTAGCTGAGGTGATGAATGAAATTGGCCGAAGAACCCAAGAAGTGGGTGTTCAAGCGACTTACCATAATCATATGAATCAGTTTGGAGAGACGCCTGAAGAAGTAGACACTTTGGTTAAGCATATGAATCCAGCATATTTACGTTTATTATTAGATGTGGCTCATTATCATCAAGGTGGAGGCAAGCCAGCTGATGCTGTTTTGAAATATAAGAAGATCATTCATTCGTTTCACATTAAGGATGTAGAGAGTCCAATCAAAGGGCAAGAAACTAATCCAGCTTCCTACAAATTTGTGGAGTTAGGTCAAGGGGTGGTGGATATGAAAGGAATTTTTACCAATATTCGAAAAATCAAGTTTAAAGGATGGGCCATTGTTGAATTGGATAGCGTCCCAGATAAAGCGAAAAGTCCATTGCAATGCGGTACTATCAGTCGAGATTTTTTACGCGATACCATCAACTATAAGTTTGTGTAAATGCCTCAATTAGTAAAAAATGGCTCGTAAAAATGGTTCGGCAAGTATGTTATTCATTTTCATTACATTGGTTATCGATGTTTTGGGAATAGGCTTGATAGTGCCTATTATGCCAACCTTAATTTCAAGTTTTACAGGTGGAGATTTAAGTTCAGCTTCCCAATATTCGGGCTGGATGATGGCATCTTATGCTATCATGCAGTTTTTGTTTTCACCGGTTTTAGGAGGTTTATCTGACCAATTTGGACGAAGGCCCATTATATTAATTTCCTTATTAGGCTTTAGTTTAAACTATTTGATTTCGGCCTTGGCACCCGATTTGATTTGGTTGTTCTTAGCCCGCATTTTTTCTGGAATAACTGGGGCAAGCTTTACCACAGCCCAAGCTTACATTGCTGATATTTCTAAGCCAGAGGATCGTGCCAAGAATTTCGGTATGGTGGGGGCAGCTTTTGGAATAGGATTTATTATTGGACCTGCTGTGGGAGGCTTTTTAGGTAGTTATGGTGTGGCAGTACCCTTTTATGCTTCAGCCATATTGACTTTGTTGAATGCCATGTACGGATATTTTGTTTTACCAGAATCCTTGGCCAAAGAAAACCGTAGAAAATTTGATATCAGACGTGCAAATCCATTAGGTTCTTTGAAAATCTTTACGCGCTATCCCTTGATTTCGGGATTAGTTGGAGGCTATTTCTGTTTACAATTAGCGGGTCAAGCACATCCAAGTACTTGGTCCTATTTTACCATGAAAGTATTCTCTTGGACACCTACAGAAGTGGGGTATTCCTTGGCTTTTGTCGGTGCTATCGTTGCCATCGTTCAAGGGGGATTATCTCGTTTTATCATGCCAAAATTGGGGGATAAAAGAGCTATTTTATACGGATTAATGATGTATGGACTAGGTTTTTTCTTGTTTGCCTATGCATCAAAATCCTGGATGATGTATGTATTTATGGTTCCTTTTGGGTTAGGAGGAATAGCCGGGCCTGCCTTACAAAGTATGATTACTCAGCAAGTAGGTCCAGATGCACAAGGAGAGTTGCAGGGTGGATTAACAAGTTTACAATCCATCACGACCATTTTAGGACCTTTAGTGGCGTCTAATTTGTTTGCTTATTTTACTTCATCTGCCGCTCCAATTCAATTTCCTGGAGCAGCATTTTTCATTGCAGGAATTCTCGTATTTATTGGTTTAGCCATCGTATTGTCTTCCATTTCCTCCCGAAAAAGGATTTAATTGATAATTGGTGGATTCTAAGGATGAATGATTTTTAAGTTCTACCTAATTCCTATAATTTCGAATTCATATAAATCCCTAATCATGAGAAAAATCGTTTATTTATTGGCTTTTATAGCTTTCTGTAGTAGTTCATTTGTTCTTACCGCTCAAACTGTTGATGAAATTTTAGCCAAACACCTAGAGGTCATGGGTGGTGCCGAAAAGTGGAGTAAAGTTAAGTCTGTGGTTCAAAACACCAAGTTTACCATTCAAGGAATGGAGATACAATCCAAATCCTCCATTTTAGTGGGTAAGGCATTTCGTTCTGATATCGAAGTCATGGGTAATAAAATGGTGCAAGTGGTGGAGGGTGAAAATGGCTGGTGGATTCGTCCTCAAATGATGGGTGGTTCAGGTGAGCCAGAAGACATGCCTAAGGAAATGGTTAAAGTGAGTAAAAACCAAGAGTCTGTGGGTTCTTTATTATTGACAGCTAAAATGGAAGGTAGTAAAATCGACTTGGTCAATAAAGAGAAGTTGGATGGAGCTGATGTTTTTGTATGTCAAATTACCAAGAAGGATGGAGACGTAGGTACGGTTTATTTATCAGCAAGTACCTATTTAATTCTGAAATTTGCAGCCAAGGTGAATCTTGGAGGACAGGCAGTTGATACGGAATTGAAATTTTCTAATTATAAAGCTGTAGATGGTTTGTATTTTCCTTTTTCTATGGAAACAGCTAATCCAATGGGTGGGGGAACCATGCAAGTGGATACCACATCGATTGAAATTAACCCAACTTTAGAAGCAGCGATATTTGTTAAGCCGGTGAAAAAATAGATTTCGGTATAAAATGAGTTAATTTGAAGAAGCCGAGGATTTAAATCCTCGGCTTTTTGATGTAAAAACATGTCAACCAATAGATGGATATTTCCGGTGTACGAGCCGAGGATTTAAATCCTTGGCTTTTTGTTTGAAAAACATGTCAATCAATAGATGGATATTTCCGGTGTACGAGCCGAGGATTTAAATCCTTGGCTTTTTGTTTGAAAAACATGTCAATCAATAGAGGATTATTTCCGTTGTACGAGCCGAGGATTTAAATCCTCGGCTTTTGTCTTGTGAAACCAATAAAATTTTGATTCAATTTTCTTTGATATATTTCCGAGGATTTAAATCCTCGGCTTTGAATAGTGAAACCAATTCAATTTTTTTTTGATAAATGTCCGAGGATTTAAATCCTCGGCATCCTATCCTCCATTAAGGCAAATACTGCTTAATATGATTTCTCGCACTTAATATGGCCATTTCAATATCTTCATCAGATCCTTCATAGGCCTTATCTTCCACTTCAATGACGATCGGACCGCGATATCTTACATCATTTAAGGCCGAAATGAATTTGCCCCAATGAATATCGCCTAAACCTGGAATTTTAGGAGAATGATATTCCAATGGATTGGCCAATATTCCAACTCGATTCAATTTTTCCGGATAAACCTTGACATCCTTTAAGTGTACATGATGCAATTTTTCCGCATAATGATAGATAGGATAAGTATAATCCATCATCTGGAAGACCATGTGGGAAGGGTCATAATTTAATCCAAAGTTTTTAGATGGAATGATGCTAAATAATTGGTCCCAAATTTTAGGTGTCGTCATGAGATTTTTTCCACCAGGCCACTCATCATCTGTAAAGAACATGGGGCAGTTTTCGATACCAATTTTAATATCCAATGAATCAGCCAAGGCAATTATCTCTGGCCAAACTTCGGTAAACTTGTCAATGTTATAGGCTACGTTTTTGGTATAATCTCGACCAACAAAGGTATTAACTGTGCCTATTCCTAAAACAGCAGCAGCTTTGATAATTTTTTTGATATGTTCCCGATAATACAATGCCTTCTCTTCATTGGGATCCATGGGGTTGGGATAATATCCCAAGGCTGAAATCTTAACTGGATGAAGCGCTAATTGCGCTTTAAGGGCCAATAAATCCTCGTGGGAAAGCTTATCTACCGCGATATGACTTACACCCGCGTATCGACGAGTATCTACATTGCTCGTTGGCCAACACATGATTTCTACACAAGCAAATTGTTGTAGATGAGCAAAATCCAATACCTCCCACAAGGTTTTATTGGGAAGTATAGCTGAAACAAATCCTAAATCAAGCATGTATTAATTGTATTTTTTATCAAGAAAATAAAATGTCGCAAATGAAAATGTGGTAATCCATAATCCAACTGCCTCACGGGCTAATTCTTGATTCATGGTTTTCATACTCAATCCATCGGTGATGAAACCTTCCCAAGCGGTCATTTCTACCCAAGTTTGAAGCCCAGCCACTCCCGAAAGTATAAATAGTACCACCATCAATTCGGAGTTTACTTTACCTGTTATTGCTCGGAAAGCAGTATAGGATGGAATCAAGTAAACGGGTACCCATAAGATTGGATCAGGGTCATTCAATTGCCAATAGGCAAACAAGATGAAAATAATTGTAAATGAGATACCTGAAATTAGAAAAGCTTTGTTCATGTTGGTATGGTTTAGGTGTTATTCACAGAGTTTATGGACAGCCTCTTTGGCCCCTGGATAATTCATTTTTTTGGCTTGCTGAAATGCTAGACAAGCCTTTTCGCTCAATTTTTGTTGGTATAAACTTAATCCTAAGGCATAATAACCTTTGCCAAATGTAGGATTAATTTCAACAGTTTTTTCAAAGTCCTTGGCTGCCTCTGTTAGGTTTCCCCCTTGATAGTAAATATTTCCGCGATTGTACAAGGCATTGATTTCCTGGGGGTTCTTAGCCAAGCAAGTCGTGAAATCCGTCAATGCAAGTTTAGGTTTAGCCAAAGCTGCCCAAACAATTCCTCTTTGTAAATATGCCGAAGCCGAATCTGGAGCATTTTTAATGGCAATTTCTAATGGAGCCAATGCTTTTTCCCATTCAGATTTCTCCATTCTTACTGCCGCTAAATTTAATTGAGCTTGATATAAAGAGGGCTTTAATTCCGTAGCTTTGAGATAATTACTTTCTGCTTCTACGAATTTTTTCTCTTGAAAATCAATTACTCCCAACATATTATAAGCTTCGGCTGAACCAGGGTTTTTCTCAATGGATTTTTTTAAAGCTTCTCGGGCAGATACTAATTCACCCTTTTTTAAGCGAGTTTTAGCTTCTTCTAGCCAAGCATCGGATGAAGATGAACAAGAAGATAACAGGGCTACGAGGAGACAGGCAACTAAGGGCCAGGTTTTTAGGATACGCATGTTAATTAATAGCATCATCAAAGTTAATGCCTAGCGCTAAAATATCGGTATGTATTTTGAAAAAAGGGGCATTTTTTATTATATTTGCAATGGCAAATTACCAGCTCCCGCTGAATCCCCCAGGTCTTGATCGAAGCAAGGGTAAGTTGGTTGTAGCGGTGAATTTGCCATTTTTTTGTTTTAACCAATCCTACTCATGAAATTTTTTATCGATACAGCCAATTTAGAACACATTAAAGAGGCACAAGATCTAGGTATTTTAGATGGTGTTACTACCAATCCATCCTTGATGGCCAAAGAGGGCATCAGTGGAAAAGATCAAGTTTTAAAGCATTATAAAGCTATATGTGATATCGTTGATGGAGATGTTTCCGCCGAAGTTATTGCTACTGACTTCGCTGGAATGATTCGTGAGGGTGAGGAATTAGCAGAATTAGATGATAAAATCGTGGTTAAAATACCGATCATCAAAGACGGTGTAAAAGCCCTTAAATATTTTTCTGATCGCGGTATCAAAACCAATTGTACTTTAGTATTTTCTGCTGGTCAAGCTTTGTTAGCTGCCAAAGCAGGTGCTACTTATGTATCTCCATTCATTGGACGCTTGGATGATATTTCTTATGATGGAATTCAATTGATCGAACAAATTCGATTAATTTATGATAATTATGAATTTGAAACGGAAATCTTAGCCGCTTCTGTTCGTCACCCGATGCACATTATTAATTGTGCCGAAGTCGGAGCAGATGTGATGACTGGTCCATTATCTGCTATTCTAGCTTTATTAAAACATCCCTTGACAGATAGCGGTTTAGCTACTTTCTTGGCTGATTACGAAAAAGCAAAGAATAAATAAGCAATCTTATGGCCGTTCTATCTTTTGAAAATGTCACTATTTTGCAAGATGGTATTCCTACCTTGCAAAATATCAATTTGGAGATGAATGAGGGGGATTTTGCCTATTTAATTGGCAAAACAGGAAGTGGGAAAAGTACACTTTTTCGCTCCATCTACGCCGAATTACCCATTGAATTAGGTCTTGCCCATGTGGCAGGCTATTCATTGAATGATATTAAAAGTAGCGATGTGCCTTTCCTACGTCGTAAACTTGGATTTGTTTTTCAAGACTTCCAATTGTTGACTGACCGTAATGTTGAAAAGAACCTATCCTTTGTTTTGGAGGCTACCGGTCACTCCAATCCAGATGAAATTCGTTACCGTATTGAGCAAGTTTTAGCTCAAGTAGGTATGAGCAATGCGATTCAGAAACGGGTACATCGACTTTCCGGAGGAGAGCAGCAACGTATCTGTATCGCTAGAGCCATATTAAATAATCCAGTACTTTTATTAGCGGATGAACCTACTGGGCATCTAGATCCAGAAGTCTCCTTAGAAATTATGCAATTGTTTAAGCAATTAAACCAACAAGGAACTGCTATTTTGATGGCAAGTCATGATTACAATACCATGCGCCAAGTTACCGGTAAATTTCTCAAATGCGAAGGAGGGAATATCTTTCCTGTAGATAGCATATAGAGTCGAAGCACTGCCTCAGCTTTTCATCATCTTTCCCCGTTTAACCCCATAGCGCGGCTTCAGCTTTACTTGCCCGTTAGGTACACCACAGGTATGATACATTCCTCCAGCGATATGCCACCATGTTGGAAGGTATTTCGGTAGTGATTCACATAATGGTTGTAATTATTAGGATAGGCAAACATATAATCTTCTTTACTAAACACATAGGTAGTAGACACATTGGGCTTTGGTAAAAACAATTGCTCAGGTCTTCGAGAAACCATCATTTTATTGGTATTATCCCAATTCAAATTTTTTCCCTGCTTATAGCGTAAATTGGTATTCGTCGATCTATCCCCCACAATTTTAATGGGATTTTGGACCCGAATCATCCCATGGTCGGTGGTGATAATCACGCGACCTTTCTTATCCGAAATTCTTTTTAATAGGTCAAAAAGGGGAGAGTGCAAAAACCAACTAGCTGTTAAGCTTCGATAAGCTGATTCATCTGGTGCTAATTCTTTAATCATAGCCATATCTGTTCTCGCATGGGAAAGCATATCCACAAAATTGTAAACGATCACATTTAAGTCATTCGTCAATAATTTACTGAAATTATCTACTAAATTTTTCCCTTGGTATTGATGTATAATCTTATGATAAGATGCTTTGGCATTAATTCTCAATCGCTTCAATTGCTCTTGTAAAAAGAATTCTTCGTATTGATTAAAGCCTTCCTCATCTTCGGAATCTCCCAAATCAAATATCCATTTATCTGGATAGTTTTTTTGTATTTCTAAAGGCATCATGCCCGCAAAAATGGCATTTCGTGCGTAGGCTGTTGTGGTAGGTAAGATGGAATAATACGTTTCTTCCTGCTCCAATTGGAAATAATCTTGTATAAATCCTTCCAATATTTTCCATTGGTCAAAACGTAAATTATCCACCAGAATAAAGAAAAGAGGACTTTTCTCTTTCAGTTTAGGAAATACATACTTGCGCATCATTAAATGAGAAAGTATAGGCGTTTCAGTATCAGGCTTTTGTAGCCAGTTTTCATATGAATTCTCAATGAATTTACTAAAATGTACGTTGGCCTCTGATTTTTGACTACTTAAAACCTCCGCCATTGATTTGTTTTCCGTTTTGTCAATTTCAAGTTCCCAATACAGTAATTTTTTGTAAATATCAGCCCATTCTTTGGCACTCAATTGGTCTTGATATTGTAAGGATAATGCCCTAAACTCTTGTTGGTAACTGATATTGGTTTTTTCCTCTTCCAGACGCTTTTTGTCAAAAATACGTTTAACGGAAAGTAGTAACTGATTGGGATTGAGTGGCTTAATTAAGTAATCAGCAATTTTAGATCCAATGGCATCTTCCATCAGTTCTTCTTCCTCTGATTTGGTAATCATGATTACTGGAAGATTCGGTCTAATTTGTTTGATGGAAATCAATACTTCTAAGCCCGACATGCCAGGCATATTCTCATCTAAAAAAAGCACATCAAATTTTTGCTTCTCTACCAATTCCAAGGCATCAGCCCCTGAATTCACAGTTGTCACCTGATAGCCCTTGTTTTCAAGGAAAAGTATATAAGGAGTTAATAAATCAATTTCGTCGTCAGCCCAAAGTATCGAATACGTCATGTTGTATTATTTTATTCTTTCTTAACCCATCTGTGTAGTAAATATTGTTCATCCAAAAATTTAATTTTTGTTAAATGAACAATCTAGATTTTGGTCACCTAAAATTAGCTAATTTTGTTTTGCTAATCGTTTTTTTCCATGGCTAATACAGAAGCTCCTGTTCGATTTACTGAAAGTGCCAAGGCCAATTTATTGCCCTTGGTTCAAGAAGGTAAAATGCCTGAGCCTTTTATTCGAGTTGGGATGAAAGGAGGTACCTGTGGTGGCACCTATGTTTTAGGTTTTGATTCCAAAACTGAGTTTGATGAAGAATATGTGATTGATGAAATTCCTTTGTTAATTGATCGTCGGCAATTGCTTTTTGTTTTGGGGACAGAAATAGATTTTGAAGCTCGTGCCAATGGTTTTTACTTACACAAACCCCTTACCGTATGAAATTTGCTGCTATTGATATAGGTTCCAATGCTGCCCGACTACAAATTTCCAGTGTATTGGAAAATGACGGAGTCATTAGCTTTAAACGTATAGAATATGTGCGTTTCGCCTTACGTTTAGGCCACGACGTATTCATTGATGGGATCATTTCGCCTGATTCAGAAGTCCGTATTTTTAAGCTGTTACATGCCTATAAATTACTCATGGATTTACATGAAGTAAAGGATTATGCCATTTGTGCTACTTCTGCCATGAGGGAAGCCTCCAATGCTACTGATATCATTACTCGTATCCATAAAATTTTAGATATGAAGATCAATGTGATTGATGGTAGTAGAGAAGCGGAGTTGATCAATGATGTGGTAGTTCAATCTTTGCATCCCAAGAAAAACTACTTACATATCGATGTAGGTGGAGGTTCTACCGAATTAAACATTTACCACAATCGCCAAAAATTGGCCTCAAAATCCTTTAAAATAGGATCCGTTCGTCTACTAGAAGGTAAAGAGAAAGAGGGTGATTGGGAAAAGATGCAAAAATGGATAACCCAACAAAAAATGGAAATCCCGGGGGAAATGATTGCCGTTGGTACCGGAGGGAACATTAGTAAATTGTATAATATCTCAGAAAAGGTAAATGAGTCTAAAATGATGCAATTCATTGAATTACAACGCATTTCAGATTATGTCGCATCATTTACTTACGAAGAGCGAGTGCACAAATTGCGCTTGAATACGGACCGTGCAGATGTCATTGTTCCCGCTGCGTCTATTTATTTGGCTGCTATGAAAACCGCTGAGTGTGAAGAAATTTTTGTGCCCGACTTAGGACTAAAAGACGGAATCATCCAACTATTGTATGATCGTTATTTACAAAGAAAAAAGTAAGGGATTTTTAGGGATTAGTTATTAGTTATTAGTAGTTTTCAGTTCTTAGGTATTAGTTATTAGGGTTTAGTTTTTAGGGAATAGTAGTGTTCAGTTCATAGGGATTAGTTATTAGTTTTATCTACATTCTTCATTCTACATTCTACATTCTTCTGATAACTAATCACTAATACCTAAATTACCTACTTCGTGATTTTATACAACAAGCCCATTGACAATATCTGAGAAAACTGCCAATTGGGGTCCTGGTCATAATCTCGAAATAAGACTGCTTGCACATTAGTGCTCAGGTATTTGTTCACCTTCATGGTTAAATTAGCATCAAATCGATGCACAATACCATTGGAAACACCGAATCGGAAATAGTCCATCAAAGCAGAATATCGAGCTTTTAAATTTACATTTTCAAAAATGTTTTTATCCACGTTGGCCAAAAACTGAAATACAAACTGATTACGGATATTATCTCCTGGTTTTTGTAAACCATATAGCCCCGCACGTGAAATTCGTTCATCCAAAACAAAGGTTTGACGTAAACTACCTATACCAAATCGCGTGTAAAATGCCTTTTGAGGATGGTATTCAAAACCCATCGATGTAGTTAAATAAGCAGGCGCAAAAATGGATGAAGTAATGGAATCAATGGGTATGCCAACACTATTTTTTTTGTTGTATTCAAAACCTTGAAAAAACTGGGTTTGAAAGTTGGTCGAACCATAGTAGTCCCATTTAGGACTAATCCGATAACCTGCTTTAAATTCATAAAAAATACGGTCTACGTTTTTACGTAAACTTTGTGTCCTATTTTGTAAAAAACCGACCTGCATTTGTAAATCACTCGCTAAGCGCCATGAATTATTTTGCACATTAGCCGAATGGTTTAAATACCAGCCTGTCGCGAATGTATTAGTTCCCCCACCTTTCCAGTTATCACTAAAGCTTGATTGATTTAGGTTTATACCCGTGGTGAATTCCTGCTTCCATTTTCTTACGACACTGTCAGGTTTCATCGAGCCCATCGACTGAAAAGCAATAAAAATGCCAGCGAAAATTAGGAAAAAATGGACCTTCATGAGACAAATGTACAAAAATGATTGTTCTACCTTGTGTGCTCTAACGGATTTCCTACCCAAATTTGTACATTTCCTTGAAAAAAATCTTTCGATTTTAACTGAATTAGTCCGTCCAACGTATTCATCGCATCCGTATTGGCTGTCATGGGTTCAATCGCTACACACTGCTCATTGGCTGGAGCAAAAACTACCAGAAATGGGAACAATTGACTTGATTGCTGCACAAAAAGCGCCCTTTTTAGTTTGGTATCAACTAACTCAGTCACATGAATTTCGCTAGGATTTAATCGGAAAACATGGTCAATTTGTTGAGTTCTAAAGGATAATCCGTCTTTCATTTCCAGCAATTCCTCTTTCATAGGAATCATTTGTGAATCAGATAAAAATCGACTTTTTCCTTGAAAGAAAATGTGGTAATCAACCAAATCTGTTCCTGGTATTTGAAAATAGGGATGCCAGCCACAGGCAAATGGCATTTCGCCTTCTCCCGTATTTTGACATTTCATCGAAACATCCAATTTCCCATGGGAGTACAACGTGAATTCCCAGGTATATTGAAATGGGAAGGGATAACCCTCAAAATCACCGGTGTAGGTATAAATTAGTTCTATTCGGGCATATTCCTGATTGCATTCTTGATGGCCTAATTCGAAGTTTCTTCTCGCCAAAAATCCATGAATGGCATTACCCAAAGCCTTTTCATTGATGGGTAATTGGTAGTTTTTTCCTAAAAAAGAATAATTTCCATTTCTTACTCGGTTAACCCAGGGACAAAGTAAGGCACTTGGATATAAGTCATTTTCTGTCATGGAATATTGACCTTCCTGTGGAATAGTAATAATATTTTCAAGCTTTCCTTGTATCAATACATGGAGGCTTTTTAATGCACCACCTACATCTTGTAAAATCTCTGCGGATTCACCAGTTTGTGGATTTTTTAATTGAACAACTCGGCCATCGGCAGAATCAAAAAAGTTTATTTCCATCGTGTTTTATCTTCTATTCCCATGCCATATAAAGCAAAATCATATTTCACAGGATCTGTTGCATCAACTTGTTTTAATACATGGGTTAGCTCTAAGGCCTTCTTCCAAGTAGTGGGGCCAGTCTTTACTAAGCCTAATTTTTCTGCTGTTCTTTGCGAATGCACATCTAAAGGACAAATTAATTGTTTGGGAGATATTTTTGACCAAATTCCAAAATCTACTCCTGCCTCATCTTTCCTTACCATCCACCTTAAAAACATGCATAATCTTTTGCATGCAGAGTTTTTTAATGGAGCTGACACATGTTTTTTCGTCCTTTTGGGAGCCCATTCACAATCAAAAAAATAGCCGTAAAACCCATTCAAGGCTTGTTCTATACTTTCATTTTCCGAATTAAATTCACCTTGGGTAAAAGCCATTTCTAAACTAGGATGCTGCTGATAATGTCTTTGAAAAAATGAAAGAAAATACAAGGTATCGGTACTATTAAAAGTTCGATGTTTGAAGGATTCAAACCTTTGGAGATCTTTAGATTGATGGTTCATGACAAAATCATAAGGTGCTCCATCCATTAAGTCAATTAACTCTCTTCCTTTTTGCAAGATGGTTTTTCGCTGCCCCCAAGCTAACATCGCAACCCAAAATCCCATAATTTCTATATCCTGCTGTTGACTAAATAAATGCGGGATAGAAATGGGATCATGTTCAATGAATCTAGGATGATTGAAAAATGCCACTTTATTATTCAGTAGCTCAGCCAGTTCCTGCTGCATCGTCCTATTTTTTTGAACCAAAGAAGGCTATGATTTTGGAAGGTAAGGAGAAAATCCAAACCAAAATGGTTACTAAAACCGAAAATGTAGCAATGAAAGGGTAGGATAAGATAAAAAATATCTCAAATACTACATTTCCTGCGGTAATGGGTCTTTTACGTTTCGCCATCTTATTGAACTAAATAACTAATTTCAGCTCGAATACGTTTATCAATGGCATTTAATCGCTCAAATGCTTTAGGGGATAATTTGATAATAACTTTATTGTCGGTATTCGGTAATCTTCCAATCACCTTAACCCATATACTTTGATTGTTGGCCAAATTTTTCACTAATACCAATGTTCCAATAGGAGCAGATTTATGTAAAGCCAAATACTTTCCTGAATTATCTGGAACATCGATTAGTTCAGCAATTCCAGTCTCAATGGTCTTACGAATTCCTTCTTGGCTTGTACTTCCTTCTGGTGTAGTGCTAGCCGCTGCTGGGTTTTCTTTGGCGACGGGTAAAGTCATGTCAATTTTTGCTTCTGTACTTGTAGTAGTCTTTTCCATTTTGCTAGGCAAAAGACCTGTCTTGTCAATACTCGTAGCAGCACTAGGTTCAGCAATAATCAATCGTTGACCTTCTTGTAATCGATCAGAAGTTAAGTTATTCCACTTTCTGATTTGAGCCATAGTCACCTGATGCATATTGGCGATAGTCAATAAACCTTGTCTTCTAGCTACTATATGTATCCCTTTATCTGACTTGTTTCCATCTTCCACCATTTTTTCATTGGCTACCGGTGCCACACTTGCTTCATTTGGCTTGTCAATGGTTTTCAAAATACTCGGACTTTCCTCCAAATAATGCAGTGGAATAAATACCAATTCTCCTGTTTTTACTGGAATGGCAATTTCTGGATTAACCTGTTTAAATTCTGTTAAGGATAAATTATATCGACGAAGTATAGAAAACAAGGATTGTTTAGCACCTACTTTAAATACGATATATGTTTTATTGTTTTCTTTTTTTAAGCCAAGTGAATCTACCGTAATGGCGTTTATTTGTAAGGAAATACCCACACAAATAAATAGGAAGAGTATAAATGATTTAAAATTCATAGATTTCTAGTTGTAGCTTTTGTTGAATAAATAAAAGGTGATTTTGGAAAATTTGAAAGGTATGATATCCCATTAATTCACCCTCCTCCAGTAATTCATGCAGTAAAATTTGGAAGTTAAGGTCACAGACCAGCAGGTAATTTTTCCAAGCACCATCGTAAAGATAATAAGAAAAAATTAGCTTATCCTCGCCTTCCCAATAATCCAAACCCTTTGCAATCTGTAAACTGAATTTTAAACTAAAAAATTGTTTGAAGGCACTAAATTGTTCCTGACTTTCTTCAATATGATGCGGACTTTCAAAAGAAAAACTTGCCAAATCAGGTGAGGTTTTTTGTTCACTCAATATTGTTCCAGTATCCAAATCCAATAGCAATACAGAATTCCCCTGTTGGATAATCAGCTGATCTTCGCTTAATTCTTTGGCTTGTTGGCTTTCAATCACATATTGGCATTTCCCCTGTTGTAAATCATAGGCTTCTATGGCTTCAATTCCTGGATTCTTTCCTGATTGTAAACGAACAAAAATCCCTAGTTTTTCTCTGCCTTTTAACCATTGCAAATGACTACTATGCGATGGAATCGATGAAATAACGCTGATTTCATTGTTTTCAAAATCGTAGGAATACCAATTTCCTTGCTGAGCATCTTTCGCCTCAATCCAAAGCTTGGGAGTATCTTTTGATCCCCAATAGCCTAGGCTCCAGATATGTTGTGGAAAACGGTAATGGAATTTTTTTTTCAAGACAGACGAAAGGTTTCTAGGCAAATAATGTGCAAATTTGGCAATATTCTATCAATTAACGTACATCTGAATATGATGCAAGGCAAAAAAGTCGTAGCCGTAATCCCAGCTAGGTATGCTTCTACTCGCTTTCCAGGAAAACCATTGGTTGATTTGGGAGGGAAACCCATGATCCAACGGACCTATGATCAAGTTGCATCCGTTCCCGGATGGGAACGAATCATCATTGCTACTGATGATGAACGTATTTTTTCGGTAGCCAAGAAATTTGGTGCGGAAGTCATGATGACAGATGAGTCACATCAATCAGGTACCGACCGCTGTGCCGAAATATTAAGTTATTTAGATAGTCCAGTGGATTATTTAGTGAATATACAAGGAGATGAACCTTTCATTAACCCCGATCAATTGCTAGAGCTTAGCTCTGGATTTGCAAGTAATGCACCAATTCTGACTTTGGTAAAAGAAATTCACGACGAACTAACCTTGTTCAATACCAATGTACCTAAGGTGGTCATGGATGATCAACATAATGCTTTGTATTTTTCTCGTCAAACCATTCCTTATTTACGCGGTGTTGCTACCGAGGATTGGTTTGATCACCATCACTTTTTTAAGCACATTGGATTATATGCCTATCGCACAGATGTTTTACCCATCTTAAGTCAATTACCCGTTTCTAGTTTAGAAAAGGCTGAAATGTTGGAACAGCTTCGTTGGTTGCAGCATGGATTTCAAATTAAACTCATCGAAACCCAACATGAAACGGTTGGAATTGATAGTCCTTCTGATTTAGAAAAAATCAAGAAATTAGGCTTCCTTTAAATTAAATTCCCTTTATCTAAACCTGCAAAAGGTGTATCTTTATCAGATTTTTATGTGAATATTCGAATTTTTGTACGATTCGGAGAAGGTTTATATCTATATGCAGAAACAAAATATTTTGGATCGTTTGAAAGATCGAATCTTGGTGCTAGATGGTGCCATGGGTTCCTTAATTCAACAATATCAATTAACAGATGCCGATTACCGCGGAGAAAGATTTAAAGACTTTCCTCACGAGGTAAAAGGAAATAATGACTTGTTGTCCATTACACGGCCAGATGTCATTAAGGAAATTCATGCTAAATATTTTGAGGCTGGGGCAGATATTGCTGAAACCAATACCTTCTCAGGTACTTCCATTGCCATGGCAGATTACCATATGGAAGATTTGGTTTATGAATTGAATTTTGAATCAGCCAAGATAGCCAAGGAAGTCGCTGATGAGTATAGTCTGAAAAATCCAGATCAACCACGTTATGTGGCAGGTTCCATTGGGCCTACCAACCGGACTTTGTCTTTATCTCCTGATGTCAACGATCCAGGATTTAGAGCTGTTTCATTCGACGAACTGGTTGAGGCCTATCAAGAGCAAGTAAAGGGATTGGTGGATGGTGGTGTTGATTTGCTTTTGGTTGAAACGGTATTTGATACCTTAAACGCCAAAGCAGCACTTTTTGCTATTGATCAGTATTTCAATCAAAATCCAGATAAACCTTATTTGCCAGTAATGGTATCTGGGACTATTACGGATGCTTCTGGAAGAACGCTTTCTGGTCAAACCACGGAGGCATTTTTGACTTCCATTGCGCACATGCCTTTATTGTCGGTAGGTTTAAATTGTGCTTTGGGAGCAGATTTAATGCGCCCATACATCAAGACACTTTCTGATAAATCACCCTTTTTAGTTTCAGCTCACCCCAATGCAGGTCTACCGAACGAAATGGGTGAATATGATCAAAGTCCAGAAGAAATGGCTTTGGTCATTGAGGATTATTTACAAAATGGCTTTATTAATATCATTGGTGGATGTTGTGGAACCACTCCAGAACACATTCGCTTAATAGCTGAAACGGCAGCCAAGTATCCTCCTCATCAATTACCAAGCGATAATTCAAACCAAAAACTGTCTGGTTTAGAGCCGCTGGAGATTACAGAATTAACCAATTTTGTCAACATCGGGGAGCGTTGTAATGTGACGGGTTCTAAGAAATTTGCCCGTTTAATTCGTGAGGAGAATTTTGAAGAAGCTATAGCCATAGCCAGAGAACAAGCAGATGGGGGCGCTCAAATATTGGATGTCAACCTCGATGAAGGGATGATTGACGGGGTCAAAATGATGCCTCAATTCTTGAATTTATTGATGTCTGAACCTGATATTTCTCGTTTGCCTATCATGATTGACTCTTCCAAATGGGAGGTCATCGAGGCAGGTTTGAAGTGCGTTCAAGGTAAATCAGTCGTGAATTCGATCTCTTTGAAAGAAGGCGAAGATCGGTTCATCGAATTAGCTAAAAAAGTAAAAAGATACGGGGCTTCTGTGGTGGTTATGGCTTTTGATGAACAAGGTCAAGCGGACTCTTACCAACGTCGTATCGAAATTTGTCAAAGAGCCTATGATATTTTAGTCAATGAAGTGGCATTCCCACCTCAGGATATCATCTTTGACCCGAATATTTTGACTGTAGCTACAGGAATGGAAGAGCATAATAATTATGCCAATGATTTCATTCAAGCCACAGCCTGGATCAAGAAAAATCTTCCTCATGCCAAAGTATCAGGCGGAGTCTCTAATATTTCATTTTCTTTCCGAGGAAACGAAGTAGTTCGTGAAGCCATGCACACGGTATTTTTATACTACGCCATCCAAGCGGGTATGGACATGGGTATCGTTAATGCCAGTCAGTTAGGTGTTTACGATGAAATTTCTCAACCATTACGGGATTTGTGTGAAGACGTACTTCTCAATAGAAACCCAGATGCAACGGAGAAATTAGTGGCTTTTGCCGATACGGTTAAGTCCTCCGGAAAAGAACAAGTATTTGATGATGCGTGGAGGAAAATGCCTGTCAATAAGCGCCTTGAACATGCGTTAATCAAGGGTTTGACGGAGTTTATTGATGAGGATACCGAAGAAGCTAGAAAGCTAGTTGAACGCCCAATCCAAGTGATTGAAGGTCCTTTGATGGATGGAATGAATGTGGTGGGTGATTTGTTTGGTGCGGGAAAAATGTTTTTACCACAGGTGGTAAAATCTGCCCGTGTCATGAAAAAGGCGGTAGCCTATTTGTTGCCTTATATTGAAGCAGAAAAACAAGTAGGAGAGAGCTCTTCTGCTGGAAAAATATTATTAGCCACGGTTAAAGGTGATGTGCATGATATCGGTAAAAATATTGTAGGTGTCGTGTTAGCATGTAATAACTATGAAGTTATTGACCTAGGTGTTATGGTATCTTGCGAAAAGATTTTGGCAGCTGCCAAAGAGCACCAAGTGGATATTTTAGGTTTGTCAGGGTTAATTACCCCTAGTTTAGATGAGATGGTTTACGTAGCCAAAGAAATGAAGCGTATGGGCTTTACCATACCTTTGTTAATTGGAGGAGCTACAACCTCTCGCTTACACACTGCAGTAAAAATTGATCCACATTACGATGGACCTGTTATTCACGTATTGGATGCTTCACGCTCTGTACCTGTGGCGGGTAGATTATTGCAGAGTGAATTATCTCAGAAGGAAATATTCAACGAAATCAAAGTGGAATATGCTCAAATACGGGTGCAACATGCCGCGCGTCAACAAGAGAAAAACTATTTGACAATTGATCAAGCCAGACAAAAATCACGAGGAATTGATTGGACAGATTTTAAATCCCATCAACCTAATTTCTTGGGTGTCAAGTATTTTGAAGATTATTCTTTGGCTGAAATTGCTAAATACATTGATTGGACGCCTTTCTTTGCTACTTGGCAATTGAGTGGTAAATACCCTCGCATATTTGATGATGCAGTAGTTGGTCATGAAGCCAAGAAACTATTCCAAGATGCACAAGATTTACTGGCTGAAATTATTCGAGATAAATCCTTGCAGGCGAAAGCTGCACTTGGATTTTTCCCAGCAAATGCTTTTGGAGACGACATTATTTTACATGAAATTAAAGTCAATGAAAATAAAGTAGCCTGTGAAAAGCATGGAGAGCATATCCATGTTCAATATGAGATTCAGAAAAATGATTCAACTTCTGATTCGAGTCAATGGCTGCATCATTTACGTCAGCAAAATGTAAAAGCGGCCAATTTAGCGAATCACTGTTTAAGTGATTTTGTGGCGCCTTTAGAAACAGGGGAGACTGATTATGTAGGAGCATTTGCTGTAACTGCCGGTATTGGTATTGAGGCCCTACTTGAAAAGTATGACAAAGCACACGATGATTATAATTCCATCATGGTGAAAGCTTTAGCTGACCGTTTGGCGGAAGCTTTGGCAGAATTATTGCATGAACGTGTGCGTAAGGAATTTTGGGGATATGAACGTGGTGAAGATTTATCCAATGAAGATCTTATTGCAGAGAAATACAAGGGTATACGACCTGCACCTGGTTATCCAGCTTGTCCAGACCATACAGAAAAGAAGCGACTGTTTGAATTGTTAGATGCCGAAGATAAAATTGGGATACAATTAACAGAAAGTTATGCCATGTATCCTGCATCTTCTGTTTCAGGTTTTTACTTTTCGCATCCTAAATCAACATATTATGGATTAGGTAAAATTACCAAAGACCAAGTGGTGGATTACGCCCAGCGCAAGCAGATGCCAGTAGAGGAGATTGAACGCTGGTTAAGTCCTGTATTAAATTACGATGCATAACATATGACTAAAATTACCGAGTATTTTAAGAATTCAGGAGGCAAAACCTTATTTTCCATCGAAATTATCCCTCCCGTCAAAGGACAACATTTAGGGGAATTAATGAGGCATATAGAGCCATTGATGGAATTTAAGCCACCCTTTATTGAAGTTACTTACCATCGTGAAGAATTTATAGAGAAATTGGTCAATGGGGAGTTAAAGCGAATTCCTATAAGAAAACGCCCAGGCACCTTAGGTATCTGCGCGGCATTGATGCAAAAATTCAAGGTGGAAGCTGTTCCTCACGTTATTTGTGGAGGATTTACGCAGGAAGAAACAGAAGATTTTTTGATTGATTTACATTATTTAGGCATTGAAAATGTGCTTGCCCTTCGTGGTGATCAAGAAAAAGGGGAGGATCGATTTATTCCTAAATTGGGTGGACATGCCTATGCCAATGAATTGGTGGAACAAATTAGTCGAATGAATAAGGGACATTTGTTGTACGAAGAAACCGAATCATTCCCTACGAATTTTTGTGTGGGAGTAGCTGCTTATCCTGAGAAGCATTTCGAAGCAGTTTCTTTAGATACCGACCTACACTATTTAAAACAAAAAGTAGATGCTGGGGCTGATTATGTTGTTACCCAAATGTTTTTTGATAACCAAAAGTACTTTGATTTTGTAAAAGCTTGTCGAAGCATAGGTATTCAAGTACCTATTATACCAGGGATTAAACCACTTGCTACAGCAAAACAATTGGAAGTATTGCCAGCTATTTTTCATTTGGAAATTCCACAAGAACTAGCTAAATCCGTGTTATCTGCTTCTAATCCTGCAGGGATTAAACAAGCAGGAATTGAATGGGCTATTCAACAAGGTAAAGAATTGATCCAAGCGGGTGTTCCAGCTTTGCATTTTTATACCATGAGCAAATCAGATAGTGTCCGATCAATAGCATCGGCATTATTTTAATAAAAAAAGGAGCGATTATTTAATCGCTCCTTTTTTTACATGACTCCTGATTCTTCTAGTTTAACATGTTTCCAGTTTTCGCCCGAACGAATGCGGTTTAGCTGTGTATGGGTGATACCAAATTGCTTGGCAATCATTTTAAAACGGCTTTTTTCTGATTTTAGCATCTTTTTAATCATCAAAACTTTGCTTTCCGTCAGCTTATAATTTTTGGTTCTTTTCGGAATTTGACGATTAATGACACTGGGGTTATTTTTATTGTGAGAGGTGACCAAACTACGATTTCCCCAAGCTAAATTTTCTGCTCGGTTATTCATTTTGTCATGATCCATATGCAATACAAAATTGTCGGATTCCTCTTTTTTATCAATAAAACACTGCGCCACTAATTTGTGGATGTAGCGATTAGCTGATTTTTGCTGAAAGCGAATGTTGAGTGAACGATATCCTTGAATCATTGAACCTTGAATCAGATCACCCTCTGGATTATTCTGAAAGCTTTTTACTCGGCCATAATTAGAGATTTCATAGTGAATTTGATTATCAAATTCAGGGAACGGAATGCGCTTCCATTGCTCATTCCAATAGTTTTTTAAGGCGGTCATAGTATTAATTGTACGTATTATAGAACGGTAGTAATCGCAATTTAATTGTTGTTTCGAATTGCAATAGTTTAGGTCAAAACGAAAAACAATGGCTAAAATTGTTAAACATTTTGATTCTTTACTTGAAAAAAAGGATGAGTGGTTTTAAATTGATTTGACTCAGTTTTACTTCTTTGACATGCATCGTCAAAGCGAGGAATCATACTTAATATGCGTGATGAATATATCTGGTGATATAATTTTGCCAATTGCCTTTTTATCATCTTTGATATTTCTTGTAAGGATGGTCGTCAAATTGTTTTCATTGCGTCAATGTCCATATTTATAAATACATTTCATTTCTTTCTTGTATTTGTGTACTACATACTTCTTAAAGTCTTCTATTGTGTCAAAGGCCATAGGGAATTTGTTTTTATTAGCTTCAAATAAGCTTATGGATATATTTTAAAGTGGAAGTTCCTTTTGAAATGATTAGACTAATTATTCATTAATACCTCCAAGGCCACTCGAATCGAAAAAGAATAAGTATTTTTGCTTGTCAATTTGATCCTTAATTTCATGAAAGTTTTAATCTACGGAGCCTCACTAAATCCCCAACGTTATTCTTATTTAGCGGCCCAAATGTTGCACCAAAAGGGGCATGAAATTATTTTGGTAGGGATCAAAAAAGGAGAATTGTTGGGATTAATAATCCATCCCAATGATTGGATCGAGGATAACGTAGATACGGTCACTTTGTATGTAGGTCCACAAAATCAAGATGGACTATTGGACTACCTACGAAAACTAAAACCTAGAAGGGTGATATTTAATCCTGGCACCGAAAATGAAAAGCTAAGGAAGAGCCTAGAAATGGAGGGAATATTGACAGATGAAGCCTGTACCTTGGTCTTATTGCAAACAGGTCAATTTTAAAAGGAATCTGTCGGAAATGACTCCAACAGATTCCCTTAATATTTAGATTGCTTTCAATACGAAGTCAAATTCCTCCATAATCAAGTTCGCTAATAATTTCTTGCAAGCATTGGTGACAATTTCGTTGGCTTCAGCCTCCGAACTAGCTTCTATTTGTAGCTGGATATGTTTGCCAATACGCACATCAGCCACCTGATGAATATCTAAGTTTTGTAAACCTATACGCACAGCTTTACCTTGTGGATCAAGGATTTCTTTTTGAGGCATTACATTAATTTCAGCTAAAAATTTCATTTTTTTTGGGTATTTAGTATGTAAAGAACTCCTGAAAGGAGAATATAGGATGCAACTAACAGTGGCAATGCTACAAATTTAAGGAAAATCAGTCCAGCAACACAAAAAACTAGGAAAATGAATTTAATTTGATTGCTTTTCCAATCCCAAGTTTTAAACTTAAAGGCCATTAAGGGCAACTCACACACGAGTAAATAACTCATGATCACAGAGTAGATCAATAAACCTTTAAAATTAAGTACATAGTCACTAAACTCCGGTTGAAACTCTAAAATGAGAGGCAAAGCTGTAATCACGATTCCATTAGCAGGAGTCGGTACGCCAATAAACTGATCACTTTGTCGGGTATCTACATTGAACTTTGCCAATCGATAAGCAGAAAAAATGGCCAAAGAAAAAACGATAAATGGTTTATAAAAGCCGAATAGGCCCACAGAACATTGTGTTCCACAGCTGGCTTCAACCAAATGAAAAAGCATGAATGTAGGTAATACACCAAAGGATACCATGTCGGCCAAGGAATCCAGCTCTTTGCCTAAATCTGAATATGCATGCAATAACCTAGCTAGAAAACCATCCAAGAAATCACATATCAATGCAATAATGATGCAATAGGATGCCCATAAAATATGTCCTTGCATGACAAAATAGATGCCAAAACAGCCAGCCAATAAATTGCCTAAGGTTAAGGTATTGGGTATTTCTTTTTTTATGGACATATTATGCTCTTACAAATGGATTTTGAATCATTTCTACGCCAATAGTTGTACTTCCTCCATGACCCGGAAAAACTTCCGTTTCTTCAGGTAATACATACAATTGATTCTGAATACTATTTACCAAGTCTGCGTGATTGCAAAGTGGGAAATCAGTTCGGCCAATACTTCGCCTAAAAAGTACATCTCCATCCAATAGCCAGCCTTGCTCTTCCAGATAAAAGGCTACATGTCCTGGTGCATGTCCTGGAACAAACAATACCTTTAACTTCATTTCTCCAATTTCAATGACTTCATCGTCTTCCAAAAAACGGTCTACTTCCACAGCTTGGAAAGCAGGAAAGCCATAAACCGCCGCCCGATTCGCCGCATCTTTCAATAAAGGTAAATCTTTAGGATGTAAAGCAAAAGGAATCTTGAAATGCTCTTTAAAGTAATGCACCCCCAAGACATGATCAATGTGGGCATGGGTATTGAGGCAATACTTCAATTGAATGTTGTTGGATTCAATGAAGTCGGTGATAATTTTTCTTTCTTCGTAATTGTGGCAGCCTGGATCAAAAATGATTCCATTCCCAGCATCATCCCAAAGTAAATAGGTGTTTTCTTGAAATGGATTACAGGTAAAAACTTCTTTATATACCACGAATGATTTGTTTTGGATGCAAATTACTTATTTCCTGTAAATTGATGTTGCCCTATTAAGAATAAACAGGGTTTTTTATGCAAATCGGGAAGTGATTTCCCCCAAGCTTCTACCGTTTTGGTTTGAATAAAACCTGTTGGTGATTGAATATCACAGCCAATGCAAATTAATTGATGCTTGGGGCAGCTTAGCAATAAATCGGACAATAGGGCATTATTACGATAGGGTGTTTCAATGAATAATTGAGTTTGCCCTGATTTCTCTACTTCTTTTTGTAATTGTTCTATCTTTTTGATGCGGGCATTTTTGTCTATGGGTAAATAACCATGAAAACAAAAACTTTGACCCGAAAATCCAGAACCCATTAAGGCCAGTAGGATAGAAGAAGGGCCAACCAAGGAGACAACTTCTATTTGTAATTTATGCGCAATGGATACAGCTAAAGCACCAGGATCGGCAATTCCAGGACAACCTGCCTCGGATATGATACCAATCGAATGATTAGCTTGGGCTTGCGTTTGAATGAACTTTTCTACAAGCGATTCGCTACTGTCTTTATCTAATATTTCAAAAACTAAGTCTTCGATCTTGATGCCTAATTTTAATTCACTGATAAATCTGCGTGCTGTACGTACATTTTCAACCAAAAAATGCTGGCAAGCTAAAATGGCTTGACTGACTTCAGGTGCCAATACTTGAGTCGCAGTATTTTCAGCGATAGGACAAGGAATCAAATAGATTTTCATAAAAGACTTCGTAAAACCTCGACAAATTCTTCAGGTTGGTCTGCCTGTACCCAGTGACCTGCATGAGGGATTTCTATCAGCTCAAAATTGGGAAAAATTTCAGCAATATAACGCTCATCTTCCGCTTGGATATAATGAGATTCAGCACCTTTGATGAAATAGGCAGGAATATCCACGGAGTCTTTAACCCAAAGTTCATGACCCACTACATCAATGTTCTTGGTGATTACAGGCACATTTATTCGCCAAGCAAATTTTTGCTGATCATTTCGGTAAAGATTTTTCAATAAAAATTGACGAACTCCTTCTTTTTCCTCAAATCGTTTTAAATGTTCATTGGCTTCGGTTCTACTTCCAAGATTTGTTAAATCCAAGCTATTTAAACCTTCCAAAATGGCCGTATGATGTACAGGGTAATATTTAGGTGCGATGTCAACGACCACCATTTTTTGTGCTAGATCTGGATGATTTAAGGCAAATTGCATCACAACTTTTCCGCCCATGGAATGACCCATGATGATGGGTTTGTTCAATGCATGCTCTTGTATGAATTCCAATAAATCTTCCGACATGACTTGGTAGTCAAACTCATCTGACCAGGGAGATTGCCCATGATTTCTTTGATCTACTAAATACACTTGGAATTTATCTGAAAGGACTTTGGCTATGCCCAACCAATTGTCTGATGAACCAAATATACCATGTAGAATGATGATGGCAGGGCCTTGATCTCCTACTTTTCTGAAGTATAGTTTCATTTATTGAATATAAATTGCTTTTTCTTTCTTAGGAAGAGTTTTTCCGATTACTTGTAGGTTAAATCCTTGGCTTTGTGCGAAAGATTCAAATTCGGCTTGAGATGTGGCTTCTACAGCAATCAATAAACCACCAGATGTTTGTGGATCAGCACCTATAAGTTGTTGGATTTCCGATATGCCATCTTCTACACGGTGTCCATAACTTGCCCAATTTCGAGAAGTACCACCTGGGAAACATTTTTGTTCCAAATAAAAATTAATCTGTGGAAGGGCCGGAATTTTATCAAAATATAATTGAGCACTGACTCCAGATCCATCACACATTTCGACTAAATGACCTAATAAACCGAAACCTGTCACATCAGTCAAGGATTTAACATAGTCTAAGGGCCCTAAATTTTCCCCAAATTGATTGAGTGTACTCATTTGCTTGACTGCGATGGCTAGGTCCTCAGGACTAACAATACCTCTTTTTTGAGCTGTAGTTAAAATACCTACACCCAATGGCTTGGTTAAATATAACAAGCAAGATTCGGTAGCCTGATCATTTTGTTTTAGATGTTCCTTTTTGACTTTACCCGTAACGGCTAAACCAAATATAGGTTCAGGGGAATCAATGGAATGTCCACCTGCCAAAGGAATTCCAGCTTCGGCACAGGCAGCACGCCCTCCCTCCAATACTTTTTTGGCAATTTCTGGAGCTAATTTATCAATGGGCCATCCTAAAATGGCGATGGCCATGAGGGGCGAACCACCCATAGCATAGATATCTGAAATGGCATTGGTCGCAGCAATTTTTCCAAAATCAAAAGGATCATCCACGATGGGCATGAAAAAGTCTGTAGTAGAAATAACCGCTTCTCCATTTTGCCAATCAAATACGGCAGCATCGTCTCTACTTTCATTTCCTACCAAAAGTAATGGATGGTTTTTTTTAGGGGTATCCGTATGTAAAATTTGATCTAAAATTTGAGGTGAAATTTTACATCCACAACCCGCTCCATGGGAAAACGAGGTCAGTTTTATGCTAGTGTCCAAGATCGATAAATTTAATTCAGTGATACAAAAATATTCTTTAAATAATTAAAAATTAAGTTTGTGTTAAGATTTAAGGCAAAATAGTACAATTAGATGAGCCTATACATGTAAATATTTACAGAAAATGCTTTATAAGTTCTAATTATCAGTTGATTAGTACAATTTTACTTTATATGACTTTTATCAAACAGTTGTAGTATTTGATTTTTTACATTTATTTTGTGTAAATATCTTTCAACTCAATTATAACTAAATTCCAAATTTATGCAGAAAAGATTTATTACTCATTCTGTGTTATTGGGGGCGTTTTTTGCGCTTTTGATGGCATTGCCGATTGGGCAGCTATTTGCTCAAGTTACAAGCTCCTCTTTTACTGGTACAGTTACCGATGCTAAAGGAGAAGTTTTGCCAGGTGCTAGCGTTTTAGCTGTACACACTCCATCAGGTACCAAGTATGGAGTAGCTACCAATGCCGCTGGTCGCTATACGCTAATTGGTGTTCGTGTGGGTGGACCATTCGTGTTAAAAGTAACTTTTGTTGGTTACAAAGATCAGGTAAAAGATAACTTATTCACTAGTTTGGGAACTTCGACAAACGTAAGTTTTAAATTAGAAGAAGAAGGTCAACAATTACAAGAAGTGGTGGTTAAGTCATCTCGTTCAGATTTGTTTAGTTCAAACAGAACTGGAGCGGCTACTTCATTTTCTACAGAAACGATCAACGGATTGCCGACTATCGGACGTACTATCGATGATATTACTAAATATAATGCGTATAGTAACGGACGTTCATTTGCTGGACAAGATTCACGTTTCAATAACTTCACGATTGACGGATCTGTATTTAATAATGGTTTTGGATTAGGTAGTTCATCTCAAGCAGGTGGTCGTACAGGAACCACAGCGGTATCTTTGGATGCGATTGAGCAAATTCAAATTAACATTGCTCCCTTTGACGTTCGTCAGTCGGGTTTTGCAGGTGCCGGTATCAACGCCGTTACTCGCTCTGGAACCAACGATTTTACAGGTTCGGCATATCATATATTTAGAAATAGTGATTTAGTAGGAAAGAAAGCAGATGGGAGAGATTTACCTTCCATTAATATTTCTGAAAAAACAACTGGTTTCCGTGTAGGTGGACCTTTAATTAAGGATAAATTATTCTTCTTTGCTAACTACGAAGAATTCAAGAGTTCTACACCAGCTTTAAACTGGTCAGCTAACCGTTCAGGTGCTACGGGTAACGTTTCTCGTGTGTTGGCTTCTGATATCGAAGATTTAGGAAATTTCATGAAGACTAATTTCAACTATGAAATTGGTGCTATCGATAACTTC
This sequence comes from Aquirufa salirivi, assembly GCF_045310485.1. NCBI lineage: Bacteria > Pseudomonadati > Bacteroidota > Cytophagia > Cytophagales > Flectobacillaceae > Aquirufa > Aquirufa salirivi. The sequence continues at coordinate 196,999 of NZ_JBEWZH010000006.1, forward strand.
AACAATGAGGTTACTTCTAAGAAAGGTTTGTTGCGTTTGGATTATAACATCAATAACAACAACAAATTGACGATTCGTTATTCCCAACACGACTCTCAATCAGGATCCATCATTTCCAATTCAAACAGTAGTAATACGGCTGGAAATGGTAATCGTACTAACTCAGCTTTAGCCTTGTCGCCACAAAATACAGGTTATATTATTCAAGATAACACGCGTTCCATTGTAGCAGAATTAAACTCTACGATTAATTCGAAGTTTGCGAACAACTTTATTGCGACATATAATAAGCAAATTGAAGATAGAGCTCAAACAGCTTTGTTTCCAACCATTGATATCTTAAAAGATGGTTCTACTTATACCGCTTTAGGTATGGATCCATTTACTCCGAATAACAAGTTGAATTATTCGACTTTGAATTTTACGAACAATTTGACTTATTTCAGTGATAAGCACACATTCACATTCGGATTAAGCTATGAGTATTTTGTGTCAAATAACGTATTCTTCCCTTCATCGAATGGTGTTTATGTATTTAACTCAATCAACGATTTTAAAACGGCGGCTTTAGCTTATAAAGCCAATCCAAATTTGGCAATTTCTCCAGTAGTGATGCCTCGTTTTAACTACCGTTACTCTTTATTGCCTGATGGTGCTGAGCCTTTACAACAATTGAAGATTTCGACTTACTCAGCTTATGTACAGGATGAATTCCAAGTTTCAGAGAAATTCAAAGTTACAGGTGGTATTCGTTTTGATTTGTTCTCTTATGACAATTCTACTTCTGCTGATTTTTACAATCCAATCGTAGCAGGTTTAACTTACAAAGATGAGAAAGGTCAAGATTTGAAAGTAAATACGGGAGCTTTTCCTCCAGCGAAATTATTAGTTTCACCACGTATCGGTTTTAACTATGATGTGAATGGAGATAAATCGCTACAAATTCGTGGTGGTACTGGTTTCTTCGTATCTAGAATTCCTCAAGTATTGGTGTCTAACCAATTGGGTAATAATGGTGTGAATACAGCAGTTATTTCAGCTACTAACACAACAGCATATCCATTTACATTGAATCCGACTGTTTATAAGCCAGCTACTACTGACATCAATAAATTGCCAGCTTATGTAGTGAATGCTTCTACGGAGGATTTGAAAAACCCAATGATTTGGAAAACTAACTTTGCCATCGACAAGAAATTGCCATGGGGCTTAGTAGGAACATTGGAGGCTATCTACAATAAGAACATTAATTCTTTACGTTACATTGATGCCAACTTAAAAGCACCCGCGGCTAATTTTGTTGGTCCAGATAACCGTAATCGTTTCAATACTGCTGGTCGTTTCATTAACTCGGCAACTACTAACGTATTTGTGTTAACTAATACAGATAAAGGTGAGTCTTATTCATTCACAGCCAAATTAGAGAAACCAACAGTTGATGGATTTGGTGGTATGTTAGGTTATACTTATGCTGTAGCTAAAGATATTCAATCGGTAGGATCTACGGTACAAGCCAATATTGCTACTGAATATGGTCAAAACTATTTGGGAACTTCATTCTCAGATAACGACTTGCGTCACCGTTTTGTAGGATTTGTTAATTATCGTTTAAATTATGGTGGTAAATTAGGTGGTTCTACCATGTTTACTTTAGGTGCGGTGTCTTCTAGTGGTTACCGTCAGTCCTATACTTTTGGAACAGACTTCAATGGAGATGGTCAAACCAATGACTTAATCTTTGTTCCTTACAAAGCTTCGGATTTAACTTTCACACCATTGACAGTAAGTGGTCGTACGTATACTCCAGCCGAACAAGCTGCTGCATTTGATTTTTTCATCGATGGAAACGAGTACTTGAAAAACCGTCGTGGTATGTATGCTGAGCGTAATGGTGCTTATTCACCTTGGTTAACTCGTTTTGACTTTACTGTGGAACAAGATTTCCACATTAAGACTGGTAAGAACAAGAGAAATATCATCCGTTTACGTGCCGATATTTTGAACGTGGGTAACTTAATTGATAATACTTGGGGTGTAGGTTGGGTTCCAACAAACGCTAACCCATTGCGCTTCACTGCAGCGTCTAACGGAACAGTTACTTATCAAATTGGTACTCAGGTTATTCAAAATGCTTCAGGAGCTAATGAAACCATCTTATTACGTGATTCATTTGTAAAATCAATCAATGTAAATAACGTTTGGCAAGCTCAATTAGGAATTCGTTATATCTTCGAATAATCGAAAATCACGATTTCAATATGTTAAAACAGGCGGCCCATTCGGGCCGCCTGTTTTGTTTTCAACGCATATTTTTCACGCTGGCAAGGTTCTAAACCTTGACAGCGTTGTGCGTTGATAACGATTTTGAAAATAATTTTATTTTAAATCATATTTCTTTATCAAGTCTTTGATAATGTTGGGACAATAAAAAAGGCCAGCGATAGCTGGCCTTTAAATTTCAAGATATTATGAGTTTTATTTAAACTCCTTATGATGCGCTAATCGATGTAAGTCGTCCTGACTCAATGATTTGAAATATTCATAGGTAATCTTTAATCCCTCTGCTCTAGTAACCTTTGGTTCCCAGCCTAAAATGGCTTTAGCTTTTGTAATATCGGGTTTTCTTTGTTTCGGATCATCCGTTGGTAAGGGCAGTGAGATTAACTTCTGGCTTGTTCCAGTCAATTTGATGATTTCTTCTCCAAACTCCTTGATGGTGATTTCATCGGGATTTCCAATGTTCACGGGTTGGGCATAATCACTTAAAAGCAAGCGATAAATTCCTTCTACCAAATCATCTACATAGCAAAAAGCTCTGGTTTGAGAACCATCTCCAAACATCGTTAAATCTTCTCCGCGTAAAGCTTGCCCTATAAATGCTGGTAAAACACGACCGTCATTCAAGCGCATTCTAGGACCGTAGGTATTGAATATGCGGACAATACGAGTTTCTACCCCATGATAGGTATGATAAGCCATGGTCATAGCCTCCTGGAAGCGTTTAGCTTCATCATAAACTCCTCTTGGACCTACCGGATTTACATTTCCCCAATATTCTTCTGTTTGCGGATGAACCAATGGATCTCCATAAACTTCCGAGGTCGAGGCAATCAGTACACGCGCATTTTTAACACGTGCTAATCCCAAACAATTATGAATTCCTAAGGATCCAACTTTTAAGGTTTGTATCGGTATTTTTAAATAATCAATCGGGGAAGCAGGGGAAGCAAAATGTAAAATATAATCTAATTCACCAGGTACATGAATGAACTTGGATACATCATGGTGATAAAATTCAAAATTGGGAAGCTTAAAAAGGTGCTCAATGTTCTTTAAATCGCCCGTGATTAAATTATCCATGGCAATTACATGAAACCCTTCTTTGATAAAACGATCACAAAGATGTGACCCTAAAAATCCTGCACCTCCTGTTATTAATACTCTTTTCATTTCTATGATTTATGATAATACGGTTTGACGGCCAATCGAGTAATACGTATATCCCAATTCTTTCATTTGAGATAATTCATATAAATTTCTACCATCAAAAATAACTTTATTTTTAAGCAACGAGTCCATTTTATCGAAATCAGGTGTACGGAATTGTGGCCACTCTGTAACAATTAATAAGGCATCAGCATCTTCTAATGCCTCATATGGATTCTTGCAAAATTGAACACTGTCTCCTAATAAAGCCTGTACATTTGGCATCGCCTCTGGATCATAGGCCTTGATAGTACATCCAGCCTCTAATAATGCTTCAATATTATACAAAGCAGGGGCTTCACGAATATCATCCGTATATGGCTTAAATGCTAATCCCCAAATTGCGATGGTTTTTCCTGCTAAATCTTCATTAAAATACTGTCGAACCTGCGGCAACAATTTCGTCTTTTGATTTTCATTCACGCGCATCACGCTATCCAAAATATGGAACTTGTAATTATTCTCTTCGGAGGTTTTAGCCAATGCTTGAACATCTTTTGGGAAACAACTTCCACCATAACCAATTCCTGCAAATAAAAAGCGTTTGCCAATGCGTGAATCGGTACCAATACCACGACGGATATCATCTACATTCGCACCCACCAATTCACATAAATTGGCTATTTCATTCATAAAGGTAATCTTCGTTGCTAAAAATGCATTAGCTGCATATTTCGTCATTTCAGCCGAGCGCTCATCCATGAAAATGATCGGATTTCCTTGACGAACCAAGGGAGCATATAATTTGCTCATTAATTCTTTAGCTCTTTCTGATTCAGTTCCAATCACTACTCGATCTGGTTTCATGAAATCCTCTACGGCCACACCTTCACGTAAAAATTCAGGATTCGATACGACATCAAATGGGACCTTGGCATGTTGAGCAATGGCATTTTTGACCAATTCTGAAGTACCTACTGGAACCGTACTTTTATCGATGATAACCGTGTATTCTTTCAATAAAGGACCTAAATCATTAGCTACTTGCAATATGTATTTCAAATCGGCCGAACCATCTTCCCCTGGAGGCGTTGGAAGAGCTAAAAAGATAACTTTAGCCCCTTCAATTCCTTCTATCAAGGAAGTCGTAAAGTTTAAACGACCTTCTCCCACATTGCGGTGAAATAAATCTTCTAAACCCGGTTCATAAATGGGTACAACACCCGCTTTCATTTGATTTATCTTAGCCTCATTGATATCAACACATGTGACGTGATTACCTGTTTCTGAAAAACATGTTCCTGTAACAAGGCCAACATATCCCGTTCCTACTACCGCAATTTTCATAGGTTAATCTTTATTTAGTTCAAAAATTTGGCTCAAAAATAGCCATTTTTCTTTTAATATTTATAAATGAATTGGATTATCAATACTTATTTAGCCATCGGTATAATTTTACCAATACTTCCCGATGGTTCCATACAACCTAACCAATTTGCTAAGGTAGTTGAAATGTCACTAATGCTAGTTCTACTGCTTATTTCTTGAGGTTTTACCTTCCAACCATAAAACAGTAAAGGTACATGTGTGTCATACGCATATAAAGTACTATGCGTAGTTCCAGTTTTTCCTCCCATAAACCATTGTGGTTTTAATAGAATCATGAAATCTCCACTTCGTGCTGGATGATAGCCATTCGATACCAATTCTTTATATGGTTGAATTAAGGTACTATTAGCAATATCTTGCATGTCCACAATGGTGGATGTACCCTCTATTTTGGAATAAGCCGTTGAAATTACTTGATGTAATTTTTTACGATTGATGGCTAATTTCTCTAGCAAAGCATGATCAATGTACAATTGGGAGTTTTCACTTCCCACAATTAATTTATCTGATCCAAATTCCTTCTGCAATGCAATTTTGGCTTCAGTTAAAGCTTTACCAGCTTCAAATACTCCACCAGGCATTTTCTTCGAATGTAAATATCCTGGTACCTCGGCTACAGCATGGTCAGCTGTTAAAAATACCAACACACGATCTTTACCAAATTTTTTGTCCAAATAAGTTAATAGCTCGGCAATATCCCGGTCCAAACGCAAATAGGTATCTTCTAATTCAATGGATTGAGGACCAAAAGCATGACCCACATAATCGGTGGATGAAAAACTTACTGCTAAAAAATCAGTCGAATTACTCTGTCCCAATTTTTCTTCTTCAATCGCCTTTAAAGCAAAATCCTTGGTGATGGAATTTCCATAAGGAGTCGAACGGATGATTTCTAAGGGATTTGGTCCTTCTAATGCATGTGGGAAAGTAGGCGTTTTTTCTGAAGGTAATTTGCCCTCAAAAGGTAAATTGTCTTCCGCACTTTGAACATATGTTTCAATAGGATATAAGGTGTTCCAACCTTGTTTGACATAGGTAAGTGCTTTTTCTTCTGCATTAAACTTCTGAACCCATGCCGGTAATTCTTTCATGTAAAATGTAGAAGTAATCCAGCGACCTTCTTTTGAATCATACCAATATGCGCCATTCGCTGTATGCCCTCCTGGCAAAATAGCTCCCCGGTCTTTTAGGGCAATGGCAATCGTTTTTGAGTGAAAATTTTGTGCCATTCTTAATTGATCCGTAATGGTACTCGTCCAAAGATTCTTGGGTGACATAAATCCGGTTTTACCCGTAGTTCCAACCGTAGTAACGGTACTGTCATCTGTACAATATACCTTCTTACTTGAAGCCACATCTGTCCAATCATTGCCAACAATACCATGAACTGCAGGTACAGTTCCCGTGTACACACTGGCATGTCCTGCTGCAGTAACGGTAGGAGCATAGTTGTAATGATTATCCTGGCAATTTAAACCTTCTCGCATCAATCGCTTAAAGCCATTGTCGCTATAACGATCTTGGTATTTATATAAATAATCATATCGCATTTGATCTACCACAATACCTACAACTAAGGCGGGTCTTTTGGCTAATGTTTTAGTCTTGTTTTGAGCCCAAGCTGTACTAATACTTAGCACACTGATGATCAAATAGGCAAATACTTGTGTCGTTTTTTTCATGAATAAATAGGAAATTGTGTTAATGTATTCGTTTTTTGGTGTAATAAATCTATTTCTAAAAATCTAGTTTCCAGACCATTCGTGAGAACTAAATACTTGGAATTAATTTGCTTCTGATACTGACTAATCTGTTGCCAGGTAACATCCGTTAACTTTACATGAGGAGCTTTACATTCAATGATCATAAACACCGTTCCATCTGTAGCGAAAATCTGAATATCACTTCTTCTTTGTAATTGATTGACGCTGATACCTCCTTCAATTTGAATCATTCCACTAGGATAATGTAAATGTTGCGTAATGTACTGTAAACAGTGTTGACGAACCCATTCTTCTGGAGAAAGCAATCTATATTTTTTTGCGATGGAGTCAAAAATATAGAGTTTTCCATCCTTTTTTTTTAATTTGTAATCATAAGGGGGAAACTGGAGCGTCAGGTCAGCTATAGGTTGCATCATAGGCCATTACACAAACTCTAAATTAATCTATTTGTAGATTAATTTCATCACGAACTTTATCTTTTCATGAAAACTAAAGAAGAAATTGTACAAAATTGGCTACCTCGCTACACCGGTACGCCATTGGAAAAATTTGGTCAATATATTTTATTAACCAATTTCAAGAACTATGTGGATATGTTTGCCCAAAAATTTGATGTAGAAATATTAGGACAAGATCGCCCCATGCAGACGGCTACAGCAGATAATATTACCATCATCAATTTTGGAATGGGATCACCCATGGCTGCTACGGTGATGGATATTCTCTCGGCCATTTCACCTAAAGCTGTTTTGTTTTTAGGTAAATGTGGCGGACTTAAAAAGAATCTTGCTTTAGGAGATTTAATCCTGCCTATCGCGGCTGTTAGGGGAGAAGGTACATCAGATGAATATATGCCCAAAGAAATCCCAGCATTACCCTCTTTCCGCTTGCAACGTTCTGTATCTTCTATGATTAAGAAGCACGAAAAGGATTATTGGACAGGGTTGATATATACGACCAATCGTCGAGTATGGGAGCACGATGAAGAATTTAAAAAGTATTTATCTGATATTCGGGCCATGTGTATCGATATGGAAACGGCTACCATTTTTACCGTGGGATTTGTCAATAAAATCCCACGTGGGGCCCTATTGTTAGTTTCGGATAATCCCATGACTCCCGATGGAGTAAAAACGGATGTTAGCGATAAGAAAGTAACCGATAATTACGTCAATCTTCATTTACAAATTGGCATAGATGCCTTAGAAGAATTAGCTTCTTCTGGCGAGTCAGTTAAACACTTACGTTTCGAGTAATTTTAGTTACAGAAATCTCGGATAACTTGGAAGGAGGGATTATAACCCAATTCACCTGCTTTGCTTAAGTCCAAACAGCCTGTGGTATCAGCTAAAGCTAATTTGATGATACCTCGAACAAAATAGGCTTCAGCGTATTTGGCATTCAATTTTATCGCGTTACTACAATCTTGAATGGCACTGCGCTGATCTCCTACATTGGATTTGGCCATGGCTCTCATGAAATAAGCATCCGCATAAATAGGATTAAACGAAATGGCCCGATTATAATCTTCCATAGCTTGTTTTGGATCTCCTGATTTGGATTTCGCTAATCCTCTGTTAAAATAAATTTCAGCCCTTTCGGTGGAGAATTCAGCGATTTTGATTTTATCCTGAACAGAATTACGTAATTCATCCAATACCGCCTTATTCATTTTTGCTGTGTAAAGAATCTTCGTATTTTCAAAATTCCCCATATCCACAGCTTTGGTATAATCCTCAATAGCCCCCCGCTGATCGCCTAATTTAGACTTAACAAAACCTCTACCATAGAATGCTTCTACTTTGGAAGGCTCTAGTTCTAATGCTTTATTGAAATCTTCTAATGCTCCTTTTTCGCCATTTTCTCCTCTGAAATTTTCCAATTGAGTTTTACAAAATCCAGCATAATACCAATCATTGGCTTCATCTGGACTGATTTTTAAGGCCTCATTAAAATCCTTTAATGCATTGGCAAAATCATTCAATTTCATTTTGGCAAACCCTCTACCAGAATAGTAGGTAGATCTTTTAGGACTAATTTCAATGGCCTTGCTATAATCTTCAATGCTGCTAGCATATTCACCTAATTTAACTTTGCAATCTCCTCTAGCAGCCAAACATGGGGCATATTCAGGGTTTAGTTCTAATGACTTATTGAAGTCAGATAAACCACCACGGTAGTTTTCTAATTTACTTTTCGACAATCCTCTGGAATAATAAGCCGTAGCTTCTAATGGATTTAAGCGAATGGCTTCATTGTAGTCTTGAATGGCAATTTTATGATTGTCTTGCTTGCTATAACTTTGCCCACGAGCTATGAATGCCTCATAATAAGTGGATTTTAATTCAATCGCTTTTTCGAAATCCAAAATAGCTCCCCGAAAATCCTTCAAATTATACTTCGCAAAACCACGGTTATAAAAGGCTGTGGGATTTGGATTAGCCGTATTTTTTTCAATTTCTATACTGAAGTTTCGTAAGGCCTCGGCATAATTCCCCGTTTTATTCTGAGTTAAACCTAGTTCCATGTAATTGACAGCATCTTGTGCCATCATAGAATTAGAAAATAATAGCAAGCAGGCAAAAGCCAGAGAAGTCCACTTCATGATAAAATGTTAATTTGTTACGTAAAAATAAGGGAAATCACTCGCTAAGAAAAATTTGGGTAAAGCCAAATACCAAAATAAGCCACAAGGTAATTAAAGCTGTTTTTTTCAAATAGGGATCTATTTGAGCTGGAGTTAAATGAGGTTGTAATTTATTGGCTAATAAAGCGATGGGAATATATGCTGCCAACATGGTTGAGTTTTGAAAGAAAGTAGGAGGGACCCCAAGATTTACCATGGGATATATTCCAAAACTTAGGATAGTCAAAATGTATAAAAATTTTTGATATAAAAACCCAGCTGATTTACCTATACGCACAGGAATCGATAGCTTTCCTTGTTTTTTATCATTGTCCAAATCCCGTAAATTATTCAAATTTAATACGGCTACCGACATGAATCCACAACCTGCGGCGGGTAAAAATGTGGCTAATTTGAATTCCAGTGTTTGTAAGAAATAGACTCCTACGGTACCAACTAAACCGAAGAAAATAAAGACGGAAAGGTCTCCTAATCCCATATAGCCATAGGGTCTTTTTCCAACTGTATAGGCAATAGCAGCACCAATAGCCAATATGCCTAAAACTAAAAAGCCTAGAATGATTTCAATGGAAGCCGATTGTAGGCTGATGTACAATAAACCGAGACCTGAAATAAATGCTAAAAGTGCACTTAGATAAACGGCATTTTTCATCTCAGATGGACTGATTGCTCCGGTCTGAACAGCCCGTAGCGCTACTTTTCTATCCGCATTGTCGATACCGTTTTGAGTGTCGCCTAGATCGTTGGCAAAATTAGATAAAATTTGAAGTAGGAGGGTAGTAAGAATAGCTAAAGCACCAATAGTCCATTGAAAATGACCATCTACAAAGGCCAAAATATTTCCTAAAATGGTGCTGGCAATAGCCAGAGGTAATGTCCTAGGCCTCGCGGCTTCTACCCAACGATTCATATGTTGTTGTATTTACTATAAACAAACATCCCTGAATTTTTGGATTCAGGGATGTAAGAAATTAATTATTTAGCTAAAGCTTGCAGAAACTCTGGGCTCGAAGGTTTGATTGCCGAGGCGAAAAAATTGACTAGTTCGCCTTTTTCATTAATGACATATTTACAAAAATTCCAGCTAGGCTCTTTTTCATTCCAACCATTGCCTTTTTTATCTGTTAGCCACTGGTATAGGTCACACTTTCCTTCACCTTTTACCACGACCTTCTCCATCATTTGGAAACTAACACCGTAATTTTTTTGGCAAAAGCTTGCAATTTCTTCGTTGCTACCTGGCTCTTGACCACCAAATTCATTGGCAGGAAAACCTAAAATAACAATGTCCTTATTTGCTTGGTGGAATTTCTCCCAATCCGCATACTGTGGTGTATAACCACATTTAGAGGCAGTATTTAATACGACCACTTTCTTTCCTTTGAATTGGCTAAAGTCAATAACTTTTCCATCAATACCTTTCATTTTGAAATTATGAAAGTTCGGTGCTGCAACAACAGTTTCCACGTTTTCTGGGCGATTTAAAATGGTGTTTTGTGTAAACGGCAAGGTAAGCGCCGTTAGTAAGGATCCAATTTTTACAATATTTACTAGCATAACGACAGTGATTAATATAAGTGAGAAAGTTAATATTCGTTTCATGTTACATTCGTTCAGGTGAAACTATTCCTAATAACGAAGTTGCGTGCTGAATTGTTTTGCCTGTTAGGTCCGCCAAGGTAAGTCGAATTGTTCTAATCTCCTCGTTTTCTTCATTTAAGATGGTCAATTCATTGTAAAATTTATTGAATTGTTTTGCTAAATCAAAGGAATATTGCGCAATTATCGATGGAGAGAAACTCTCACAAGCTTCCGCTAGTTTCGTTTTATAAGTTCCTAACAAATATATTAATTCTCTTTCTGATTCTGCAAACGATATTTTCGATTGAGTTTCTCCTTTAAGTGGAAAACCTTTTTCTATGGCTTTTCTACGGATGGAGCAAATTCTTGTATGCGTATATTGAATAAAAGGACCTGTATTTCCTTGGAAATCAATGGATTCCTCAGGATTGAATAACATGCGTTTTTTAGGGTCAACTTTCAATAAAAAGTATTTTAATGCTCCCATACCCAATTGTTGAAATAATTGATTGGATTCCTCTTCAGAGAAGCCTTCTATTTTTCCTAATTCCAAGGTTCTTTCTTGAGCAGTATCCACCATTTCCTGCATCAAATCATCTGCATCTACCACCGTTCCTTCTCTTGATTTCATTTTACCGCTAGGTAAATCTACCATACCATAGGACAAGTGATAATTCCCTAAAGAGAATGGTTTATGGAGTTTCTTTAATATATGAAACAAGACCTCAAAATGGTAATCTTGCTCATTTCCAACTACATATATGGACTTTTTGGCTCCAAAGTCCTCAAATTTCAACTGGGCAGTACCCATATCTTGAGTGATGTAAACAGATGTTCCATCCTTTCTCAATACCAATTTTTCATCCAATCCTTCTTCTTCCAAATTAATCCATACTGATCCATCTGGTTTTTGGTAAAATACTCCTTGAGCCAATCCTTCATCAACCAGTTTTTTACCTAATAAATAGGTATTGGATTCACGGTAAATTTTATCGAAATCAACACCCATTTGTTTATAACTCGCTTCAAAACCATCCAATACCCATGCATTCATGGTTTCCCACAATTGAATAACGGACGTTTCTCCTTGCTCCCAAGCCAATAACATGGCCTGAGCTTGTAAGATCATTGGGGCCTGTGCTTTCGCTTTTTCTGGATCAATTCCAGTTGCCACCAATTGTTCTATTTCTGATTTATATGCCTTATCAAAGGCTACATAATATTTGCCCACCAAGTGGTCACCCTTCAAGCCACTAGATGCGGGAGTTTCTCCATTTCCAAATAATTGATAAGCCAACATCGACTTGCAAATATGTATGCCTCGGTCATTGACTAAATTAGTTTTTATGACTTCATAACCACCAGCTTTTAATATTTGAGCTACTGAATAACCCAGAAAGTTATTTCTTAAATGGCCTAAATGAAGAGGTTTATTGGTATTAGGAGAGGAATATTCAATGACAATTTTTTCGTTTTTAGGCGCCAATTGAAAGGCCAATTTATCTTGAGCCATTTCTTGTAATAATCCACACCAAACAGAATCGTGGAGGGAAATATTTAAGAATCCTTGCACAACCTGATAAGCTTTAACGAGTTGTGGATTATTTTCAATTAAATAATCACCCAAGGCTTGAGCAATTTGCGCCGGTGCTTTTCCTGCTCTTTTAGTATATGGAAAGACAACAAAAGTATAGGCCCCTTCAAATTCCTTTTTCGTTTCTTGAAGGCTGAGCTCATTTTCTTCTATTTGAAATAAAGAACTTAAACCAGCTTGAATACTTGCAATGAGTTGTACTTGTATACTCGACATACCAAAGACGAAGAAATTGTGATTAAAATGTTTGCAAAGGTAGCCAATTCAAGCTAAACATTGATTCTCGACTTAATAAAAGAGGAATTAATCTTTACCTTTGTGTTATGATACAGTCCATTTACGACGACGCATTAAAATCATTAAAATCAGGAGGAGTCCTCCTATATCCAAGTGATACCATCTGGGGATTAGGTTGTGATGCCCGAATGGATGCGTCCATTGAGAAATTGTTTGACATCAAACAAAGACCGGAAAATAAGGGTCTGATTTTGCTTATATCCAAGATAGAGCAATTAAACGAGTATGTAGAACAGGTGCCAGATATAGCTTGGGATTTAGTTGATTTTGCAGAAGATCCATTGACTGTTATATATCCCCAAGGTAAAAACGTTAGTAAGCATGTTTTAGGACCAGAAGGGACCATTGCCATTCGTTTAGTGAAAGATGAGTTTTGTAAAGGTCTTGTTTATCGATACCAAAGAGCGATTGTTTCCACCTCAGCAAATATATCTGGAGAACCATCACCCGAAAATTTTGAAATGATTTCACCCATCATTAAAGAAGGGGTGGATTATATTTTACAAAACCCCCATCCTCCCAAAGGAAAGGTCAAGGCCTCTAAAATTGTCAAATTAGGCCTTAATGGTGACTATACAATGATTCGCCCATGATAAAAACGGGAAAGGAAATTATTGAAAATCCAATTTTTATCAAGATTGGAGCTGCTGCTGACCGTTTGGGCTTAGATGCCTATGTCATTGGAGGATATGTACGAGATGCCATTTTAGGTCGAGATAGTAAGAAAGACATTGATGTGGTTTGCATAGGTTCAGGAATCGCTTTGGCGGAAGAGGTAGCCCGTGAATTCAATTTGCCTGAGCACCAAGTTGCTGTTTTTAAGAATTTTGGTACGGCCATGTTGAAAGTGGACGATTGGGATTTAGAATTTGTTGGGGCAAGAAAAGAATCTTACCAGCGAGATTCCCGGAAACCCATCGTAGAGGAAGGCAGCTTGGAAGATGATCAAAATCGAAGAGATTTTACCATCAATGCCATGGCTGTTCAGCTTAATTCAGCAAATTGGGGAAAATTGTTGGATCCATTTGATGGATTAAAAGACTTGGAAGCTCGGATTTTAAGAACACCTTTAGAGCCAGGAATTACTTTTTCAGACGATCCATTGCGCATGATGCGGGCTATTCGTTTTGCAGCTCAGTTAGGCTTTGATATATACCCAACTACCTTTGAGGCACTTCAGGTAGAGAATGTTCGCTTGGAGATTATTTCTATGGAACGGATCTCAGAGGAACTAAACAAGATAATTCTATGTAAAAAACCTTCCTATGGATTTTTGCTGTTAGATGCCTGTGGCATTTTGCCCATCATTTTTCCTGAATTTGTCAAACTAAAAGGGGTAGATACCGAAGAAGGTAAAGGTCACAAAGATAATTTTTATCATACCCTTCAAGTTTTAGATAATATTTCTCAACACACTGACGATTTGTGGTGGCGCTGGGCGGCTATTTTACACGATATTGCTAAACCTGCTACCAAACGCTTTGACCCGAAAAAAGGATGGACATTTCATGGACATGAAGAAATGGGAGCAAGGCAAGTACCCGCTATTTTCAAGCGATTGAAGTTGCCCTTGAATGAGAAAATGAAACTGGTTCAGAAGCTAGTCCGACTGCATTTGAGGCCCATCGCTTTATCGAAAGAAGAAATAACCGATGCCGCTTTACGCCGACTTTTATTTGAAGCAGGCGAGGAATTAGAGGCATTGATGACACTTTGTCGGGCTGATATTACTTCCAAAAACGGGGATAAAGTCAAGCGCTATTTAAAGAATTTCGATAAAGTAGATGAGAAATTAAAGGAGGTAGAGGAAAAGGACTCATTGAGAAATTTTCAACCAATCATTTCTGGGGAGATTATCATGCAAGTCTTTGACATCGGTCCGGGAAAAGAAATTGGACTAATCAAGGTCGCTATTCGGGAAGCTATTTTAGAAGGCCAAGTCAAAAACGATTTAGCTTCGGCCTGGGAATTTATGGTGGAAGAAGGAAAGAAACTCGGATTGAGTCCTAAAATTAGCCTTACGGATTTGGCATAAAAAAAGGTCTCGAAGGAGACCTTTTTCTTTTTTATACAAATTAAACAATATGCACAAATAATTCTTCTTTTGGCCAGCGTACCTTTTTGGCATTCACCATAAAGTCGGAAACTTCATCGCGTTCACCAACTGCCATCATTAAAACAGCATGTAGACCTTTTTCTTTGAGATTTAAAATAGCATCTACTTCAGTAGGTTTAAAACCTTCCATCGGAGTACTGTCAATCTCAAGTTTGGCTGCTGCAGCTAAGGCAGTACCCATGGCTAAATACACTTGTTTGTCCATCCATTTCACTTGGTCTTCTACTGGTCTACTAAGCAAAGCGCCAGCAATGGCATCTTTATATGCTTTTAAATCAGCTAAGTCGACATTTCTCGTTTTGGATACTAATTGGATGAAAGCATCAATTTTTTCAGCTGTTACCTCATTCCAAGCAGCAAATACTAGCAAATGAGATGATTCAACAATCTGAGGTTGATTAAAAGCGGCAGGTTGAATTTTCGCTTTTAAATCTTCATTTTCAATCACTAGAATGTGATAGGGTTGTAAACCAAATCCTGATGCAGATAATTGAATAGCGGATAACAGAGATTCTATCTTAGATGCATCCACCTTTTTTCCATTCATCCTTTTGGCGGCATAGCGCCACTGTAAAGCATCTACTAATGACATAATTCTTAGGGTATATGATGTTGAACAAAGCTTAGCCCTTGTAACAGGCTAAGCTTGTAAATTGTTTTATTCAGAAACTAAAGTCACCGCTAAATTGAAATCATCAAAGATGGCTTTGTCTCCAATTGATTCAAAGAATTTTTTAGAACCAAATTTGATATCATAATCCGTACGGTCAATCGTGATGTTCGCTTTTGCACTCACTTTGCCTTTGTTTAATGCAATTTGAGCAGGGAAAGAGATTGCTTTCGTGATACCTTTAATGGTCAAATTACCACTAATTTGATTGCCTACTACCTTGGTGATGACAAATTGAGCAGTTGGGAATTTTTCAATCTCAAAAAAGTCACCAGAAGAAATATGGCCTACAAATTTCTTGTTGTACTCTGGATCAGTAATATCTTTACATACAATGGACTTCATATCAATAGTGAAATTGCCACCTGTGATCTGATTTTTGTTAACTACTAATTTACCAGCTGAAATACCGATAGTACCAGTGTGTTCTCCAGTTACTTTTTTAGCATTCCAAACAATGCTACTAGCTTTTGTAGAAACGGGACTTGTGCTTGGTGCAGCAACTGTTTGATTTGTAAAAGCCATGAAGGCTAAGGCGGAAAGAATAAAGCTTACTTTTTTCATTGTTGTTTAATTTTAAAAGGGTTGTAATTGATTGTTAAAGAGAAATATAAAAATGTGGATGAATTGTAATGCGTATCTAATTTCTAAACAAGTCTAACAGTTCATTTAGCTTGATTAAATCGTCTTGATTCATGTGACTGAAACGTTTTGCCCATTGATTTTGAACTTCATCTAATTGTTGAAGTAGGGCTAATCCTTCCGGAAGTATAAGTACGTCCACGGCCCTGCGGTCATTGGGACATTCCCTTCGTAAGACCCATTTTTTTTCTACTAATTTGTCGACTAGTCGAGAGGCATTGGATGTGCGGTCCAACATGCGTTCAATGATGGCTAGCACAGTCATGGGTTTTCCATTTTGACCTCTTAAAATACGCAGTACATTGTACTGTTGCATGGAGAGGTCATAGGGTTTCAATAATTCCTGTTGCTGGTAAGCCACCCAGTTGCCCGTAAAAATCACATTGACAATGGCTTTGGCCTCATCAGAGACAAAGTTGCTTTGTTGTAATTCGCTTGCAATTTCCATATTAGTATAAATTGATGTTGCAAAATTAAATGTAATTACATTAAATACAAATGTTTTTAAATATTTTTTTTCAAAATAGGCCTGAATGAATCAAAATCATGTATTTTTGAAACATGTCAAGCTCACTTTCTTTACAATATCCCCTCATTTTAGCGTCTAATTCTCCTCGTCGGAAGGAAATTTTATCGCAAGCTGGTTTTGATTTTTCGATTTTACCAGCAGATATCGATGAATCGATTGATGCAACTTGGCCGATCGAGGAGGTCCCCGGTATATTGGCTGAGAAGAAAGCGAAAGTCTTAGCAACAGCTTGTCCAAATCAATTAATACTAGCAGCCGATACCATAGTAGTGGTAGATGGTCAAATTTTGAATAAGCCAGCAGACAAGCAAGAGGCCCGAGAAATGTTATTATTGCTTTCTGGAAAAGATCATGAAGTATACACAGGAATATCCTTAATTGGCCCTGGAGGAATCAATACCCAAGTAGATCGAGCTATTGTATCTTTTAGGGATTTATTGGATTGGGAAATAGAATGGTATGTCAAAGGAGGATCATCCTTGGATAAAGCAGGCGCCTATGGTGTACAAGATTTTATTGGAATGGTAGGTATTAGCCGTTTAGAAGGCTCTTTCTATACCGTCATGGGTTTACCTATACATCGCGTGTACCACATGATGCAGCCTTATATATTAGAAGGCCGACAGTCGATTTTGCCTTTCTAGTTGATATTTAGATTGAAAAACTCTCCCCACAACCGCAAGTACGGGATGCATTCGGGTTTTTGAATTGGAATCCTTTGCCATTTAAGCCATCTGAAAAATCCAATTCTGTACCTGCTAGGTAAAGGATGGATTTTTTGTCGACCATCACTTTAACTCCTTTATCTTCAAAAATCATATCGCTACTTTGTGGCTCCGCCGCAAAATCCAATTGATACATTAGACCAGAACATCCACCGCCTTCTACTGCGACACGGATATTGTATTCCTCCGTTAAACCTTCTTTAGATCTTAACTCTTTAATGCGGTCGGCTGCTAAATCAGATATAGTTATCATAGTGATGATATTTTGTATTTGATGCAAAATTATAAAAAAAATGGAGAATAATCGCTATTGTTTAGAGTGAATCTAAATAAGCTATGGTTTTTCCAAGGTATAGGTTATAATTTTGTGGTTCAAAGCAAGAATCAAATACAAACATTATGCTGTCAATTAAAAATTTACATGCTTCTATTGGTGAAAAAGAAATTTTAAGGGGAATTGATTTAGAAGTAAAAGCTGGTGAAGTACATGCCATCATGGGACCTAATGGTTCAGGTAAATCTACCTTAGCATCCGTATTAGCGGGTCGCGAGGATTATGAAGTTACGAATGGTTCAGTACAATTTTTAGGAAAAGACTTACTGGATTTAGCTCCAGAAGCTAGAGCTGCTGAAGGCATTTTCTTAGCATTTCAATATCCTATAGAAATCCCTGGTGTATCTACCACTAATTTTTTGAAGTCTGCCGTTAATGAAATTCGCAAATACCGGGGAGAAGATCCCATGGATGCGGTTCAGTTTTTAAAGATGTTCAAAGAAAAAATGGCTTATGTCAATATTGATCAATCGCTTTTGAGTAGAGCTTTGAACGAGGGTTTTTCAGGTGGGGAGAAGAAGCGTAACGAAATTTTCCAAATGGCTGTTTTAGATCCTAAATTAGCTATTCTGGATGAGACAGATTCAGGTTTGGATATTGATGCTTTACGCATTGTAGCGGAGGGTGTTAATAAATTGAAAAGCCCAAATAATGCAACCATTGTAGTTACCCACTACCAACGATTATTGGATTACATCATTCCAGATTATGTACATGTGCTTTATAAGGGACGTATTGTGAAATCGGGAACCAAAGAATTGGCTTTGGAATTAGAAGAAAGAGGTTATGATTGGATTAAATCTGAAGTAGATCAATAAGATATGTTATCAGCTGAATTAAGTACAACATTACAAAATATTGCCCAAACGCTAGATGTAGAATCTGTGCAAGGCAAAGCTCTGAGTCAATTTATGGACAAAGGTTTTCCTACATCAAAATGGGAAGAGTGGAAATACACTTCATTGAAGGATTTTAATGGAATTGACAGAAATTGGTTTCCCAAAGGAAATTCAAATCTGCCTGTTTCAGCCGATTGGGCAGAATTGATTATTCGTTCATCCGATGCTTATCTAAGCATAGACAAGGCTAGTTCAAATGAAGGAATTGAGGTATTGAGTTTTGATGAATTTATTCAAAAATGTCCAGAATTTCAGGAAATTTGGTCAAATAAAAAACCCATTTTAGATCAAAATTCATTATACGATTTGAATGTGGCACTTACTCCACAGCATACCGTATTATGGATTAAAAAAGATGTGGAAATTTCGAATGCAATTCTGCATCAATACCAAGTAAATTCTACAGAAAAAGCATCTTCTGTTCAATCTAGATTATTAATTTACGTAGAGGAAGGAGCAAAGGTTAGCTTAATCGAGCAACAAACGTCAACGGGGACGGCAGATATTTTATCTAATTTTGTCCAAGAGATATTTGTTTCCAAAGGAGCACAATTTACCTATTTGAAAGATCAAGATTTCCAACAGGGTGTGAGCCATATTGACCATACCTTTATTTATCAAGCAGAAGGTAGCCAAGTTGATACCTATACTTTTTCATTGAATGCATCTTTGATTAGGAATAATTTGCATTTCTACATTGAAGGTTCACAGGTAGTTTCCAATTTGAATGGTTTATACATTCCTGGCGAAAATCAATTGATGGATTCCCATACCGTAGTGGATCACCGAATGCCCCATGCTGAATCCAACGAATTGTACAAAGGAGTATTAATGGGAAATGCCACTGGCGTGTTTAATGGGAAGATTTTTGTGCGTCAAGACGCTCAAAAAACCAATGCTTTTCAATCTTGCCGGAACGTATTGGCTTCTACTAGAGCCACCATGAATACAAAACCTCAATTGGAAATTTGGGCAGATGATGTGAAGTGTTCACATGGTACTACAACAGGCCAATTGAATGAAGAGGCATTGTTTTATATGCGTTCCAGAGGGATATCCTTACCAGCTGCAAGAACTTTATTACTATTGGCATTTGTTCAAGAAGTAATCAATAAAGTAGAGCATCCGGTGTTGAGAGAATCTCTTACCGAGAAAATTATTACTAAAATTCAACAATCCGTCGATTTGTCAAATTAGTACCATGGCCAGCATTGAACAAATTCGCTTAGATTTCCCAGTGTTAGACCAACAAGTCAATGGTTCTCCATTGATCTATTTTGATAATGCCGCTACCACCCAAAAGCCGAAAGTAGTATTGGATGCATTGAATAAGTATTATTCTGAAGACAATGCCAATATTCACCGAGGAATACATGCTTTAGCTGAAAGAGCGACAGCAGCTTTTGAATTGACGCGTAAAAAGATTCAATCTTTTTTGCATGCGGAATCAAGTGATCAAATCATATTTACATCTGGGACAACAGCCAGTATCAATTTAGTGGCTCAAACTTTTGGTAGAGCCAATTTTAAAGCTGGAGATAAAATTCTTGTTTCCAATTTGGAGCACCACTCCAACATTGTGCCTTGGCAAATGATTGCATTGGAAAAGGGTGCCGAGGTTTTGGTTATTCCAGTGCTCGATTCAGGGGTATTGGATTTGGGTGAATATCAGAAATTATTGCAAGAAAATACAGTTAAACTAGTGGCAGTAAACCATGTTTCCAATGCCATAGGAACAATAAACCCCATTCAAGAGATGATCGCATTAGCCCATGCCCATGGAGCTAAGATATTGATTGATGGCGCACAATCGGTGGCGCATATGGAAATGGACGTGCAACGTTTTGATATGGACTTTTTTGCCTTTTCGGCCCATAAATTATTTGGACCAACAGGGGTAGGAGTATTATATGGCAAACGTGACTTATTGGAATCTATGCCACCTTATCAAGGAGGAGGGGAGATGATTAAAGAAGTGAGTTTTGCGGGAACTTCTTACAATGAATTACCCTATAAATTTGAAGCAGGTACGCCTAATATTGCAGATGTGATTGCTTTTTCTTCATCTTTTGATTACTTAAACTCACTTGAAAAGGGGTGGGTGGAAAAACAAGAAAATGCATTATTAAGCTATGCGACAGAACAATTAGGACAAATCGATGGTTTAAAAATCATTGGAACGGCACCTAATAAAATTGCAGTTGTGAGTTTTTTGATTGAAGGAACCCATCCTCAAGATATAGGAGTTTTATTAGACAAATTTGGGATTGCTATTCGAACAGGGCACCATTGTGCTCAACCTTTGATGCAACGATTTGATATACCCGGAACTTGTCGGGCTTCTTTCTCGTTCTACAATACCAAAGAGGAAATTGACCGATTTGTAGTTTGTTTGAAACGAGTAGTTATAATGTTATTATAATATGGCTTTGAGTATAAACGATACACAAGAAGAATTGATTGAAGAGTTTGGTCTCTTTGATGATTGGGCTGATAAATATGAGTATTTGATAGACCTAGGTAAGAAATTACCTGGATTATCAGATGAATTTAAGACGGAAGATAACGTTATAAAAGGCTGCCAGAGTCGAGTTTGGCTTCATGCTTTTATGCAAGAAGGGAAATTGATTTTTCAAGCAGATTCAGAAGCAGTCATTGTTAAAGGTTTAATCAGTATGCTGATAAGAGTGCTTTCTGAACATACTCCCTCGGAAATTATGAAAGCAGATTTATACTTCATCGATCGAATTGGAATGAGTCAACATTTAGCTCAAACTCGTTCGAATGGACTGTTATCCATGGTGAAACAAATGAAAAATTATGCACTTGCCTATTCTTCACAAGCTTAAGATATGGAAAATACGACACCAAGTTCAGTGCTAACTGAAGCGGATTTAAAGGAAAAGGTTGTACAGGCCATTAAAACAGTTTACGATCCAGAGATTCCTGTGGATGTATATGAACTAGGTCTGATTTATGAAATCAAGATATTTCCAATCAATAATGTATATGTACTGATGACTTTGACTTCACCATCTTGTCCTTCGGCAGAAAGTATTCCCGTGGATATTGAAAAGGCAATTCGGGAGATTGAAGGTGTGGCAGAGGTTTCCGTGGAATTAACTTTTGATCCGCCATATTCTCAAGATATGATGTCGGAAGTAGCCAAATTAGAACTTGGCTTTATGTAAATAATTATCACATTCAAATTTAAATAGATTAATATGTATCCAGAACATTTAGTACATCCTATGAGGATGGATATCGTAGAGGGTGGATTTCAAGAATTGAAACAAGCCTCAGAAGTGGAAGAAGTGTTAGCGAAACCAGGTACAACTTTATTGTTCATCAATTCAGTTTGTGGTTGTTCTGCTCGCACGGCTCGTCCAGGTGTGAAAGAAGCAGTAGCTGTGTCAACAAAAAAACCAGATACCTTGGTAACAGTTTTTGCTGGTGTTGATCAAGAAGCTACACAAAAAGCAAGAGAGTATACTTTGCCATATCCTCCTTCTTCTCCTTCTATCGCATTATTCAAAGATGGTGAATTGGTTCACTTTGTTGAGCGTCACCATATTGAAGGCCGATCTGCTGAATTGATTTCAGCTCATTTAGAAGGAGTTTTTGAGGAATTCTGCTAGTATAAAAAAAGCCGAAGTATATAGCTTCGGCTTTTTTTTTGGTTTAGCCCTAGCATTGCTAGGGCTTTTGTTTTGATTTAGCCGTAGCAGTGCTAGGGCTTTGGAGCACCACCTACGGCTCCTGTATTACTTGGGGCATTTTCTGCTTTAGCTGCTTTTTTCTTAGCTGCACCTTCATAATCACCAGCCTTAATCAAGGACATTTTCAACAAGTCCAACGTTTTACGAGTAGCTTGTAAAATTTGATCGGATGTCAATGCATTGACTTTTTTGTCTAATTCTTCAGAGAACTTTAAGCTACGATTCAAGAATAAATTGTTATTCAAGGAGTTGCTTAATGCATTATCCTGTGAGCGTGAAACTTGTCTTCCTTGTAACCAAGATTTTTTTGCTTCCTCAATCTCTTTTTCTGTATAACCATCTTTTAAAACCTTTTCAATTTCTTCTTTGAAAGCGGCTTCTAGTTTAGCCAAATTCTCAGGTGCATAAATCGCATAAGTCAAGAAACTCCCAGATTTATCAATTGGGTGTGCACTAAATTGAGATCCAACACCATAAGACAAACCTTCTTTTTGACGAATACGACCCATTAAACGATTAGCAAGTCCTGGACTTCCGCCTAAAATGTAATTACTGATTTCCATAGCCGCATAATCTGGATCTGTATCAGAAATTTTCAAAGGTTGATAAGCTACAAAAAATGCATTGGCCTTGTCAGGAGTTTCAATGGATTTAATGACAGGTTTAACATCTGCCACGATTTCTGGAATTCTTGTATATGGTTTTGAAGACTTCCAAGTTGAAAATTCAGTTTTAATCAAGTCTTTTACTTCATTTTCATCAAAATCTCCAACCGCAGAGAAAGTAGCTGAACTTGCACCATAAAAATTCTTATAGAATGAAACAGCATCCTCTAATTTTGCTGCACTATAAAGAGCCGTTTGCTCAGCTAAAGTTGGGTTATACCGTACATCATTTTTGGCATAATGTCCTGTTCTAACTTGATTCAAAGCTTCAATGGCTTTCGCTTGAGGATCACTTTTTTGAGCATCAATTTGAGTTAAATTTTCTTGTTTTAATTTCTCAAATTCATCAACTGGGAAAACCGGAGTTTTAAGTGCTTCTGCTACTAATTTTAATGCAGGAACTAAGTTTTCACGAGTCGTTTCAACGGAAACATTGGCTTGAGTAGCCCCACCTGTTATTGAAACTCGAGCTTTTAATTTATCTAATTCATCTTGGAATTGCTGGCGAGAATGCTTGGAAGTACCTTTGGTTAACATATCAGCAGCTAAATCAGCTGCGGTAGCTGTTCCCAATAAGGATTTTTCATCACCAAATCTCAGCGTCATGCGTGCATAAACTGAATTACCTCTTGTTTTCTTGGCTAATAAGGCAACTTTAACGGAACCTATAGTTTCCTTTTTAGTTCTGGAATCAATGTTGCTTGGAGAAGGGTCAAATGCTTCTCCTTCTGCCACGGCAGCTCTACCTTTGAAATCTTTTAAGATATCATCTGCTTCTTTCGCATCTGGAATTTCGGCACGATCAGGTTTTTCTGTTGGATAGAATATTCCAGATGTACGATTGGAGGCTTTGAAATATTTTTGCGCCACACGTTGCACATCTTCCGCAGTGATTTTCTCGACTAAATTTCTAGTATGAAATAACAATCTCCAATCTCCCTGAGCAATGTATTCAGATAAACCAACACCTACTCGTTGGGCATTGTTTAATAATAATTCAATGTTTTTAATGTTTTTCTGCTTAATACGATCTACATCAGCTTGGGTTGGAGGAGTCTTAGCAAATTGTTCAATAGTCTCCAACATAATGGTACGTACCGAATCAGCTGATTTATCCTTTGGTACCTCTGCTCCAAAATACACCAAACCAGGTTCTTTTAATTGGAAACTATATCCAAATTGAGACGCCGCTTTTTTCGTATCAATCAATGCTTTGTAAAGTCTTCCTGATGGAGCATCCGTCAATAAATCTACGAATACATCACAAGCAATATAATCAGGATGTAATCCAGATGGAATGTGGTAAGCTGCACCTACGGCTTGAACATCTCCTACACGTCGAAGTGTTACTTGACGCTCTCCATCCTGTGTGGGTTCTCCCGTAAAAGTCTTCGTTAATACACGTTCGGGTTTAGGGATTACACCAAATTTTTGATTGATTAAATTCAACGTCTTTACTGGATCAAATTTTCCAGCTACTAACAATACCGCATTATCAGGTTGATAATATTTCTTATAATATGCCTGCAAGTTCTCAATAGGCACTTTTTCGATATCTGATCGAGCACCAATAGTGGAATTACCATAATTGTGCCACAAGAATGCGGTAGATACAATACGATCACTTAATACCGAACCTGGGTCATTTTCACCCATTTCAAATTCATTCCGAACTACCGTCATTTCTGTCTCCAATTCACTTTTGGCTATTCTAGAATTGATCATACGATCAGCTTCCATATCCAAAGCCCAATCCAAATTTTCATCAGTAGAGGCAAATGTTTCAAAATAATTGGTGCGATCTAACCAAGTGGTTCCATTAAATTGAGCGCCATGGTCCGTAATCTCTTTGGCTACATCTTTATGTTTTTCTTTGGTACCCTTGAATACCATATGTTCCAATAAATGGGACATACCTGTTTCTCCATAACCCTCATGGCGTGAACCCACCAAATAAGTGATGTTGACAGTAACCGTTTGTTTAGATGGATCAGGAAATAATAATACTTTCAAACCATTCCCTAAACGATATTCCGTGATACCTTCCGCAGAAGTGATTTTCTCGGGAATACTTAAGGAACTTGATTTGGCCGAAACGGTCGTTGTTTTTGGCGCTGAGCTTACTGTTTTGGATTTTTGTTGAGCTTGTAGGCCACTAATACCAATGACATACAAGAGTGCAATGATACATGTTCTTTTCATAAAAATTAGGGTTGGAATTTGATAAGTATGGAAAATGCCAAAATGTAGAGAAATAGAAAAGTAATTAGGTATAAGTGGTTTCAAAACTACATGTAAGGTTATTTCTTATACTGCTGGATCAGTTTAAAAATAGCCTTTTGTGTTTCTAAATTTGGGAAAAATTCAAAAATGACTTCATGTTTATCGTAATCCAAAAGAAGACCCGATTCTAGAAAATGAAATGCATCTTTGAATTGACCTGCTTTAATTAGGTAGACAGCAGAGCGATAATATAATTCGGCTTCTTCAGGCAGTTCATCGATGGCCGATAACATAATGTCAGCAGATTTCTCATAATCCTCCAATTCAAAATGCAATTGAGCCCATTTTATCCAAGTAGGAGCAAAAAAAGAATCTAATTCAATCGATTTTTGATATGCTTCATCAGCTGAAAGTGTATTACCTAAATAAGCTTCTACATCCGCTAAACCAGTCCAATAAAGTGGATTGCTTTCATTGAGCTTCAGCGATTTTTTTAAAAAGTGCAAGGCTTCAAACCATTTGTCTAATTCAGTCAAACAAACAGCTAAACCATAATATCCTTCATCCCAAAGTGGATCAATTTTAATGGCTTCTTTGTAGAATTCAATCGCCTCTTTGAATTTCTTTTGTCTTTCTAAACTTGCCCCCAAGCAACAATATAATTCGGGATTGGGCTCATCGTATTTCAAGCATTGACGATAATTTTCTTCCGCTTGCACATAATCTTGTAAGTTCATGTGCGTATTCCCAAGATTGAACAAAGATGAACCGAAATTGGGCTCAATGGCCAAGGAATACTCATACGAATCAATCGCTTTTTCGTATTGCTTGAGTTTAGAATAGGCAATGCCTAAATTATACCAAGCTGTGTAGGAAAAAGGGTCCTCGTCAATGAACTGTTTATAGAAAGGAATACTTTCTTCAATTTTACCAATATCATCCAATGAATTGGCTAATTCTACTAAAGCATTTTCATTTTCTGGATTGATTTCTAAAGCCTTTTTAAACATATCCACCGCCTCCCTAGGCTTAGACCAAGCATGATACGTTAAACCCAATCTAAAATATACTTCGTCTTTTTCATCAGCAATTTCCAATGCAGCCAAAAACACCTCAACGGCCGCTTCATGCTGTTGCATTTGACTGAGCAACGAGCCTTTCACCAACATGATTTCTAAATCTGTTGGGAATAATAGAATAGCATTTTCAATTAATTCCATTCCTTCCTCTGGCTTTTGCATATCGCCAAGAATTTGCGCTTTCAAGGAAATTAATTCTAAGGTATAGGGAAAATGAGTCAAGCCTAAATCACAGGCTTTTAAAGCTTCATCGAATTTGGCATGAACAAAATAGTACTCGGCAATATTTTCTAAAGTCTCAACATCAAAAAAAGAATTTTCATGCTGATAAATCATTTTTTCGAAACGCTGAACAGAAGAATGTATATCTTCCTTGTTTTCATCATAGTTTGGATCCAGCATAAATTTTTGTTGAGATGGAGGAAGCGAACGTTTCCTCTAAAATAAAGAAAATAATTCAGGACTTTAACCTCAATTGGGATTAATTTTGTTCCAAAATAGAAATAATGATGAAGCCTTGTGCAATTATCGACTTAGGTACAAATACCTTCCAATTATTGATTGCACAAAAGCATGTATCCAATGGCGAAATGGAAATTTTAGCCCATGAACAAAGGCCAGTTTCTTTGGGTAAAGGTGCCATGGATTCCAACCTATTGCAAGATGATGCGATGGGAAGAGCCTTTGAAGCATTGAAGGAATTCAAACAAATAGCACTATCATATCAATGTTCAGGAAATCAGGTGATTGCTTTAGGTACCAGTATTTTAAGAAGGGCTAAAAATACGCCTGAATTCGTAGCAAGAGTACAAAGCCAATTGGGGATTCAGGTAGAGATCATTTCCGGGATTAGAGAGGCTGAATTAATCTATCAAGGAATTCAGTCGTCTTTACCTAAACCTTGGCATGCCACAAGCTTAGTCATGGATATTGGTGGAGGAAGTGTGGAATTTATTTTATTTCAAGAAAATCAGGTGCTGGGGAAAATGAGTCTCGAAATAGGTGGACTACAATTACAATCCTTATTTCATGTCCACGGAGAGTATGATCAAAGTCTCGATAGTTCCCTATTAAGTTTCATTCAGCAAGCTTTGGAGCCTTTAGATCAATTATGTCAAAATAATAAGCCTCAAGTTTTGATTGGCGCTGCTGGAGCGTTTGAAACCCTGCTTGACTTAGAATTGGCTCAAATGGAGAAGAAGATGTCCATCTCTAGTTCTTGCCCCTTGTCAATCAATCAATTTCAAAAGAATAAAGACCTCATTGATCAAATATCCTATGAAGAAAGAGTCAAACTACCCGGTATGAAAATGTTCAGGGCTAGTATCTTGCCCTATGCCAATGCCTTAATTTCTCAAGTTTTAGACCGATACCATATACCTGAAATGTGGATTTCTACGTTTAGCCTAAAAGAAGGATATTGGTTTTTTATGCAATCTCAGGCGGATAAATAGAACTAGAGATTTTGAAAAAAAAATCGTAAACTTGTAAACAATTGTAAACCTTATTTAAGACTTATCTTTTATGGCTTTATCGCTAGCTTCCATTCTACTTCAAGCAGGTTCGACTCTCGATTCAGTGTCCGCTGCAGTTTCCGATTCCATAGTCAATGCCCAGCCGGTTCAACAAGCTACCAAAGTAGTGGAAGAGTTCTCTGTACTAGATCTTTTAGGAAAAGGAGGATATGTGATGTATCCCATCGGATTCTTATTTGCAGGAGCAGTTTTCTTGTTTATTGAGCGGTATTTATACATTCGTAAAACAGCCAAGTTGGATGAGAATTTCTTGCATACGATTAACGATATGCTCGTGAATGGGAATGTTCAAGGGGCCATTACCTATTGTAAAACTTCTCAATATCCTATTGCTAAATTATTAGAGAAAGGATTAAGCCGACTAGGTTCTCCTATTCGCGATATAGAGACAGCCATTGAAAATAAAGCCAAAGTGGAAATTTATAACATGGAAAAGAATTTAGGAATCTTGAGCGCTATTGCGCGTATAGCTCCTATGTTTGGATTCTTAGGTACAGTCACGGGTATGATTCGTACCTTTCATAACATTTCTATTTCTAATAAAATTGATATTTCAACCATCGCAGGAGGTATTTATGAGAAAATGGTGACCTCTGCTTCAGGATTAATTGTCGGTATCATCGCCTATGTATTATATACCTTATTAATGACCATGATTGATCGTACAATCAATAAAATGGAAATTACGGCAATTGATTTCTTAGATATCCTACATAAACCAGCTAATAAAGTTTAATAGGTATGAATTTTAGAAAACGAAATAGAGAAGCCTCGGAAGTTGAAACAGGAGCATTAGCAGATATTTTATTCTTCTTGCTCATGTTCTTCTTGATGATTTCCACCTTAGCTTCACCAGATGCTATTAAGCTTCTGCTTCCTGAAACAGCTAAACCAGCGCCAACTCCTGCTAATGAGGTGGTTCGCTTAACTGTTGATGAGAATAGGAATTACTTCATCGATGACAATCCGGTTGATTTTGCCAATTTAGAAACAGCGTTGACGCAAGCAGTATCCGCCAAGAAAGCAGCTACTTTAATTGTACGCATGGATCGCAATCAAACGGTTCAGGAATTGACGAACGTATATGATTTAGCTGCCAAATTGAACCTATCTATGGTGATGGCAGCAGAAAAGAAAAAATAACATGGAGGGCTATATCCTTATTGCCCTAAAATCAATAGCCGTCTACGTATTCATCGTGGCGGCTATTCGTCTTTTTGGAAAGCGAGAATTTGCCCAATTATCCGTGGTGGATGTCGTTTTTATCTTACTAATATCTAATTCTGTTCAAACTGCTATGGTTGGAAACGACACTACTTTGATAGGTGGTTTGGTAGCTGCTTTGGCTTTATTTATCATGAATTTTACCTTAAAAAAGGTCATGATTTCCAACAAAATATTTTCCAAAGTGATCGATGGTGAACCTATTTTGCTGATTTATCAAGGTGCATTAAAAACTGCTGGATTGAAAGAAGCTAACTTAACGAAGGAAGAATTAGAGGCGGCTATTCGAGAGCACGGCGTAGAAAAAATGGAAGATGTGAATCTGGCTGTTTTTGAAGTAGATGGAAATATATCCGTTCTTTCCGAAAACTATCAAAAAATATCGAAAAGACGCCATGGAGGTCATCGAATTATAGGAAAAAATACCGCCTAATCTCGTATATTTGTCGAATTCTTGCCTGTTTGTAGAGGCAAGTATCATTTTCTCTTCTTTATTAATGGAAAAAATTTTAAAATTCGGAGGGACCAGTTGTGGAAGCGTCGAGAGTATCCAATCCGTCTTATCCGTCATTGAATCCAATTGGAAATCATCAAAACAGTTTGCCGTGGTATTTTCCGCAATGAGCGGAGTTACCAACTCGTTGTTGGAGGCAGGTAAATTAGCATCACAAGGTAAAGAACCTTATTTGCCATTGATTGAATCCATCGAAACAAGGCATTTCGAAGTCATTAAGCACTTCATTCCCTTAAAAGGACAATCCCAAGTTATAGCCCAAATTCGTACCCTAGTGAATGAATTAAGGGACGTATTAAAGGGTATTGCTTTAGTCAAAGAAAATTCCCCAAAAACCTCGGATTTATTGGTCAGTTTTGGGGAGCGATTATCCACCTCTTTGATTACGGCCATCTTAAAAGAAAAAGGCTTGCCTGTTTTCTTTGTTGATGCTCGTCAGTTCATAAAAACCAATGATACCTTTGGGAAATCAGAGGTTGACTTTGCTCAAACCAATACCTTGATTCAAGCTTTTTTTGAGCAACATGCTCAGGAAATCTGTTTGATCACAGGATTTATTGGTTCGAATGCTCTTGGAGAAACAACGACACTCGGTCGTGGGGGCTCAGATTATACCGCTTCGGTCATTGGGGCTGCTTTAGGCGTTAAAGAAATTGAAATTTGGACGGACGTAGATGGTATGATGACTGCCGATCCACGTAAAGTGACTAATGCCTTTACCATTCCTTCCATCAGTTATGCGGAAGCCATGGAATTGACACACTTTGGTGCCAAAGTGATATACCCACCTTCTTTACAGCCAGCTTTCGCAAAAAATATCCCCATTCGAGTGTTGAATACCTTTAACTTGAACTTTAAAGGGACAGTTGTTAGTAAGGAACAAAAACCCAATCCATACATTATTACGGGTATTAGTTCCATTGATTCCTTGGCCCTAGTTAATTTACAAGGATCAGGAATGATAGGCGTAGCTGGGGTTTCGGCTAAATTATTTACTGTGTTAGCTCGAGAAAAAATATCAGTCATATTAATTTCTCAGGCTTCTTCCGAACACTCGATTTGTTTTGCCATAGAACCGCAAAATGCGGTTCGAGTGAGAGAAATTTTGGAAGCAGAATTCGCACAAGAGATGCTAATCGGTGATATTGAGGGCATTGATATTCAATCCAATTTGTCCGTTATAGCCGTGGTAGGAGAGGGTATGCGCAAGCACACAGGTGTAAGTGGTAAATTGTTTTCTGTTTTAGGTAAAAACGGGATTAACATTGTGGCAACCGCCCAAGGTTCTTCCGAATTAAATATATCCGTAGTCATTGAGCAGAAGGATTTATCCAAAGCTCTGAATGTCATCCATGAAACCTTCTTCTTTTCGAAGTTAAAAACATTGCATTTGTTTTTAGTGGGCACGGGATTAATTGGTAAGACTCTATTGGATCAATTAGCTGGACAAGAACGCTATTTGGCCAAATATCGTGGACTGAAAGTCAAATTGGTGGGTATTGCTAATTCAAGACAACAGCTCATTCAAGAAAAAGGAATTGATGTAAAATCGGCCTTAGATCAATTGGCACAACAGGGGAAATCTCAAGATTTGCCTGCCTTTATTGAAAAAATAAAAGCCCTTAATTTACCAAATTCCATTTTTGCGGATTGTACTGCAGATAAACAAATTTATTCCCATTATTTAGGATTATTTAAGTCGAATATTTCCGTTGTAACTCCCAATAAAGTGGCCAATTCTGGCCCTTATCCTTTGTATGCGGAGTTACACCAAACAGCTTTAGAAAAAGGAGTCAAATTTTTATACGAAACCAATGTAGGAGCAGGTTTGCCTGTTATTAATACCTTACAAGGATTAATTGCCTCAGGTGATCGATTTGAAAAAATTGAGGGTATTTTATCAGGTACTTTATCCTATATCTTCAATCAATTTAAACCCGGGCGCTCATTTGCAGAAGTGTTGAGGGAAGCCAAGGCTAAAGGATATACCGAACCTGATCCTAGAGAAGATTTGAGCGGTATGGATGTAGCTCGGAAAATTTTGATTTTAAGTCGTGAAATTGGTCTCAAACTGGAGTTTACAGATATCACCATAGAAAAAATTATTCCTTCAGCTTGTGAACATGCTGCTACGGTCGATGATTTCTTTTTGGAATTAGAAAAGGCTAACGATTATTTTGAAAAAATGGTCGCCTCAGCATCTGAAAGAGGTCATGTTTTACGTTATATAGCAGCTTTAGAAAATCAAAAAATCACGATTGGTTTGCGTGAAATCGATGCACAACACCCTTTCTATCAAATGGATGGAGCTGATAATGTTATTGCTTTTACCACCAAACGATACCACGATCGCCCATTAGTAATTAAAGGACCAGGGGCAGGTGCTGAGGTGACAGCTTCTGGTGTATTTGCCGATATTGTTTCAATGGGTAGCTATTTAGCATAATATGGAAAAGATACGTGTTTATGCCCCTGCAACAGTTGCCAATGTCGCTTGTGGATTTGATATTTTCGGATTTGCGGTCAATCGACCTGGAGATGAAATTGTCTTAGAGAAAAGAGCTGAACCTGGAATTAGCATCATTGAAATAACGGGTGATGATGGTCGTTTGCCAAGGGAAGTTGAAAAAAATACCGCTGGCATAGCCATACAAAAATACTTGGCGCATATCGGCCGTGAAGATCAAGGATTTAATTTATCCTTGCACAAAGACATGCCATTAGGTTCGGGATTGGGATCTTCGGCTGCTTCGGCCGTGGCAGGAGTTTTTGCCGCCAATGAATTGATGGCTAAGCCTTTGACCCAGAAAGAATTACTTCCATTCGCTATGGAAGGAGAACGTGTAGCTTGTGGTTCTGCTCATGCTGACAATGTTGGACCTAGTTTATTGGGTGGATTCATCATCATTCGAAGTTACGATCCATTGGATATTATTCAAATTGCGACACCCTCTGATTTATATGCCAGTATTGTGCATCCGCACATTGAAGTCAATACCAAAGATGCGCGAGGTATTTTAGATAAAGAGATTTCTTTGTCGACCACTATAACACAAATGGGAAATGTCGCTGGTTTGGTTGCAGGATTAATGCTTCCTGATTACGCCTTGATTGGTCGTTCCCTCGTGGATGTCATTATTGAACCTTCTCGGGCTATTTTAATTCCTCAATTTGCTGAGGTGAAAGCGGCTGCTTTACAAGCAGGGGCCTTGGGTTGTTCCATTTCGGGTTCTGGTCCTTCTTTGTTTGCCTTATCAAAAGGAGAAGAAGTAGCAAAGCAAGTAGCAGAAGCTATGCGGGATCAGTTTGCTCTAGTAGGCATTGGTTCGGATATATTCGTCTCTCCGATTAACCAACAAGGCCCCATGATATTGCCTAATTAGGCTTTGGGGTGAGCTTGAGAATAAATTTCCTTTATTTTTTCCATGGAATTATGGGTGTAGACCTGGGTTGCCGCTAAGTTAGCATGTCCAAGTAGCTCCTTAATCGCATTTAAATCAGCTCCATTGTTCAATAAATGGGTAGCATAGGTATGTCGTAGCACATGGGGAGAAAGTTTCTCTAAGGTGCTAATCTCGCCTAATTGTTTTTTGACTAGCCTTTGTACCATCATGGGATATACTGGCTTCCCTTTATTGTCGACAATAAAATACAAACTTTCAAAGGGACAAACGGTCAAATATCGCTGAATGAGTTGTAAAAGAAATGCAGGAATAGGGATAATTCTTTCTTTATTTCTTTTCCCCAAAACACGTAATGTCGCTTGAGGTAGATTAATATGGCTTTTTTGAAGGGAAATAAGTTCTGCCAAACGCATACCTGTCCCATACAATAAGTATAAAATCAATTGATCTCTGATGGTTCCGAAGTCTTGATTTGTATCATCAATTTTAGGGATTTCAGCCATTTCACTTTCGCGTAGAAACTGAGGAAGTTTTTTCCTAGTTTTAATGGTTCGAATGGATAAAAGGGGGTTTTCTTGGATACGACCTTTTTGCAGTAGAAATTTATAAAAGGTACGTAGACTCGCTAATTTTCGATTTATACTACGATTTTCTAGGGAATTTTCAGACAAATGAACTAACCAAAGTCGGATTTGACTGGACGATACTTCGGTCAAAGGAAGGAATTGATGCTGCTCTTCAAGAAAGAGGCTAAACTGTTTTAAATCAGTCGCATAGGAGATAATCGTGTGCGGACTGCATCGCCGCTCCACCGATAAATGCTCTAAAAAAAAATTGACTACGTCCGAATTCATCACTCGAAAGTAGTCAATTATTGGAAATTAGGGGAATTAGTTATTGATATTCCCGTAAGTTTTTTGCTTGTAAGACGCACGAATCAATTCAGTACGGCGAGCGATAGATGGTTTTTCGAAAGCAGATCTTCTACGCAATTCTTTAACTACACCTGTCTTCTCGAACTTCTTTTTGAATCGCTTTAATGCTTTGTCTATTGACTCGTTTTCTTTGATTGAAATTATTAACATGTACGTAATGATTTTTAAAATGTCCGCAAATATAACTCTTAGTTTTTTTACATGCAAACCTAAATTCAAGATTTTAAGAGATTTATTCGAGTTCAAAATGCTGTTTTTTAGCTAAATTTGTATTTCATTTTAATTAGAGATATGTCAGAATTTAAACGGACTACTGTTACTGCAGCATTAATTTATGCCAACGGGCCTATTCATATTGGTCATTTGGCTGGTTGTTATTTACCTGCAGATATCTATGTTCGTTTTTTACGTCTTCAAAACAAAGACGTCATTTTTGTTTCTGGAACGGATGAACATGGCGTTCCTATCACCATTAAGGCTCAAAAAGAGGGGAAAACACCACAGGAAGTGGTGGATTATTTTTATAAAGAAATTAAGCAATCATTTGAAGATTTTGGTATTTCATTTGATATCTACGGTAGAACTTCAGATCCAGTTCACCACAAAATCTCTCAAGATTTCTTTTTGAAGTTATACCAAGAAGGGAAGTTTATAGAGGAGGTGACGGAACAGTATTACGATGAAGAAGCGGGTCAATTTTTAGCAGATCGCTACATTGTAGGAGAGTGTCCAAGTTGCCACCAGCCTGGAGCTTATGGAGATCAATGCGAAAAATGTGGATCTACTTTGTCGCCCAATGAGCTAATCAATCCAAAATCTACCTTGAGTGGATCTGCGCCTTCCTTGCGGCCAACGAAAAACTGGTTTTTACCCTTGGACACTTGGCAACCTGAACTGGAGAAATATGTAGCTTCTCATCCTGAATGGAAGCCTAATGTATCGGGACAAGTTAAATCTTGGTTAAATGATGGATTAAAGCCGCGCGCTATGACCCGTGATTTATCTTGGGGTGTTCCAGTGCCCATTGAAGGAAATGAGGGAAAGGTGCTGTATGTGTGGTTTGATGCACCTATTGGATATATTTCTATGACGAGTCAATTAAGACCTGATTGGGAGAAATATTGGAAAGACAAGGATAGCCGAATTGTACATTTTATTGGAAAAGATAATATTGTATTTCATTGTTTGATTTTTCCTGCCATGTGTATGGCTCATGGAGAATATCAATTAGCCGATCAGGTTCCTGCGAATGAATTCATGAATTTAGAAGGTGATAAAATATCTACTTCAAGGAATTGGGCGGTTTGGTTGCATGAATATTTGAAAGAATTCCCAGGGAAACAGGATGTATTACGCTATGCATTAACTGCCTCTAGTCCTGAGACCAAGGATGCGGATTTTACTTGGGCAGATTTTCAGACAAAGAACAATTCTGAATTAGTTGCCATTTTGGGCAATTTTGTCAATCGGGTTTTTGTATTATTGGATAAGAATTTTGAATCCAAGGTTCCTGCTAAATTAGAGGATTCTGTACTGGAAAAAGATTTAAAGCAAGCATTAAGTGAGATTCCAGACAAATTGGCTGCGGCTTTGGAAGGGTATAAATTTAGAGATGCTTTGGTCTATGCTATGGAGGTAGCTCGATTGGGTAATAAGTACCTGGCAGAAGCTGAACCCTGGAAGCTGATGAAAGAAAATCCTGAGAAAGCGGGACATGTATTGAATTATGCGATTCAATTAGTGTCTCATGTCAGTTTAGCTTTAGAACCTTTCTTACCATTTACAACGCAAAAATTAAGAGATGCCTTGGGGATAGAGAAGGCAGATTGGTCGCTTTTGGGTGATTTTGACAGTGTTCCTGTAGGTACAGTATTGAAAAACCCAGGTTTATTGTTTGAGAAATTGGAAGATGATGTCATTCAAAAGCAGGTGGACAAATTGAATCAAACCAAGCAACAGATGTTATTGCTGTCTAAACAGCCAAATCCAATCAAGGAAACCATTGATTTCGAAAGTTTTGCGAAGATGGATATTCGTATTGGTCAGGTGATTGCAGCTGAAAAAATGGAAAAGAGCAAGAAGTTGCTGAAATTATCGGTTGATGATGGAATTAGACAACGTACCATTTTAAGCGGAATAGCGGAGCATTTTCAAGTGGAAGAGGTAATTGGAAGAAAAGTTACTTTCTTAGCGAATCTAGCTCCACGAAAAATGATGGGTTTAGAAAGTGAAGGAATGATTTTAATGGCTGAAGGACAAGATGGAAAATTGTCCTTTATTCAGCCAGATTCGGGAATTTGGAATGGGGCTTCTGTGAGTTAAAAATGGACTTTAAGGGCATAAAAATAAGGTCAGAAGAAGCTTCTGGCCTTATTTATTTAACCTCTAAACCTATTTAACTATGAAAATTTATACAAATATATATGATTTCTTAGAATAATATAAGATTAATGCAAAAAAAATTATTGTATCATTTAGATTAAATAAAAAAGGTGTCGTTATGAACAACACCTTTTTTTATTACCTCTAAACCTATTTAACTATGAAAACTACTTACAATCTAATTTTTAAATACAACAATCAATTCTGGACTTTGTTCAAATTCAAAATCTAATTTTGATTCGATTACTGGTTCTTGACCTAAAATAGCCCAGATCGTATTGATGGCTTTCGCCGATTTGTTAATTTCTTTCATCCAGTTTAACGATTTTTCATCAGAGAAATTTTGCGCTTGGCGTGAAATTGTCTGGATAGTTTGGTTAAACGTGATTTTATCTTGTTTGTTTACAAGTAAGTATTCTGCCTTGCCGTTTTGATAATCTTCTAATATAGAGATAGTTAGGCTAGCCGCAGATGGCTTAGTTGCTTTGTGATCTTTCTTTATAAAATTCTGAATAACTTCAGATAAAGTTTCCTTCTTGATAGACAAATTACTTGTCGACGTTTCGTTGTTACGAGTTGTACCGCTTGCTTTTGTTTCCGCTCCGATTAGGCTTAGTCCCACTAAACAGCTAATCACTAATAAATTCTTTTTCATAAGTTTTGTTATATTTATTTCCTAAATCAACAATACAAAATTATTGTATTTTTTCGATATAGCAAAACTTGAATTTAGACAATTTGTGTTTCAAAAATTCTTAAAATTTGTTATTTCAATACTAAAACAGAATTTATATAAAGTTTTATGTATTATTTCAAAATATAATTTGGCAATACTTCTTGATACATTTTGATAATTCTAATTTAAAAATTTAGGAATAATTCAAAAATTATTTAAAAAGTACAATTACTGATTGTATTTATTCATTGTTTGTTGGATACCTTCTAAGCAAAATGTTTCCATGAAGGGAATAGACCTCTCTAGTACCTCTGGAATAAGTCCTAATTCTTCTTCGGAAAAGTTACTTAGTACATATTCGGCTTGTCTACCTTTTGGGAAATTGTCACCAATCCCCATCCGTAAGCGTGGATATTCACTACTCAGAAGACTAGCTTCAATACTTTTTAAACCATTATGTCCACCGCTGGATCCTTTGGGTTTTAAACGTAGTGTTTCAAAAGGTAGGGCTAGGTCATCTACGAGGATTAACATATTTTCTTTAGGTACTTTAAGATGTTGCATCCAATAATTCACCGCTTTACCACTTAAATTCATGTAGGTATTGGGTTTGATGAGGTAGATTTGATGTCCTTTTAGTTTGTAGGAACATTGGCTGGCGTATCTATCCGGTGAAAATTTTAGCTCTTTGAGTTTAGCTAAATAATCTAAAGCCATAAATCCAATATTGTGGCGGGTAAATAAATATTCTGGACCAATGTTGCCTAATCCTACAATCAGATAATTCATAATTCAATTTTTGACAAAAGTACATGCAAATTTTTTAGAAGACAGCTTTGAGCTTAACTTAGTAGAAAAATTTGACATGAATAAAATTGCTTGTATTACAGGTGCCAGTTCTGGAATTGGTTTTGCTACATCTAAGGCATTGGCTGATTTAGGTTATCAATTAATTCTATGTGGAAGACGTCGTGAACGATTAGAAGCATTACAGCAATCCATATTTTTACCTAGTTATATCTTAACTTTTGATGTTCGAAATTGGAGCGAAGTAGAGCAAGCCTTCCAATGTTTGCCAACAGAATGGAAAAATATCGATTTATTGATTAATAATGCAGGAAATGCACATGGGCTTTCTCCGATTCAAGAAGGCTCATTAGCAGATTGGGATGCCATGTTACATGGCAATGTTAATGGTCTATTGTATGTATCAAAAATGGTGATGCCTGAAATGATTCGTCGAGAACAAGGACATATCATTAATATTTCATCGATAGCAGGAAAACAAACTTATGCCAATGGGAATGTGTATTGCGCTTCCAAAGCAGCGGTAGAGGCATTATCGCAAGGAATGCGTATTGACTTAAACCCTTTTAATATTAAAGTGTCCAATATAGCTCCAGGAGCTGTTAATACGGAATTTTCAGCGGTTCGCTTTAAAGGTGATTTACCAAGGGCTGAATCGGTTTATCAAGGCTTCACGCCATTGGATGCAGCTGATATTGCCAGTTTAATCGCCTATATGGTCTCTTGTCCTGCTCATGTGAATTTAGCAGACGTGACTATTTTACCTAGCGCACAGGCGTCGGCTACACAAATTAAAAAGGTGTAGTGAAATTAGTTAAGTCTTTGACGAAGAGCTTCGTAGATGATGACACCTGCGGCTACGGATACGTTTAAAGAACCTACTTGTCCGGTTTGTGGAATGGCGGCTAATTCATCTGCTTTTCGAATAATTTCATCAGAAATACCATCTTCTTCAGAACCTAGCACGATGGCTGTAGGTTCTTTAAAGTCTTTGACGTAAACAGAATCCTTCGTTTTTTCTGTACATGCAATCACTTTAAGGCCAGCATTTTGTAGGTATTCGATGGTGCTGATTAGGTTTTCTTCTCGGCAAACCGGTAAAAAATTTAATGCACCCGAAGAGGTTTTCATGGCATCTGCATTGATTTGAGCAGCTCCTCGAGAAGGAATTACGATGGCATGAACGCCAGCACATTCAGCAGTACGCGCAATAGCTCCAAAATTTCTTACATCAGTAATTCGATCTAAAATCAGAATTAGGGGTGTTTGTCCTTTCTCAAAAGTGTCAGCAATGATGTTATCAATTTTGGCGTAATGTATGGCAGAGACGAAAGCAATAGCACCTTGGTGATTTTTACGTGTAATGCGATTTAGCTTTTCAATGGGTACTTTTTGAACCTGAATACCTTTTTCTTTGGCTAATTCCAAAATTTCAATACTTCCCAATTCCCTTTGCACGAGTAAGCGGTCAATTTCTTTTCCAGCACGAAGTGTTTCTAAAACGGATTGAATACCAAATACAAATTCTTTATTATCTGTTTTTGGGGTAGTAAAATGCCTAAATGGCTTCTTATATGGCTTGGGATCTTGTTCGAATGACACGTTGGATAGCTAAAATGTAGTGCAAAGGTCGGGATTTTTTTTCATTTTTCTTTAAAATCCTTATTTAGGGCTAAATCATCAACCGAAAAGTAAGGTTTATACGCAGTTCCTTAATCTTTTTTGATTTGGCTAAAGCATGTTTCCAATGCTCTTGAATACTTCCCTGCATATTAATTAATTGCCCATTTTCTAATTCTATGCTTATTTTTTTGCCGCTTGTTGTATGTTTAAGATCAAATCTCCTTTGGCAACCAAGGCTCAAGGAGGCTATGCTGGAATGAGCGACAATGGATTTTTCATTATCTGCGTGCCATCCCATGCCCTCATTTCCATCATGATATAAATTGAGTAGACATGCATTGTATTTGGCTTGACAAATTTCCTCCACCTGAGATTTGATTTCCGATAGGAGTGGAGTCCAAGCATGTGCTTGTTTTACACTTCCTGAATACTGATAACTTCTTCCAAGATCACCATACCAAGCTACTTTTCGAGTAGTTATATGGGTTTTTCCGAAAAGTCGTACTTGATCGTGTTCCCACGCGATACTTTGTATGAAGGAATTTAGTAAGGTATTAGCCTGGTCTTCGGTATAAATTCTACCATATGAATACAATTCTCCATCAAATGGGAGCAAATTATCCTTTTGTTGATTTATGTGCATGATGACCTAAACTAAAAAAAAATCCTGACTCCTAAAAGGAATCAGGATCTACATTTTTGCCTGAAATATATCAATTAATGCGGCTTATAGGTTGGTTAGGTATTGTTTTCATTTAAATGGAGGTACTTTTTTATATTTTCTACATAAACTTCAAATGCTTTCTTCCCTGTTTGGGAAATACTTATGATGGTTAATGGGTAATTATTTTTAAAGGTTTTTTCTATTTGTACATATCCTGCCTCGTGTAGTTTTTTTAGTTGATGACTTAAATTCCCTTGGGTGGTTTGGGTTTCTTTTAATAAATCATTGAAATGAGCATGTTTTACAGTTAGTAAAATGGAAATAACGGCTAGTCGAACCGGAGAATTTAATATTGGATCTAAATCATTAAACATGATAATAAATTAGGTTGG
The DNA here is from genome assembly GCF_045310485.1 of Aquirufa salirivi. Lineage (NCBI taxonomy): Bacteria > Pseudomonadati > Bacteroidota > Cytophagia > Cytophagales > Flectobacillaceae > Aquirufa > Aquirufa salirivi. The sequence goes on from NZ_JBEWZH010000006.1 coordinate 237,414, forward strand.
GCATGACATTTCCTATGATCATACAGGCCCCATTTAGAAGTAATTGCTGTTGAAATGGTAGGAATAAACAGTATATAGCTCCCATTCCAAATATTAATCCACATAGGATGAACAAGCGGTTTTTCATCAAGAATCCTGAAATACTAGTACCAATTCCTACACACAGCAGTATAAATGGGAAAGGACTTATCTGATTGTATAAGGAAATAAAAAGTGAAATACCCATAGCAATGTATAAAGTAAACCACATCGTCAAAACAAAATGATTGTAATAGCTTAAGGACGTTTTCTTTCCAGCATATCCCCAATAGATACTCAGAATAAGTCCAATTCCAGGAAAAAATATCCATGGATAATACTTCGGGACGGATAACATGTTTTTTTCAATGGCAAATTGCGAAAAGCTGGCAACGGCAATGAGAATACCCCAAAGTATGTAAAATTTTCGCTGAACATGGTAATCTTGACGCGTGGAGTTAACGACTTTTTGGATAATGGCTAAGCTCTCATTGGGATTCAGTATTGTTTCAGACATGTTTTTAGTGGTATAGTGTTTGCAATATTAATGTAGTTTGTAATACAAACCAAATTATTTAGGAAAAAATATTTATTTGAATATTCCTACCTTTGTATTCAAATTTTCGAAAATGTATAAAACGACTGAAATTGCCTCTTCTGAGATTGCTTCGGATAATCCGATTCACCAACGACTTTTATTCCCTTATTTACATGTGAGCCATTTAGTCTCAGGCGATGTTTTGGAAATAGGGTGTGGTACAGGAAGGGGAGTAGGCGTCCTAGCTCCACAAGTCAGTAAATATACAGGTGTAGATAAAAATACCGAGTTGATGCAGGAGTTAAGTAAAAATTATCCTTCATTTACCTTCATTGATATGTTTTTGCCTCCATTGAAGGATTTACCCTCCAATCACTATGATTTTGTAGTTACTTTTCAAGTGATTGAGCATATCGAAAATGACGATTTTTTTCTTCAAGAAGCTGCCAGGGTTTTAAAGCCAGGTGGTAAATTGTATTTAACGACGGTCAATAGGAAATTTTCATTAACGCGTAATCCATGGCATGTTAGAGAATATGATGCCAATGGACTTCAAAAATTGATGGAAAAACACTTTTCATCGGTCATTACAGAGGGGATACATGGAAATGCCAAAGTGATGGATTATTATGAAGAAAATAAAAAATCGGTTCAAAAAATCACTCAATTTGATATTTTAAACCTTCAATATCGATTACCAAGAACTTGGTTACAAGTTCCATATGATATAGCCAATCGAATGAGTCGTTTGATTGTTTCCAAAGCCAATAATCAATTAGTGGATTCCATTCAAGTTGATGATTATTCCTTAAATCAAACACCTGATACTTCTTTTGATTTCTTTTATACCGGTATAAAATAATACCATGGAATTCATAGACCCAGCCATTGATGCTTACTCCAAGGCATTTTCTGAGCCTGAAAGTGACTTATTAAAACGTCTTGATCGAGAGACGCATGCCCAAATTTTACAACCTAGGATGCTATCTGGGCATTTACAAGGTCGGTTTTTGGCATTGATTTCTTCCTTAATTCAACCCAAATTAATCCTTGAAATTGGGACGTATACAGGTTATTCTGCTCTTTGTTTGGCCGAAGGTTTAGTGTCAACTGGGAAGTTAATTACCCTGGACGTGAATGAAGAATTAGAATGTTTTACACGCTCTTTTTTTGATCAATCTCCGCTTAGTTCTCAAATTGACTACCGAATAGTAGATGCCAAAGATGAGATTCCGAACATTCAAGAAGAAATAGATTTGGTCTTCATCGATGCAGATAAGCGTAATTATGCCTTATATTTTGACCTTGTCGTGGATAAGGTAAGAAAAGGAGGTTTAATTATTGTTGATAATGTACTTTGGAGTGGAAAAGTGGTGGATGAATCCGCCAAAGATAAATCAACCCAAGCACTTAGGGATTTCAACCTAAAGTGTCTACATGATCAGCGAGTAGAGAATCTGCTCTTACCTTTGCGTGATGGACTTTTGATTCTCAAAAAGAAAGGTTAAGGCTGAATTTTTAATTTTTGTCCAACTTGTATCTTAGGGTTTTTACCTAATTTATTCCATTCAGATAATTTTTGAACACTGATCCCATATAGAGAAGCAATTCTAAAAAGCGTTTCTCCAGCTTTCACTACGTGTATGCTACTCTTTTGGGGGATTGAATGGTTTTTGATCACAGCTTTGGATTCTTGTACATTCTTGGTGTTTTCAGCTGTATTTTTTATTCTTTCTTCAACCACTTTGACATCCGGTTTTTTATCTTTTTCGGGAGTATCAGAATGAATGGTAATTTCTCGACCAACGGCTGGGTCTATATAAATTGAACTTCCTGTACTTTTGATCGTTACTTTAGGTTCTTCAGGGATAATTTCGTCTGACTTTTCCTTCACTTCATTGCTACGAGTGTTAATAGGGGCTTTTTTTGCTTTTTCATCCAATTGCTCTGCAATTAATTCTAGCATAGGTATTTTTCGAGCTACTTTAATTTTTTGTCCTAAACTTATCAATGCACTCATTTCTAAGCCATTTAACTTTAATAAGTCAGGCAATTTCATTTCATATTTGCGCGCAATGGAACTTAAGCTCTCGCCAGATTCCACGGTATGAAAGCGCGTTTCTACTTTATCGCTTAATATGGGCTTATGTTTTTTCTTAGGATAAAGAGCTTCTTGAGGGATTTCAGCCTCTACATACAATTTATTGGTATCATTGGAAGCCGTTAATGCCATGCTTTGTGCCGCCAAGCTAACATTACTTTTAGATTCGAAAATTGATACATTAGAAGGGTGATACAGGGTATATTCCTTGTCATCGGGTACCCAATCTTTTAATACCCAAGAATTATATTTTTTTAAATCATCATAACTTACTTTCCATTCATCGGATAAGTCGATCAGGCTTTTGCCTTTCACCGGCTTATAAGTAATCATGCTTGGTGTCTCTAAAGCTAAGTTTTCAGTAGAATTTAATTGTAATTCTGTTTCCCAAAAATGTTTATAAGCTAGGAATCGTAGGACATACCAATCGGTACTAGAATCAACTTCTATGATGGATTTTCCTAGCCAATCAGTCGCCAGAGGCATTTTTTTAAGGGTTCCTAAGCCTAAACGATAGGATAATAAGGTGCTTAACCAGTTGTCTAATACCGTATTATTTCGAGTTAAGTAATTGACTGCACCTTTGGTGGCTTCCATGATGTGTCGCCTTTCGTCTACCTCTTTGTTTACTTTCAATCCTACATCTTTGGCTGTTTCTAATTTAAACTGCCAATATCCTACGGCATTAGACGTTGAGACGGCATTGGGATTTAAAGAGCTCTCTTGTACGCAGAGGTATTTGAAATCATCGGGTATATTTCCATCTTTCAAAATAGGCTCAATTAATGGAAAAAAAAGTCGCATTTTGTCTTTCATCATGCCCACAAATTTTTTGTTGGCACCTAACATGGCCCATTCTTTTTCTAAAATGGGTTTAGCCGAAGGATGAATGGCTACGCGCAAATTACCTAAACTTAAGGTATCCGGACGATTGCCAGCGTGAATGGTAATAAAAGAGCAACTTACCAAAAACAAAAAAAGAAATAGTAGCTTTTTTTGATTCATAGAGGATGGATTAATAAAGCAATGATGGCTTTGAAAGCCTAATTCATGTAAAATTACCAAATATTCTCATTTAACGGTTTTAAAATGAGATTATTGCTAAATGCTCTTTTGTTTTAAGAGCTTGGGAATATCTTTACCTTTGTGAAAAATAGCATAAAATGATTTTAATTGACGATACCGTTATCAGTGAGGATGTAGCCGATGAGTTCTTTGTTTGTGATTTAAGTAAATGCAAAGGAGCTTGTTGTGTGGAAGGGGATTTAGGTGCTCCTTTAGAGGAAGAGGAACTAGCCATTATAGAAAGCATACAAGACCAAATTGCTCCTTATTTATCAGAAGAGGGGAAGGCTGTTATACAGCAAGTGGGTACTTGGGTCAAAGATGAGGATGGTGACTTTTCAACTCCGGTCATTGAAGGAAGAGAATGTGTATATGCCATTTATGATGATAAAAAGTATTTAAAGTGTGGGATTGAGCAAGCCTATTTTGATGGTAAGATCGACTTTAGAAAACCTATTTCTTGTCATTTATACCCTATTCGTATCGCCAAATTAGCGGAGTATCAAGCATTAAATTATGATCGTTGGAGTATCTGTTCAGATGCCTGTTCGCATGGTAAACAATTGGGAGTGCCCATATATAAATTCTTAAAGGAGCCCTTGATTCGGAAATTTGGAGAGAAATGGTATGGTGAGTTGGAGAAAGAAATTGAGGAGAGAAAAGAAGAGTAATTAGATTATAAATTATAATTTATAAATTATTAATTTTCGAGTTTAGAGAATCGTATTTAAATGGCTACCAATCTGAATTCCTTTGATGCTATTTATCAAGTTGTACAGCTGATCCCCAAAGGGAAAGTGACTTCATATGGGGCTATAGCGGCTTATTTAGGGATGAAAGGAGGGGCAAGAATGGTGGGTTGGGCCATGAATGCCTCACATACATTAGAAAATGTACCCGCACATCGAGTGGTTAATAGAAATGGAATATTGACTGGTAAAAATTTCTTTGGGGGTAATCGGATGCAAGAACTTTTGGAAGAGGAGGGAATTCAGGTGAAAGAGGATAAAATTATTGGATTCCAACAGCATTTTTGGGATCCAAGTTCCGAGTTATAAAATTAATCGCTTGTAGGCTTTCAATCAATCTGACTCAAGAATTTTTTACCCCCTAGCATCCGCATTTGTCGCTGAATTGTATTCGTTCTCCGCTGTACGTAATTAGAAGGGTTTTGGATGGAAAAACGGATGGGATTTGGTAATACTGCGGCAATTCTAGCTGCTTCAGCCCGACTTACCTCTGAGGAAGAATGTCCATAATATTTACGGCATGCTGCTTCGACTCCAAAGGTCATTTTACCCGTTTCTGCCACATTGAGGTAGACTTCTAATATTCTTTGTTTGCCCCAGATTAATTCGATCATGAAGGTGAAATAGGCCTCTAATCCTTTTCTTAGATAGCTTCTGCCTTGCCATAAAAAGACATTTTTGGCCACTTGTTGCGAAATGGTACTAGCTCCTTTAATACGTTTTCCCTTCATATTATGGCGCATGGCGCCCCACATTGCCTCAAAATCAAATCCCTTATGTTCTGGGAAAAGTTGATCTTCGGATGCAATAACTGCCAAAGCACAGTTTTTATCAATTTCAGAATAGGATGTCCAATTGGAATAAATTTTGCTAGGCTTTCCTTCCATGATTGCATCGATTTTACGGCTTGCCATGGTAGGAGTGAAGTAAATGGGGAGAAACTTCAACAATAGAATCATCACCAATGAAGCTATCCAAGCATAAAATACAAACCAAGCGAACTTTTTGAGATACCTTTTGAAGGTACTGCTAGATTTTACACTTGAACTTGAATTAACTTTTCCGAATTTAGACGATTTTGTGGCTAGACGCGCTTCTTTCGTTAAGTCAATTCTTTTTGCCATTGAGATGTTGAGGTATAATAGATTGCAAAAATACAATCTTAATTGAAATGCAGGTTTAAATTAGAAAAATATCACTACTCAATTTATCGGCAATTAATTTTCCTGATTCTGTTAAGATTAAAAATCCATTTATTTCTTTAGCCCATTGCTTTTCTTTCCATTCTTGGATTTCCGAACTCGGCAAGCTTTGGTTTATTTGTTCCATTGCCTGTTTCAAATACGCCAAATCCAAGCCCCACATGGTTCTTAATCGAGTCATGATGTATTCATTGATCCGATTTTCTGGACTTAGGTATTCTACTTCAAAATATGGGTTTCCTTGCTCTATGGCCATTATATACGACTTATTGTTGGCCACGTTCCATTGTCGGCTTAGAACATTGAAACTATGTGCTGATGGGCCTATTCCCAAGTATTCTTCTTGGTTCCAATAGCTGGAATTATGCCTAGAATAGCGTTTGTTTTTAGCAAAATTGGATACTTCATAAGCTTCAAATCCAGCAGATTGTAATAGCTGGTGACTTAATTCAAAATGGGCAGCCATTTGATTGTCGGGTAATTCTTTGAGCAAACCATTCTCCTTTTGCTTTCCAAAAACAGTTCTTGGCTCAATGGTCAAACTGTAAGCAGATATATGGTCAACTTCCAACGAGATAGCCTGTTGGATATCGTATTCAGTATCAGATAAAGTATGTTCTTTTAGGCCATAAATGATATCCACGCTGATATTATCTACACCCGAATCTTGTGCATATTTTATAGAACGAGTGGATTGTTGACTGTCATGGTTTCGGTGTAAATGCCTAAGACTTTCATTATTAAATGTTTGAATTCCTACGCTTAAGCGGTTTATTCCTGTTTTTTTTAGCGTTTGGATATATTCCTGAGTTAAATCCTCTGGATTCGCTTCTAAAGTAATTTCGGCATCTGCATCGATGGAAAATAGAAGGTTAATTTGGTCAAACAGCACATTTAATTGTTTTTCCGATAATAGGGAAGGTGTACCTCCTCCGAGGTAAATGCTTGTCAGTTTTTTATGGGTCAAATACGCTTTTTGAATTTTCAGTTCTTGCACCATCGCATTCACCATGACCTCTCTTTGAGAAAGTACCGTTGAAAAATGGAAGTCACAATAATGACAAGCTTGTCGACAAAATGGAATGTGTAGGTATAGGTGCAAGGGATTCCTTAGGGTTCAAAGATTAAGTAACTAAGCTGATCGGGTACAAACATCTCTTGAGCTAAGCTTTGTAGTTTATCGGATGTAATCGCGTCTATTTGCAGGAATAATTCATCCAAACTTTCAATTTTTTCTCGATCCAATAAGTTTTTAGCCATCATGAGCATGAAGTTTAAATTACCTTCTTCTGCCATGGCAAGTTGACCTTTAAGTTGCGACTTGATTTTTTGTAATGCTGGTCCTGACAACGCTTTTTGTTGAAGTTTGTCAAACTCCCGCATGATTAATTTGATGGATTTGTTAACTTGATTCGGTTCTGTGCCAAAATAGATGGCCCAAAAACCCGAGTCAATATAGGAAGTGAAGCTAGCTTCAATGGAATAGACTAATCCATGTCTTTCTCTGACGGAAACATTCAGTAAAGAATTCATTCCTGGTCCACCTAATAAATTGATTAAGGTGAAAAATGTCATTCGATTGGGATTAGCCAAGGCATAGGATTGTCTGCCTAATGCCACATGAGATTGGGTTACACCTCTTTTGACCACCTTTTTTTCGGGAATCATCAAACTAGGTTGAAGGCGTTTTACTTGTTGTTTTTTAGCCTGAATATGTCCCAAATGTTTTTCAGCCCAAGCAAAGACTTTTTCATGAGCTAATTTACCAATGGAAGAAAATACGATGCGTGATGTATCCATATTTCTTTCTATGAATTGAATCAAATCGGATTGTTCAAATCCTTGAACGGTTTCATTCGTTCCTAAAATATTCATTCCAAGCGAATGATTGGGGAACAATAATTCATCAAAATCGTCTTGAATGGCATCTTCTGGAGAATCATAATACATGGACATTTCCTCCAAAATGACACTACGTTCTTTTTCTAATTCTTTTTGCGGGAAGATAGAATGAAAAGTAATATCAGCCAAAAGTTCTAAGGCTCGTTCGTAATAGGGACTTAAAACAGAAGCATGGAAACAAATTTTTTCTTTGGTGGTATAGGCATTTAATTCCCCTCCTATAATTTCCAAACGATTGATAATCTGGATATTATTCTTTTTTTGAGTGCCTTTGAAAGCCATATGTTCCCAAAAGTGAGCTAGCCCTTGCTCGGAGTCATTTTCATCCCGACTACCTATATCCAACATAATGCCTACATGCGAAATTTCTGTATGTACAACTTGTCGGTGGACAAGGATAATGCCATTGGAAAGCGTTCGGGTTTGAATCGAATTCATGTAGATAATTGGATAAAAATGTCCCAAATTTAACTAAATTTATGGCCATTTCATTCATTTTTTTCCATGCTTAAGCATTCTAAAGTTCTTTTGATTCAAACTGCTTTTTTAGGGGATGCTGTTCTGGCTACTGCTTTATTAGAGAAAATACGGAATGAATCTCCAGAAACAGAAATCCATATTTTGGTTAGAAAAGGTAATGAAAGTCTATTCAAGGCATATCCATATTCCAATTTGCATCGTGTCTGGACTTATGATAAATCCAGAAAATGGTCCTCTTGGTTAGAACTTCGACATGAGCTTAGTTTCGTTCATTTTGATGCTGTTTATGTGATTCAGCGATTTTTCGGAATGGGTCTTTTGAGCATCAGTTTAGGAGCAAAGCGAGTTGTGGGTTTTGATAAAAACCCCATGTCTTTATTTTTTACGGAGAAAGTGAAGCATGAATGGGGAACGGGGATTCATGAGGTGGAACGAAATACGGCTCTGGTAAAATCTTGGCTAGGGGAGAAGGTCTTTAAACCTTGTTTAAAAGCTCCTCAGATCGACTTAGGCCCAGAAATTCGGAAGAAGGAGTATATCTGTATTTCTCCAGGAAGTGTATGGGAGACGAAACGACTACCCATTCGTATATGGATTGAATTTATTCGTTTGTTGCCTGAAAGTCAGGTGGTCATATTAATGGGCTCACCTGGAGAAATAGATTTATCCAATCAAATTGCTGAGGCATTTCATGGAAGTAATCGAGTGATATTGAATGAAACGGGTAAGCATCCATTATTAGCTTCGGCTTATCTATTTCAACAAAGTAAGATGAGCTTTGTGAATGATTCAGGACCCATGCACATTTGCTCGGCTGAAAATGTACCAACAGTAGCAGTTTATTGTTCTACTGTTCCTTCTTTTGGCTTTGGGCCCTTAGCTGATTGGAATAGAATTATTGAAACAAAAGAGGCATTAACTTGTAGGCCATGTGGAGACCATGGAAAAAAGAACTGCCCTTTGGGGCATTATGCTTGCGGAGAAGGCATTGAGGCAAAGGCCCTGTTTCAGGCTTATCAAGATTTTTTAGGCTCGGGAAGCCAAAAGATATAAAACGGCCATTCGGATAGCCACGCCATTTTCTACTTGGTCCAAGATGATGGAATGCGGTGAATCAGCGGCATCAGAACTTAACTCTACCCCTCGGTTGATCGGACCTGGATGCATCAAGATAATTTCCTTGGGTAATTCATCTAGCATTTTTCTAGTGATTCCAAAGAATTGGGCATATTCCCTCAGTGATGGGAAATATTTGATTTGTTGACGTTCTAATTGAATTCTCAAGACATTGGCGGCATCACACCATGCCAGCGTGTCTTTAACATCATGAGATACTTCCACTCCTAGACTCTGTATATGTTTGGGAATCAAGGTGCTAGGTCCACAAAGTCGTACTTGAGCTCCTTGTTTTTTTAAGGCATAAATATTGGAAAGAGCCACACGAGAGTGTAAAATATCACCTATTATGGCTATTTTTTTACCGGCTAAATCTCCTAATTTTTCTCTGAGAGAAAAGGTATCCAAAAGTGCTTGGGTAGGGTGTTCGTGCGTACCGTCGCCCGCATTGATGATGTTCGCTTTAATGTGCTTGGATAAATAATGTGGAGCACCTGGGCTAGCATGTCGCATGACAATCATGTCCACTTTCATGGCTAGAATGTTGTTGACTGTATCAAGTAATGTTTCTCCTTTTTTGACTGAACTTCCTGAGGCTGAGAAATTAATAGTATCGGCCGAAAGTCTTTTTTCTGCTAGTTCGAAGGAAAGGCGAGTACGTGTCGAGTTTTCAAAAAATACGTTGGCAATGGTCACATCGCGTAAAGAAGGCACTTTTTTAATAGGTCGGTTGAGAACCTCTTTAAATTCTTTGGCCGTTTTTACTATCAGGTCAATGGATTCTGCATCCAGGTCTTTTATTCCTAATAAATGTGGCGATTTCAACATATTTATTTCATCATGGATGAGTGATTAACCAAATTTTATCTGCTTCATGTCCTTGTTCGGTCCATTCTACCAGTACTTTCTCAGTAGCCAGTGTATTGACACTTTTCCCGATATAATCAGCATTAATAGGTAAATCTCGGTTGTAAATTCGATCGATTAAGACACATAATTCCACTTTGGCAGGTCTTCCAAAGGCTGTCATGGCATCAAGGGCTGCTCGAACCATGCGGCCTGTAGCCAACACATCATCAATTAAAATAACCCGTTTATTTTCAATGATAAAGGGGATATTCGTGCTATTGGGAGCCACCGTATCTCGTCTACGGTAATCATCGCGGTAGAATGTGGCGTCTAATTGGCCAATTTGTGGTGCTTCAGATAAGTGCTTACTTAATTCTTTGGCAATTCTTTCAGCAAAGTATATTCCTCTGGGCTGAAGGCCTAAAATGACAGTTTCAATACCTTGAATTTGATTTTCAATGAGCTCTTGGCATAACCTAGATATGGTTATTTCCAATAATGGGCTTGATAAAATCAGCTTATGAGTCATTGGTACAAAGGTAATGTTTTTCAGCAAATCTAATTTAGAAGATTCGCTCGTTGGCATTAAAATCTGGCAATATTTGATCTTTATCAGATACTATGGGCTGTGCTACCCCCCAATCAATGTCTAAGGTAGGGTCATTCCATCGAATTCCTGATTCTGTTTCTTTATTCCAAAAGTCAGTACATTTATAAACAAATATGGTTTCTTCTAGGGCAACAAATCCATGAGCAAAACCCACTGGAACGTATAGCATATTCCCTTTATCAGCATCGAGGATAAATTTTTCATGTTGTCCAAAAGTCGGAGAATCATGTCTTAAATCCACAATCACATCCATCACTTTTCCTGTCATGCAGCGAACCAATTTACCTTGTCCATGAGGATTTTTTTGAAAATGTAGCCCTCGCAGTACACCGGGAGTAGAAAACGAATAATTATCTTGAACGAAATCCTCTGCTATGCCATTTGCTGCAAATAATTTTTGGTTATAAGACTCATAAAAATGGCCTCTGGCATCAAAAAACTTCGTTGGGATACATTCAATAACTCCTGGGAGCTGGTGTTTGATAAATTGCATAAATTCGAGATCGTGATTGCTTTCCTCTTTTTTTGATATTGCTTGGAAAGAACTTAATTTGCGCCAAAATTATTCATATTTCGGCATTTAAACAATGTCATTTCCCAATCTCTATGAATTCATCTGAATTAGTTAAGCAAATAGAACAAAAAAGGTCTTTTTTATGTGTTGGTTTGGATTCTGACCTCAATTTGATACCTCGTAAATTTCGAACCGAGAAGGATCCCATTTTTGTATTTAATCAAGCCGTCATTGATGCTACCCACAGCTATGCCGTGGCATATAAACCTAATATTGCTTTTTATGAGGCCATGGGGCCTCGTGGTTGGGAGAGTTTACAGAAAACGATGGAATATATTCCCAAGGATATATTTACGATTGCTGATGCCAAGCGAGGGGATATCGGAAATACGGCATTGAAATATGCTCAAACATTTTTTGACCCAGTCTGTAGTGGATTAAATTTTGATTCAATCACCGTGGCACCTTATATGGGAAGAGACTCTGTTGAGCCTTTTTTGACGTATCGAGATAAATGGGTGATTCTATTGGCATTAACATCCAACATAGGAAGTCATGATTTTCAAATGACTAAATCAGAAGATTATATGCCTCTTTATGAGCGGGTTATGCGCACAGCCATGTCTTGGGGTTCACCGGAGCACTTGATGTTTGTCATTGGTGCTACTCGCTCTGATTTTTTACAAAAAGTGAGGGAAATAGCTCCGGATAATTTCTTTTTGGTGCCAGGGATAGGTGCCCAAGGTGGGAGTTTAGAAGATGTGGCTAAATATGCTATGAATGCTCATGTAGGATTATTAGTTAATTCTTCTCGCGGAATTATTTATGCAGGTGAAGATACATCTGTTTCGGCTGCCCGAGAAGCCAAGAAAATTCAAGAAGAAATGGATCGCTATTTGGATGAATACAGGAAATAAATTATAAGTTATAATTTATAAATTATGGATTTCGGATTGTAAATTATTAATGGTATATAGTAAATGATTTAAGCGTCAGATATTTAGTTATTTGTATCAAGTTTAATATTCATTTCTTTCAAATTTTGAATTACATTTTAAACGGAAATTGAACTCATTGGCCACAGAAATCAGGCATTCTCATTCCATTATTCATAAATTATAAATTACGGATGGTATATAGTTAATAATTTAATTGACAGATAATTAAATTATTTGTATCAAGTTTAATATTCATTTCTTTCAAATTTTGAATTACATTTTAAACGGAATTTTAACCCATTTTCCAGAGAAATCAGGCATTCTCATTCCATTATTCATAAATTATAAATTACGGATGGTATATAGTTAATAATTTAATTGACAGATAATTAAATTATTTGTATCAAGTTTAATATTCATTTCTTTCAAATTTTGAAT
>NZ_JBEWZH010000006.1:250029-263355 GCF_045310485.1 Aquirufa salirivi
GAATTACATTTTAAACGGAATTTTAACCCATTTTCCACAGAAACCAGGCAATTATATTCTATCATTCATAATTTATAACTCATAACTTATAATTTCCTATGGAGCTTAGCATCTCAACACCCGCATTATTATTTTCTACAGTATCATTATTGATGATCGCATTTACAAATCGATTTATGTCAATGGCCTCATTGATTCGGGATTTACATCTAAAGTTTCAGAAGAATCCAGAGGATGCCATTTTTAAGCAAATAGAGAATTTACGTTTGCGTATGAAACTGATTCAGTCCATGCAAATTATTGCTATTTTCAGTTTATTACTGAGTGTCATCTGCATGTTTCTCCTTTTCATGAATGAAGAAATGATTGCACGTTGGTTTTTTGGAATTGGTCTAATTGGAATGAGTTTAGCCTTGAGTTTAAGTGCTTGGGAGATTACTATTTCCACTAAAGCTTTGGAAGTTGAACTCTCTGATATGGAAGATATCATCGCCAAACGAAAGTAATCCAAATTTATTTTTATTTTTTATTCGAATAGTTAAAAATATTTTTTAATGCTATTTCAAGTATTGAATATTAATACTATTTTTGTGTACAATTTCAATGAAAAATTAGACGAAATTGTATTGAAACAGAATCAAACATTTAAAATACTACTTAGGCGGATTGAATAAAGGCTCGGAATTTTTCTGAGTCTTTATTGTTTTTAGGCCTTAAGTATAACAGCGGACATAGGAGGAAGGTTTAAAGAGATGGAAAATGCTTTTCCTTGCCAATTGATTTCTTCTGTCATCACAGCTCCCGAAATGGGATAATCACTTCCACCAAACTCACTTTTATCGGAATTGAAAAGTACCTTCCAAATACCTGGTAATGGTACTCCTATGCGGTAGTTTTCTCTTGGTGCTGGAGTTAAGTTTAGGATAACAATAACCTGATGTTTGGTATTTTCACCTTTACGGATGTAAGTAATGACGGAATTACCTTGATCGTTTGATTCTATCCACTCAAATCCTTCATGGGAGAATTGTTTACTGTAAAAGGCGGCCTCTTCTCGGTATAAGAGATTTAGAGCCTTAACAGTTGATTGTATGCCTTTGTGGTAATGGTTTTCTAATTCATGCCAATCCAAGGATTGATTGTGGTTCCACTCTTCTTTCTGACCAAATTCTCCGCCCATAAACAACAGTTTACTTCCTGGATGTGTAAACTGCTCACTTAATAAAACACGTAGGTTGGCAAATTTTTGCCATTCATCGCCCGGCATTTTATTCAATAAAGAATTTTTGCCATAAACTACTTCATCATGCGAAAGGGGTAGGCAGAAATTCTCCGTAAAGGCATAAATGAGAGAAAAGGTTAAATCATTTAAATGGTATTTACGGTGAATGGGATCTTTATGAAAGAAATTTAAGGTGTCATTCATCCAGCCCATCATCCATTTTTGACCGAATCCTAAACCACCTTGGAAAACAGGTTTAGTAACCCCAGGAAAACTGGTTGATTCTTCTGCAATCATTTGAATATCAGGGAATTCGCCATACATGTGTATATTCAATTCCTGTAGGAAAGAAATGGCTTCTAAATTATGATTGCCACCGTACACATTTGCTTCCCATTCCCCCTCATTTCTAGAATAATCTAGGTAGAGCATGGATGCTACAGCATCTACGCGTAAACCATCAATGTGGTAACGGTCTAACCAAAACGCCGCATTGGACATCAAGAAACTTCGAACTTCATTTTTCCCATAATCAAAAATATAGGATTGCCAATCTGGATGGAAACCACGTTTAGGATCTGGATGCTCATAAAGGCAAGCACCATCAAAATTACGAAGGCCGTGATCATCGCCAGGGAAATGGGAGGGCACCCAATCTAGAATAACTCCAATCCCTTCTTGATGGAATCTTTCTACTAGAGTCATAAATCCTTGAGGGTCCCCAAAACGAGAAGAAGGGGCGAAGTAACCTGTAATTTGATATCCCCAGGAAGGAGCATAAGGATGCTCCATGATCGGCATGAACTCTACGTGTGTAAAGCCCATTTCTTTGACGTATTGAACTAATTTATCACTTAGGTCAGCATAGCTTAGGTATTCGTTTTCAAGCGTCTTTTGCCATGAACCAAGATGTACTTCGTATATGGACATGGGTGAATTGAGTGAATTCTTATGGCTTCGCTCTTTCATCCATGTTTGATCATTCCATTCTTTAAAGGTATTCCAAACAATACTGGCCGTTTTAGGAGGTGTTTCACAGAAAAGGCCCATTGGGTCTAACTTTTCTAAAATTTCACCGGTTTTGCTTTTAATCCAGTATTTATAAGTTTCTCCTGTTTTTATTTGAGGGATAAAACCTTCCCAGATTCCAGAGGAATCCCAACGTGGATATAGGCCGTGAGCAGTGGAATCCCAGAAATTGAAATTACCCACGACAAAAACAGATTCTGCATTTGGGGCCCAAACAGAGAAATAGGTACCTGTTTCTCCCTCTAGTTCAATTTCAAAAGCACCTAGTTTTTCATACAAACGGGTATGTTTACCATTTAAAAAGAGGGCAATATCAAAATCGCTAAAAAAAGAATGAGGTTTAACTATGGCCATAAGAGGGTGGGTTTCAATGTAAAGGCTAAAATAATAAAATTAAATTGATTAAAACTCGCTTTTTTTTTTCGTGCAGTATTTGAATTTTTAAAGGAAAGCTCTACCTTTGTGCCACCAAATTAATAATTGGTCCGTTCGTCTAGGGGTTAGGACACGTCCCTTTCACGGATGAAACACGGGTTCGATTCCCGTACGGACTACTTCGGTAGACAATTAGACCCTGTAAATGCACCATTTACAGGGTTTTTTGTTTGAAAATTAAATTGAAAAAATCCCTATTTCATTTCTTATACAGCCAATTTAGTAGTTCTTTTTATTCAAAAATATGATGTTTTGACTAATGGATATACTTTATTAATCGGTTAGATATTTTGTATTTTAACTAGTTCGGTCTCGATTTAATCATGTAAATGTTTTTGGATAAGAAAAATTAGACGGGTTCTCGAGTAAAGCATGTTTCATTTTGTAAATTATTTTTTATTTTTCATTTACAAAATGGACAAACAGAAAAACGAACTCTTCAAGGGCTTGCTTAGGATATTTTGAAATTGGTTATTTTTGTAACAATTAAAATAAATGTTTTGAAACGAATTTTGAATTTTTGCCCAACTGGAACCCAAAGTACCAAGCAAAACTCACTTGCTCCCATATTTCAGAACGAAATCATTGATGAAGTAGTCAAACTTTCAGAAGAAGGGATTACGATTGTACATTTGCATGCTAGAGATGAAGCAGGTTTGAATACATACAAACGGGAAGTTTATCAGCAGATTATAGAAGGAATTAAAAAATATTGCCCTGATTTAGTCATAGGAGTATCGTTAAGTGGTCGATATTTTAGTGAACTGAACCTAAGGTCGGAAGTATTAAGTACCCATCCAGATATGGCCTCTTTGACGATGTCATCATTAAATTTCCCATCATCTGCTTCCATTAATTCTCCTGATACGATTGTCTTTTTGATCAATGAAATGAAAAAATTTAATGTAACTCCTGAAATTGAATGTTTTGATTCAGGTATGCTACGATATACCCAATATCTCCAAACAAAAGGTATTCTTTCAAAATTTCTTTATATAAATGTTATACTTGGTAACTTATTTAATGCAAGTGTAGCATTAGAATCGATCACACACTTAAAAAATAATTTCCCTCCTAATTCCAAAATCTGTTTTGCTGGTATTGGAGCTTCTCAATTCAAAGCGAATATTTACGGCTTACTGGAAGCTGATGGAATCAGAATTGGACTTGAAGATAATTTTTATTTAGAAAGTAGTACTAAAGCAAGTAATTCCTCCTTAATTAAAAGAATAAAAAACGTTTCTGATGCACTAGGAATGGAGTTTATGTCACCTAATGAATTTAGAGAAATTGGAATATTACATCGATAAAATTTGTATCATAGGTTCAAGTGGGGCTATGTTATCTATGGTACTTGATAACTTGGAGTCTAGGAGACAATTCCCTGTGATTTACTTATTGAATAATCTCGGTCTAGAACTTGAAACCCATTTATTTCACAAAGCTTTTGAAATTATAATTATAGACAAATTAGAGAAGGAACATGTTTCTTTACCGTTTATACTTGGTGTAAATAAAGTAGCAAATAAGCAATCAATTGTTCAAAATTTACAATTGGAGAAAGAAAAATTTGTCAATTTAACTCACCTAAATACGTCGATTTCGTCAACAACCGTCATCAAACATGGTGTAATCGTAAATTGCTTAACATCTATTGCTGCTAATTCAATCCTGAATGAATTTGTAACAATTAATAGAAATGTTTCTATTGGGCACGATACGGAAATAGGGGCATATTCTACCATTAATCCGGGTGTTAACATTGCTGGATTTGTTAAAATTGGAGACAGATGTACCATTGGGATGGGTGCAAATGTATTAGATGGCGTTAAAATAGGTGAGAACACAATAATTGGTGCAGGATCTTTGGTTACTAAAGATATTCCTGATGGTGTAGTAGCTTACGGTAATCCTTGTAAAATAATTAGAAAGAATGAAATATAATCCTTTTGAAATTGTTAAAACTTTTGAAAATCAAATCGCTGCCTACACTGGGGCTCCTTTTGCCGTTTCAGTGGACAGTTGTACCAATGCTTTGTTTTTAATTTGTAAATATTTAGAAGTTAAAGAAGTAACAATTCCTTCTCAAACTTACTTGTCAGTACCCAATTCAATCATTCATGCTGGCGGAACAGTTATTTTTGATAAGTCTATCAAAGCAAATGACTGGGAAGGAATCTATCAATTGAAGCCATATCCAATCTTTGACGCTGCTTTAAGACTTACAAGTGGCATGTTTATCCCACAAACATTTATGGCTTTATCATTTCATTTGAAAAAAAATTTACCCATTGGTAAAGGAGGAATGATTTTATGCGATGATGAAAATGCAGCAAATTGGTTTAAAAAGGCTCGATACGAAGGAAGGAGTGAAAAATCGTACAAAGATGACGACATCGATTTTTGTGGTTGGAATATGTATATGACGCCAGAACAAGCATCAAGAGGATTGTATCTGCTCCAAAATTACCCAGAATTCAAAATAGATGTCAAAGAAGAAAATGGGTATAGAGATTTAACGGAACTGAGTGTTTTTAAATTCAATAAAATAGTTTGTTAGTCTTTTAACATAAAATTAGTCTAGGAGTTTTACATTCAATTTTTGAACCCAATTGATTCTTGCTCATTGTTACATATCATTACCCCTTTATATCGATTTGAATATTTAGATGCTATTTATGCTTCAATACCGGCTTATGTGGATATCACTTGGCATCTTTCCCTTTCAAATAGGAGAAATTTGCCTGAGAATCAATTTATTTCAAATGATAAAAGGGTTAAAATTCACTATTTAGATTGTGAAGACGACGATTTAGTAATGAAAAGAAATGGAGTATTTAAGAGCATAAGAAGTGGATATTTTTATTTATTGGATGATGACACAATTTTTCTTGAAGAGGTTTATCATCTCTATAAAAAGTATTCATTAATTCAATTCCAAGGTTTGATTTTGGGTCGACAATATAGGCCATTTTATGATGCAAGCCCACTTCGACCATACGGTAATCCTTTGTTCAATAATATTGATACTGGTATGGCGATTGCCCATTGTTCAGTCTTAAAGGCAGTAAGCTGGGAATGGTGCGAATCAAAGTACTCTCGTGATTGTTATTTTTGGTCTAAATGTTATGAATATTTCGGTGAAAAATTAACGATTAACTCCAAACAATATATATCAATTTATAATAAATTAAACCCCACTAGACCCTTATTAGTAATCAAAAAAGAGGTTGGATTTATACAGATAGATATTAAAATTTCACATCAACTTTTAGGGAAAATGGTCGTAATTTTACTTTTAGTTAGGAATTTTCCAAGAAGAGTTTTGAATATAAAATAGAAGTGAATTATACGCTCTTTCTTCTTGTGGTGTTAACTTTTATTATAAATTTTATTTTAATAATAAGCCTTTCAGTAAGAATCGTAAGTACTAGAACTAAAAGAATTGCAACTTCTAATTCCTTGTTTAGTGTGATCTTTTTGATAGGTCAATTTTCTAACAGTATTCAAATACCGATATTGGCGAAGTACGTAGAAGAGTCATTGGTATCTAACTTAGAATTAAGTTCAAATTTCTTTAGAATCATTATAGCAGCATCTACTTTTGGTGCGATTTTGGGAGCCATATCTATTCCTACCATTCACCGATTTATGGCCCGCGGAGTGGAGTTGCTATATAATCATCATACCATACTTGGTTTAATTAAGAAATCATTTAGTATTTCAACGGTCCAACATTTGAAAAATAGTGTAAAATGGCCAGATAAATTAAATTTTATTAGGTTAAAAAATGTGGAAAAAATGAATGTTAATATATTTATTTTAAACATTCTAGTTTACAGTTTTATGACTTCAAGCATGCTCTCGTGTCTATATGCGGGAGTATTAAATCCTGAACTTAGAACTACTTCGCTTTCACTGAGTGGTTTTGCTGGTGGGCTTGGCACCATAATTATGTTGCTTTTGATAGAACCTTATCATTCAGTTTTAACGGATAAAGTTATTGAGGAAAAAGTATCAAATGCATTTTTTAGACAGCACCTTTCTTTTGTTATTTTGGCAAGAATTATAGGAACTTTAATTAGTCAAATTTTATTCATTCCCCTTTCTAAGGTTATTGTTTGGGTGGCAGCATGGATTTAAAACTTGTCATTAATTTAATTTCTAATTTAATGTTGAATATCAATCAAGTCGAGAATTTTATTTGAACCTGATTGAAGTGAATTAAAATATTGGGTATTCCTTTTAAACCAATGACGTTAAATAAATATTTACCGACTCATTCGAATATTTAGGCAATATTTTGAGGATAAATTGATAAGTTTACGTATCTCCGTGTCAGTACATCATACTATTTATTACTTCATAAATAATATTGGTCAGCATGAATTCTTGGTCACCGGTAGATTATTTGATTTATTTGAGTTTTCTCTTTTTCGCCTTTGGGATATCATTATTCCTAAAAAAGGGACTGATAGCAACCAAATTTCTTGGGATTCAATTTCTTGGTTTAGCCTATCAGCTCTTTGCTGGCTATTTTATTCAACCTAGTCATATTCATGAATATCCACATTTTTTTAGAACTGTTTCTCCATTTTTTTACTTATTAGGTCCGCTTGCGTATCTTTTTCAACATTTTTTACTCTTTCCAGAGCGAAAATTCAGGCTAGTACATACCTTACATTTTTTGCCTTTTATTTTACATATCATTGAATATATCCCCTTTTATATTTTACCCGCCGAGGTGAAATTAGTAGAAGTAGAACATGTATTTCAACAAAAAACCTTTTATAGTTCTCAGTCCATTTATGGTTGGATATCCATGCGTGATCATCTTTTTATAAAAACCATTTATTATATCGCTTATATCTTTTGGACTCTACAAGAATTATATAAATTTTATAAAACAACCTCTGGTTCATTCTTGAAAAAGAATTCATTAATTGTTTATTGGTTAACGGGTGACATGGTCATGAAGTTTGTTGTTATTATTCTGCATTGCTTTAACTTAATTTTTGCCAAGAAAAAGCATTTAGAGATAACTTACATGGATTATATATTTGTGCTTGAATATATAATCATGATGGTTTTTATGCTGTTGAACCCTAAGTTATTAAAAGGTCCTACCTTGAAAGGTTTAGTTTTTCAACATTCTGCAGGCTTTAATGAAAAGCAATTATTAGAAACAACGAAACAAGAAAAGGCGCATCAAAAGGCTTCTCGAGATAAGTCTGTCATATTTACATTGAACCGGTATTTTGAAACAGAACAACTTTTTCTTCGTCCAGATATCACCTTGGCTGAGGTGAGTCGGTATTTGAAAATAAAGCCCAGAATTATACGTATGGCTTTACAGATAGAAATGAATCTGTCATTTTCCGATTATGTCAATACGTGGCGAATTCAATACGCCGAAGAGCAATGTAGAGAAAATTCAAAATGGAAAAATTATAAATTGGAAGTCATAGCCATGGAATCGGGTTTCGGGACAAGACAAAGCTTTAATTCAGCGGTGAAAAAAATTAAGGGAGTTTCACCAGGGAAATATTTTGAAGACATCATGTAACATTCAAAAAAAATAGTTTTTACTATTATTTATTAGGCCATTTACTATATATTCAAATTAAATAAAAACAGACATTTAAGAAATAGCTATCCATGGAACCCATAGATTACTTGTATTATTTGTGCTTTGTTTTTTTTGCCTTTGGAGGATCCTTCTTCTTTAAAAAAGGTATAGTTGCTACTAAATTCCTAGGCATCTTATTCATTGTCTTAGGGCTTCAAACTTTTCTTAATTATTACATCCGTCCAGAATATTTATTACTATATCCCCATTTTTTCAGGACAGTTTCTCCATTGATGTTGACCATTGGCCCTCTGTATTACTTATTTCAGCAATATTTACTCTATCCAGAACGAAAATTAAAACCTGTTCTTCTATGGCATTTTTTACCATTTGCCTTACATGTGATCGAATATATTCCTTTTTACATGTTACCTGCTGAGCTGAAAATTTTAGAAATAAAAGAAATGATCTCAGAAAACACCCTTTATACCATACATTCAAAATATGGGTGGATTACCATGAGAACCCATATTTATATACGATTTACTTCTTTTTTTATCTATGTCAGTTTGAGTTTTATTGATTTACTTAAATATTATCTATCATCTTCTAAGTCATTCATCAAAAACAATCAATTGATTGTTTATTGGTTATTTTCCAACATGGCCATGAAGTTCATTGTCATGGGGTTGATTGTTTACAAGTATATAATTTCAGAAAAAGAACAAATCAATTTACCGTGGAAGGATTTTTTCTATTTAGTAGAATATGTTTTGATGATGTTATTCATGTTGTTCAATCCTAAATTATTGTATGGTCCTTCGTTAAAAGGTTTGGTATGGCAACAAGCCTTAGGTAGATTAGGAGGTTTGGAGGAAGCTGGAAATAATAAAGATATTTCAGTAAAAATAATATCAGGCCATGGACGAGAAAAAGCTTTGTTGGAATCCTTGAATCGATATTTTGAAACAGAAAGAATATTTTTGAAACCTAACTTGACCTTAATGGATGTGGCAAGGAAACTTAAAGTAAAGCCTCGATTAATTCGATTAGCCTTGCAAACAGAAATGGATATTTCTTTTTCGGATTATGTCAATACTTGGAGAATTCAATTTGCTGAGGAGCAATGTCGCGAAAATCCGAAATGGAAAAATTATAAATTGGAAGTGATAGCCTTGGAATCAGGCTTTGGGACACGTCAAAGTTTCAATTCGGCAGTTAAAAAAATCAAAGGAGTTTCTCCTGGTCAATATTTTTCTGAATTTTTATATTAGTTTCATAGCTAAATATGGTTGGAGAATCCCTCTGCCTGCATGATTATTTAATTTTTAACTATTCAAATAACATTTTATGGGTTTATTTTCTGCCATTTTAGGTAATGCAGGTGCTGTTTCACCTGATCAATTACAAAAGGATTATGCCAAAATCATGATTGATGGCGAGGTCATCGAAATTGGGTTCAAATTACTTCGGGATACCTTTATATTTACCAATAGACGCTTAATTTTAATTGATAAGCAAGGAATAACGGGTTCAAAAACGGAATATAAATCCATTAATTATAAAACTATTTCTCGTTTTAGTGTGGAAACAGCAGGAACCTTTGAATTGGATGCTGAATTGAAAATATGGATATCTGGAGAAGCCGCCCCGAGTATTACTAAGCAATTCAATAAATCAGTGGACGTTTATGAAGTTCAAAAAGTCTTGGCATTTCATGTATTGAAATAATACATCGCAAAAAAAAGCATGGCTAAATTGGCCATGCTTTTAATTTTGAAAATTAAATTCTTACAATTTCCAGCCTGCCCGATATTCGCGTTTCACGAACTGATTGGCATCTTCAAAATTGGTAATTTTCATGTTTTGACCATCCCAAATCAATTTCTTACGTCCAGGATAGGTGAAACGATTCGCTTGACCTTGGATAGGAGTTCTAAGCGTGTAACTACGAATAGCCAAATTACCCATCAATACGGTTTCAGATAATGGACCAGCATAATCAAACGAAGAAGACAAGTCTTTGTGCTCTTTCGAATTAAAGCCGGCTTTACAAGCTTCTGCCCACATCGCTTGATGTCCATATTCTTTTAAGTTATTGGGCTCTTGTTTAGACATTTCAATCTTATCGCCATTGTTTAAATAAATACGTGGTTCTAGGCCATAAGTGGCATGGGTTAGTACCCCTTTAGTCCCTATCATCACCACTCCGTTGCTATTGTCTGCTGTTCCAATTGGGTCATTGGCAGGAATTAAATCGGGATGGAATCCACGTAAACCTCCGTCGGTCCAGTTCATGGTTACGGCCGACTTATTCTTTTTAGAAGCAGGGAATTTTAATTGAATGGAAGCTGATGGAGGACAACCTTCAGGAATGTATTCTGGTTGATTGCCACTGATGAAGACAGACCCAATGCTAGCCTCTACCTCAGTTGGATAACCTAGTCCTAAGGCTCTGAAAGGCCCGTCTATTAAATGGCACCCCATATCTCCCAAAGCACCCGTACCAAAATTCCACCAACCTCTCCATTTAAACGGATGGTAGGCAGGATTATAATCGATTAATGAAGCTGGCCCTAACCAAACGTCCCAATCGATATCGGAAGGTTTGGCATGCTGTCCTGTTGGAACGGGTATGCCCTGCGGCCAAATAGGACGATTCGTCCAAATATTGACGGTATGAACCTTTCCAATAAGGCCTTGATCTATCCATTTTACGATTTGCTGGGTGCCAGGGCTTGATGCTCCTTGGTTTCCCATTTGAGAAACAACTTGGTATTTTCTAGCGGCTTCCGTCATGGTACGGGCCTCAAAAATATTGTGCGACATGGGCTTTTGAACGTACACATGTTTTCCCAATTGCATGGCCGCCATGGCTATCGCAGCGTGGTTATGGTCGGGGGTTGATATCGTTACCGCATCGATGCTTTTGTCTTTTTCCAACATCACACGCCAGTCTTGATATTGACCCGCTTTGGCATATTTCTCAAATAAAGGTTTGGCTCTGGTTAAATCCACATCGCAAAGCGCCACAATGTTATTAACACTTTCATTGAAGGCATTATTCACATCAGATAAACCTTTTCCATTGATACCGACACCCGCAATGTTTAATTTATCACTTGGCGCTTGATATCCTTTTCCCAGGACATGCCGGGGAACGATGTAAAAGCTACCAGCTGCTAGCGTGCTTTTACCTAAAAAACTTCTTCTTGAAATACTCATTAGCTATGTATTTTAATGGATTTAGATGATGTTGAAAATTAATTCAGATCGAATTAGATAAGCCAATATAGTTTAAAATAGAATAATTTCTATCTGTATTTGGATTAAAATAGGTAAAATAGGGTTGGAGTCAAGGCCGAAATTCCAAATTCCTTGATTCAGGGTAGCTCGCCCATTAAATTTACTTAATTTGCATTTTCGTATCATTTGGATATTATCCGGCCTTATTTATTCTTTTAGTGAAAAAGAGTTTATTTTTATTTCTACTTTTCCTTGTTTCAATTTTACCCCAAGTTTTGGCGCAAAACATTGCCAGAATGCGTCAGGATGACAATTTCTCCTATTTAAAGTTAGATACCAATCGCTTTAAAAGTTGGGATGAATCATTGAAATACCTGCCATTTATCCAATCTAGCACGCTGAGTTTTGGAGGGGAATGGAGAGAGCAATATCAATCCTATACGCATGTGAATTTTGGGGATGTGCCCGATAATTTTATCACAGAGAATCCACATCAAATCATGCACAGAATCATGCTGCATGCTAATTGGGAATGGAGTCCAAAATTTAGAGTATTTGTTCAATTGAATAATACAATCAGGTTTTTAAATGACAACCCAATAACCTCTACTTTAGATCAAAATGCCTTGTCATTTCATCAGGCCTTTTTAGAATGGAATGTTAAGCCCAATCTGGCTTTACGTGTAGGAAGGCAAGAATATACCTGGGGATTAGAACGATTAATGGCTCTAAAAGAAGGACCCAATACGCGACAACCCTATTATGGAGCCACCCTTAAATGGCATCATGAAAATCAGAAAATTGATGCCTTTATTGCTAATCCAATTCGACAAAATACGGGTGTTTTTGATGATGTTCGTTCTTCTGAAGTGGTAGCCGGCAGTATTTGGAACCACACATTTTCTAAAAAAACAGACTTTTTTGATGCCTATTATTTTTATATGGAAAGTTCACAACGGGTTTACTTTTTGAAGAATGGATTAGAAGCAAGAAATACGGTAGGAACTCGCTGGTATAGTGAAAAAAAGACGTTTAATTATGATGTAGAAATGGCGGCTCAATGGGGGCATTTTAACGATTTGACCATTCAAGCCTTTTTGTTTGTTTATGATTTTAATTACGAAATGAAGCGGCATTTTTTCCTAGGATTCAGTGGCAACTGGGTGCCAGGCGATGTATCGAATGAGGATCAACAATTAAATACCTTCAATACCTTATATTCTAGGCCTCCATTTGGACAAACAGTTTCTTTGAATATCACCAATACGCTGAATATTAGTCCATATATACGATTTAGTGATAATCATAAATGGATGACGACATTACGGGCATCTTTGGTTCAAAGAGCTAGCCTCCGCGATGGTATTTTTACTCCTAATATGTCGGCATTGCTTCCCGTGCTAGGTCGACAAATAGAAAGTAATGCCAGTGGGGTTGCCAATATTTTTGCGTTGGATGCCAATTATTTTGCCAATAAACATTTGACGTTTCAATTTGAATTGGGTTTCTGTAAGGCAGGGGATTATTTGAAGGAAACGGGACCAGGCAAAGATGTAAACTATATGGCTGCTAGGGCGGCGTATAAGTTTTAAATATTAAATAGTTGGCTTCGAGAACCTCAGCCAGCTTCGAGAGCCTCAGCCAAGGTCGAGATTGTTTTGTTGGCTTCGAGTGCCTCAGCCAACATTATTTCAAATCGCTGTTCGATTTCTATGATTAAAACAAGTAGTTATCTATAAAAATATTAATATTTTTATTTTAGGGACTATCTCTGAATTGTATTTAGACCTTTGTAATGAATGAATCTTTAAAAGGTTTTCCTACT
>NZ_JBEWZH010000007.1:0-187041 GCF_045310485.1 Aquirufa salirivi
TCGAACAGAGAAGTTAAGCCCCGCACCGCTGATGATACTGGGATCAAACCCGGGAAAGTAAGTAAGCTCCAAGTTATTATTATCCCCAAGCCCGCTAGATTCTAGTGGGCTTTTTTTTTGCTGAATGAAGAATGTAGAATTAGTGGTTAGTTATTAGAGTTTCGAATGTGAATCCGACATCCATTCATAATTTATACTTCACCATTTACCATTTATTAGTGCTGCATTGTTGGAATAAACCTTTCAATGTAGAATGTAAAATGTAGAATTTTTGATAGAAAACACTGTCGTGCAGCCCTGCGAAATGTGATGAACACAGCGGTAGACGAGGTTTTGACCTCAGCATAGGCGATGTGCGTAGGCGTCAAAAGTATAGGCGATAGCGGAGTGAATCACGGTTTCGCGAAGCGAAATTCGCCTTTGCTGAACGACAAAAAAAGAAGTTTTTTTGTTTCTTTTTTTTCAAAAAAAGAAAGGCCTTGGTAAGTTTGATTCAGTAAAAAGAATTGTTAAATAAATTCACATAACTACATTTCCTAGTTAAAAATCTCATTGGTCTTTCTTTTTTTTCATAAAAAAAGAAACAAAAAAAACAAAAGAAATACGGTTAATCCTAAGACGAATTCCGCATGCGCGGAACCGATGTTCACTCCGCATACGGCTTTAATCTTTGACGCATAGCCTTAGCCTACGCACGAGGTCAAAGATGCGCCTGCCGCTTCGCTCATGCTTCGTTCACATCTTTCGTAGGATTAACCCTTTTAAATAGGGATTAGTTGTTAGGGATTAGAACGTAGACCGATCCATTTACAATTTATAATTCACAATTTACAATTCTACATTTTCCCTATCTTTACATCCATGACTATCCTCTACATCTTTCTCGGAATATTAGCCGGAGCCGGTATCACCTACCTCCTACTGCAAGGCAAAATCAATTTACTAGTAAGCCAATTGGCCCAATTCAATCAAGAACAAGCTAAATGGCAAACACTGGAGGCCGAGACTAAAAAGAAAATCCAAGAGCTAGAACAAGAAAACAGAAGCATGTTTGGCCAAATATCCCTTTTGGAAGGCCAAAATACTAGCCTCAAAGAATCCTTGGATAGCCAGAAGGCCGACGAGGACAAAATGCGTAAAATGCTGGTGGATATCAGCAATGAATCCGTGCTCCGACAAGGCAAAGTGCTCAGCGATCAGCAACAAGTAAAGCTGAATGACGTACTCAATCCACTCAAAGAAAAGCTGAAGGAGTTTGAAGAGAAAGTCAACCTAGGCCAAAAGACCAGTCTGGAGCAAAGTACCGTATTGATGGAGCAAATCAAAAACCTGACCAGCCTCAACCAAACCGTAACCCAAAAAACAGAAGATTTGACGAATGCCCTCAAAGGCTCCAATAAAACCCAAGGAAACTGGGGTGAAATGATCCTAGAACGCGTATTGGAAAGCTCTGGCCTCAAAAAAGGCTCCGAATATGAGACCCAATTTGTGACAAGAAATCAAATGAACGAAAGCATCAAACCCGATGCGGTGATTTTCCTGCCTGACAATAAAAATCTGATCATTGATAGCAAAGTGTCTTTGGTGGCCTACGAACGCTACACCCGTGCCGAGGAAGGTAGCCTAGAGAAAGAGATTGCCCTTAAAGCTCATATTGAATCCTTAAAGAACCACATCAAAGAATTATCTGCGAAAGATTATCACACAGGTCTGAACTTGAATAGCCCCGATTTTGTCTTGCTGTTTATCCCCATTGAATCTGGATTTGTGGCGACCATTTCCCAGGACACCACCTTATTCAACTTTGCTTGGGAAAGAAAAATAGTCTTGGTCTCCCCTTCTACCCTATTGGCTACGCTGAGGACCATTGCTTCTGTTTGGAAAACCGAATACCAAACCCGTAATGCCATTGAAATAGCCCGACAAGCCGGCGATTTGTACGATAAATTTGTCAGCTTTACCCAAGACATGGAAGACGTGGGCAAACACATCAAAAAAGCAGAAGATGCCCACGTCAATGCCCTCAACAAATTAAGCACAGGTAAAGGTAACCTCGTTACCCGTGCGGAGAAACTCCATAAACTTGGCATCAAGTCTACCAAAAAACTCAACCAAGGACTTATTCAGGAGGAGGATTCTGATGAAGAAGAGGAAAATGAATTATAAATTATAATTTATAGATTGTGAATGCCTGAATGACGTTGACCGTTTTATCAATTTTTGAATTCTACATACTTCATTTTACATTCTACATTGAGAGGTTAACCGCAGGGTCCATGTCGAATGACAGATGATAGGGATTTGTAATCTCATGTCAAAGTTGGCTTCGAGAACCTCAGCCAACAACGAGAACCTCAGCCAACAGTATTCGCAAACGATAACATTTTACATTCTAATTTCTAAAAACTAATCAGAAGGTTAATCCCAACGAAAGATGGGAACGAAGCATGAGCGAAGCGGCAGGCGGGAAGGAAATTGTAAATGATGAATTATAAATTATAAATAGATGTAGCATTCTACATTCTACATTTTTCATTCTAACAGCCGTATGCGGAGTGACAATCGGTTCCGCGCAGCGGAATTCGTCTTAGGATTAACCGTATTTCTTCCGTTTTTTTTGTTTCTTTTTTTATGAAAAAAAAGAAATGCCAAAGAAAGTTAAGCTTCTGAAAATTGATGAATTCAAAAGAGTCAAAGCTAAAGGACATGTTCACCTCCCTACGTTTCGGTGTAAACCGAAGGGTCATGTCAAATGACAGATAATAGGGATTTGCAATCCCATGTTAACTGTTGGCTTCGAGAACCTCAGCCAACATTATTCGCAAACAATAGCATTCTACATGCTAAACACTAAAAACGAAACCATACTAACTAATACTACCTCTGCGTTCATCACCTTTCGCAGGACTGCACGACGGAGTTTTCTATCAAAAAATCTACATTCTTCATTTTACATTCTACATTGAGAGGTTAATCCAATGATAAGTAGTAATTGTAATTGAAAAGCATTTTACACGAACGGTTATTAGCTTTTCAATAACTATTTTCCAGCCAGCAATTTGCCCAAATACCACTATTTTACACCAAAATGATGGATTAAACGATCTATTCCCTATTTCTTTTTTTTGTTTTCTACCAAAATTCCACTTTGTCTTTACAACAAAGTCTAGCTAACGAACCTGCTGGATATGGTAGGCAAGTAGATTTTGGGTAGATTCGTGGCTGTAAATGCGAAATACCTGTTTCGGCATGCCAATAAAAGAGTAGGGATAAGCGAAATGTAGTAGCGCTTATACCCAAGGTATACATTAATTAGGAACGACAGAAAGAACCAATCAACATAAAAATTACCAATCGAAAATATGCAAGAAGAAATAATAAAACACACTAAAAAAATATATTCAGAGATGAACAATAAAAAACATTCTTTCAGTGAAAAAGTAAAAGAAGTTCTAACGGAAATTTTAATTATTGTATTTGCCGTTACTCTTTCCATTTGGCTCCACTCTTGGAGCGAAGAAAAACATCAACAGGAAGATGCTCAATCATTTTTAATTGGCTTGAAAGACGATTTACAAAATGACATTTCAAACCTAGAAGACACAAAAAATATATTAAATAAAACTCAACAACAAGTTTTCTTTAATTCACACCTCACACCTGAAAAAATAGACAGTATTAAAGCTAATCACCAACAGATTAATTCAGGTACCAATTTCATCAATACCTTAGTCAATAATGGACGATATGAAGGCTTTAAATCGAGTGGAAAAATAAACAATATAGAAAATCAAAACTTAAGGAATTCGATTTTAAGTTATTATCAGCAAACCATTCCACAGATAGCACTGGTCGAAGGGGCATACGAAAAACTTACTTCTAGGTATGTCGATTTATTAATGAGTGGAGATGAAGATATCAATAAGACTATATTGAAAAAGAAGACAAAGATTATTTTATCAGGTATTGATAATTTTACCCAATACAATCAAAAAACGTATGAAGACGCGATTAAGCAAGCAAGAGACATTATAAAAGAAATTGACAAAATAGAGACTGAATAAAAAAGCGAACGCACAATAGCTGTTTGACCATTTAGCGATTTAGGGCTGTTAGAATGAAGAATGCTACATCCATTTATAATTTATAATTCATCATTTACAATTTCCTTTCCGCCTTGGTAAGTGATGTTCTGTAAAAAGATTTTTTAAAAAAGTTAATACGAATGCATTTCCTAGTTAAAAATATCTTTGGTCTTTCTTTTTTTTCAAAAAAGAAAATTCGAACGAATGACAGATAATAGGGATTTGCAATCCCATGTTAAATGTTGGCTTCGAGAGCCTCAGCCAACATCGAGAACCTCAGCCAATATTATTCACAAACAATAGCATTTTACATTCTAATTTCTAAAAACTAATCAGAAGGTTAATCCCAACGAAAGATGAGAGCGCAGCATGAGCGAAGCGGCAGGCGGGAAGGAAATTGTAAATGATGAATTATAAATTATAAATAGATGTAGCATTCTACATTTTTCATTCTAACAGCCGTATGCGGAGTGACAATCGGTTCCGCGCAGCGGAATTCGTCTTAGGATTAACCGTATTTCTTCTGTTTTTTTTGTTTCTTTTTTTATGAAAAAAAAGAAATGCCAAAGAAAGTTAAGCTTCTGAAAATTGCTGAATTCAAAAGAGTTTAAAATACTTTTTATTTAAAATCAAGCACTTTGCGTTTCATTAATTCACATGGATTTTCTTTTTTTTCAAAAAAAGAAACAAAAAAACTTCTTTTTTTTGTCGTTCAGCCAAGGCGAATTCCGCTTTGCGGAACCGTGATTCACTTCGCTATCGCCTATATTTTTGACGCCAACGCACATCGCCTATGCTGAGGTCAAAACTTCGTCTACCGCTTCGTTCATCACATTTCGCAGGGCTGCACGACGGTGTTTTCGATCAAAAAATTCTACATTATTCATTTTACATGCTACATTAAGAGGTTAACCGCAGGGGCATGTCGAATAACAGATAATAGGGATTTGCAATCTCATGTTAAATGTTGGCTTCGAGTGCCTCAGCCAACAACGAGAACTTCAACCTAAATTATTCACAAACGATAGCATTCTACATTAAACGGTTAATCCCAACGAAAGATGGGAACGCAGCATGAGCGAAGCGGAAGGCGCATCTTTGACCTAGTGCGTAGGCAAAAGCTAAGCGTCAAAGATTAAAGCCGTATGCGGAGTGACAATCGGTTCCGCGCAGCGGAATTCGTCTTAGGATTAACCGTCTTTCTTCTGTTTTTTTTGTTTCTTTTTTTATGAAAAAAAAGAAATACCAAAGAAAGTAAAGCTCCAGAAAAAGTGATGAATTCAAAAGAGTTTAAAAGCACTTTTCGTTTCATTATTTCACATGTATTTTCTGTTTTTGAAAAAAAAGAAATGCCTTGGTAAGTGATGTTCTGTAAAATAACTGATAAAATAGATTTTACACGAACGGTTATGTCAATGAATCATTTTAGCGTATTTTAATATCTTCAAACAACACCCTACTGAAAGAGTATATTGAACTTCAAGTTAAGATGTGCAACCGCCATTTGAAAGATGCGGGGATTCATCCACTAGTGGCCTATGTTCTATTGGCGGGATTGTTCCTTGGACTTTCTGTTTACTTGTTTCAAAGCACGGAATTTGCCCCCTATATTTACTTGCTTTTTGCACTGTCGATGATTGGAAATTTATCGGAAAAGCGGAGAACAGAGTTTCTGCGCCTTTGTTTTGGCGACTCTCGCATGAAAAAAATTAGAATTTGCGAGAATGTCATAGCTTCTCTGCCATTTCTAGCTTTTCTGCTGTATCAACAACTTTTTGTTTATATGGCATTATTAGTAGCATTGGTCATCCTAATGGCACTCAGCCAGTTCAAAACCGCCTTACAATGGACCCTTTGGACGCCATTTTCAAAAAGACCTTTTGAATTTATGGTGGGTTTTAGAAATACATTTTACCTATTTTTTATGGCCTATGTCTTGGCTGTGATGGCTGTTATACAGAATAATTTTAATTTGGGGATATTCGCTTTGTTGATTGTATTTACCACATGCCTATTTTTCCATACCAAAGCAGAAAATGAATATTACGTTTGGTCATTCCATCCGAAACCGAGAGCATTTTTGTTGAGGAAAATAAAAACGGCCCTGCTTTATTCTACTTTACTGGCTTTACCCATAACACTGCTTCTCTCCTATTTCTTTTATCAAAACATCGGCATCATCTTGCTTTTCATGGTACTTGCTTGGGCATTTTTGATATCGATGATTGTGAGCAAATATTCCGAGTATCCTAATGAAATATACCTTGCACCCAGTATCTTGTTAGCGCTATGTCTTTGGTTTCCGCCCTTACTACTGCTATTCATTCCTTACTATTTCAAAAAATCTGAAAACCGCCTCACCCGTTTATTGAAATGATATCCATCCGAAACTTATCCAAGCAATATGGGACTAAGGTAGTGTTGAATCAAATCCACCTGGATTTTGAGCAAGGAAAAGTATATGGCATTGTCGGTGAAAATGGTGCCGGAAAGACCACCTTATTTAGGTGCATAGCTGGATTAGAAGACTACGAAGGTGAGATACTCTCCCATCTGACACCCCTAAAAAACCACCTAGGTTTATTGTTGACGGAACCTTTTTTCTTTCCGAAAATAACAGGCAAAGAATACATCCAGTTGTTATGCCAAGCCAGGGACATCCAAATCTCCAATTTGGAGGACAAGAACATTTTTGATTTACCCTTGAACCAATATGCGGCAACTTATTCCACGGGAATGAAGAAGAAATTAGCCTTGACGGCCATTTTATTGCAGGGCAACGAGTACTTTATCTTGGACGAGCCATTTAATGGAGTGGATATAGCCAGTAATATCCTGATTACCGAAATCATTCATCAACTCAAAGCACTGGGTAAGACTGTCATTATTTCCTCCCATATATTCTCTACGCTGAGTGATACTTGTGATAAAATACAGGTGATGAGCCAAGGAAGTTTGATCAAGTCTGTTCAAAAGCCAGACTTTGCCAACTTGGAAACAGAAATCAAGCAAATGACCCTAGGTAAGAAATTGGATAAATTGGGATTGGCATAATATGCCCAAGAAGCTTACCAATTTAGCTAAACATGCCAATTTTTACACGAACGGTTGATAGCTTTCTTTTAGACTATTTCATGCCAAATTTCAGCCAAAATACCTCCATATTAATCCAATTCAAGGATTAAACGGCATGTTCTCAATTTATATGGTTCATTTTCAAGCAAAATTTCAATTTGTCTTTACAACAAAGTCTATCTCGGAGACCAGCTAGCTATGGTGGGGAAATGGATTTTGGGTAGATTGGGACTATTAATCTTAAAATACTGATTTCTATAAACTACCTAAAAGGTAGGCATAAACAGGTATTTAATATTGATTAAAAAATTAGTGGCAACAATACGAACAAATCCACATAACAAAAAATAAAGACACGAGTCCGAGATGTTAGATCAGTCATTTTCAATTGAAAATTTCAGAAAGATTCTTGATATAGAGAATCGAAAAGGATATTATTTGGAAGGAGATTTCTTTTCTGACATAAAAGAAATTAGCAAAAAAATAAAAGAGGTTAACGCAGAAATTCGAATACTCAAACAAAAAGGATTAGACAATAAAAGTTTTATTGAAGAACGAAACACAATTAATGAAAAGAAAGATAAACTTAACGAACAGCGTGAACAAAAGTTGACAATGAAACTAACTACAATTAGTTCAAATGTTACGGCCCAAGAATTTAAAATTAAAATCGTTAAAGACATTTCTATAACCGATAAGCCAGTTTACAAGACTGAGTATAATTTAGAAAATATTTTAACTCTAAAGCAACTTCAATATAATTTCAGGAAACTTTATAAAGTAAAACAATCGAGTCGCTACGCCATTATAAGCCAATTAAAGAATTTGCTTGATGATGGATTTCCAAAAATCATTTTGAAGACAGATATAAAAGAGTTTTACGAAAGTATTCCTCACGATAATTTATTGAATAAAATCAATGACGATAATTTGCTAACTCATTTATCAATGCGTTTTATTCAACAAATTTTAAATACGTTCAAACACGAATCAGGTACAACTAATGGAGTTCCGAGAGGGATCGGTATTAGTCCATATTTGACAGAACTATATATGAGAGATATTGATGCAAAAATCAAACTTCTCCCAAACTTGATGTATTATGCAAGATATGTGGACGACATAATCTTAATTTTTATGCCACAAATTATTAACACGAACAGATATTATCAAATAGAAGTAAAAGAAGTTCTTTCTAAAGAAGAATTGATTATGAATGAAAGCATAGGTAAAACAAAACTTATTGATTTATCAAACAAGAATATAAATCAACAATACGAATTTGAGTATTTAGGTTATAAATTCATTTCAGGATATAAATCCAATAAACACATTCCTTTAAAATTAACAATTTCATCTAGGAAAAAACAGCAATATGAGGATAGGTTGAAAAAAGCATTTGAACTATATGCTAAGCAATCAAAACAAAATGAAAAAAAAGCGAGAAAACTATTTGTAAAAAGAATCAAGTTTTTGACAAGCAATACAAGATTAGTAAACAACAAAAGAAATGTAATCACGGGAATATATTACACTAATAGCTTAATTTCAACAACGGATGATTTAAAAGATTTAGACCTTTGCTTTGATGAATTTATAACCAGTTTTGCTTTACAAGAAACACTTGCTTCAAGGATTAGAAACTCAAATTCATTTGTATCAGGTTTCGATCCGACAAATATTTCAAAGTTCAGCACAGTTGAATTAAATAAAATAATGAACCACTGGACAAAGTGAAAAAACGAAAGAAAAAATACATTAAGTATAAAAAAGAAAGAGTCATTCTTTCAGATGTATTGCCATTTGAAGTTCCTATTACATTTTCAAATCGAAATTTTTATGATTTTCTTTTGTCATGCAAAATTGTTGTGGAAAATGAAAAAATTGCTATTCTGAAAAACAATACGCAAACAAACCAAGAAATTATAAAACTTCTCATGGGAATTAATTCAGCTACACCATTTATAAATGAGAAGGTCAATTTTGAAGAGACTAAAAGAGATAGTATTCCTTTTGGTTATAAAATCGTTCACAAGGAAAATGATTTTCGTGAATTGACTATCATTCATCCCAAAAACCAACTTGCTGTTATTGATTTTTACGATACATATAGAGACTTAATATTATATTACTGTAATAAAAGTCAGTTTTCCATTAGAAGACCATACAGAATTTCAAAATATACATATTTCAAAGATCGACTCCACATAGAAAAGCTTGCAGAGGATAACGATGAAATTGTTGAACAAAATGATTTAGAATATGAAAATTTAAAGACGTTTTTTGTCTATAAAAAATACAGTAATATCCATAAATTTTACGAATCATATCAATATCATAGGTGTGAGAAAAAGTTCAATTATCTTTTCAAGTTTGATATTTCAAAATGCTTTGACAGTATATATACTCATTCTATTTCATGGGCATTATTGGACAAAGAAATTGTAAAAAAATATTTAGCTGATAGCAAGCAAACCTTTGGTCAAAGATTTGATAATTTAATGCAAAAACTAAATTACAATGAAACAAACGGAATTGTTATAGGACCTGAATTCTCAAGAATATTTTCTGAACTAATTTTGCAAGAAATTGATGACCAAGCAAAAGATGAATTAAAACTTGGAGGATTCCATTACAAAAAAGATTACGAAATTTTTAGATATGTAGATGACTATTTTATTTTTTACAACGATGAATCTACTAAAGAGAAAATTATAACCACTTTCAGGTTGAGATTGCGTGATTTCAAATTATCATTAAATGACTCAAAAAGTATTCAATACAAAAAGCCAATAATTACAGAAATCACTATTGCGAAGCAAAAAATAAACGACTTACTAAATACTATTTCATACAAAATTGAAGATTTTGAAGAAGGCTTAGAAGAAGATGGGATAACAACAATTAAGAAAAAGAAAGGTAAAGTATATATTAATTCTAATAGTTTAATAACCAAGTTCAAGACAATAATTTTTGAAGCTAAAATTGATTATAAAGACATTCTCAATTACACTTTTACAATTATTGAGAGAAAGTTAAATACATTAGTAAAAAACTACTTCAAAATAATTAACGAAAAGAATACTGAAAAAGATTTTATAAATGCATTACTTGAATTATTAGATTTTGTATTTTTCCTTTATTCAGTATCGCCGAGAGTAAATACAACAATAAAACTTTGCAGAATTTTACGAATAGTTACAACTATTCTAAACCATAAAGACGAGTTTAATTTTGACTTCAAACATCTTGTCTTTAAAAAGATTTATGACAACATTATTTTTACTTTATACAAAAATAAAACCGTTAGCCACGCGCAAGTAGAAACGTTGTATTTACTTATAGCACTTGGCGAACTCGGCAATAAATATTGGCTTACAGAAGACGTACTTGCAAGTTATTTGCGAATTGATAACAAAGACTCTAACTTCTATTCTAAAACAGAACTTAACTATTTTTCACTTGTTGTTTCGCTTTTTTATATGAAAGACAAAGTTCGTTTTAAAAAACTTCGTGACTTCATTTTACATAAATTGGTTGAAAAATTTGAAAATGTGAGTTATGTCGACAGAATAAAAAAAGCAGAGTTAATTTTACTATTGTTTGACATTATTGCATATCCATATATAAATATTGATACAATAAAACGAAAAGTGCTAGCTTTATACAACATCTCAGATACAAGCTTACAAACAAATATTATTAATGCAAGAAATAATTGGTTTACAAATTGGTCAGATTTTGACTTTGGAAAAGCACTTGATGCCAAACAAAGCCAGGAAGTATATTAAGAAACTGAATCAGTCCAACCGTTAACGCCATAGGTGGCACACACACAAGCAGAGTTAGACATCACTATAAATGAGTTGTATAACGACAAAAGCAGCAGGGACTGGCTGCTTTTTTTTAAAACAAAACAGAAATTATTTAAAAAGAAATACTAATAGAGGCAGAAAATGTGACTGTTAAGGAAATCAATCAAATGGAAGTTGAATTTATTAAGCAATATCAATCCAACAACCCAAGCATTGGCTATAACCAGTGGCCAAAATTCAAAGAAAATACTAAATAATTCAGGGGCAGAACCTCAAAGATTTGGAAATGAAAGCTTAATCTTACCTAAAAAAAAGCCCCCATTTATAATTCATAATTTATCATTTATAATTTCCTTACGCTTTCTTCAAAAACTCCGTCTTTAAGACCATCATCGTTTTTTCTACTTTGCCTTCTACTTCGCCTTCAAAATCGGTTAAGCGGATGTTGCGCACCATGGTTCCGCGTTTGATGACGCCAGATGATCCACGTACTTTTAAGTCCTTAATTACTGTTACTGAATCTCCGTCGTTCAATAAATTACCGTTGCTGTCTTTAACTTCCATGTGCTATAATTGATTAATATTTTTGGTTCCTATTTCTAAAGCCCAATAAGCGCTGCGCTAAGTCGGGTCGCTGTAATTTGGTCAAACGGTTACGAATCCAATCCTTGAACTCGGCTTTGTACCAAAAGAAATACTTATTTTGATTTTGCTTCTCTTCCTTGGTTTTGGCCGTATAAATCGGCTGCAAGGTATACGGATGAACACCAGTATAATAAATCACCTCAGCCACCGTCATGGGCGTTGGGGTGAAATCCTGTACTTGTTCCAAGTGAAAGCCTAAATCCTTGGTCTCGGCCGCCAAATTGGCCATGTCCACTTCCTCACATCCTGGGTGAGAAGAAATGAAATAAGGAATCAAAGGCTGTTTCAAACCATGCTTGGCTGAAATGGCATCGTATTTTTCTTTGAACTTCCTGAAATATTTGAACGAAGGCTTGCGCATAACCCGCAAAGTAGCGTCCGAGGTATGCTCTGGAGCCACTTTCAATCGGCCAGATACATGGCGCGTAATCAATTGCTCCATGTATTCATCGTGGTTCATGTCGGAATTATTCTTATTGAAATCATCCACCAACAAATCATAACGCACTCCCGAACCCACAAAGGCTTTCTTGATGCCTGGATGCGCATCAACCTTTTTATATATCTCCGTCAATGGCTTGTGAGAGGTATCCAAATTGGAACAAATCACGGGGTGAATGCAGCTTGGACTAGAACAACGAGCACAAATGGACTCGTCTTTGCCCCGCATCTTGTACATGTTGGCCGAAGGTCCTCCCAAATCAGAAATGTATCCTTTAAAATCTGGTGATTTCGTGATTTGATCGACCTCCTTCATGATGGATTTCTCACTTCGAGAAGCAATGAACTTCCCTTGATGGGCCGAAATGGTACAAAAACTACAACCTCCAAAACAACCTCGGTGCATGTTGACCGAGAATTTAATCATCTCAAAAGCGGGAATAGGCCCTCTTTTGCGGTATTTGGGATGAGGTAAACGGGTATAAGGTAAATCAAAAGAGCGATCCATCTCCACCTCATCCATGGTTTTGAAAGGGGGATTAATGACCAAGGTTTGATCTCCTACTTGCTGTATAATCCGATTGGCCTGCCATTTATTGGACTCCACCTCCACAATCTTGAAATTGGCGGCGTATTTGATTTTATCAACCAAACAATCTTCATGACTGCTCAATTCCACGGTTTCCCAGGAATCCACCACCAGTAAAGCAGCCTCTTTGGGTTGTAAAAATGCCACTTGATTGATATTCGTTAACTCCGTTAATGGAATCCCACTTTTCACCCCACGAATAATCTCGCGCAAGGGCTGCTCGCCCATGCCATATACCAATACATCGGCTTTGGAATCTATTAAAACCGAAGGAAATAATTTGTCGGCCCAGTAATCATAATGCGTCACCCGACGTAAGGACGCTTCTATTCCTCCAATCAAGACAGGAACATCGGGATAAATTTCTTTGAGTATGTTGGAATACACCGTTGTGGCATAATCCGGTCTAAAACCTGCTTCCCCACCAGGGGTATAGGAATCATTGGAACGTAAGCGACGGTTGGCTGTATAATGATTCACCATGGAATCCATACAACCGGCGGTTACACCAAAAAAATACTTGGGTTTGCCTAATTTCTTGAAATCACGTAAATCATCTTGCCAGTTGGGTTGGGCCACAATACCCACTTTCAAACCTTCACTTTCCATGATTCGACCAATCACTGCGGTGCCAAAAGAGGGGTGATCCACGTAGGCGTCGCCGGATATTAAAATAACATCTAGCTCGTCCCAGCCTCGTTTTTCTACTTCTTTTTTTGTTAAGGGTAACCAGTCGGTGATCGGTCTTTCTTCCATGTTACAAAATTAGTGGAAATTGGGTGTTTTACCTATTCTTCGATTATCAACATGTTTTGCAGGATCATGTCAAACCCGATAATAAGAAATGCCTTGGTAAGTTAAGTTCCATAAAAGGAATTGTTAAAAAAGTTCATACAAGTACATTTCTTAGTTAAAAATTTCCTTGGTCTTTCTTTTTTTCATAAAAAAAGAAAATCCTAAGTATTTGCTAAAACATAGTGTTATTGTTACAACTCCTAGAAAATAGCTTTACCGAAGATTTAATTCATATGGTCTTTCTTTTTTTTCATAAAAAAAGAAACAAAAAAAACGAGAGAAATGCGGTTAATCCTAAGACGAATTCCGCTGCGCGGAACCGATTGTCACTCCGCATACGGCTTTAATCTTTGACGCCATCGCACATGGCCTATGCGCAAGGTCAAATATCCGCCTGCCGCTTCGCTCATGCTGCGTTCCCATCTTTCGTTGGGATTAACCGTTTTGTTATTAGGGTTAAGGGATTAAGATGTAAAATTTGCCACCACCATTTATACTTTATAATTCATCATTTACAATTTCCTTTTGCTTCGCTCATGCTTCGTTCCCATCTTTCGTTGGGATTAACCAGTCAATGAAGAATGTAGAATAATAATTAGCTGAGGCTCTCGATGTTGGCTGAGGCTCTCGAAGCCAACTTTAACTTGAGATTGCAAATACCTATTTTCTATCATTCGCCATGCCCTGCGGTTAACCTTTCAACGTAGAAGGGGAAATGTAGAATGTAGAATTTTAGGAATGAAAATACCGTCGGTCAGCACGAGCGAAAGGTGATGAACGCAGCGATAGACGAGGTTTTGACCTCAGCATAGGCGATGCGCGTCGGCGTCAAAAATATAGGCGATAGCGGAGAGAATCACGGTTCCGCAAAGCGGAATTCGTCTTAGGATTAACCGACTTTCTAAAAGTTTTTTTGTTTCTTTTTTTCTCCCAAAAAAGAAATGCCTTGGTAAGTAAAGTTCAGTAAAAAAAATTGTTAAATAAGTTTACATAAATACATTTCTTAGTTAAAAATCTCACTGGTCTTTCTTTTTTCTCATAAAAAAAGAAAAAACAAATTAGTCTCAGTAAAGTAGCATTATTCTAAAATAACAAGAAAGAGTATAAAACTTAAGGATGCATTATTCGCCAATCTCTTCTATTTTTGTAAGATATGCAGCTTTCCATCATATTTGTTAATTACCAAAGCGAAGATCTTCTACTGAATTGCTTTAGGAGCATTTACCAGTATACCCAAGGTCTGGAATTTGAGTGCATTGTGATGGATAATAAATACCAAGCGGGTGCTAATGCTACTATTCTTCAGGAATTTACAGCCACGGTGTGGATTGATTTGGGCTATAATGCTGGGTTCTCCAAAGCAAATAATATGGGTTTAGCACTTGCCAAAGCCCCTCATGTTTTGTTCATGAATGCGGATACATTGGTAAGCGACAATGCCATTGGGAAAGCCTATGATTACCTACAACAAAAACCTGAAATTGCCGCTGTTGGAGCTATTCAGGTAGATGCGGAGGGGAATCCGATACCCTATTATCGGACGCTGAACGACATCCGCATTGATTTATACATTTTGCCCAATATTCATTCCTGGAAGAAATGGGTATACCAATGTTTTCCTAGCTATGTGGCGCAAGAAAGCTTTGAGACCAATAATTTGGTTGGGTTTTTCTTGATGACGAGTCAAAAAGTAATCGATCAAGTGGGAGCTTGGGACGAGGATTTTTTCATGTATGCCGAAGATGCCGAATGGAGTACTCGGTTGATTAAAGCAGGGAAATTAGCCTATTTTGAGGATATCCGAGTGACGCATTTATTAGGTGATAATCCCTTCCGAAGAGCGAAAACTTCCTGGGTCAATCGTTTTTCAGTTCAAATCCAAGTGTCGAATTTATTGTGGATTAGGAAAAGCTATGGCCTGGTAGCCTATTTGCTTATTTTATTGAACTATACAGCTTTGGTTCCCTTGTTTTGGACTTGGAAAACCCTATTGAATCTGGTCAAAATGAGGCCATTGATGCACAATACAGAGAATCAGGTCTTGTTCAGTCGAAAAACGGGCATGCTATTTCATTATTTTTGGCAAACGGTTTTTTTGTCAAAAAAGTCATATCAGATCAAACCTGAAGAAAATGTTCACTAAATGCCATTTCTGATAAATATCATACATAAATCATGTCATCAATCTAAGGATTATGTAGTAAATTCGTTTTTAGCCTAAAATCATCATAAAATTGTAAATTTTGAATATCTCAGAACC
Organism: Aquirufa salirivi; assembly: GCF_045310485.1. Classification (NCBI taxonomy): domain Bacteria; kingdom Pseudomonadati; phylum Bacteroidota; class Cytophagia; order Cytophagales; family Flectobacillaceae; genus Aquirufa; species Aquirufa salirivi. Next base: position 15,706 of record NZ_JBEWZH010000007.1, read on the forward strand.
ATTATTTCAAGCCTTATCTGGACAATGCCAACCCAAAGAATTGGATTGGTTGAAGGAAAAATCTGCGAAAGACACTAATTCCCTATCGCTTAGCTTTGTCATGGTTCCTCGTTTTATAGAAAAACAAGAACTAGAAAACGAAGTCTTGAGCCAGGCCGCTTCCATCCTGCCCGATTGGAATTGGAATGGCTGGACTTTGGACCGCTTGGCTCGCGTGTATTTATTGAGCCTTTGCCAAGAGCGAGATTTAAGTCGAGAAGAATACATCAAAAAAATTAACTTACTATTTGATACCGCTGAATTAAACGAATCGGTAGCACTATATTCGGCCATTCCGGTTTTGGCCTATCCAGAAGCTTGGATGAACCGTGCCACGGATGCGGTGCGTTCTAATGTAGGTTTAATCTTTGATGCCATTGCCTTTGGAAATCCATATCCCAAGCAGTATTTCTCGGAATTAGCTTGGAACCAATTGGTCTTAAAATGCATCTTCAACGATAAGCCGATTCATCAAATTGAAGGATTAGAAGAAAGAAATAACGAAGCTTTGGTAAATACCTTGGTGGATTTTGCGCATGAGAGATGGGCAGCGAACCGACGAGTACCTTCGCAAGTTTGGCGCCTGCTTATCCCCTATTTGAACCAAGAAATATTACCCAATATTGAAAAATTAATTCATTCCGATTCCGCCTCAGACCGTTTGGCAGCTGCGCTTGTTTTAGCGCAAAGCAGCTTGCATGAAGCGAAAACATTGGCAGAAAAATATAAAAACGAGCTTCCTGCCATCCCAAAAGATGCTTGGGGAGCTTTAGAGAAACCAGAACCCATTTACCAACCAGCCTAGGATTATGTGTAAAAATCCACACCCATCGAACCCATCCCATTTTCAAGGATCAGCAGAGGAAGAAATGACTGCTAGCACCGTGGAAGAAACATTTGAGCAATACATCAAAGGCATGAAGTTTTTTGATCCGCATGTGCACATGACGGCAAGAACAACGGATGATTACCAAGCCTTAGCGGATGCTGGAGTCGTGGCCATCATTGAACCAGCCTTTTGGTTAGGTCAACCTAGAACGGGGTTATCCTCGTTCAAAGACTATTTTGCTACCTTGGTTGGTTGGGAGCGTTTTCGTTCTTCTCAGTTTGGCATCAAGCATTATTGCACCATTGGATTAAACTCACGGGAGGCTAATAATGAGGCATTGGCTGAGGAAGTGATGGAGATTTTACCTTTGTTTTTGCAAAAAGAAGGCGTAGTAGGTGTTGGAGAAATTGGTTTTGATGACCAAACCGCCTTGGAAGAAAAATACTACCGAGCACAATTGGAATTGGCCAAAGAAATGGGCTTACCTGTGCAGGTGCATACACCTCACCGAGATAAGAAAAAAGGGACGGAAAGAAGCATGGCCATTGCATTAGAGCATGGTTTAGATCCTCATATGGTCATTATTGATCATAACAACGAGGAAACGGTTAAATCGGTTTTGGATCAAGGATTCTATGCTGCATTTACCATTTACCCCTTCACGAAAATGGGTAATGAGCGCATGGTGGAAATCGTCAAACAATACGGTCCATCCATGATCATGATTAATTCAGCGGCCGACTGGGGAATTTCCGATCCCTTGGCAATTCCTAAAACAGCAGCCTTGATGAAGATGAAAGGGATTGCCGATGAAGATATTCGTTTAGTGACCTACCAAAATGCCTTGGATGCTTTTGCACAAAGTGGACAAATTAAGGAATCTGATTTTATCCATGGCATGGAAATAGATCAGTCTTTGAAATTCAATGGCAATACTGTTTTAAGGGGTGGACAGGCTCCAAGAGTCAATAAAAACTCCTTGATCATTCGCTAATGAGTCAGATTAGGGCCTTTTTGGAATTAACTCGACCAGCCAATGTCATCACGGCATTGACCGACATCATGGCGGGTATGGCCATCGTAGGTTTCCTTTTCGTTTGGAAAGATTATTCCATACAGCCCTTACTTTTATTAGGATTTTCCACCATGTGTCTATATGCCGGCGGTGTTGTGTTCAATGATGTGTTTGATAGAGAATTAGACAGCATGGAACGACCAGAAAGAGCTTTGCCTAGTGGCAGAATTTCTTTACAAGCCGCTGTGGCAGGAGGTTTATTCCTTCTTGTTTTGGGTATTTTCTTAGCCTTCAAACAAAGTTTACTCAGTGGCTATGTGGCCATCATCATCACCTTATTAGCCATATTTTACGACTGGAAAGGAAAACACATGACTTATTTTGGCCCCATCAACATGGGCCTTTGTCGTGCCTTTAACCTACTTTTGGGCATGTCGGTCTACGAACTAGGCGTCATAGAACAGGGGCAATGGATGATATTACCCTTGATTTATATCGCGGCGATTACCATGGTGAGTCGGGGTGAAGTACATGGCAGTACGCCTTGGCCCATCGCAGCAGCAGCCTTATTCTTTTTGATCATTCATGCGGCACAATTATCCTTGGCCATTAAATTGGAACAATGGATTGCCATTCCTTTCATTATCTTGCATATCACGCTTATATTTAAACCTTTAATAAAAGCATATCAAAATCCCATTGGACCTAACATTGGTAAAACGGTGAAAGCAGGAGTCTTATCACTCATTGTGATGAACGCAGCCTGGGTGAGTCTAAGTGGACAATGGATGATTGCTTTGGCCGTATTAGCCCTATTACCCATTTCCATGCGAGTAGGGAAATTCTTTGCCGTTACGTAATTTTATAGCATGCAGTCATTAGAACAATATTTTCAGGTACCCTTTCGCTATCAAGTCATTTTTTCCAAAGGCTTATTCCAACAAGATAATCCCGTTTTCAAGGATTTCATCTTGAACTTTGGTTTAGCTGATTTTAGAAAAAGGATCATATTTGTCATTGATAAAGGTGTGGCAGATGCCCATCCGAACTTGACCTCTGAAATCGTCCAATACTTTGATACCTATCCTGTGGCTGATTTAGCCCCAGAAATCTTGATTTTACCTGGTGGAGAAGTTTGTAAAAATGACCCTCGCTTTTATGAAGAAGTGGTTCGGGTTATTGATGAGCATCGCATCGATCGACACTCTTTTGTGGCGTGCATTGGTGGTGGAGCCTTTTTAGACATGAGTGGTTATGCTGCAGCTATCTCGCACCGTGGGGTGAAATTCATTCGTATACCAAGTACGGTTTTATCTCAAAATGATTCGGGAGTAGGCGTGAAAAATGGGGTAAATTACATGGGAAAGAAAAATTTCCTGGGCACTTTTGCTCCTCCTGTAGCCGTATTCAATGATGTGAATTTATTGGCTACTTTAAACGACCGCGATTGGAGATCAGGCATTGCGGAAGCCATCAAAGTCGCTTTAATCAAGGATTTGGCCTTCTTTCAATGGTTGGAAGAAAATACCTCAGCCATGAATGAGCGCCATGAAGCGGTCATGATCGAACAAATTTACCGTTGTGCGGAATTACACATGCAGCATATTTCCAGTGGTGATCCCTTTGAATTAGGTTCAGCTAGACCTTTGGATTTTGGCCATTGGGCAGCCCATAAATTGGAATATTTAAGCAATTTCGAGATTCGTCACGGGGAAGCTGTGGCCATCGGTATTGCTTTAGATACAGCCTATTCCCATGAAATTGGTTATTTAACCGCCGAAGAAAGAGACCGAGTGATTACGGTCATTCGTAGATTAGGATTTGATACCTACCACCCAGCCTTGGCAGAAAATGACAAAGCTAATTTATTCAAAGGCTTGCAGGAATTTCAGGAGCATTTGGGTGGACAATTATGCATTACTTTGTTGGAAAAACTAGGCAAAGGAAAAGAAGTGCACGAAATGAATTTTGATTTAATTAAAAAATCGGTTGATTTCTTAGCTCAATTAGGATAGCAAACCATGAAAACAGCACAAGGGCTTTTAAGTTATTGTTCCAACATTCACCCAGGTGAAATTTGGTCTGAACATTTTGCCAATCTTCAAAAAAACATACCAGCGATCAAAGCAGCGGTAAGTCCTGACGCTCCCATGGGCCTTGGTTTACGCATTGCGGATTTAGCGAGTAAAGATTTGCAAGATGAACAAGCTTGGGAAGCCTTGACGGATTGGTTGAAAGCCGAGGATTTATATGTGTTTACGCTCAATGGATTTCCTTTTGGTGGTTTTCATGGAGTAGTGGTCAAAGATGATGTGCACACTCCCGATTGGACCACGAAAGAACGATACGAATATACCCTGCGTTTGGCACATATATTAGCCAAACTTTTACCCGAAAATCAAACTTCAGGTGGTATTTCCACCTCGCCACTCTCCTACCGTTTTTGGTGGAAAAGTCCAGAGGCCTTGCAAGAAGCCACTGAAAAAGGCACGTTAGCCTTGGTGGATGTAGTGGACCAATTGGCGCAGATTGAACAAGCGACTGGGAAAAGCATACACATTGACATAGAACCAGAACCCGATGGAATTTTAGAAAACCACCGTGAGTTTGTGGATTGGTATGGTGCCTGTTTATTGCCATTAGGTATCCCTCATTTAATCGAAAAAGGATATAGTGCTGCGAAAGCCGAGGAATTGATTCGACGACATATTCAAATCTGTTTTGACATCTGTCATTTCGGAGTTAGCTATGATCATCCTGCTACCTGCATTGCAGAGTTGAAAGAAAAAGGCATACAAGTAGGTAAGATACAAGTGAGTTCTGCCTTGCGTTTGGACTTTAGTCAACAAGCCGAAGAGAAATTAGCCTTGTTAAAAAAATACCAAGAGCCTGTTTATTTGCATCAAGTGAAAGCCAAAAAAGCGGATGGTAGTTTCATTCAATATCCGGATTTGGACCAAGCCTTTGCGGCTTATGAACCAGGGGCATTTTTGGAATGGAGAATTCACTACCATGTACCTCTATTTTTAGAGAGTTATGGTTTATTGGGTTCAACACAAAAAGAAATTAGAGAAACATTAGCGATACAAAAGCAGGAAGCATTCACAGGCCAAATGGAAATAGAAACCTATACTTGGGGAGTCTTGCCAGAAGAACATCAAATTCCCATTCATGAATCCATCATTCGTGAGATTCAATGGGTACAAGAACAATTAAAAGCCTAATATGATGCAAAAGACGGTCGTGATTGATGTCGTTGGATTAAGTCAAAGCGTGCTTTGCGAGCATACACCGTTTTTAAACCAGTTCATTGCTTCCAAGCAAATTTGCCATATTAAACCCGTTTTACCGGCTGTGACGACTACTTCTCAGAGTTGTTATGTCACTGGAAAATACCCCAATGAAAACGGAATTGTGGGAAATGGCTGGTATGATCGCGAAGATGCCGAAGTAAAGTTTTGGAAACAATCCAACCATTTGGTGCAAGGAGAGAAAATATGGGATGCTGCCAAAAAGGCCAATCCCAACTTTACCTGTGCTAAAATGTTCTGGTGGTACAACATGTATTCAACAGCTGATTATTCGGTGACACCTCGTCCGCAGTACCATGCCGACGGCGTGAAAGCACCCGATTGCTACTCCTACCCTGCCTCCTTACGTGACGAATTACAAGCCGAACTAGGAACATTTCCTTTGTTTAGTTTTTGGGGGCCAAATGCCAATATAAAATCAACCCAATGGATTGCGGATGCATCAATCTGGGTAGATAAGAAATACAATCCCACGTTGAACCTGATTTATTTGCCCCATTTGGACTATTGTCTACAAAAATTCGGCCCAGATCTTCCCAAGATTGCGAAGGAATTACAAGAGATCGATCAGGTGGTCAAAGAGCTAGTGACGCATTTTGAAAGCACAGGAGCAGAAGTGATTCTGCTATCGGAATATGGTATCAATGAAGTAAATCAGCCGATTTACATCAACCGAATTTTGCGTGAAAAGGGATTGATTAGCATACGTATCGAACAAGGCTTAGAACTTTTGGATGCAGGTGCTAGTGCTGCATTTGCTACGGCAGATCACCAGATAGCGCATGTGTACATACAAGATGCCAACAAAATAGCGGCCATCAAGGCCGATTTAGAAAAAGTAGCCGGCATAGCTAAAGTCCTAAATAAAGAAGAGCAAAAAGCCTACCACATAGACCATGCCCGCAGTGGAGAACTAGTTTTAATCGCTGAACCGCAAGCTTGGTTTGTTTATTATTTCTGGATGGATGATGCCAAAGCACCCGACTATGCCCGATTAGTGGATATTCATCGGAAGCCAGGTTATGACCCTGTTGAGATGTTTATGGACCCTAAAAACCCCTTCATTAAACTCAGAGCGGCTTATAAATTGGCCAGAAAACTCAGTGGTTTTCGCTATTTGATGGATGTGATTCCATTGGATGCCACACTGATCAAGGGTTCCCATGGAAGTATTTTTTGTGAGCCAGCCTATTATCCTATTTATGTGTCGGATCAAAAGAGCCTTCCTAGCCAAGTAGAAGCACCAGAAGTATATGATTTAATTTGGAAAACTATTTTTCAATAAAAATTTAATTAGAAAAATTAGCACTATATTTAGCCATTAAATCAATAAAATACTTTACCATGAAAAAACTTATTGCCCTATGCGCCATGATGGCGATGTTCCTTGGCCTGAGTACAAAAGCTACTGCGCAAGACTTTGATCCAAAAGCGATGGTTCAACGTCAGCTTGACCGTTATTCTACGGAATTAAAACTGACTGATGATCAGGTTAAAAAATTGGAGCCCATTATTTCCTCTCGTATGCAAAAAATGATGGAATTCCGTCAGGCTGGCATGGAGCGTGAGCAAATGATGGCAGAAATGAAGAAAATCAATGATGGCCAATTAGAATCGTTGAAAGGTATTTTTACTCCAGAGCAATTGGAAAAATACTTCACACTGCAGAGTCAAATGCGGCAGGGTGGACCTAGAAACTAATTCAAGGCCTTAATTACGCCATGAAAACAAAAATCCTTTTACTTATAGGGCTGGTCTTCATCAGCCCTATACTTTTAGTAGCTAATCCCATTCGGGTGGGAATAGCCGGGATGACGCATGACCACGTGGGTCAGGCATTGCGTGCCGCACAAAAAAATGCGGATGTGCAGATTGTAGGATTTGCCGAGAAAAATAAAGACTTGGCCATGCGCCTGCTCAAGGAATACCATTTGCCTGAATCCCTTTGGTTTCCTGATTTAGAAACATTGATTGCCCAAACGAAACCAGAGGCCGTTTGTGCGTTTAATAGCATTTACGAACATTTGGAAGTGGTTCAAACCTGTGCGCCGAAAGGCATTCATGTCATGGTGGAAAAACCTTTGGCCGTCAATATGGATCATCTGGCTCAGATGAAAGCACTGGTTAAAAAACATCCGATAGCCTTATTAACCAATTTTGAAACGACTTGGTATCCCTCCCATGCCAAAATGTGGGACATGCTGAAAGTGGAAAAATCCTTGGGAGATCTGCGCAAGGTGGTCATCATGGATGGTCACAATGGTCCCGTAGAAATTGGTTGTTCGAAAGAATTCCTAGCTTGGTTGACTGACCCTAAAATGAACGGCGGAGGAGCATTGATTGATTTTGGATGCTATGGCGCCAACATCATGACATGGCTCATGGAAGGTCAAAAGCCCATTTCGGTTACGGCAGTCAGCCAGCATTTAAAGCCCCACATCTATCCCAAAGTGGATGATGAAACCACCATTATTTTAAACTATCCTAGCTGTCAAGCCATCATCCAAGCATCTTGGAATTGGCCATTTGACCGAAAAGATACCGAATTATATGCCAGCAAAGGTATTTTAGTGGCCGATAAGTCCAAACAAATGAAGTATATTTCCGAAGGTCGATTTGGCAAAGAAAGCCTCCTTCAATTATCCCCATTAGCACCTGAAAAAGCCCATGTATTTGCTTATCTGGCGGCCGTCGTGCAAGGCAAAATAGATCCCCAAAAGGATTTATCCTCCTTAGCCATCAATGAAATTGTGGTAGAAATATTATCTGCTGCGACAGAATCTGCAAAAACTCACAAAACCATATTTTTAAAATAACATGAAAGCTACTTTACTCCTACTTTTATTACCGATGTTGGCCTTGGCCCAGAAACCCATGAAAATCAACGGCAAAGACATTGGTATGGTTTCATTTACTTACCGCAATAGTTTCTCCAAAGACATGGTCAAAACCTTGGATACCTTACAAAGTCAGGGAATTACCGACATGGAATTTTCTAGTTTATTTGGCAAAACGGCCCAAGAAGTACGTGGCTTATTGGATGAAAGAGGCATGAAATGTACTTCTTTTGGAGTGAGCATGGCTGATGCATTAAACAAGACAGATCAGGTGGGGGAAAATGCGAAAACCTTAGGCGCTTCCTTTGTTCGCGTGGCATGGATTCCTCATACAGGTCCGTTTACCTTAGAAATGGCTCAAAAGACAGCTCAGGAATTCAATCAGATTGGTAAGGCCTTAAAAGAGAAATATGATTTAACCTTTTGCTACCATAACCACGGCTTTGAATTTGAGCCTTATGGAGAGGGTACTTTGTTTGATTACTTGGTTCAAAACACGGATCCAAAATATGTTAGCTATGAAATGGACATCCTTTGGACTTTTTTCCCAGGTCAAAATCCAGCTACACTGTTGGAAAAATACGGCAATCGATTTAAATTGATGCACTTGAAGGATTTGAAAAAAGGCGTGCAAGGAAATATGTCGGGTGGTACTTCTGTTGAAAATGATGTAGCTTTAGGAACGGGCCAACTGAACATACCTGAAATCATGAAAGCGGCTAAAAAAGCCAAAATTCAGCATTATTATTTAGAAGATGAAAGCTCTAGATATCCTGTTCAGACCCGTCAAAGCAGAACCTATTTATCGAATTTAAAATAATATGACAAAGCGTTTTCTTTACCTATTGATTTTACAACTAGCCATCCTTAGCCCGCTTATTGGGCAACAAGCTATTGAAAAGAAAATCCAAACGGATTTGATTTTAGCAGAAGATGGAAGTACCATACAATTAGAAGAAGGTACTTTTCAGATTTCGCAAAGTCTATCCATGGATGGTAAAAAAAACATGATCATCCGAGGTAAAGGAATCGATAAAACCATACTTTCTTTTAAAAATCAAGCAGGAGGTGCCGAAGGCATAAAAATCACTAATTGTGAGAACATCATTTTGGAAGATATGACGGTTCAGGATTCCAAAGGTGATTTAATTAAAACCATGCATGTGAAAGGCATCACATTTCGCCGCATCAAAGCCGAATGGACAGGTAAGCCCTCTCCTAGCAACGGTAGCTATGCGCTTTACCCCGTGCTTTGTGAAAATGTATTGATAGATAGTTGCATTGCCATTGGGGCCTCCGATGCGGGCATTTATGTAGGCCAGTCGAAGTACATTGAAGTGAAAAATAGTACCGCATTTCAAAATGTGGCTGGCATTGAAATAGAAAATTCTCAATTTGCGGAGGTGCATCACAATAAGGCCTATGGCAATACAGGAGGTATTTTGGTCTTTGATTTACCTGATTTGGTACAGAAAAAAGGTGGTCATGTGAAGGTATACCAAAATGAGGTCATAGAAAATAATTTAGCCAATTTTGCCCCAAAAGGAAACATTGTGGCTCGGGTTCCCAAAGGAACGGGCATGCTAGTTTTAGCGACGAGTCAGGTGGAAATTTTCAACAATAAGATTCATCAAAATAAAACCATGGGCGTAGGAATTATTTCTTACCACATGACAGAAAATAAAATCACGGATTTGGAATATGACCCCTATCCTACGGCCATTGAAATCCGCGACAATGATTTTGAAAGAAAAGCCGGTAGAGTTCCTGCCAAAGGTCGATTTGGTCAGATGTATCGCTTCAAACTGAAATTTGGCAGACAGGTACCCAATATTGTGTATGATGGCATTTTAGATCCAAAACGATTGGATTCCAGCGGTGAATATTTTCCTTCTTATCGGATTTGTATTCGAAACAATACGAATCAAAGCTTCGCCAATATCGATGCAGAGCACGATTTCAAAAACATACAACGCGACGTCAGTTTGTACGATTGCCATCTTCAAGCATTTAAGACACTTCGTTAATCATGAACAGGTCTTTTCGTTTAGGCTTGATGATTTTGGTATGGATGAGCTTTATTCAGGCTAGTTCCATCCAAAAAAACACGGCTGGCTATGTCATAAAATTATCTGACTATGGGTTTTTCAAAGGTGATTTAAAAGATCAAAATCCACAGGACGGCGTGATTCCTTACCAATTGAATTCCCCCCTTTTTTCCGATTATGCATCCAAACTCCGCTTTATCAAATTACCAGATGGAAGTAAAGTAGCCTATAATGCAGATTCGGTATTCCAATTTCCGGTAGGTACTGCCCTCATTAAAACCTTTTATTATCCCAAAGAGGAAGCTAATCCTTCGGCAGGCAGAAGGATCATGGAAACTCGGGTGTTGATTCGTCAAGAGAAGTCGTGGGTGGCCTTGCCTTATATTTGGGATGAAGCTCAAAGTGAAGCTACCCTAGAAGTAGCAGGAGGTTCTTCTCAGGTTAGTTGGAAAGACAAGCAAGGCATACTAAAACAAGTCAATTATCAGGTTCCCAACATGAACCAATGCAAAGGTTGCCATGAACGCAGTGCTAAGATGAGCCCGATTGGTCCTTCGGCCCGACAATTAAACGGTGACTTTCATTATACTTCCGGGAAGCAAAATCAATTGGATTTCTGGACAAAAGCAGGCATTTTGAGTGATTTACCTCATTTCAATGAAATTCCAGCGCTAGTCAATTATTCCGATGAAAGTAAATCACTCGATGAACGAGCGAAAGCCTATTTAGATATCAACTGCGCGCATTGCCATAACCTAACAGGGTCAGCACGTTCCTCTGGATTATATCTACATTGGAATTCAAAAGATAAAACAGCCTATGGCTTCATGAAAACACCAGTAGCAGCTGGAAGAGGGTCAGGCAATTTGAAATACGACATTGTTCCTGGCAAAGCCAAGGAAAGTATTTTGGCCTACCGCATGGATTCGGTAGATCCTGGGGTCATGATGCCTGAACTAGGTCGTAAAATGAAGCATCAAGAAGGAATTAAATTGATTCAAGATTGGATAAACTCCTTAGCACATTAACATGAAAATAAACATTCTTTTCCCGCTTTTGCTGGCTTTGTCCTTGGTTTTTCCGAGTTTGGCTCAAAAGAAAAATACGCAAAAACCCAATATCATATACATCTTAGCGGATGATTTGGGGTATGGGGATATTTCCATTTACAATCCCAAAGGGGATAAAATTGCCACACCCCACATTGATCAATTGGCCAAAGAAGGCATGCGCTTTTTAGATGCCCATTCTGCTTCTGGAGTTTGTACGCCCTCCCGCTATGCCATCATGACGGGTCAATATCCTTTCCGAAGTAAATTACCTACTGGTGTTTTAAGAGGCTACAGTCGCAGCTTGATTGAAAAAGAACGCGTAACGGTGGCCTCTTTTCTAAAAAGTCAAGGTTACCAAACTGGCGTGGTTGGAAAATGGCATTTGGGTTTGGACTGGGCCGTCAAACCTGGTTTTGAGGGTAATTTAACTCAAGTGAATTATGGCATTCAGGAAGAAATGAAGCCCGAGCACATTGATTATGACCAAGACCCTACAGGTGGTCCTGCAGCGGTGGGTTTCGACTATTCCTATATTTTGCCCGCATCCTTGGACATGCCGCCTTATTGCTATTTGGAAAATCAACATTTGGTGGAAAAGCCCACTGCCTATACGGATGGCAATAAATTAACCTCAGGTTATACCGGACCTTTTTGGCGAGAAGGCAAAATGGCACCCAATTTTGATTTTTATGGCGTCATGCCCCGATTCATCGATAAGTCCAAAGCGTTTTTGACACGTCAAAAAGCCAATCAACCCTTTTTCTTATATATCCCCTTTTCGGGTCCTCATACTCCTTGGGTACCCCAAAATAAATTCAAAGGAAGCTCCAAAGCGGGCGAGTATGGTGATTTTGTTCAACAAGTGGATGCTTCGGTGGGGCAGCTCATGAAAACCTTAGATAGCTTAGGCTTGAAAGAAAATACCATAGTTATTTTTACCAGTGATAATGGTCCCTATTGGAGAGAGAATTTCGTGAAAGAATTCCAACATCAGGCGGCAGGAGCATGGCGAGGAATGAAAGGAGATGCTTTTGAAGCTGGGCACCGAGTGCCATTCATTGTTCGTTGGCCCAAGAAGGTCAAAGCCAAAAGCACATCTCAAGCCTTAGTTTCTCAAACCAGTTTATTAGCTACTTGCCAACAGATCCTTGGACAGCCAACCAGCAAAAATGATAGTTATGGTATTTACCCTTTACTGACTCAGAAAAGCAAGGATATTCCAGAACAAGAGGCATTGGTATTCACCACCTCCATTGGCTACTTGGTTGTCCGACAAGGCGAATGGAAATGGGTAGAAGGCTTGGGATCCGGTGGTTTCACGAACCCGAGAAATGTCAAAGCCACCAATCACATCACAGGTCAATTATTCAACTTAAAACTAGATCCCAAAGAATCCGAAAACTTGTTTGAGAAATATCCGGAAAAAGTGAAGGAGATGCGGGAGTTACTTCAGCGGATTAAGCATATAGAATGAAGAATGTAGAATGTAAAATAAAGAATGTAGAATGTAGAATTGAGTGCTAAGTTTAATTTATTATTTTCATCTAACTCTAGATAAATTTGATGAAAGCGTAGAATCTTTTTCTGAAAAATTCTACATTCTACATTCTTCATTCTACATTGTTATTTTGCCAAAACGATATTCACAATCCGCTTAGGAACCACGATGATCTTACTGGGTGTTTGTCCATCCAAGACTTTTTGAACTTGAGCATGAGCTAAAACGCCTGCTTCAACTTCGGCAGGACTAGCCGTGGCAGAAAAAGATAAAGTTAATTTCACTTTTCCATTGAATGAAATCGGGTAATTAAACTCATCTTCAACCAAAAAGGCCGCATTGAACTCAGGGAATTTAGCTTTGGAAATACTTCCTGCCTCCTCACCCAAGGCCAGCCATAACTCTTCTGCCATGTGAGGGGCATAAGGAGATAATAAAAGCACTAAATCCTTTAATATAGCTTTCTTATGGCATTTCAAATGGGTCAAATCATTGACACAAATCATCAAGGTAGAAACCACCGTGTTGAACGAATAACGCTCTAAATCTTCGTGTACTTTTCGGATGGCTGCATGCAATACTTTCAATTCTTCTGGCTTGGCAGGAGCATCATCCAATTTCACTTTTTGCGTTGTTTCATCAAAGAACAAACGCCACACCTTTCTTAAGAAATTATGAGAGCCTGAAATACTGTTGGTATTCCAAGGTTTAAATTGCTCCAATGGTCCCAAAAACATCTCATAGACACGTAAGGTATCTGCACCGTATTTGGCAATCAAATCATCAGGATTCACGACGTTGTACTTGGATTTGGACATTTTTTCCACTTCCCAGCCACATAGGTATTTACCATCTTCCAACACGAAAACGGCATCCGCAGGAACATCGTTTCGAGAGGATTTGAAGGCCTCAACGTTCAACATATCATTTTCCACAATATTGACATCCACATACAAAGCTGCCACATCATATTGATCCTTTAGCCCATGAGAAACAAAAGTAGCTGGACTCACATTTTTCACTCGATAGACGAAATTAGATCTACCTTGGATCATTCCTTGATTGATTAATTTCTTTGCAAACTCCTCTTCCTGCACATATCCCAAGTCTTTCAAGAATTTATTCCAAAAACGAGAATACAATAAGTGCCCCGTAGCATGTTCAGAACCTCCAATGTACAAATCCACCGCTTTCCAATAATTCACTGACTCTTGCGATGCAAATTCTTGTTCATTTTGGGCATCCATATAACGGTACCAGTACCAAGAAGAACCCGCCCAACCCGGCATGGTCGACCATTCATAGTCGTACTGACCATGGTATTTCCAAGCATCTGCTGCACGACCTAAGGGTGGTTCGCCAGTTTCTGTTGGTAGATATTTATCAATCTTAGGAAGTTCTAAGGGCAATTCACTTTCCTGAATCAAATAAGGCAATAAATCACCTTTGGAATTCGGTTTAAAATAGACAGGAACGGGTTCTCCCCAATAACGCTGACGTGAAAATACTGCATTGCGCATGCGGTACTGAATCTTAGCTTTACCAATGCCCTTTTCTTCTAACCAAGCGGTTAAAATGGGAGTAGCCTCTTGATAGGTCTTTCCATTGATCAATTCGGAATTGATGTATTTCCCTTCTTTGGTCGCATCAGCTTGTTGATCTATATCCTTCTGAGCATCCAATATTGGGATGATCGGTAAATTAAAATGCGTCGCAAAGTTCCAGTCACGCTGATCTCCCGAAGGTACACCCATCACGGCTCCAGTACCATATCCAGCCAAGACATAATCAGCCAAATAAATAGGCACACGCTCTGCGTTGAACGGATTGATGACAAATGAACCTGTAAATACGCCGCTCACTTGTTTTACTTCCGAAACACGATCCAACTCAGAACGAGATTTCGCCCAAGTCACATAAGCCTCCACAGCCTCTTTTTGCTCCAGCGTAGTCAATTCATTCACCCACTCATGTTCTGGTGCTAAAACCATAAAGGAAACTCCATAAATGGTATCCACACGGGTCGTAAATACTTTGATTTTTTTATGAGAAAGCGCAGGATTATCGATATCAAAATCTACTTCTGCACCAATGGATTTTCCAATCCAGTTGCGCTGTTGTTCTTTCAATGAATCTGACCAATCTACCTCTTCCAACCCACGCAATAGTCGGTCAGCATAAGCCGTGATACGCATGGACCACTGACGCATTTTCTTTTGTTCTACTGGATGTCCACCACGCTCTGAAACACCATCTTTGACCTCATCATTGGCCAAAACGGTCCCTAAAGCAGGGCACCAGTTCACCACCGAATCATCCAAGAAAGCTAAACGGAAAGACAATAAATAAGCATATTTTTCTTCTTCAGAATACGCATTCCACTCCTCGGCGCTGATACGTTTTACCTCTTCATCACAAACGGCTTTTACTCCAATAGAGCCCGATTTTTCAAAAATTTGAATCAAGGTATCGATCGACTCCGCCTTATCGGAAGCCTGATTATACCAAGAATTGAACAACTGCATGAAAATCCATTGAGTCCATTTATAATAGGAAGGATCTGAGGTTCTCACTTCTCTCGTCCAGTCAAAGGAAAAACCCATGTTTTTCAATTGCTCAATGTATCGAGCGATATTTTGCTCGGTGGTAAGTGCAGGATGTTGCCCTGTTTGAATCGCATATTGCTCAGCAGGCAGACCAAAGGAATCAAATCCCATGGGGTGTAAAACCTCAAATCCCTGTAAACGCTTGTAGCGCGAGATGATATCAGATGCAATGTACCCTAGCGGATGCCCGACGTGCAATCCTGCCCCAGATGGGTAAGGAAACATATCCAACACATAATATTTAGGTTTATTCGGATTTACCTGTGCTTGAAAGGTATTATTTGTCTCCCAAAAAGACTGCCATTGCTTTTCGATTTCACGAAACTGATACTCTGTACGCATAAATTTTTATCATTTTAAAAAAGGAATGCAAATTAGGGCTTTTTTATGAAAAAATATTTACTCTACTTTATTGGTAGATTAGATAAAGTCTACTATTTTTGTAGGCGAATTTACCTTACGAGTAAGCATTATGTCCCTAAATACTCCTCCTAGTTCAGATACAAAGAGAAAATTCCCGAGCATTTTCAATGCGGTGCAAACCATTTGGAAACGGGAAAGAAGTATTACCGAAGTGATTATTCACATCAGTAATGCGCTGGCTTTGATGATCGTGGGACACATCCTGTTTACCTATGTAACCTTTGCTAAAATGGAAGTGGTCTTCTCTTCCATCAATTCTGAAATTTTGTATTACATCTTAGGAGGTTTTTTAGCCCAAATGATTGATGGGGCCTTAGGCATGGCCTATGGTGTTACAGCTACCACCTTTTTACTATCCGTGGGTATTTCTCCTGCCGCAGCTTCTGCCAGTGTTCATGCTTCCGAAGTATTCACTTCGGGCGTTTCAGGTTACATGCACTTGAAATTCGGAAATGTCAATTCTAAGCTTTTTAAAACCTTAGTGATTCCGGGTATCATTGGAGCCATCTTAGGAGCTTATGTGATTTCTAGCCTAGAAGAATATGCGGGATATATCAAACCCATCGTTTCTATCTACACCTTATTTCTGGGTGCCATCATCATCCGTAAGGCATTAATTAAAAGACAGGAAAAACGTCAATTGAAAAAAGTAGGGCTTTTAGCGCTATTTGGTGGCTATTTGGATTCCATTGGTGGTGGTGGATGGGGACCCATTGTTTCCTCTACTTTGATTGCTTCGGGGCGTCATCCCAAATACACCATTGGCAGTGTCAACCTTACTGAGTTTTTTGTTTCTCTAGCCTCTTCTTTGACCTTCTTTACGGTCATTGGACTAGGCTATTGGCAGGTG
The DNA here is from genome assembly GCF_045310485.1 of Aquirufa salirivi. Classification (NCBI taxonomy): domain Bacteria; kingdom Pseudomonadati; phylum Bacteroidota; class Cytophagia; order Cytophagales; family Flectobacillaceae; genus Aquirufa; species Aquirufa salirivi. The sequence continues at coordinate 32,214 of NZ_JBEWZH010000007.1, forward strand.
ATCATAGGCTTAATTCTTGGCGGCGTAGTTGCAGCTCCGATTGCAGCTCGTTTGGCCAACAAACTTCCGATCAAATCCATGATGATATTAGTGGGTATGGTGATTATCATTGTTAGCCTTCGTCAAATTATCCTCGGGGCTGATAAATTCTTTTAGTCGATCAGCAAACGCTTCACGATGGTCTGACCGGCCTGATTTTCCCAGCGGACAAATACCGTCCCTTGAAATCCCTTAGGTAATTGAATGGTCTTGGTTTCTTTGGCTTGAATGGCTATGGAATTCATCATAACTCTTCCTTGTAAGTCTAAGAAGGTCAATTCCCCAGCAGCCTCACTCATCACAAAAATAGGCCCTTTACCAGGATTTGGCCAAACTTGTAAGCGATCTTGATTTAGTAGTTCAACAACTGGGTTAGCACTTATATTTTCCAATAACTGAACACCTCCAGCACCTAAACCAAGGCTAAGATCCATTTTGCCATCCCCATTCCAATCGGCTGCACTCGGCCAAACGCGCTCACCAAAATCGGCTGTCCATGTAAATGCTTGTGATCGTGTAGCACTTTTCCCATCCAAACTGAAGTTGATTAATTGTGCTTTGCCGATTCGATCAAATACCAAACATTCCATTTTACCATCCCCATTGACATCCAAGAAGCTGAGGCTTTTCGGAATGAAATTCAAATCTTGAAGCAGATTAGCCCAGTTGGCATTGTCCAATTGCAAGGATTTATCTGTTTGAAATTGATAGGATCGTATTCTTCCCGACTTTTCTAACACCAATAAATCCAATTTTCCATCTTGGTTCCAATCGACAAACAGGACTGTCTCTCCCACTTGCAGAACGGATACTGGGATTTCTTGCCATTTATTATCTATGGTATAAAGAGCCAGCTTTGCCCCTACAAAAGTTTGATATGAAATCAATAGCTCTTTCTTTCCATTTCCATCCCAATCTACTGCTTGAGGAATGATTTCCGTAGCTTGTATCACTGCGCTAAAATTGCCAAAGTCTGTACTCTTCAAAAGCAAAGATGCTTGTTGGGCTGTCCCCACATTTTCATAATAAGTCAAACTTGCCCTTACACCCCTAGCTCCCCGAATACCGCTATTCCCGATTAATAGGTCTAGATCTCCATCCTCATCGGCATCCCACCAAAGAGGCGCCGCATTTTCTCCTACGTCCAACATCTGATCTTGCAGGAAGGCAGAGTTCTTTTCCACCCAATTACCTCCTTCCAACTGGTAATAAGCTAATGATTGTTGGAAATTTTGGCTAAACAAAGCATTGTCATAGGTATTACTCGATACCAACAAGTCGAATTGACCATCAGCATTGACATCTTGAGGAAAAGCCGAGGCAAAAGCACCTACTTGAACGGGGTTTCCCGTGGGAAAATGGTAATTCAATTGGCTGAATTGAGGCTTAGAAGCTGTACCTGTATTGATTAAATGAATGAGATTCTGACAGGAAACATGGCCAAATAAGAAGTCAGGTAACCCATTTTTATTGGGCAAGATTGCCAAACTATTCCCTGAATGCATCACCTGATTAGGACTTTTTACTTGAAAAGGAATATAGCTTGTACTACAAGATTTCCCTAAAACCACATCTTCACAATCATTGTGAATAAAGTCGCCCCAACAATCTACTGTTTTCTTGAACTGAATCAATCCTGAACCTTTAGTAGCGACATTTTCATGAAACTCCACATAATGTCCTGCCGGTTCAAAGGCCAGCACATCCATATCCCCATCACCATCCACATCACCAATGGCCGGAATATCGGAAGCGGCTATATACAAATTTATTTTACCTGAGAAGCCTTCGGAATACACAGGATCGGCCAAAATTTGAAATGAGATATTCGCCCCCGATGTATTTTGGTATATCTTCATTCCTGCCGGAGCCGAACAGAATAAATCTTTTTTGCCATCTTGATTATAATCCACCAAGTGAAACCAGTTTTCTATTTTGGGAAAATGGGATTCATATAGAGGACTGTAGACCTGTGAAATTTGACCCGATGCATTTTTAACGCGCAAAAAAGTACTCAATTTTTGGGTGCTCCGATCGAAAATCACCCAATCTTCCAGTCCATCCGCATTTAAATCCATACTTTCCACTTGGACAGAATTAAAACCTCCTGCCCATGGATTGGCTAAAAATGATTGATTGACTTTCACAGGGATTTGCGAACTTTGCTTCCAAGATGGTGCCTGGGCAAGTATTTCCGAGCTTAGGAATCCAAAAAATAAGAATACTAAAAATTTCATTCGATATTTGTAAGCCAAAAGCCCTGGTAATCTAATTTATGATGAAGACCTCTAATGTAACACTTTTAGACAAATTTTTACAAGCTAGTGGTGTATCTACGGATACTCGTAAGATAGCTCCAGGTAATCTATTTTTTGCTCTAAAAGGTCCCAATTTTAATGCCAACCAATTGGCAGAAGAAGCATTATCCAAAGGTGCCGCTTATGCCGTGATTGATGATGAAGCTTTTGCTCACATCCCTAACACGCTGTTGGTAGAAGATGGATTACAAGCTTTGCAAGATGTAGCCCGACTATACCGACAGACCTTACAGATTCCTATCATTGGATTAACGGGGTCAAATGGTAAAACGACGACCAAAGAACTATTATTTTCTGTGTTGTCTCAAAAGTTTCATTGTTTTGCTACTGCTGGAAATTTAAATAATCACATTGGCGTCCCTCTATCTATTTTGGCCATCCAATCCAGTCATGAAATAGCGGTGATTGAAATGGGTGCCAATAAACAAGGAGATATTCATGAACTAGTGAATATAGCCCAACCGACACATGGTTTAATTACCAACATCGGTAAAGCTCATTTAGAAGGTTTTGGAGGAGTAGAAGGCATCAGAAAAGGGAAAGGTGAATTATTTGATTTTTTAGCGCATCATGATGGAACGGTGTTTTTACCTGCTGACAAAAACGTAGTGCATGACATGCATGCTGAAAGACACTTTAAAAATACTATCATGGCCAATGAGGCCTTGTATACCGAATTAGTGGAGGCTAAGCCTACCGTGGTTTACCAAACGCGAGAAGAAATACAAGTTCGCAGTCATTTACCGGGTATCTACAACTTCGAAAACATTCAAATGGCTTTGGCCGTGGGGAAATATTTTGGACTCAGTGATGAACAATGCCATGAAGGGATTCGGACTTATATTCCAACTAACCACCGTTCACAGTATATTCACATCGGTAGCAATCAAGTTTTGATGGATGCTTACAATGCCAATCCTTCGTCTATGTCGGCCGCAATCCAGCATTTTGCCGAAACGGAAAGCAGTCCTAAAATTGTCATTTTGGGTGACATGTTTGAATTGGGGGATGCTTCTGCGGAGGAACATGCAGCATTGGGTGAATTAATTGCCCAGCAACATTTCGACAAAGTTTTGTTGGTGGGTCAGCATATGCAACATGCCTTGATTCATTTACCGAAGGCCTATTATTTTCCAGACAAATTTGGCTTACACAATTGGTTACAAGATCATCCGATTAAAAATAGCTTTTTGTTGGTCAAAGGTTCTAGGGGTATTTCTTTGGAAAGTGTATTGCCGTTTTTGGAATAGTATTTTGATTCAAGCTTATTTCAAGGTAGGACTGAAAGACCGCTAATTGTCTTCTTAATAATCAGGTACACCACCTGCTTAGTTGAATGTACATCGTTCATTGGGACAAATCTTTCCTACTTCACAATGCTGGCAGACAACAAAAATATTGTCGGCAAACTTCTGACTCACACTTGATCTTTGTCCATTCACCTCAATCACCAGAATGGCATCGTATTCTTGTTTGGACAGTACATTAATCTCATTATTGAGACCTAATCCTACTTGAACCACGTATTGCAAGAAAGAACTTGAATTGTCCTTGACAGCGACCATTTTACAACTATTGCCCACCGCTACCTCAGATAAGGTTTTTTTGAATTGTACTTTTAGCTCTCCCAAACGGTTGGGAATAGGATCTCCGTGGGGATCATATTCAGGAAAATCCAAGAATTTGTCCAATTTATCGACCAACTTTTGTGAATGAATATGTTCCAATTGCTCAGCCACATCATGCACTTCATCCCAGCTAAACTCCAACTTCTCATACAAGAAAGTTTCCCAAAGGCGGTGCTTGCGAATAATATACGTGGCAATTTTCTTACCATCAGCACTCAATGTGATTTTCCCGTATTTTTCATAATCGACCAATCCTTTTTCCTTCAACTTTTTGAGCATGTCGTTCACAGTAGCAGGTTTGACCATTAAGGAAATGGCTAATTCATTTGTCCCTACGGCTTCACTCCCACTATCAAATGAAACTTTAAGCAATGCTTTTAAATAATTTTCTTCGGTATAAGATAATTGCATGAATGAAAAAAAGGATTAATATCCAAAGATACAAAAAAAGATAAAACTTAATTTGTTAGATTAGTCTAACTTATTTACTTTTGCTTGACTTGAATAGCAAAAAAATGAAAAAAATAAGACTACAAATCATAGTAAGCGTTTGTTTGATCTTAAGCTGTTCTATCTGCTATGCTCAAGTAGCTGCTAGCATTTCAGGTAAAATCATTTCAGAGAATCAAGCCATTGAGTTGGCCAGTGTCACTTTACTGGGCAGTCCTTACGGAACTTCCAGCGACAAGTCTGGAAATTACACGCTAAAAAACATCAAAGCGGGAAAATATATCCTTCGCGTAAGTTACGTAGGTTTTGAAAAATTTGAAAAAGCCATTTCCCTCAATGAAGGTGAGCACCTGACCCTGCCTGTTGATTTAAGCAATTATGCCATGCTTTTAAATGAGGTTGTCATTACTGGGACCATGAAAGAGGTAAGTCGATTAGAAAGTCCTGTTCCAGTAGAAATTTACACTCCTACCTTTTTTAAGAAAAACCCCACTCCTAATATCTACGAGGCATTACAAAACGTCAATGGAGTAAGGCCTCAACTGAATTGCAATGTGTGCAATACGGGAGATATCCATATCAATGGATTAGAAGGTCCATATACCATGGTCCTGGTTGATGGCATGCCCATCGTCAGCAGTCTGAGTACCGTTTATGGTTTATCGGGTATTCCGAATTCCATTGTGGAAAGAATTGAAATTGTCAAAGGGCCGGCATCGTCATTATATGGCAGTGAAGCAGTTGGCGGCTTAATCAATATCATTACCAAAAAACCACAAAATGCCCCATTGGCTTCAGCAGATATATTTAGTACGAGTTGGGGTGAATACAATGCTGATCTGGCTTTCAAACTGAATGCAGGCAAAAAGGCGACGGCATTAACAGGCCTTAACTATTTTAATTTTCAAAATAGAGTAGATAACAACAAAGACAATTTTACAGATATGACTTTGCAGCATCGGATCTCCATATTTCAAAAATGGAATTTTAACCGCAAAGAAAATCGATTGTTTAGCTTGGCTGCCCGTTACATGTATGAAGACCGTTGGGGTGGCGATATGCGATGGCAAAAACAATTTAGAGGTGGCGATAGTATTTATGGGGAAAGTATATATACCAATCGCTGGGAAGTCCTTGGGAATTATCAATTACCCAGTACGGAAAAGCTGCTCCTGTCATTTTCATACAATAGCCACAATCAAGATAGTAGATACGGTAAAACGGTGTATGATGCCCAGCAAAATATTGCCTTCATGCAATTGACTTGGGATAAAAAAATTGGGAAAAATGATTTTTTAATGGGTACAGCGCTGCGCTATACCTATTATGACGATAATACCCCTGCCACAGCAACAGCTGGCTTAACAAAGCCAGAAAATTTAGCCCAAAAAACATGGCTTCCCGGGATATTTGTTCAAAATGAAATATCGATCACGGATAAACATAAACTACTGCTAGGTTATCGATTCGATTACAACAATTACCATGGGAATATTTTCACACCTAGATTAGCCTATAAATGGACTTTTAATGAAAACAATATTCTTCGATTAAATGCGGGAACGGGCTATCGAGTTGTGAATTTGTTTACAGAAGATCACGCCGCCTTAACGGGTGCAAGAATCATTGAAGTAAAAAATGAATTAAACCCAGAACGATCCTACAACATCAATGCGAATTACATCAAGAAAATTTATACTCGGGATGATTCCTACATTGGGCTAGACGCTTCGGCATTTTATACCTATTTCACCAATCGAATTGTAGGAGATTATGAAATAGACCCCAATAAAATTATTTATGATAATTTAAGCGGTTTTGCTGAAAGCAAAGGAATAAGTTTAAACATTGATGCGGTATTTAACAATGGCCTAAAAGTCATAGTTGGAGGCACCTTAATGGAAAATACCCTAACTGAAAATGGTTTGACCAAGCAGCAATTATTAACCGAAAATTTCACAAGCACTTGGGCCATTTCCTACAAAATCAACCCAGCGCACTTAGCCATTGATTATACAGGAAACATGTACAGTCCCATGCGCTTGCCATTGCTTGGGGAAAGAGATCCTAGAAGAGCCTATTCTCCTTGGTGGAGCATTCAAAATATACAAATGACCTATGATGGATTCAGTGATATTCAAATTTACGGTGGTGTAAAAAACTTGTTGAATTGGACTCCTAATCAAGGAAATCCATTCATCATTGCTAGAAGTAATGATCCCTTTGATAAAGAAGTACAATTTGGAAATAATGGGAAAGTCATAGCCAGTCCAAATAACCCTTATGCCTTAACCTTTGATCCCAATTATGTCTATGGTCCTAATCAAGGTATCAGGTTATTTTTAGGTATTCGATATACATTCAAAAAATGAGAAAAAAGCAGCTCTTATTCTTGGTTTTGATTTCGCTTTTCATGTTGAAGCCTATTGAGGTATATTCCCAATTGAAATCCTATGCCATGGAACAACTGGATAGTTTACAGAAAACGGAAAAAAGAAAGGTCTTTGTTTTCATGCATACAGATTGGTGTAAGTTTTGCCAACTGATGAAAAACACGACGTTTAAAAATAAACAGGTTATTCAAGCGCTAAATAGTCAATTCTGGTTTGTGTCACTCAATGCCGAAGAAAAACGAAAGATGACCTTTGAGGGGAATGAGTTTCAGTTTCAACCTACGGGTGATCAAACTGGAATACATGAACTCGCTTTGAAATTAGGTAGTATCAAAGGAGCTATTGCCTTCCCCAGCATTTGTATCCTAAATCCTGACCATGAAATCATTTCGCAACATCAGCAATTTCTTAAATCAGCTGATTTACTTCAGTTGATATTACCGCTCGATAAAAAATACACGAACTAGACTGTTATAAATTTACCATTTTGCTTTGCATTGGGCTTTAAATGAATAAGTGTTGCTAATTGGCACAAAACGGATAAAATTAATCTCAATTCAAGATTTTCTCTTTCTTTAAAAAAGACTTAACTTTGCACTTTATTAAGAAATTTCAATTCAACATCATACACAATGGCATCACAATCAGGTACATATGTACCATTTAAAGTTAAAGACATTGCACTGGCCGACTGGGGTCGTAAAGAGATTCAATTAGCTGAAGCAGAAATGCCAGGATTAATGGCTTTACGTGCTGAATTTGGAAAAGCTCAACCTTTAAAAGGAGCGCGCATCGCAGGATGTTTGCACATGACGATCCAAACAGCGGTTTTGATTGAAACATTGACTGCTTTAGGAGCGGAAGTTACTTGGTCTTCTTGCAATATTTTCTCGACACAAGATCATGCTGCAGCAGCTATTGCCGCAGCTGGTATTCCAGTTTATGCTTGGAAAGGCATGAATGAAGAAGAGTTCAACTGGTGTATTGAGCAAACCTTGTTTTTTGGAGAAGAAAAGCAACCCTTGAACATGATTTTGGATGATGGTGGTGATTTAACCAACATGGTATTTGATGAGTATCCAGAATTAATCCCTGGCATCAAAGGACTTTCTGAGGAAACAACTACAGGCGTTCACCGTCTATATGAGCGTATGAAAAATGGTACTTTGTTCTTACCAGCAATCAACGTGAACGACTCTGTAACTAAATCTAAATTTGACAATAAATACGGCTGTAAAGAGTCATTGGTCGATGCGATTCGTCGTGCTACTGACTTAATGTTAGCTGGTAAAGTAGCTGTGGTAGCCGGATATGGTGATGTAGGAAAAGGTAGTGCTGAGTCATTACGTGGTGCTGGTTGCCGTGTATTGGTAACGGAGATTGACCCAATCTGTGCATTGCAAGCTGCTATGGATGGTTTTGAGGTTGTAACGATGGACGAAGCCGCTAGTCGCGCTAACATCTTCGTAACCGCTACAGGAAATGTAAAAATCATTCGTGACCGTCATTTCAAATCCATGAAAGATAAGGCCATTGTTTGTAACATTGGTCACTTTGACAATGAAATCGACATGGCTTGGTTAAACGATAACTACGGTGCATCGAAAGACCAAATCAAACCACAGGTGGATATGTATACGATTGATGGCAAAAACATCATCGTATTAGCAGAAGGCCGTTTGGTGAACTTAGGTTGCGCCATGGGTCACCCATCTTTCGTGATGTCGAACTCATTTTGTAATCAAACCTTAGCTCAATTAGAGCTTTGGGCCAACGCCGCTAATTATGAGAACAAAGTGTACATCCTTCCTAAGCATTTGGATGAGAAAGTAGCGTTCTTACACTTGGCGCACATTGGAGCTAAATTGGAGAAATTAGAGAAAGATCAAGCGGAATACATTGGTGTACCAGAAAATGGTCCATTCAAGCCTGAGCATTACCGTTACTAGTCTTTTTGGAGATTCTATTCCCAAAGCCACCTTCGCAAGAGGGTGGCTTTTTTGCTTTCAAGGGAATCTTGGCTATTTTTACTTTGCTATTCATAAAATGACAGAAAACATCCAAGCCTCATATTATTTTAAAGTTCAATACGGAAAAATCGAGATGTCATTTCAAGAGGTTTCTGGATTAGATTTTTCAAGTTCTAGTTTGAAAGAAGGGATCAAACATTCCCCACTAAGGTTTAAAAGAGGACTTTGTCAAAATTGGAAATCTTTTCAATTGATCATTGATGCCTTTAATAATCTGTGCAAGATCCCTGTCAAAAATTTGACCATTTCTTTACTTAATTCTGATGCTGAGGTCATTCGTGCTTGGCAATGTTTACATGCATATCCCATAAAACTTGATTTAGATACGTTGAAATATCCCACGGATTTCCTAACCATAGAAAATTTAGAAATGGAATATTCAGTCATTACTCGTACCAAATAATTTCAACCTCATTGCCTTAACCAGTGAAAAATTAATGAAACCTAAAAGCATATTTCTTCTATTTTCTTTACTATTTTCATTTAGTCTCTCCGCCCAAAAGTTCAGTCATGCGGATAGTTTGCGGGGCAGTTTGCGGCCTGCGCGTACTTCCTATGATGTGCTGCACTATGATTTGAAAGTGAAGGTTGACCCGGAGAAAACCTACATCACAGGCTCCAATAGCATCCAATTTGTGGTAAAAGAGAAGACTAAACAAATCCAAGTAGACTTATTCCAAAACTTGAGCATTGACCAAATTGTATTTGAAAACAAAGCCTTAACATACCGTCGTGATGGCAATGCCATTTTTATTGATTTCCCAAGAACACTCCTCGTCAAACAAAAACACCAAATACTCATTTCCTACCAAGGTCAACCCCGCAAAGCGGTACGTCCACCTTGGGATGGGGGTTTTTCTTGGACCAAAGATCCAGCAGGTAAACCTTGGGTAACCGTTTCCTGTGAAGGCCTAGGTGCTTCTGCATGGTGGCCATGCAAAGATCATCCAGGAGATGAACCTGAATCCATGGATATTCGTATCGAGGCGCCCAAGGGCCTTTTGGCGGTTTCTAATGGCAATCTAGTGGCTAGTACATCTACGGCTTTTGGCACGGAATACCATTGGAAGGTACAATATCCCATCAATACCTATAACGTATCCATTAATATTGCCGACTATGCCCATTGGTCAGAAAAAATGGTTCAACTAAATGGCAAGCCCTTAGATTTGGATTATTATGTTCTTCAAAGCAATGCCGAAATAGCCAAAAAACATTTTCAGCAAAGCCAGGAAATGCTACGCATCTTTGAGAAATACTTTGGCCCCTACCCTTTTCCAAAAGATGGCTATGCGCTTGTAGAAACGGATTATTGGGGCATGGAGCATCAAAGTGCCGTGGCCTATGGCAACCATTACAAAAACAATAACTATGGATTTGATTTCATCATCGTACATGAGTCTGCCCATGAATGGTTTGGAAATTCCATCTCATGTAGCGATCACGCTGATTTGTGGATTCATGAAGCCTTAGGAACCTATGCGGAAGCCATTTATTTGGAAGAAAAATCAGGAAAAGAGCAAGCTCAGTCCTATTTGAATGGACAAAAAAACAACATCAAAAATCGATTTTCCATCATTGGCCCTTATGGTGTTAATTATCAAAGTCCGGATGCCGACATGTATTTCAAAGGCACTTGGATGTTTCATACACTGCGATCCATTGTGGCAGATGACAAGCTTTGGTTTAGCACCATCAAGGACTTTTGTTTGACCTTCTACCATAAAAATACGAATGCCGAAGAAGTGCTCAATTTCTTTGAAAAGAAGTTGAAACGTAACGTCAAAGCCATCATGTCCTTATACCTACATCGGGCGGACATTCCAACCTTGGTATACCAACTGAAAGAATCGAATGGAGCATTTACTTTACGTTATAAATGGAAAAATGTACCTAATGAAATTGATTTACCTATTGAAATCAAGCATAGCCAAGGATTAGGGGAGAGAATTCATCCTACTGACACTTGGCAGCAAATAAAGTTGACCGAAGCACCCCAATGGGACTTTGAGCATTTTTTATTCCAAGTAGAAAAGCAAATTTAATCGGGGAATTCTGAACAAAAACCGCTATTTTTGCGGTCAATATTTAATAGCATCTTATGAAATTTGGCGTAGTAGTCTTTCCTGGTTCCAATTGTGATGATGATACCGTAGGGGTCATTGAAAGTTTAGGACATCAAGCTGTGAAGCTTTGGCATAAAGAAACCAGTCTTCAAAACTGTGATTTCATCATTTTACCGGGTGGATTCTCGTATGGCGACTACCTACGTTCTGGTGCTATTGCCCGCTTTTCTCCGATTATGGACAATGTCATTAAGCATGCCAATGATGGAGGTTATTTAATGGGTATTTGCAACGGATTCCAAGTATTAGTGGAGGCTCACTTATTGCCCGGTGTATTATTGAGAAATAATTCACAAAAATTCATTTCAAAGAACATCTACTTAAAGGCTGCGACCAACCAATCCTTGATCACACAGTCTTTGGACCTAAATAAGGCTTATAAAATACCGATTGCGCATGCAGAAGGACGTTATTTCGCAGATGAAAAGACCTTGGAAGATTTAAAAGCCCATGATCAAATCTTATTTTACTACTGTGATGAAAATGGCCAAGTAAACGATGCGGCTAACCCGAATGGCAGTTTATTCAATATCGCAGGAATTTGCAATGCGGGTCGTAATGTGATCGGTATGATGCCTCACCCTGAGCGTGCTGCTGATCCAGATTTAGCGAATATTGATGGCTTGGAGATATTGAAACAACTGGTTTTATAGTTATTAGGTATTAGTGTTTAGGGATTAGGGCTAAAGTGAATTTTACCTTACTATTCAAAGATTAATAAATTAGATTTATAAATGAAAAGCCCTGAATTTCAGGGCTTTTTTGATGTGCTATATAGAGTATATTAATCTACTATTGGGGCTTATTAGGCAGGTGAAACGATTATATTAATCGACTCATTTCCAAATTTTGCTATACAATATCCAATAAACGAGTGGGATGAAAGAAATAGAGATAAATAAACCTAAAAACATTCCTCCAATCACCGAAAGGGCTAATGGCCGTTGAAGTTCAGCACCTAATCCTGAAGAAAAAAGTACAGGTAAAAGTCCCAAAATTGTAGTTAAAAATGTCATCAACTGAGACTTTAATCGTCGTTTGCCAGATAATTTAATGGCATCCATCAATGACAATGAATCCTTCGATTGATTCATGGTACTAATTTTGAGGATGGAATCATTGTCCAATATCCCTATAAGAACAATCATACCTATTGCGGACATGATATTGATACTATTTCCTGCAAAATAAAGTAAGGTCATCGCTCCAGTTAATCCAAATACAATCGTTAACATGACAATTATTGGTTGAACCAATGACTCAAATTGTGCGGATAAAATAAAATATAGCAATAAGATGGCAATTAATATAATGAGACCCAATTCCTTCACAATTTCCAAATTTGTATAATATGCCCCTGTAAAACTTACATTCAAATTGGGGTGACCATCAACGATTTTCTGAATAGATGCTTGATAAGTTGGCACTTCCCTATTAGTTAGACTAAAATTAAATGGAATAAAACCTCCGCTCTTGTCTAAATAAAATGTTTTATAATCTTCTTGATTCGAAATTCTAATTAATTCCCTCAAAGGCAAATATTGACCATTATTACTTTGAACAGTTGCTTGTTGAACCAAATCAATGAAAGGCTTGGTGCGATTCCCCAACAAAATGGGTATGTATTTATGTTCTCCTTTTAAACTACCCAAATCATTATGATTAAAAACAGTTTTCAAAGATTGCACAACTTGCTCATAACCAACATTATAGTACAATAAACGATCGGATAACAGTTGAATGTTATACCTACTCTGCGTGGCAGACGATGGGTTTAAAAACCCAAATTTATTTAATTCCTGATTCAACAAATTTATTTGATCTGTACTTGGTACCTCGATGTTACTAGCACTCATCACTCTTGCTTGTAATGGAGGGTCAGTTGTATTAAATAACACCTCAAAGACATTCTTAGCTGCGCTAAAATGAACAATAGACCCTGGATAGTTAAAAGTCAAATATTCCTTGATCTCTTTTTGCATCCTTTCATACTCTTGGTTGGATGCGACCTTAATACTTAATTTAGATTCATTGAAATTTTGTTGCAGTTCCTTATTTAATAAAAATTGTTGTTGACCTATAAAAGCACAAACAGGCAAGCTATCATGCTTGCTCTTGACAATCGTTCTCGTCATTTGATTTATACGACGGTTATTTTCTTCTACGGTTACGGCTTCGTTCCAGTCAATTTTTACCTCTAATTCCGTTCTACTAATAATTGGCATGCCCTTTTTATCTAACATGATAAATAATGGAATGGACACTAGCGCTAGAAAAACAAAAAACGCCAACATCCATTTTTTCCTTCGAAAAACAAGATTCAATAACCCATCGTAGGTACTTATTGAAGCTTTCACCAGCCATGTGATTTTTTTGGGAACAAATCCTTTTAAACGCTCTTCCCTAAAATAGAAAAGTCGGTATAACACAGGTACCAACGTGTAAGAACATAACAAGGAAATACCCAGCGATAAAGTCACAGCAATGGCTTGATCAAAAAACAAAACTCCAGCAATTCCACTGATAAAAATTAAAGGTAAAAAAACAGCTGAATTTGTCAGAATGGATGTAAACAATGGCATAATTACTTCTTGCGTTCCTTCGATGCACGCCTCATCTAGGGAATGTCCATCCTCACGGTATTGCTCTATATTTTCAATGACAATAATAGAAGAATCAATAATTTCTCCAATTCCCAAAACTAATCCAGCTAATGAAACAATATTGATCGAAATATGAAATAAGTAAAAACACAAAAAAGTAATGATTAATGATACAGGAATAACGATACCAATCAGTATAGGGGTTTTAACATCATTCATGAAAAAAAATATCATAATAAATGTACATAACCCTCCAAATAAGATATTTCCGATGAGGTTATTAATCGACAAATCCAACAATTCGGTTTGGTCTTGACTAATATGAAAATCCAGCTGAGGATATTCCGATTTAAAATGTGCTATTTGAGTATTCAACTTTTTACGAAGTTGAAGCAATTGCGTATTTGATTGTTTGATAATAGAAAGACAAATGGCACGCTTTCCATTGAAGGAATATAATCCACGTAATTGTTGCTCTTGAACTGATACTTTTACTAAATCTTTCAGTTGTAAAACACGTTCACCCTTTTTTACATCCCCAATTTTCAGATAAATATTTTCAATATCCTGAATTGTTTTCAATGTGGTAGCAAAACGAATATTATATTGATATTGACCTTCTTTTACTATTAAATGCCCTAATTCAATATTATTTTTTTGCAAATTCTCTTTCAGTATTTGCTCGCTAATTCCTAAACCTTGAAGTTTGGATTGGTCTGGGATAATGGTAACTTCTGGTTGAGATAAGCCTGTAATGTCTACTAAAGCAACCTCTTTCAATTGTTCAATCCTTCTTCGAAGTACATTTTCACAAAACTCCGACAAGGCCAAATCAGAATTTTCAAAGCCTTTCTTATACGTTACATTGATATTAAAAACAGGAATATCAGAAGCACCAGCTTTGATGACTTTGGGTCTTTCCATCTCTCTGGGTAATTGGCCCATGATACCATCAATTTTTTCATTGGTCTCAATGTAGGCTAGATTGATATTTGTCCCAAAATCAAATTTCAATTTGATAACTGCCAAACCATCTTGAGTTTGTGCTTCCAAATCAGCCAAATGATTAACTTGTTGTAATTGATTTTTTATGGGTTTAACAATTGTTCTTTGTAATTCACGTGCTGATGTATTGGGATGAGTGATTTGAACCGTAATTTCAGGAATAGCTATATCGGGTAATAAGGAGATTGGGATTTGATTAAACGTAATGATTCCCAAAACCATCAAGGCGAAAGTACTGACTAAAACTGCAATGGGGCGATATAGTAAAAAACGGACCATTCCTCTTAATGAACAATTTCTACTTTGGCATCATGACCTAAATTCAAGTTTCCTTTTACAATAACTTTTTGTCCCCCAGAGAGCCCTTCGGATATGGCCAAGTCTTGACTATTTTCATGAGAAACAGTCACAAATTTCCATTTGGCTAAACCATCTTCATAAACAAAAACGACCTTCTTACCTGACCTTTCTACAACAGCTTCCTTGGGCACCACGACCTGCCTTGCCAGTATTTTTTCTATTATAACTTGGGCATTCATCCCTTCTAATAGGTATTGATCTGGATTGACAATTTTTACTTTCAACAAAACCAAGCCTTGTTCATTCACCATAGGATTGATTTCTGTAACTATCCCAGTATATTTTCTGTCAGGGAAAGCTAATGATGTAACTATTGCATGCTGACCTACATTAACTATCCCTAATTCTGATTCTAAAATTGACAGTTCCACCACCATATTCTCCTTACTCAATAAGGTACAAAATGGTTCACTGCTTGAACTTGGATTGAAAGCCTTTGTTTTTAAATTAGCAATTATACCAGCATACGGGGCTTTTAAATATGTATTTTCTAATTTCAAACGAGCATCACGAAGATTAGTAAGGGCTTTATTAAAACCACTTTTTGCCTTAATATTTTCCAAGATCCGTTTTGAAACCGAATTGGTATCTCTGTCTTTACCTCCATATTCCAAAACCAACTTATTTAATTCTAAACGTGCATCTTGAAGAATATCAAAAGATTGCTGCAATGCTATTTTTTGTTGTTCGTTTTCCAAAATTGCCAAAACTTGACCTTCCTTAACCAAGGAACTGTTCTTTATCAAGATTTTCTCAATGACACCTGTTGTCTTAAAATTTATCTTTGCTTGTACTAATGCCGAAATCTTACCAGTAGCCAATACCTGTAATGGAAAATGTTGGATTTTACTTTCAGCTATTTGAACAGCATGTACTTTGAGTGAACCAATAGTCGAGTGAATAGCTGCCACCTCTCCATCATCATGGGAGGTATTCTGACAAGCAGAAATAAATAAAACACTAAAAGAGTAAATACTAATTTTCAAAAAATGCATGAAAAATACTTGATTATAAAATGTAGACTTTTAATACTTATGAATAAAAAATCTTAGAAATTTTCATTTTCTATGACACCTAGAAAATGTAAACCAAAGATTTAACTGGTCAATTTCTTGAGGATAATTTCCCACATTGTCACTTATTGAATTTCTGATTCGAATAAAAATCTAGACTATAGGAACCTACATTTTGTAAAGTACAAGAGGAGGCATTATCCTTTGATACGATCAATGCGTGATTGCAATTCGAATAGCTCAAAACTAGCAGTAGTAGGATTGATAGCTTTTTCAAAAATCATTTCTCCTTCCTTAAAATATAAAACAGTCAAATTACTTTTGTGTAAGCCTAATTGATTACTCTTTTTATGGATATCAAATACTAAATTATTGGACAATATTTCCCTACCAGAAAATTTCAACTTAGTACTTTTAAAATCGAAATCAGTTGTAATAACAAAATAGATGTGCTTATGATTAAGATATTTGGCAGTTAACTTTAATGCTTTTTGAATGCAAGGATGACAACCATCATTGGGTATCATAAGCACATATCCACTAAAATTGGGCTCAATTGATTTTCCATTTTCAATTATTAATCTCGTTAATATTGAACTAGGTGAGTTTGTTTTATTACATGCAATATTAAACCCCAAGAATAACAAAAGAAGAAAAGCAATATTTCTACTTTCCAATTTTAAAAATACTATACGATAAAAATCTTTCATCTATTTTAGCGTTTTCTGGGTGATTATTTGAAATATATAAACCTTTTTCACCAACAAATGAATCTAGAAAATCATAGAAATTATCAAAAAATACATCTGTTTCACCCAATAGATTTAGATCACTATCAAAAATTTGAATCGAAAAAGGCTTTGAAATTAATACATCATTTAGGTTCCCACTATTTTTCCATTTTTTAGTAGGGTGTGCGATGAACCTTATAATTCTATTATTATTTCCATCCGCTAAAATTTTAACGTAAGACATATTTTGTGCATAAACGTCGAAGTATTCTTCTAAAGAGGTGAATTTCCTTACTACGACTCCATTTCCATTAACGGAATGAATACTTGGAGCGGAAACTTGCTTTACTTGTTTGGTATTGATGTTATAAAAATATAAACTATCTGATCCTGGAAATGTATAATAAAATTTATCTTGAATAATTGCGCTACTAGGTGTAATATGGAACAAATCCCAAAATTCTTTTTTATCATGCATCGTTATCGGAAACTTAATTGGCAAAAAAGTATATTTCCCATTGGTCAAATCCAAAAGTGCAAATGCCTTACTATTTAAATCAAAGTATTTCCTATTACTTGACAAGTCGCTCAGAAGTAATGCTTGAGTAAACTGTATCACATATTGATTATAGATAGAAATACACGTGGTAGGTTGTCCTAAAATTTCCCTCGCTTGAAATCCAGCAAATTTGGAAGTTGAAAATGTTGAAATTTTCTTAGCATCAGTATTTAAAGAATAGGTTTCCAAGGGATTCAATCCTTTTAAAACAATGGAATCTTCAGAATAAAAATTAAAATTCCCTATATATCCTATACCATGAGGTCCTTCCTGTTGAAATTTAATTCGTTTGACTATTTTTCTTCTATCTAAGTTAAAATAAACTAATTCGTTATTTAGATTAGAGACAACTAAATAACTCTCTCCCTTTGCATCCTTATGATATACATGATTATAATTTCCAACAGCACTAATTGTTGAATCTACTGGCATTTCTATGGAGTCATATTTTATAATCAATATATCATTCTGCAATGATTCTTTATCAAAAGAAGATTGATTACAACTCCCCAAAATAGCCATAAAGCTTACCGTCCAAATGGATAAGTAAAATCGTATTCTCATGTATAATCGATATAAGGTGGAAAAAAACCACAAATATCTAATACAAAATCAATAGGATAATGGTATTATTTCAATAATCTTCTCGACTTCATAGTAGATATTTGCGATTAAATTAGGATACCAAAATTTAATATCCTCCACAATTACCTAAAGAACAAACTGGGCAACACTGTCCATTCCATAAGCGATTCACAGAATCGGACTTGTCTTTTGCTTGAGATTCATTAATTAGACTGTTTGTAACTAAAAATCCAACTGTTAATGTAGCCGCCAATAAGACTCTCTTAGTCTTACTAACTAGATTTTGATTCAATTTCATGTCATTAAATTTTAAAATTAAACAATTTGCATCCCTTAAATTTCACCGACGTCAAGGCTATTTAATTCGGCAGATTTTGAAAACGTTTTCATGTTTCAAACCTCCCGATAATAATTATTAATGTCAATAGGATTAAATGGACATCTTAAGACATCTTTGGACATTATTGGACAGTCACTCTATTTCATGAAATTTTTGAAGAATCTCCTGAATAACTTTAGGTTTAATTAAAGTTCGAGCTTCTAGCTTAATGGAATGTTTCAAAATAAAACGATGAAGCGTTTTGGAACAAATTCCCAAATGACCAGCTAATTGTTCGCGAGTCATAGGTTTGGAGATTTTATTAATTGAATACATCTGAATGAATTTAGTGGTTATCTAGGTTGGCTAAATTTATGTACATCTAACATATTTAACAATACAAAGAGAAAAAAAACAAACTTATTTATAAAATCATTTGCCCTAGCTGCTATCAAATGCAAAAGTCATCTTTTGGGATCATCATTTTATTTATCGTATTGTGCATCATTGGAATAGCCTTTATTCCTGAACTTTCCATTCAATTAAATCCAATAAAAAATGCTGGAAACCTAACCATTACCTACGACTGGAGGGATGTATCACCCGAAGTTCTTGAAAGCCAAGTTTCAAGCAAATTAGAGGCTGCATTTAGTACCTTACAAGGTATCACAAAAATTAGATCCATCTCCAATTATGGCAGTGGCTTTATCACGATAGAAATTGATAAATTCACTGATTTAGATGAATTGCGTTTTGAAGTTGCGTCACTCATAAGGCAAGTATATCCTCAATTACCCAAAGATGTCTCATACCCAATCATTTACTTAAATTCACCAGATGAGGAAGAAGCGAAAAAACCGCTTATGTCTTTACAATTGAACGGTGCGGCTGATTTAAGTGAGCTTAAAGATTATGCGGAAGAACATTTTAAACCTCAATTAGCTCAAATTGAAGGTATTTATGCCTTACAAGTTTTTGGAGGCAATGATAAAGAATGGGTTTTAACATATAACAGAAGTCAATTTGAAAATCTTCATATAACTGAATATGACATCATTCAAGCCATAAGTCAACAATATAAGCAAGCTAGTCTTGGGCTCGCCCTAAATACGAAAGACCAACAAATGAACGTGATTTTAAATCCTTCATTTCAAAGAAATCAAAAATCTTCTGAGGAAATCAAATCTGATCTGGGGAATATTCTCCTAACAATCAAAGACGATAAACAAAATACTCTTGGGCGAATTATCCATTTATCTGATATTTTGAAAATTGAACGAAAGGAAAAATCAATACAAGAGTTTTATCGAATTAATGGAGAAAATGCAGTCACCATGGTGATTCAAGCAGATGCAGGGGCGAATCAATTAAGCCTTGCCAAAAAAATAAAAGATAAATTAAATGGTTTAAAAAGAAGTCTTCCTCCTACTTATAACATCCATATCGAATACGATGCTACCGAATACATACAAGAAAATTTAGAAAAAATATGGATTCAAACAGGTTTAGCCTTACTAATATTGTTGCTTTTTGTTGGGATAAGTTCAAGAAGCATAGAATACACTTTACTCATTTTGATAAGCCTATTGGTCAATTTAGCAATCTCCTTCATCTTCTTCTATTTTTTAAAAATCGAAATTCATCTGTATTCACTGGCAGCTATTACTACATCTTTAGGGATAGTCATCGATAATACGATTGTAATGATTGACCACTATCGAAGATATGAAAATCGAAATGTTTTCAAGGCGCTTTCGGGAGCTACCTTTACTACCATGGCAGGACTAAGCATCATTTGGTTTTTACCAGAAGAAACCAAAATAAATTTGATGGATTTTGCCATTGTTATGACCATCGAATTAGGAATATCTTTGATTGTCGCATTATTTTTAGTGCCAGCCATCATCGAAAAATTATCCATCAAAAAGAACCGTCAAGTAAAACAAAATAGAATAAAAATAAAACGAATATCCGAATTAAGTAGCCAATACTACAGAGTAATAGCCTTTCTCTTGAAATTTCGTAAATCAAGCATACTCGTAATCATTCTAGCTTTGGGAACAAGTATCTATTTATTTAGCCAATATGTTTTTGAATATTCTCACCCAACGAACAGTGAACGTACTGCATTATACGTCAACGCTAGCTTACCCAATCACTCCACCATAGAGCAAATGAATGAGGTTTATTTACAAATTGAAAAATACCTATCAGAGATCCCAGAAATAGACCGCTTTATCACTCGCGTTTATGATGGCCAATATGGGAGCATAGTCATCTATTTTAAAACTGATTTTCAAAATGGCCCTTTCCCGTTTATTTTAAAGAATAAATTAATATCACTATCCAGTGAAATGAGTGGTCTATCTTGGGATATTTATGGGGTTGGACAAGGTTTCAATCAAAATATCAATGAAAATAGTACTCCGACATTCCTTTTAGAAATGCGGGGATATCATTTCAATGAATTTGGCAAACATGCGAATACATTAAAACGACTGCTAGAAGTTCATCCCCGAATTCAAGAAGTCAACACAAACAAAAGTGTTACTTATTGGAACAATAAAAACCTATTTGAATATGTGTTAACCACTAAATCAAGCAAAATGGCCATTTTAGGTCAACATAATATTGAAATATACGAATACCTTCAACGACAAAATTTTAGACCACAAACAGATCTATTTCAATTTATTAATGGCGAATATGAAGAAATCAAAGTAGTTCCAACAGACAACAAAATCTTTGATGTATGGGCCTTAATGAATCAACCAATACAAATAGAAAACAAACAAATGAAGCTTTCCAATATGGGAGCGGTTGACAAGCAAAAAGTTAGCCCTGAAATAAACAAAGAAAACCAAGAATATATCCAAATTATCAGTTTTGAATATTTTGGGAGTCAAATTTTCGGAGAGAAATTTTTGGATAAAACCTTAGCTGAATTCAAATCTGATTTACCGCTTGGCTTTACCGTAAAGAAAAAAAATATTCTTTGGCAAGATGTTGAAAAGGAAAAGTCCTATTGGCTATTAGGCATTGTCATCTTACTTATCTATATGATTTGTGCTATAATATTTGAATCCTTACTTCAACCACTTGCACTAATTTCGCTTATTCCCATTTCATTCATTGGGGTATTTCTAACTTTCTATTTCTTTGATATTAATTTTGACCAAGGAGGATACGCTTCATTGGTGTTATTAAGTGGGAATGTGGTTTGTGCTGCTATTTTTATGATCACAGAATTTAACAACTTACAAAAAAAGCACCCTAAACAAGGTTCATTTATTCTATACTTGAAGGCATTCAATCATAAAATAACCCCCATTTTTTTAACCGTTTTTTCAACTATAATTGGATTAATTCCTTTTATCATTTTTGGGCAGAACGAAGTGTTTTGGTTTGCTTTTGGTGCAGGAACAATCGGTGGCTTACTATTTTCACTAATAGGAATCATTTTTTACTTACCTGTGTTTTTACCCAATATGCTTCCGGTAAGACGTTAAAATAACAAATGATTTATTGCATTTTCAAGACAATATTTTGCCTTGGTTATGATTGATTTGTAGTGGCAATAAAAATGGCTTGGCTATTTTATCGAAAAAATAAACAAGTTTTCTGAAGTGTATCATGTGAAAGTTTACACCAACAATTAGTTAGATGTAATCAATAAAACAAATCACCTAGAATCTATAATTCATAATTCACAATTTACCTAAGGTCATTCACCTCCACCCCAGGGTATTGCTTTTTATCGAAAGTAAAGTACTTATCATCCAAAGATTTAGATTCAATTTTCAGCACTTTGAAGTTCTGTTTCTTACCTGCTTTATTGATGATCGTCCATTCCTTTACCGATTTATCGGCTTTATTGATCTTGATGCTGATTTTCTGCATTTGCGCATTTTTGGAAGTAGGCATCATGTCTATGGTAGCGATTGAACCAGCTTCTCCTGCCAATGAAATTTTATACGCTTTTTTATCAAAGGAGTAAATCTTAGCTGGATTCAAGTCATTATCTGCCGGATCAAAGGCCGAAACGTTTACCTCATTGATTTCCTTGATGTAGGTAGATACTTCCTTGCCATTATTAAAAATCTCTTGTCCAGCGGTCTTTAAACGAAATTTAGTTCCTTTCACAGAAATGGATCCACTCATGGGTGCGCCACCATCCGTGGCATAAGAAAAGCTCGCCGCAAAAGACGACATCGCTTTATACTTTTTTTGCATCCCGTCGATGTAACTGATCGCTTTAGAAGCTTGTGCAAAGCTGAAGGTACTGATACATAATCCGACAATAATAGCAATAAATTTCTTCATGGTTATGTTATAAATTTCTCAAAATTTCTTCTAATTCTGTTTCACTTTTAACTAAAACATCACGGGCCTTAGATCCACCAAATGAACCTACAATACCTGCTGCTTCTAACTGATCAATCAATCTTCCAGCCCGATTATAACCCAATTTTAATTTACGCTGGATCAAAGAAGTCGAACCTTGCTGATGCATCACCACCAACCTGGCCGCTTCATCAAAAAACGAATCTCGATTACTCAAATCCATATCACTACGTTCTTGCCCACCCGTTTCTTCCGAATCAGGCTCAGGCAATAAATAAGCCGAAGCATAACCTTGCTGATTACCTATAAACTCACAAATCTCTTCTACCTCGGGCGTATCCACAAAAGCACATTGCAAACGAATCACCTCAGAACCCATAGATAACAACATATCCCCTTGTCCTACCAATTGATCCGCACCACCCGCATCCAAAATCGTTCTGGAGTCTATCTTCGACATAACCTTAAAGGATAAACGTGCCGGGAAATTGGCTTTAATAGTTCCCGTAATGACATTCACCGATGGACGCTGGGTAGCAACTACCAAGTGAATACCAATAGCACGAGCTAATTGTGCCAAACGAGCAATAGGGTGCTCCACCTCTTTTCCTGCAGTCAACATCAAGTCGGCCAACTCATCAATCACCAATACAATATAAGGCATGAATTCGTGATCATTGGGGTTCAAACGACGATTAATGAACTTATGGTTGTATTCTTTGATATTGCGACAGCCTGCATCTTTCAACTTATCATACCTTAAGTCCATTTCCTTACACAAGGAATTCAAAGTACTCACGACCTTTTTAGTATCCGTGATAATCGCTTCTTCGGAATCAGGTAGGCAAGCTAGGAAGTGTCTTTCTAACTTATTAAATAATGACAATTCTACCTTCTTGGGGTCTACCAACACAAACTTCAATGTAGCTGGATGCTTCTTGTAAATGAGTGAGGTCAACAACATATTCAAACCAACCGACTTACCTTGACCTGTCGCTCCAGCCATCAATAAGTGAGGCATCTTGGCTAAATCAGCCACAAAAATTTCATTGGAAATGGTCTTTCCTAAGGTAATAGGTAAGTCAAAATTCGACTTTTGGAATTTTTCCGAACCAATCACCGCCCGCACAGGCACCATTTCACGATTCTTATTCGCTACTTCAATACCAATGGTATTCTTTCCGGGCATTTGGCCAATAATACGAACCCCCATAGCGGCCAAGGAAAGCGATAAATCATCTTCCAAAGACGTAATCTTACTTACTCGAACTCCTGCTTTAGGAACAATCTCATACAAAGTAACTGTAGGCCCAATGGTTGCTTCAATCTTAGAAATACCAATGCCATAGTACTGAAGTGTTTCTACAATCTTCTCCTTATTCTCTTTCAACTCATCCATGGTTACTTGAGTTGTCTGATTTTTCACATCATACTCTTTTAGTAAATCCAAGGTTGGGTATTGGTACTTCGGTAAATCTGCCGTTGGGTCATATAATCCAAACTGAGCCACTAAATCGTTGGCCTTCGTTTCCGTAGTCAGTTCTTCCACCTCTTCTACTGGGGCATTAGGGTCTACTTCCGCAACTTTATAGGTGAAGGTTAAATCTTCTACAGGTGCTTCTGGAACTTCTTGTGTCGACAATTCTTCATCTAAGTCAAGCTCTTCTGCATCTGCATTCAACTTTAAAGGAGGAACAATGGGTCTAAATTTCTCAAGATCATCATTATCAACATGTATACTAGGATCCTCGTCAAACAAATCTTCTTCAAACAAAGCATCCTCCGCATTGGGAACCAAAGGTGCTTGAGCTCCCTCATCTGCATGAGAAGCATCAGCCAAAGGTTGCGCTTTAGGTTTAGGGTTTAACTGATAAAATAAGATCATGAAAACCAAACCTGCGAACAAAATCACAAAAATGGACATGTAGCCAATCAATTGATGTAGCTTTTCATTCAAGAAAAACCCAACGCCTCCACCTAAGGAATGAGGTAAATCTAATTGATAGGATAAAAAACCAGCCACCAAACTACCCCAAATCACATAAAAGAGGACTTGCCAAGATAGACGATCTACAGAATATATTTCTTTGCGATAACCTACTTTTAAAGCCGATAATAAGAACAAGGGTATCAACAAGACAGATGACCATCCAAAGGTTCTAAACAAGAAAAAATGCGCAATTTTAGCTCCTAAAAGACCAGCTAAATTTTTCACGGGTATATCAGAACCTTCTATGACATCGAGCGTACTACGTTCCACTTCACTTTGATCCGCCACTCCCATAAAGAAGTTGGAAATAAACGCTACAAATAATAAAATACCGGTTAAGAATAAAAAACTAGCGACAATGAGGCGGATACGGCCCGACAATTCACTCCTCTTTACAGATTCCTTGTTGCTATCCTTCTCAAAATTCAGTTGGAGGGTATTGCTAGGACTAGTAATCTTTTTGGCCATAAAGGTGTAGGATGAATGCTATCTGTAAATTTCGCTTTTTTGATTCGATTTACAAAATCATTTTTATAGACCCGACTGAATGATTCCTTGATTGATTTTTTTGACTAAACTTGGGCCTTCATACACAAAACCCGTATAAACCTGAACCAAGCTAGCTCCTGCCCTCAACTTATCCAAGGCATCCTTAGCAGAATGTATCCCTCCTACTCCTATGATGGGTATTTTACCGTTGGAATGTTGATACAAATAGGCAATCACTTCCGTTGAACGCTGTGTCAATGGCTTCCCACTTAAACCTCCCATTTCTTGACTTAAGCTAGGATCCGATTGCAATCCTTCTCGAGAAAGCGTGGTATTCGTCGCAATGATTCCTGCCAAATTCGTCTCTTGAACAATTTCCAAGACATCATCCAATTGAGCATTGGACAAATCCGGTGCAATTTTCAATAAGATGGGTTTAGGGCTAGGTTTAAGTGCATTCAAGGATTGTAATCGACTCAATAATTTCTTGAGCGGTTCCTTTTCTTGTAAATCGCGTAGATTGGGGGTATTGGGAGAACTTACATTCACTACAAAATAATCCACCACATCAAACAAAGCCTCAAATCCTAAGCAATAATCTTCCTCGGCTAATTCATTGGGTGTTACTTTATTCTTACCCAAATTTCCCCCGACGATTACCTTGGAGGTTCGCTTCGCCAAGCGTGCTTTCATGGCATCCAATCCTTCATTATTAAATCCCATGCGATTGATTAGCGCATGATCGGCTGGTAAACGAAATAAACGCGGCTGAGGGTTGCCATCCTGAGCTTTAGGAGTAACCGTTCCCACTTCGATGAAGCCAAAACCCAAATTAGAAAACTCATCCACCAAAGATGCATTTTTATCAAATCCTGCTGCTAGACCTACAGGGTTAGGAAATTTTATACCAAAAACCGTCCTTTCTAATCGGGGATCTTCCAACTGAAACAAGGAACGAAAGATGGATTTCACTCCAGGAATTTTCATCATCCAACGTAAACTGTCCGCCACTACATAATGAGCTTTTTCAGGACTCAACAAAAATAAGAGGGGCTTAATGATGGATTGATAAATCATAGGAGGAATTTAATGTACCTCAAAAATACAAAAAATGGGCTAGATTGAGGAAAATCTTCTCCATAAAATCCAAATTTTGTCGCCAAATTCAATTTTCTTCCTAGCTCAATTGCTACTCTTAAAAAAAAGGCTAATTTTAAATATCATTCGTAATATCAAGCATTTAATAAATATAAAAGCCTATGTTAAGTCGTGTAGCTAATTCCATATACTGGATGAACCGATACATTGAAAGAGCGGATAATTATGCCCGCTTTATCTCTGTTAATTTCAACCTTGCTTTAGACCTTCCTCCCAATGTTCCCGAACAATGGGAACCGCTCATTGTGGCCACAGCCGACCATTTTAATTTCTTTGAGCATTATTCGGAGGCCAGTCGCGAGAACGTATTGCACTACATGACATTTGATATTAAAAATCCTAACTCCATCATTTCCTGTCTCTATTGTGCCCGTGAAAATGCCCGTACCATTCGGGAAAGCATTTCCAAAGAGATGTGGGAATATGTCAACCAAATCTACTGGAAAGTAAAAGACAAGGTAGAAGGGAGTAAAAACTGGGAAATTTCTCGCTACCAAGGCTTTCTAGAAGAAATCAAATCCGGCAGTCAGCTATTTTACGGCATTGTTGATTCCACTATCACTCGAGGTGAAGCTTGGCATTTTGGACAATTGGGCAAATTGTTGGAACGGGCCGACAAAACCACACGTTTTTTGGACGTAAAATATTTTACACTTTTACCGGATGTCAATGAAATTGGTTCTCCTTTGGACTTATTGCTTTGGTCAGCTGTATTAAAGTCGGTATCTGCTTATAACATGTTTCGTCAGCAATACAAGGTGGTTAATCCAACGCACATTGTGGAGTTTTTGATTTTGGACAAAAACTTTCCTCGCTCGGTGGTACATTGCTTGAAAGAAGCACAATCCTCTCTCTACGACATATCCGGAACCTCTTCCGACAATGGATTTTCTAATCCTGCCGAGAAGAAACTATCCAAACTTCTATCGGAAGTTGAATTCACTGAGATTGATGACATCTTAAATACTGGGCTCCATCAATATTTAGATAATTTTCAAATCAAAAATAATGAAGTAGGGGAAACGATATTCAATACTTATTTTGACCTCAAACCCGTCAGCTAAGCTTAGCCTTCGTTTAAAATTTGTATTTTTGCGCACATTTTTGATTTGCATCTCATGACATTTTGCCTAGGAATTAAGGTTAAAGAAGGTTTAGTAGCCATTGCCGATACCCGTATTACAGCTGGAAACGAAGTTTACTCGAATAAAAAAATCTCCATACACGAAGTACAAAAGCATAGTTTATTTATCATGACAGCTGGTTTACGCTCCGTGCGTGATAAAGCGGTCACCTATTTCAATCAAGCCATTGAAAAGGAAGAAGCTAGTTATGACTTTATGTTTGAGGCTGCTACGGCTTTTGGAAATATGCTAAAAAAAGTAGCTTCCGAAGATCGGGATTCACTGGAAAAAGAAGGATACCATTTTAATCTCCATGCCTTGGTAGGTGGACAAATGAGTCAGGATAAAGAACATAAGCTCTTTTTAATTTTCCCAGAAGGAAATTGGATTGAAATCAATGAAGGATTGAAATACCAAATCATTGGTAATTCCAACTATGGAAAGCCTTTGCTAAATCGCAATCTTACCATGGAAACGTCCTTAAAAGATGCCCTAAAAATGGGTTTTCTTTCTTTTGATGCCACACAAGTAAGTTCCAATGACGTGGATTATCCCATTGATGTGGTGGTCTATGAAAAAAATAGTTTTCATGCCAAAGAAATCCGATTAAGCAAAGAAGACATGCAAAGCATTTCAGATGATTGGAATATCGCCTTGCGCAATTCATTGGAAGGAATCGATGAAAAATGGATGGAAAACCTCATTTCTTTTAGCCCCAAGCCGGCATGATCGCACATATTCAACACCGTTTGAATTACCAATATAGTGAACTCGTGACACTGGATCCGCATGTCTTGTATCTACATCCCAGGAAAAGCTCTATGCTGTCGGTCAACTCCATCAGTTTAGACATACAACCGCTGCCCGTACAGATTTCAAAAAACCTGGACCCAGAAGGGAATATTCAAAATATATTGTATTTCAAGCAGCCCACGAGGCATTTGAGCATTTACATGGAAGCGGTAGTAGAAACCACCGAATTCAATCCTTTTGATTTTGTGTATTTCCCTTTTGAAAGTCAAAAACTTCCGCTTCAATACAGTCCTAGTTACCAAAGAACTCTAAGTCCATATTTAACGCAAGATGCCATCAGTCCGGATATCGATACCTGTGCTCAGCAATTAGCCAAGGCTGTACTTTGGGATACTTCTGCGTTTTTATCGGCTGTCAATGAATTTATATTCCAAAACTTTGCCTACGAAATCCGAGAAGAAGGTGCCCCGCATAGTCCTGAAATAACACTACAAAACAGAAAAGGTTCTTGTCGAGATTATGCTGTCTTATTTGCAGCCCTCTGCCGAGCCATGGGTCTAGCCACGCGCTTTGTTTCTGGCTATTACATTGGGGTTGCCCCAGTGGATGTACCCAATCAAACCCACCATTTACACGCTTGGGTGGAAGTTTATTTACCAGGTGGTGGATGGAGAGGCTATGATCCAACCCAACATGAAGTAGTCTCTGGAAATCATATTCCATTGGCGGCCTCTTGCCTACCAGAAGAAATCACACCT
Source organism: Aquirufa salirivi (assembly GCF_045310485.1). Classification (NCBI taxonomy): domain Bacteria; kingdom Pseudomonadati; phylum Bacteroidota; class Cytophagia; order Cytophagales; family Flectobacillaceae; genus Aquirufa; species Aquirufa salirivi. Next base: position 60,989 of record NZ_JBEWZH010000007.1, read on the forward strand.
GTCTTTGGCACCTATCGAGGAATCGCCATATCTAGCTTGACAACAGAAGTGAAGATGGAAAGAATCTAGCCTACTAATAATTGTGCCAATAAATAATCAGCAATTAATACTGCAATACAAGAATTAGTCACAGCTGCCGTACTTGCTTTCCCTACTTCATAAGCCCCGCCTTTGGTATAAAAACCTTGAAATGAAGCGATAGAAGCAATCAAAAAGGCGAATACCACGGATTTCACTAAGGCAAAAAACATGTAATTTCCTTTGAAATTGAATTGAATACCGTGAATATATTCTTGCTGAGAAATGGCACCTGTTAACCAACCTGCGATATAACCGCCATAAATACCTAGGAAACATGCCAAAGTAACTAACATAGGAAAGGTAATGATGGATGCCAAAATTTTGGGTAATACCAAATAAGACTGAGAATTGATTCCCATCACCTCCAAGGCATCAATTTGCTCGGTAATGCGCATGGTACCTAATTGTCCAGCAATGCTAGAGCCCACTTTTCCACTCAATACCACGCAAGTAATAGTAGGGCCTAATTCCAATAAAGTAGAATCGCGTACAATCAAACTGATGATATACTGTGGAACAAAAGGATTGTCCATATTGGCGGCAGTTTGCACACAAGTTACGGCCCCTAAAAAAGACGCTACGATGGTGACAATCAACAAGGAATTGATTCCAATATCCATACATTCCTGAATCACTAAAGATACATAGACCCTAAATTTCTCAGGATTTGTAAAAAGCTTACCAAGGAAGATTAAATATTTGCCTAATTTTGACATGCGTTGGATTAATTGAGCGCAATAAGACTCAAATATAATGAACAAAACGGTAGTAATCAGCGGGGGTAGCCAGGGAATTGGCAAAGCTTTAGTGAAAAAATTTATCTCAGAAGGATATAAGACCTTTACTTGCTCCCGTAAGGCAGCTAGTTTAGCCGCATTACATGAGGAATTGAACAGTCCTTTGCTCCATACTTTTGTGGCAGATGTTAGTCAAAAAGATCAGACTCAAGCTTTTGCTCAATTTGTGTTAGAGCATAGTTCTCAGCTAGATGTATTGATTAATAATGCGGGATTTTTTCTTCCAGGTCAAATTCAAAATGAGGAGGAAAACGTGCTGGAGCGACAAATTGAAACCAATTTGTATTCTGCCTATCATTTAACCAGAGCCTTGTTGCCGAGTTTCCAAGCTCAGCAATCAGGACATATTTTTACCATTTGTTCTACCGCTTCCATCACAGCATATACCCAAGGTGGCTCTTATTGTATCAGTAAATTTGCCTTATTGGGGTTCACCAAAGTATTAAGAGAAGAACTAAAAACCCAAGGGATCAAAGTAACCGCCATTTTACCGGGTGCTACCTTAACCCCTTCTTGGGATGGAGTAAATTTACCAGCAAGTCGATTTATTCCTGCCGAGGACATTGCCTCCACCATTTGGGCAGCTTATCAAATGGCTCCTTCAACCGTGTTAGAGGAAATATTGATTCGTCCACAACTAGGAGATATTGATTTAGACTGATGAAACAAGTATTTAGCGCAACGTATTCCTTAGAAGATTTACCCGCTGTGGTAAAAGATTGGATCGCATTAAGCTCTCCATTTCCTTCCGTTTATCTTTTTCGTGGACAAATGGGAGCAGGAAAGACCACTTTAATCAAAGAAATGGGGAAACAGTTGGGCGTCATGCAGTTGGTCCAAAGTCCTACCTTTTCTTTGGTCAATGAATATCAAAATGAAGCTGGAGATATCATTTACCACTTTGACCTCTACCGTTTGAAAAATGTTCGAGAAGCTTTGGACATTGGTATTGAAGAATACCTAGATTCTGGTCATCTTTGTTTAATCGAATGGCCAGAGCAAGCCGAAGACTTGTGGGATTTTCCTCATATAGAAATAAATATTAGTACTCAAGATGAAAAGCACCGTCATCTTACAGCAATTTGGCACGAATGATGGAATCTAATCCTTTTCAAGAACTATTAGCGCAACAAGGTATCATGCCCATGGAGGCGATGGCTTGGACCAAACAAAATGCCCGTAGTATTTTGATTGGTATACCCAAAGAACATGCCAAATACGAAAACCGAATCGCGCTAAGTCCACATGCTGTCCAATTACTAGTAGCCAATGGCCATGAAGTGCTCGTAGAAAAATCCGCAGGAGAGCGTTCTGGCTTTTCAGATGCCGATTATTTATTGGCTGGAGCTTCTGTTACGGAAGATTTATCACAAGTTTGGCAGTCACCCTTGGTGATCAAAATCAGCCCACCCAGTGAAAAGGAGATTGATTTAATGAAAGTAGGTAATTGCCTCATTTCCTGTGCTTCTTACCATCATTTAACGGTGGAAATCATTGATAAATTAATCCAAAAGAAAATCTTAGCCATAGGTTTAGAGTATGCCGAAGACAATGGCGGTGGTTTCCCATTTGTGAAAATCATGGCAGAGATTGCTGGGCAACTCGTTTTACCGATAGCTTCAGAAATATTACGTAAGGAACATCAACCGGGTATTTTGTTAGGTAATGTAACCGGAGTTCCACCCTGCAAAATGGTGCTTTTGGGATCCGGTCAAGTAGTAGAGCAAGCTGCAAGGGCCGCTTGGCATACGGGCATTCAAGTACAAGTTTTTGATAAAGACATTTATAAATTACAACGTCTGAAACAAAGTTTAGGCTTTCCTCTCATCACCCAAGTGATTGATTCGGAAAACTTACCGAAAGCCTTGCAAGAAGCCCAAGTGATTGTAGGTGCCTTACGTTCAGATAATGGCATTACGCCCTGCATCGTGACAGAAGAAATGGTGAGCAAGCTGAAAGAAGGCACCTTGATCATGGATGTGTGCATCGACCAAGGTGGCTGTTTTGAAACTTCATTTACCACCAATTTAGGAAATCCTACCTTTACCAAACATGGAGTAATTCACTATTGTGTTCCTAATATCCCTTCCCAAGTTAGCCAAACCGCCAGTTTAGCTATCAGCAATTTGATTACTTCATTTTTACTGAAAGCAGGAAAAACGGGTGGTGTAGAAGAAATGCTCTGGCAAGGAAAATCCTTCATGAAGGGCGTTTATGCCTATAAAGGTTACATCACACATCCTATGATAGGCAAGTTGTTTCATAAAGCGGTGAAAGACATCCAATTATTATTACTAAGTAAGAGTTAACATTATGATTGAAGATTATCAAGCCCTTTCCAATGCACCCAACTCCCCCGACTTGAATGGCAAGTATCTGGGCTTAATTTCCAGTGATTTCATCTTGGTATCTGAACTCTTGAAGGAGGCTTCCTACCAAATCAAGAAAAGAGGTTTTTCGGATTTCCCTGTTTTTGTAACATCTCAAAGGCCCATTGAAATTGGTCAAAAGTTGATTGGAGTCAATGAAATGAACGGTAATAAATGGAATTACCACGCTTCCACTTTAGAGGAATTTCTTCAAAGAGGTTTGGTAGCGGAAGAAAATAAAGAACTCTTTGTTCAAAATTACAAGGACATTGAAGAATTCGCCTGCCTTTTCGTGGTCGATGGCCAGTTTACGAATTTTGTGTTTATTCCTTTCCCGGAGGAAATGGACAATGTAGAATGAAGAATTTAAAGGATTGACAATACAGTCGGTCAGCACGAGCGAAAGGTGATGAGCGCAGCGATAGACGAGGTTTTGACCTCAGCATGGGCGATGTGCGTCGGTGTCAAAAATATAGGCGATAGCGGAGTGAATCACGGTTTCGCGAAGCGAAATTCGCCTTTGCTGAACGACAAAAAAGAAGTTTTTTTGTTTCTTTTTTTTCAAAAAAAGAAATACCATGGTAAGTTAAGTTCCATAAAAAGAATTGTTAAAAAAGTTCATACAAGTACTTTTCTTAGTTAAATAGCTCATTGGTCTTTCTTTTTTTTCATAAAAAAAGAAACAAAAAAAACAGAAGAAATACGGTTAATCCAAAGACGAATTCCGCTACGCGGAACCGATTGTCTCTCCGCTTACGGCTTTAATCTTTGACGCTTACACACATGGCCTATGCGCAGGGTCAAATATCCGCCTTCCGCTTCGCTCAAGCTTCGTTCCAATCTTTCGTTGGGATTAACCGTTCAATGTTGAATTTATATGATTGACAATACAGTCGGTCAGCACGAGCGAAAGGTGATGAGCGCAGCGATAGACGAGGTTTTGACCTCAGCATGGGCGATGTGCGTCGGTGTCAAAAATATAGGCGATAGCGGAGTGAATCACGGTTTCGCGAAGCGAAATTCGCCTTTGCTGAACGACAAAAAAAGAAGTTTTTTTGTTTCTTTTTTTTCAAAAAAAGAAATACCATGGTAAGTTAAGTTCCATAAAAAGAATTGTTAAAAAAGTTCATACAAGTACTTTTCTTAGTTAAATAGCTCATTGGTCTTTCTTTTTTTTCATAAAAAAAGAAACAAAAAAAACAGAAGAAGGGCGGTTAATCCAAAGACGAATTCTGCTACGCAGAACCGATTGTCTCTCCGCTTAGGGATTTACAATGTAAAGTAAAATACCACTTTCATATCAAATTTAATTAATCATCATTTGAAATAATGATTTTCGCTAAGGGAGAAATAAGATTTGTTGTCTCAAAAAACATTTCAATTGCCTCATCAAATAAACATTTAACATAATTTATATCAATAGTTTTATTAGGTGCAAAAACTAGAGTTCCATCTAAACTATTTACATATCGGTATGCAGAATTTTTTAATGGTTCTAAGAATTCTAAAAGCTTAGATGTTTTAATATGAACTTTTTTGAAATTTTCATATTGTTCAATATCAAAAGGCGTCTTAGTATTTATTTGATCAAGCTTATTTAAAAACAAAGTATGAAGTTTATTCAAATTATGATTTTTTAATTCATTGGAATTACAACTAACTCCCAAATATTCTTCAAAATAATCTAGATTACTTTTATAACCAAGTTCAAAAGAATGTCTCATCATATACATAATTGGATATGAAATTGAATCTGCTACAACATTATGATCTTTTATATTATCAAAAAGTATATTAACTGCATTTTGGTATTGCCTCAGAACACCGCTATGTCCATACATATTTCCAATACATGATATAAAGCTTTCTCCTTCTTTACACTCTTTTTTACTAAATTGATCTCTAGGTTTCATTTGTATGTAAAACTTCAAATTTGATACTTAATCAATTAAAGGCCACAAATATATATTCCTAAATCCCCATTTATCAATAAAATTTTCAGTTACCGTATAATTCCCCAGTGAAAATCTTAAAGATTTAAATAATAATTGATTAGATAATTCAAGCATATTATAATAGGATTCATCATAATGAAATAAATCTCCAACCAATAGATCCAAATCATTATGAATCAATTGCCAAAATTCGTGATCATTTTTTTTATATCTACAAAACTTCAAATATGTTTCCATACTGTTTTAACTTTATCAGAGGTATAATTGAATAAACTTACAATTTTAAAGAAACAATAATGCTCAAATACTTTCTTTTATAATTTTTTAAATACTAATTCGTCATATAGACTATCATCATACATTCTTACTTAAAAAAATTAGCTAGCTGTTAGGCATGTCCCGCAGGGTCATGCCTAACCCATAATAAGAACTTGATATAGAATTAACTGCATTTCTTTTTTTATGAAAAAAAAGAAATACCAAGAAAAGTATTAATCCAATAATGTGAATGAAATCAGAGAAATTTAATGCATTTGCAATTCACCATTAACCTTTTTACCATTTCCTTTCCGCCTACCGCTTCGTTCATCACCTTTCGCTCGTGCTGACCGACGGTGTTTTCAATCAAAATTCTACATTCCCTTATTCGGCGGATGAAAATCCCTGACCATCTGACTTAAATATGCTCGGTCTAAATGGGTGAAAATACTGGCATTTAGCAATTAAAACCATTTTAATGTGCAATTGTTGGACATTTAAGAAAACCAATCAGATGGACATATACGCCATTCGGAAGGCATTTGATTTTAATTCTTGTTCAACATTTGAAACCCCGTACTTTATTGCTTTTTCTCTCCATTTTTTAACTTTAAACTTCACCTCTTCTATGATCAATGACACTTTTTCTCTTTCTAATCTAAAGTAAGGTCCTACTTCCATAAGTAAACTCCAATCGAGTGAATTTTCATTTTCAGAAATATTCAGTGATAAACCTGTTCCTGTTTCAATTGGGTTGATATCATAGGCTGGAGACAAGACCCAACCGTTTCTAGTCAATAAAAAACCATGATTTCTTAGGTGATCATCAACGTTTGAAACGCAAATTGAAAAAGTTATTCGTCTAAATAATTGTTCTAAATCTTCAGTTACCCTTCCTCCATAGTTGATAATAAATTCAACCATATCTAAATAACTCGCTCCTTTTTCTCCATCTGAATACCCTAGTAGAGTCATGGCGGAAGCAAAATGTATTCGACTCCCTCCATGTCCTCGATCAAATCTTTTTGTTAAAAATGTGTCATGCTTGGAAGAAAATCTTTGAGCTTTAGCTTCTGCCATATTGATTCCAGACTCAACAGCTAACTCATGTGTAAGCATTTCCCACGCACCTATATTAAATGAATCTTGAATACTTGGAAATTTGGCTATCCACAATTGACCTTTCTTATCCGTTATACTGGCTTTAGGTCTTGCTCCTCCCAAGGAAGAACCTGGGTTGATCAACATGCTAAGCCATTTTAAATACTCAGGATTATTTACGGCATCATCACTTTCCAACTGTAGGCTAATATTCTCTAATTCTCCAATCGAAGTCCACGGGGGACTAGCCAATTCCTTATTATTATTTAAAAAAGCTTCACCATGAACTGATTTAAAGCGCAAAGCTCCCATTCTATGTCCATCGTATACACCCAACAAATAATCAAGTTCATATAAATGCTGTTCTTGTCTCTTCTCGAAACGAGCCAATGCTGCTTCTCTACGTCTCATCAAAATCCTTCCCCAACGATCAGGGGATGAATCTAGAAATACTCCAAAATTCTCTCTGTTTCCTTCCTTCAAATAGTGTAATCCAGAATATAGTTGTAAATCAGGATCTAACAATTGGATATGCTCTGACTTGAGCCAATTCTTATCGTATTCAAAAGAAAATATTTCTTTTCCTCTTAATCGTTCAGCATGAAGTATACCCATCAAATTAGGTTCTTTCAAACCAAGCCAATCAGCATAGACAAATACGCTTCTTTTTGTATTAGCTAATTTCATGATTCCATTTTTTGGGTGCTCTTCGTCTTACCACTAATTTGGCATCCTGCAGTTTTTGCCCCAAAATATCATCTTTAGCGATCAGTAGAAAATCCTTTTCTAAACCAAAAACTTGCAAAACCATTAAATAAGAACCTAAGCTCACTGTCTCTACCCCTTTCTCAATGGACACCAAAGTTGGCCTACTAATACCAGCTCTTTCTGCCACTTGCGCTGCACTTAACCTTCTACGTAATCGTGCCAATTTGATATTCTCCCCCAATTCGACCAAAATTCGTTGAAATTTTGGCAATATGATTTGATTTATAGCAGGCATAACATTAATTATTTTTTACAAAAATAGACAATTTTGTTAAATATAATTAACATTATACCTGATTCTATAAATGAGTAGCTGAATCCCAAAAAAATAATTTGTTCCACAAGCTATTTCTATCGCTCAATACAGATTTGAATACATGCAAATACAATACAAATCCATCCATCATTTATAATTTACATTCCCTCTCTTCATTCTACATTCCCTTATTCAGCGGATGAAAATCCCTGACCATCTGACTTAAATATGCTCGGTCTAAATGAGTATAAATCTCCGTAGTTAAGATGGATTCATGGCCCAGCATTTCTTGCACAGCACGAAGATCAGCTCCGCCTTCAATCAAATGAGTGGCAAAGGAATGTCGGAAAGTATGCGGACTAATGGACTTTTCAATGCCTGCTTTGGCAGCTAGGTCTTTACAAATAATAAAGACCATTACCCGACTCAGCCCCCCCCCTCGTCGATTTAAAAAGACAACATTCATAGCTTCCTTTTTGACAGGAATCTGCGACCGCACCGACTCCAAATAAATTTTCAAATAACGAAACGCATCTTTGCCCGCTGGCACCAATCTTTCCTTATCTCCTTTTCCTCGTACTTTCAAAAAACCAATATCCTCATATACATCCGTCAGTTTCAAATGGGTCAACTCTGAAACCCGCATACCAGCTCCATACAACATTTCTAACATGGCCCGATTGCGTACACCTTCTGGGGTCGACATATCATTTTGTTCCAAAATCTGATTGATTTCATCAAAAGAGAGGGTATCTGGAAGTTTCCGACCTTGCTGCGGACTCTTGATGTGCAAGGTGGGATCTTGATGTATGTTTCCTTCAAATTGGAGATAATGAAAGAAAGAGCGTATGCCTGACAAGCACCTCGCCTGCGTACTTGCCTCAATACCCAATCCATGCAAATCCTTCAAAAAAGCCAACAAATGTGCTTCTTGAACTTCAGCAATGGGCAGGTCATCACCCAAACTACTTGCCAAATAGGTGGACAATTTAGTTACATCCCTCAAGTAAGCCTCATGCGAATGGCCCGACAAGCCTCGCTCTATCTTTAAATAGTTTCCAAACGAACGGATTTCCTTTTCCCACATGGGCTTTTTATTGAAACAAACATGTAAATTTAGAAGAATTACGTAATTTTAAACCTTGACGGACGTTTTAAAATCCGTAGATGTAAGCAAAACCCATTGATATGGTACGACAAAAAATATTGATCCTAAATGGCCCCAATTTGAACCTATTAGGAACAAGAGAACCCGAAATTTACGGTCATCAGACCTTTGAACAATACTTAGAAGTACTGAAAGATAAATTCGGAAAAGAATTAGAATTGGAATATTTTCAATCCAATAGTGAAGGCGACATGATCAGCAAATTACATGAAGTAGGTTTTTCCTACGATGGTATTTTGTTGAATGCAGGTGGATACACCCATACTTCCATCGCATTGGCAGATGCTGTTTCAGCTATTTCTACTCCCGTGATTGAAGTGCATATTTCCAATGTGCATGCCCGCGAGTCTTTCCGTGCACACTCTTACTTAAGTCCAAAATGCAAAGGAAGTATCATTGGTTTTGGATTGAGAAGTTATGATTTAGGCCTATACTCCTTTATTTAACATGCTGTCCTTTTACCCTGGTCCTTCCAAAGTCTATCCTCAAACTTTGGGCTTCATCCAAGAAGCGTACGAGCAGGGAATTGTGAGCATCAACCACCGCAGTGCCCGCTTTGAATGCTTGTTAAAAGAAACCCTTGAAAACCTGCACCAAAAGTGGGATATCCCAGCTGACTACACCATCTATTTCATTTCTTCGGCCACAGAGGCCTGGGAAATTGTGGCTCAATCCCTGATTGAAAAGAAAAGCCTACATCTTTACAATGGTGCTTTTGGTAAAAAATGGGCTCATTATGTGGAGCAAATTATTCCTAATGCATCTAGTTTGGAGTTTGGATTGAATGAGTCTTTGTTGGAATTTGCCCCATATATTTCAGATGAAATAAAATCCGAAGTGGACACACTTTGCTTGGTTCAAAGTGAAACGTCCAACGGAACAGGACAGGTCATCCATCGACAGGAATTAGGTTTTTCATCCAATTGCCTAATTGCCGTGGATGCTACATCTTCCATGGGTGGCATTGAACTTCCTTGGTTAGAAGCCGATGTTTGGTTGGCTTCTTGTCAAAAATGCATGGGCATTCCTGCAGGTTTAGGCGTATTGATCTGTTCACCCAAAGCCCTAGAAAGAGCCGAAAAATTAAACAGAAAAGATCATTATAATAGTATCATTTTAATGGAGCAAAATAGAAAATTGTTCCAAACACATTATACACCCAACGTTTTGGGTATTTATTTACTAAATCGCTTAAGCCAAACACTCCCTAGCATTCAAGAAATACACCAACAAACCTTGGAAAAAATGGCCATTTGGGAAGATTTCTGGAAAAATCAATCCTCTTTTGAATTTGAATTTTTAGTGGACAAGCAAGCACTACGATTACCCACAGTACTCGCTTTGAAAGGAAATGCCTCCGAGGTCAATCGTATTTTTCAGTTGGCTGAACAGCACCAAATCGATTTAGGCAAAGGATATGGCACTTGGAAGAACAATACCTTCCGAATTGCCAATTTCCCAAGCCATACTGTAGAAGATATACACTCGCTCATACAATTTATACAAACTTAACATGCACTTCAACCTTAAAGAAATCATTTCATCCTCCCTCATTCTTTTTTCCGTGATCGATATCTTGGGCTCAATTCCCATCATCATCGATCTAAGAAAGAAAAATGGAAACATTCATGCCGAACAAGCCACCTTGGTATCTGGCGCCATCATGATTGGATTCTTTTTTGCTGGTAAGTTCATCTTGCATCTTTTAGGAGTAGATACTAATTCTTTTGCCGTGGCAGGAGCTTTGATCATCTTTTTGATTGGTTTAGAAATGACCTTGGGAAGAAATATATTCAAGGCTGAGGAGATTCAAAGTGGCACCCATTCCATCGTTCCATTGGCTTTTCCTGTCATTGCGGGTGCAGGTACCATGACTACCCTGATTTCCTTAAAATCACAATTTGAAGAAGAAAATATCATCATTAGTATCCTGATTAACCTTATTTTCATTTACCTCGTATTACGCAGCAGCGTTTGGATAGAGAAGAAATTAGGAAACGTAGGTACTCAAATTTTACGTAAGGTCTTCGGAGTTATCCTAATTGCGATTGCAATAAAAATCATTAAGACTCGATTGTTCTAAGCATGAGTAAAAAGCAAAAATACTATGTCATTTGGGCGGGTCATGAAACAGGGATTTTTGATTCCTGGGGCAAGGTCGAAAAGTTAATTAAAAACTTCCCTGGGGCACAATATAAATCCTTTGAATTTCGTGCCGCAGCAGAAGAAGCCTTCAAAAAGAGCTATTGGGCCAGCATAGATACGACTAAAAAGCCCAGTGTTAAAAAGTCCATCCATTCCCAAGCGATCATCGTACCTAGCATCTCGGTAGATGCTGCTTGCTCTGGTAATCCTGGGGTGTTGGAATACCAAGGGGTCAATACCGAAACCAAAGAGGTACTTTTTGCCCAAGGCCCCTATCCCATTGGGACAGTCAACATGGGGGAATTTTTGGCCATTGTGCATGGCTTGGCTTATTTGAAAAAAATCGACTGCCCTTTTCCCTTGTATTCCGATTCCAGAACGGCCATTGCTTGGGTTAGAAATAAGGCTATTAAAACCAATTTGGAAAGAAATGCGACAACGGAAGAAATATTCCAACGGGTGGATAAGGCCATTGCTTGGTTGAAAGGTAATTTCTACCAAACACAAATCCTGAAATGGGAAACAGAGCATTGGGGCGAAAATCCAGCGGATTATGGCAGAAAGTAGATCCATTTTTCAGTTCAAACAATTTCAACTAGCCCACGGAAATCCAGGTCTTAAAATCAGTACGGAAGCCTGTCTTTTCGGCGCTTGGCTACCCACTAGAAACTACCAACATGTCTTGGATATTGGTACAGGATGCGGATTATTGGCGCATATGATTTGTCAAAAATCCCCTGAATTAGCAGTAGATGCCATAGAAATCCATCCTGAAGTAGCAGAAATAGCTCAACAAAATGCCGAACAAAGTCCATTTAAAGCTCAAATCAAGGTGTTTCAAGGTGATATCAAAACGTGGACTTCGAGCCATCCATATGACCTTGTTGTGTGTAATCCACCTTTTTTTAGTAATCATTTAGCGGCATCGGATAGCTCCAAACAAGCGGCCATCCATGCGGATCACTTATCTCCAGATGAATTAGCGCAAGTGATCCAAACTCAATTATGCGATTCAGGGCAATTTGCCGTCTTATATCCTCCCTATGAAATGGGTCTTTTCTTACATTCAGCTGAAAAAAGAGGATTATTTGCCAATCAGATTACTGATATTATTCCCAAACCAGGGGCTAATGTACTCCGACAAATGCTCTTGGGATCCCGACAAAAAAAGGAAATTTCGGTCGAGCAAATTCATATTCGCGATGAACAGGGCAACTACCACCGTGACTTTCAAGAGTTATTAAAACCCTACTATTTAATCTTCCCCTAAAATAATAAAAAGCTTTTTGTATTTTTGTCAACATGCAAGATTCTACGCTACAAATTTCCATCGTCGTCCCTCTCTACAATGAGGCTGAATCACTTCCTGAGCTATGTGCTTGGATTGATCGGGTCATGAGAGCCAACCATTTCTCTTATGAAATGATTTTTGTCAACGATGGCAGTCGAGATGAATCTTGGGAAGTATTAAAATCCTTATCTGTTCAATACCCAAGTATTAAAGCTAGTTCCTTTGCCCGTAATTACGGTAAATCTGCTGCTTTGCACGAGGGCTTCTCCAAGGCACAAGGGTCTGTGGTGATTACGATGGATGCCGACTTACAAGATTCTCCTGACGAAATTCCTGCTTTGTATGAAATGATTACTACGGATGGCTTTGATTTGGTATCAGGTTGGAAACAAAAACGTTTTGATCCTTTGTCCAAAACCATCCCAACCAAATTATACAATGCCGCTACCAGGTCACTCTCGGGTGTGTATTTGCATGACTTCAACTGTGGCCTTAAAGCGTATAAATTAGAAGTGATCAAGACCATTCGCTTATACGGTGAAATGCATCGCTACATTCCCGTTCAGGCTAAATGGAATGGTTTTTCTAAGATCGGAGAAAAGGTAGTGCAGCACCAAGCTAGAAAGTATGGAGTAACCAAATTCGGCTTGGAGCGTTTTCTCTATGGATTTTTGGATTTACTTTCCATCACCTTTGTGCAGACCTTTGGCAAAAGACCTATGCACCTTTTCGGTAGTTTAGGGATACTTTCTTTCTTTTCTGGCAGCATTATTACCATGTGGCTCATTGGCGAAAAACTGTACAACATCACCCAGCATTTAAAATACCGTAATGTGACCGATAATCCTTTGTTCTTTTTGGCATTGGTGGCGATTATATTAGGTGTCCAGTTATTTTTAGCTGGCTTCATTGGTGAGCTGATGGTGACCAATTCTGACAAAACAACCGATTATCAAATCAAGGAAGAAATATCCTAAATATGAGTAAAAAAGACCTTTCTTGGCTGAGTCGCTCCGAACTTCTCATTGGAGAACAAGGTATTCAGCAATTACAAAATGCCCATGTATTGATTGTAGGACTGGGAGGAGTTGGCTCATTTGCTGCCGAGTTTATTGCTCGATCAGGAGTAGGAACCATGACCATTGTAGATGGCGATGTGGTAGATCCCACCAACCGCAATCGACAATTACCTGCCTTAGCAACCAACCACGGTGTCGCTAAAGTGAAAATCATGGCTGAGCGCTTAAAGGCCATCAATCCAGATTTAATCTTACACGAACATGAGACTTTTTTGAGTCCTGAAGCGGCCAAGGACATCCTAGAAAAAACAAAATACGATTACGTCATGGACTGCATCGATTCAGTCACACCCAAATTGACCTTGTTGAAAACGGCCTATGACTTAGGATTGAACATAGTGAGTTCCATGGGGGCAGGAGGAAAATTAGATCCTACTAAACTCAAAACAGCAGACTTATTGGATACGCGCGAATGTTATCTAGCCTCCTTAGTAAGAAAACGTATCCGCAAAATGGGTGTTTCACGAGGGATTAAAGCCGTGTATTCCCAAGAAAAAGTGAAAGATGAATCGCTTATATTGACGGATGGGTCCAACTATAAGAAGTCGGCATACGGAACCATCTCCTACTTGCCCGCAGCTTTTGGGGGTGTTTGCGCTTCTGTCGTGATTCGTGACTTGTTGAATGAGCCCATTCCTATGGAAAAAAAGCCGAAGGCCTTCATTAAAAAGGAGCAAAAAAATAAACAAAAGAAATGATCAAAATAGGGGTTATCAATGTTTCCGACCGTGCCAGTGCAGGTATCTACGAGGATATTCCAGGTAAAGCCGTAGTAGAATTACTCAAGGAATACTTGATTTCCGATTTTGAAGTAGTTTATGCTGTGATTCCCGATGAGCAGGCTCTTTTGGAACAAAGCATGTGCCAGATGGCAGATGAAGCAGAGGCTTGCCTGATTGTGACGACTGGAGGAACTGGCCCTGCACTGCGTGATGTTACGCCTGAAGCTACGGAAGCAGTATGCCAAAAGATGATGCCCGGTTTTGGAGAATTGATGCGTCAGGTGAGCTTACAATACGTCCCTACGGCCATATTGAGTCGCCAAACTGCGGGTATTCGAGGAAAATCCTTGATTGTCAATTTGCCAGGAAAACCAAAAGCGATTCGTCAATGCCTAGAAGCTGTATTTCCTGCAATCCCTTATTGCATTGATTTGATTGGTGGCCCATTTTTAGTGTGCAATGAAGCCAACATGAAGGCCTTCCGACCGCCCTCTTCCTAATTTTCGTGCTGGATCAATTGCTCGTACAATTGAGCAGTGATCTCTCCTCTTTTCCCATCGGCAATGATACTATCATCGATTTGAAGGATAGGAACCACTCGCTTGGTACTTCCCGTGGTAAAGACTTCGTCGGCCTGTTTAAATGCATCTAAACTCACGTCTTGCACCTTAACTTCCATGATAGAGGAGGCCAAATCGATCACATGTTTTCTTGTAATACCTTCCAAAATATGATGTGTCGGAGTATACAGAACCCCGTCCTTCACACAAAACAAATTGCTTCTGGAGGATTCTGAAACACCATATTCTTGGGTATAATAAATCAAATCATCAAAACCTTTGGATTTAATGTCATTCCAATTTCGGATGGCATAGGCATAGTTCAAGGATTTAATATCCGCCATTTCTCGGACATAATTTCTACTCGCTAATTTCATACCATGGATGGGGTCCATGAATTGAAACTCGTTGGGAATGATGAATAATTGACTTTTTCCTTGAGGCTCAAAACCGTTGAGGGAATCGCCACCTGTTAGCACCATTTTGATACCTAAGCATGCTACTTCCGACTTCGCAGCAATCTCATGAATTAAACCCGCTAATTGTTCTTTGCTGTAGATATGGGAAATCCCCATTTTATCTGCCGATACCAAAAAGCGGTCCAGGTGATCGGATAGAAAGATAGGTCTGCCATGCATGACTCTAAAAAAGTCAAATATGCCAAAGCCTCGTAAAAAACCGACATCCTGAATGCCAACAAATACCTGATCTGGATCTATCCAGTGGTGATTATGATAAATTGGGTAAACCATTTTCTTGTAATTTCTTCACTAATTGAATGACTTGTCTAGCTTCATTGACATCATGCACTCGCAAGATATGGGCGCCTTGTTGCAATGCCACCGTATGCAGAACCGTCGTTCCATTCAAAGACTCTTCTGCTTTTGTTCCAAGTACTTTTTGAATCATGGATTTTCGGGAAATACCCACTAAAAGTGGCAGCCCTAATCGAGTAAATTGATGTAACTGAGCCATCAATTGATAGTTTTGATCCAAGGATTTAGAAAAACCAAAACCAGGGTCCAATACGACATCCTTGGCACCCAAGGAACGTAAGGCCTGTATTTTTTTTGCCATGTCTAGCCAGACATCTTCCACCACATATTGGTAGTTGGGTACTTGATGAACTTGAGAAAATGCCCCTACACTATGCGTTAAAATATAAGGAACCTGATTTTCGGCGACCCATTCAAATATTCCCTCATCCATTTGCCCTCCACCTACATCATTGAACCAATCTGCTCCTGCTTGGATGGCGGCTTGTGCTACCGACAGGCGGTAAGTATCCACGGAAAGACACATCTTAGGAAATGCTTTACGTAAGGCCTCAACTACTGGAAGTACTCGATCTTGCTCCTCCTGAGCAGAAACCGCTTGAGCATCTGGTCGAGTGGAATGCCCTCCGATATCCAAGATACTGGCACCCTCCTCGATCATTTGGGAAGCTAATGCCAAGCAATCGTCGATGACACTCACCCTACTTGCAGAAAAAAATGAATCAGGCGTAGCATTCAATATACCCATGATTTGGGGTATCTGAAGATCAATCAAACCCGACTTATATCGAATTGTTTGAAAAGATGGAAAAAGAGCTTCCAAATGAGCTGAAATTTAGGATAATTTAAATATTTTTGTAGTCTGAAAAAAAAGAGATTTGTAAACTAATCCTCTCCTATGAACAGGGACAATGCGCCTTCCCAAACTGAAATCGAATATCGACAAGTAATTTCACACTGCAAAGCCTTGTTTGATAAAAAAAACAAAGATTACGGTACTTCTTGGAGAATTTTACGATTGCCCAGTTTAACAGATCAAATTTTTATTAAAGCGCAGCGTATACGCAGCATTCAAGAAAAAGGAGAGCAAAAAATCCAAGATGGTATTGAGGGTGAATTCATTGGAATCATTAACTATTGCATCATTGCCATGATTCAAAAGTCGCTCGAAACCTCAGAACAAATGGAGTTTTCAGCAGAAGAATTAAGTCGATTTTACGATCTTCAAGTAGAAAGTACCTTAGAGCTTTTACGCAATAAAAACCACGATTATGGAGAGGCATGGCGCGACATGCGAGTTAGTAGCATGACAGACCTGATTTTAATGAAGATTTTCCGCACCAAACAAATTGAAAACAACCTGGGTATAACCTTGGTTTCAGAAGGTGTAGAAGCGAATTACCAAGATATGCTAAATTATGCTGTCTTTTGTTTGATCAAAATTAAGGAGGAGCAAATGCAAATCCAACAACAATAATCCACCAATAACATGCGGCAATACAGTCGAATCGCTACTTTTTTATTGGTATTTATCTTCCTCTTTTCAGGTCTTATCAAACTCAATGACCCGATAGGTACCCAATTGAAATTAGAAGAGTATTTTGATGTTTTCTCCCAAGATTTCCCCGCCATGGAAGGTTTCTGGAAATTCTGGATTCCTTTTGCATTACCCCTTTCCATTCTCTTAAGTAGCATGGAAATTGTATTGGGCATTGCTCTGTGGGTAAATTACCGAACGAAACAAGTGCTTTGGACCTTTTTAGGCCTATTGGGATTCTTTGGTTTCCTGACATTTTACTCAGCTTATTTTAACAAAGTAACGGATTGCGGTTGTTTCGGAGAGACTATTAAATTGACGCCTTGGACCTCTTTCTTCAAAGATGTATTCCTGTTCGTTTTGGCACTTAGTCTATTATTTACGGACAAAATAAAGTCATTCAATAAGAACCTTGGTCCAGTCCTCATCAGTGCTATCTTTAGTATTTCTTTAGGCGTTTACTGCTATTTCTACTTGCCAATTCACGATGGCCTTCCTTATGCCATTGGAGATCATATTCCGCAAAACATGAAGTCGAGAGAAGCCATGCGCTTTTCTTATGTCTACAAAATCAAGGGCAAAGAGGAGACATTAACTGAAATGCCTACGGATACATTGGCTGTTTTTGTTTCTATGCAAGCCTTGAATGAAAAAGAAGCAAGACCCTTGATTACCGATTATCGGATCTGGGTAGATAACGATACCGTCGACTATACCGTAGAGAGTTTCAAAGGAAAGAAACTCATGGTCATCATTCCCAATGTGCAGCATTCACATTTGGACGCTTTAAAAGAAATTGCAGTATTGGCGAATGAAGCCAGTAAAAAAGGAATTGCTGTGTGGTTATTGAGTGCCTCCTCTGATGAAGAGGTTAATACCATCCGACATGAGTATCAATTGAACTTCCCGGCCATGTCCGTGGATACCAAAGTATTAAAAACCATCATTCGTTCTAGCCCAGGACTTTGGTTGCTCAACCAAGGAACTGTACGTGGTAAATGGTCTGCCTACCACCTGCCTAGTATCGAAGACATAGACCAAAGTTTATTAACAAACGATTAAGAATGAAAAATATTTATTTAATAGGTATGCCCTCCTCGGGTAAAAGTACTCTTGGGAAAGAATTAGCTAAAAACTTAGGATTTAGTTTTACGGATATGGACAAGCTGATTGAAACAAGGGAACAAAAAACTATTTCAGAAATTTTTTCGAACCAAGGTGAAGCTCATTTTCGTGAATTAGAACGTAAAACTTTACATGGTTTCCAGCCAGATCAATCCATGGTCATCGCCACAGGTGGTGGTGTTCCTTGCTTCTTTGATAACATGGACTACATGAAAAAGAATGGAATCAGCATATTCTTGAATGTGGAATTGGAGGACTTAGCCAAAAGATTGTACAAGGCACAAGGAAATAATCGTCCACTATTGGATAAAAGCCAAAGCGAGGAAGCAGTTATAGCAACGATCAAAAAAACTTTTGAAGAAAGACTTCCTTTTTATAAGCAGGCTGACATACAAGTGGATGGAGAAATCAGTGTCAACCAATTATTGTGGTTGATTGAATCTTATGTTCCTGTTCAATAATTAGAATAAAATCCCCGCTCCTAATACGAACTGCAGGTTATTTTTAGTCAACATGGCGGAAGAATAATCTGCCGCATTTTTTAGGCTGTATGGTGTAAATCCATCTTTCGATGTACGTTGAACAGCTGTTAAATCAATATAAAAAGAAGAAGCTCGGTAACCAATTCCTCCTGAGATTTGTAGGCTATTGCGGTCAATCGTATCGTAAGTACTGGCATATCCGCCTCCAAACTGGGCCACTCCTGCTCGCACATTCCAATTCGTTGTTACACGAATCTCTGTTCCAATCTTAATGTTTAAAGCTGAATCGAAATTTCGTTTGATTTGACCATTGTGCTTATCTTGAAATTGTTGGTCGGCCAATGACGACAATTCACTTGAAGATACGCGCATCCCAGGATAATTCACATAAGCTAAATCCATACTCAAAAAACCTCTTTTCCCAAAGAAATAAGCTAATCCACCCGATAAGGTCATAGGACTAGTCATTTGATACGTAAACTCATTCGGGGTAACGTATACGGGTCGAATATTCGTTATAATAATAGGTACTCCGTTTGCATCGTAAGAAGGGATACCATTGACAGTAGGACTAATGCGTGCATCGTAGCGCTCACTCATTTGATCAAAATATGCTGGACTTTGGAAATTAAAAGCAACTCTCAAATTCTGACTCCACTTATAAATCATACCTAGAGATAAAGATATTCCTGAACCATTGGTCACTAAATTTTCTCGGTAATTCATAGCAGCTACATAGCGTCCTCCAACGTATTCTTCTGACCAATTACTCGTAGTAGTAGAAGTAATCTTAGAAAATTGCAAGCCTGCACCAATGTATAATTTGTCCATATAGGACGCTCCATAGCTAAAATTCCAGCTACTCAAAGCCCCTGAATTCACAACCTCCCCTACTTGGGATGTTGGCAAATTAGGCTCATAGCGCGTGAATGGAACACCACCTGAGCTAGCATTAGGGTCAATCAAATAAGCTTGATAAGCGGCTGCTTCTGGACTATCCGCATAATTGCTAGCCGGACTATATTCATCGTCTAAACTAGCTCCAGTTGCATTTTTATCGTTTGCCTTCTCAATGAAGGAATCTAATAAGGAACTTCGGTTATTGGTACCAGTTAGATACACTGGTTGGCTAAATACCACATGTCTGGTGAAACTGATACCAAAGGCCCCATGCCATTTATTGTAGGTACTTGGATCTCCCGCTAATACTAATCCTAAACTTGGTAAATGAAATAATGCATCTGTTTGTTTGGCTGAACTCCCAAGGTAATTGGAACTCGTGGAAGAATTTTGTTGTGCCATACTCAAATGCAACTCCGAACGATTGTAAAATCCCAACCCTGCTGGATTAGCAGCGATGGAACTAATATCTGCTCCAAGAACACTATAATTGCCTCCCAAAGCCTGCATACGGGCAGTTCCCATGGCATAACTAGTAGAGAAATATTTGGCCAAATTCGCATAGGTGTATATTTGACCGAACACAAAGCTTGGTAAACACAATCCTAAGGCGATTGTTAAAAAATACTTTTTCATATGTTCAAAATTACCTAGGTCCACGTGAACTTCCACCACCGCCTCCGCTGCCGCTACTTCCGCCCCCACCATAAGATCCTCCTCCTGAGTTAGAAGAAGGTCTAGAGAACGTTTCTGTCTGACGGGATGGTGATGGTTCCGCATAACGGTATTCTACATTGCTATTTCTTCTTGGCGCAGCCGAACGCTCACTATTTTGTGTACCCACCGAACGGTTAGAATAGGTACTTGGCTGGTTAGAACCTTGATTATTGTAATAGTTATTACCACTTCTAGGCGTGTTGGAGAATGAATCCCCATAAGTAGCCCTGTTAGATGAAGCTGCATCTCTTGGTCCATAATTGACTTTACGAGGGGGATCTACTGTCGTATTATTGTAATTATATCCATTGGACCCCAAGGAATTATAATAGTTGTAATTATTAACCACTACCCCACCAAAATTACTGTATGGATTATAGGAAGACCATGGGTTGTAAAAAGGATTGTAGAAACGATAGTTATTAAATCCATATGCCGTACCCAAGCCAAAATATGAGGTTCCAAAATAGAATGGATCGTTCATCATGCCATAAGGGGAATAATAAGGATTGATCATCATGTTGTATGAACTCAATGGCGAATACCAACGAGAACCGAATCCATATCCATATCTAATCATCGGATTAACATACCAATTATTCCAAGAAGAAGCGGTGTTGAAACCTGCATTATCATCACTGTTATACGCTTGGTTATACGTTTTAGGATTCACACTGTTATTGTAATTGTAGACACTTCTAGAATTCAAATAAGTCGATTGCTCAGCTATCCCCTCCTCTTCTTCAATCACGATGGAATTATCATCAAAATTCAAATAATCTGATTTTACTTTTTTAGTCGAAGCCAGGGCACGCTGGGGCACATCATACAAATCATCTGAAGCAAATTGCTTCTTGGCAACTTCTCCTGATGGAATGACCTGAATGGTCACACAGCCTTGAAATAAAGCTGCGATACCCAGAAAAGACAAGATAATAAGTTGATTTTTCATGGTCTTAGAGATAAAAGTATAAGCTTAACTAAGGACAATAACGTATCTTTGTCGTTAATCGTTCGTTGAGTGTAAATAGTAACACAAATAAAACGAATTAATATCTAATTAATTACGCGACAAGCTATTTTTATGAGTAAATCCTTACCCAGCAGAGCTGAAAATTATTCTGAATGGTATAACGAATTGGTGAAGCGCGCGGACCTTGCTGAAAATTCAGCGGTTCGTGGCTGTATGATCATCAAACCGTATGGCTATTCTATTTGGGAAAAAATGCAAAGAGCTTTGGATGACATGTTCAAAGAAACTGGGCACGTAAACGCTTATTTCCCCCTTTTAATCCCCAAATCATTCCTTTCTAAAGAAGCTTCACACGTAGAAGGCTTTGCCAAAGAATGTGCTGTAGTGACCCATTACCGACTAAAAAATGACCCGAACGGCCACGGGGTTATCGTGGATCCAGAAGCTAAATTGGAAGAAGAATTAATCATTCGTCCAACTTCCGAAACCGTCATTTGGTCTACCTATAAAAACTGGGTGCAATCTTACCGCGACTTGCCTATTTTATTGAATCAATGGGCGAACGTGATGCGCTGGGAAATGCGTACCCGTTTATTCTTGAGAACAGCGGAATTCCTTTGGCAAGAAGGTCATACAGCCCATGCAACCAAAGAAGAAGCGGTAGAAGAAACAGAACAGATGTTGAACATCTATTCCGAATTTGCGGAAACATTCATGGCTATGCCCGTGATCAAAGGACGTAAAACTGCCAATGAACGTTTTGCGGGTGCCGAAGATACCTATTGTATTGAAGCTATGATGCAGGATGGAAAGGCATTGCAGGCGGGTACTTCCCACTTTTTGGGACAAAACTTTGCCAAAGCCTTTGATGTGAAATTTTTGAATAAAGCCAACCAACAAGAATTTGTGTGGGGAACCTCTTGGGGTGTTTCTACTCGTTTGATGGGTGCATTGATCATGGCGCATTCAGATGACCAAGGTTTGGTATTGCCTCCAAAATTAGCTCCTATCCAAGTGGTGATTGTGCCGATTTACAAAGGAGACGAACAATTGAATAACATCAAATCTAAAATTGATCCATTAGTGTCCGCTTTGAAAAAAAGAGGCATATCTGTGAAATTTGATATATCAGAAAAGCAAAGCCCAGGCTTTAAGTTTGCTGAATATGAATTAAAGGGTGTACCTATTCGCTTAGCAATTGGTAACCGCGATATCGAAAACGGAACCATCGAATTGGCTCGTCGTGATACTCGTGTAAAATCCAGTTTGCCCTTTGAAGGCATTGAGCAAGTGATTGTAGATACTTTGGAAAATATTCAAATCAGCATCTTCCAAAAAGCCTTGGATTTCAGAACTGCCAATACTTTTGAAGTGAATACTTGGGATGAATTCCTAGTAAAGATCGAAGAAGGTGGATTTTTGTCGGCACATTGGGATGGAAGTCCTGAAACCGAAGAAAAGATCAAGGAATTGACCAAAGCCACCATTCGTTGTATTCCTTTAGATTCCCAGGAAGAAGCAGGAAAATGCATCCTTACTGGAAACCCATCGAAACAACGTGTTATTTTTGCCCGCGCCTACTAAGAGGCGGGAATCAATTTCTTTAATACTTCCAATACCCGATCGATCTCCGATTGGGTATTGTTTTTTGAGAAAGAAAAACGAACAGCTGCACCAGTCGCGTTCGGGTTCAGGGCTGAAAGGACGTGAGAGCCTACCGAAGTACCACTCGAACAAGCACTACCGCCCGAAGCTGAAATTTTCTCAATATCCAATTGAAATAAGAGCATATCACCATCTACCACCTGTGGGAAACGTACATTGAGGACAGTGTACAAACTATTCTCTACATCACCTGATTTTCCATTGAATTCCACATTTGGGAAAGCATTTTTCAATCCCTCGATGAAGTAGGATTTCAAGCCTTTGATGTAAGCCTCATGCGCATCCATTTCTTCATAAGCCATGAACAATGCTTTAGCTAGGCCGATTGCGCCATAGACATTCTCTGTTCCTCCACGTTGGTTACGTTCTTGCGCGCCACCATGTAATAAGGGATGAAATTTTGCCCCAGCTTTGGCATACAAAAATCCGATGCCTTTAGGACCATGAAATTTATGTGCCGCTCCTACGATAAAATGTACGGGTAGTTGCGACATATCATGACGATAATGCCCCATGGTTTGAACCGTATCCGAATGAAAAACAGCTCCGTATTGCTCACAAAGAGCACCTACGGCATTCAAATCCAATAAATTACCTATCTCGTTATTCCCATGCATTAAACTCACTAATGCGTGTGGATTCTCTTGCAAAATACGCTCTAAATCGGCTAAATCAATGCTGCCATCAGGGAGCAACTGAACTAATTTGAGATCCGCCAAACCTAGTTTCAACCAAGCCTCAGCCGTATGTAAAACAGCATGATGCTCCAAAGGCGACGTGATGATGGTCTTTACACCGCCATATAAAACAGCGGATTGAATCACGGTATTATCCGCCTCTGTGCCTCCCGAGGTAAAGAAAATCTCCGAGGGAGAAGCATTCAATAAGGTGGCAATGGACTTGCGTGCTCGCTCCACCGCCACTTTGGCTTGTCGGCCATGGGAGTGAATCGACGAGGGGTTAGCCGTGAAATTTTCAAAATACGGCTGCATTTCTTGCCAAACTAAGGGATCAATGGGCGTAGTAGCTGCATTGTCCAAATAGATGGGCGTGACAGAATTTGACATAAATTTTAAGACTGTGCGATTTTTTCAATCGCATTCATAATTTGTTGAGCAAAAGTGTTGGCTTGTTCTTCCGTAGAAGCTTCAGCATAGATGCGAATGATAGGTTCCGTATTGGATTTGCGCAAATGCACCCATCCATCTGGAAAGTCAATTTTGACTCCATCAATCGTGTTGACATTGTATTCTTGATAGGCTTTGGCAATGGAATCTAGGATTAAATCCACGTTCAGATTAGCCGAAAGTTCCATTTTATTCTTGGATATGACATAGGCAGGATACGAGGCTCTTAGTTCGGAAATCTTCTTACCTGAATTAGCCAAATGCGTTAAAAACAAACCGATACCCACTAAGGCATCACGTCCATAATGTGATTCTGGAAAGATAACTCCCCCATTCCCCTCTCCCCCAATGATGGCCTTTTGAGCCTTCATTTGGTTGACCACATTCACTTCACCAACAGCCGCTGCAAAATAATGTCCACCTTTGGACTCGGTCACATCACGTAAAGCTCGTGTAGACGACAGGTTAGAAACAGTATTTCCAATTTGTTTGGACAAAACATAATCGGCTACAGCCACCAAGGTATATTCTTCACCAAAAGGACTACCGTCTTCATTGATGAAGCAAAGTCGATCTACATCAGGATCCACGACGATGCCCAGGTCATAATTACCTGATTTCATTTTGGCAATCATGTCCGTCAGGTTTTCAGGAAGCGGTTCTGGATTATGCGCAAAATGGCCGGTAGGTTCACCGAAGATCACATCCACATGAGCGGCACCAAGTGCTTTCAATAAATGAGGCACGACAATACCACCTGTGGAATTGACAGCATCAACTAGGATACGGAATTTGGAGGAAACAATGGCATTAACATCTACCCAAGGAAGGTCAAGAACATGTTGAATATGTTGGTCTAAGAAAGTATCATCTTGGGTAATTTTCCCCAATTGAAACACCTCTGAAAACTGAAAATCTTGCTGTTCTGCAATTTGCAATAAAGCCTTACCATCGGCATCTGAGATGAATTCCCCATCTGAATTCAGGAGTTTAAGCGCATTCCACTGAGCAGGATTATGACTAGCAGTGATGATGATACCACCGGCAGCCTTTGTCCAAGGGACGGCTAATTCTACGGTAGGTGTCGTCGACAAACCTATGTCGAGCACATTCCAACCCAAACCAATCAGCGTATTAGCCACTAAAGAAGAAACCATTTCACCTGATATCCGCGCATCACGACCTAATACAATGGAATTGGATGGATGGTTGTTACGACGAAGCCAAGTACCATAAGCCGCCGCAAAAGTTACCACATCGATTGGACTTAAGCCTTCACCGGGCTTTCCTCCAATAGTACCACGAATTCCAGAGATTGATTTGATTAAGGCCAAAATGCTAATGTTTTAAAGGTGGGAACGAAAGGTAAATTTACGAATTTGCGACAAGAAATTGGAAGGAATTATTGATTATAAATTATTTTTAGTTCGTAATAGCTCCCTACCAATTTTCAAAAGATTATACAGCACGAGCAAGCTTAGATTGCCCAATGGAAAGAGGAAGGCATTTGGGAGATTTTTTTTCTTCGTCAAAATAAAAACGGAGCTGTTTTAGTCTTCAAAAATGTGGACCAAGGGCAAGTTGAAATGCTCATGACTACCCTACCCTTGTACCCATTAATAGCCTTGTCAAATTTTGAAAATTTGACAAGGCTATTACTTTATGAGAATTTAAACTTTTGTTTACAAGCAAAATCCTCATTTAAAATTCAGAACAAAGCCCTTATATCCTACCTAGTAGGGCGATTTTACCTAGAAATTTCTGAATTTGAATTTTTCTTCACAAAAGAAAACGTAACAATCTGATTACTAGATGGGTGGAATGGTATAGAAAAAGTAGATTGGCGAAGGATTTATGTCTGGGACAAACCGATTTGCGGCAATAAATGTCGATGTATTACAAAAAACATGTATGCAAAAAACCTGTCCATGGAAAATCTGCAATCAAAATGACAAAGTTTAACTGAAAAGGTCAAAAAAGGGTTGACCACCCAAGGTGACAGAAATAAAAACGAGTGGAGCAGAAACCACAATAAAAACGGACTGATCTCATTCAGTCAATTCAATGAGGGGCGGAAACCGAAAAGCCTAATGAGTAAGGAATCTAATCTATTTAAAATGCCAAATTCAAAAGCAAAATACACATTTATTTCTTCTAAAACAGGAAATACCTATGTTCTACATGTTCAAACTGGACCATTAACGAATCCAATTCCGACCATTGATAATCCCAATGCTATTGGCTGGCCAATTTTAAGCGGTACTTTAGTTACCGTAATTGAAGGGGTTTCAACATCCTATAATGTTCCTCCAGCAGGAACCTCTGGTATGATATACAATGGATTATGGCAAAGTGCAAGTTCCTCACCTCAGGGAGGGCCGTTATGTCAAGGTATTGAAAATTTAATCGTTACACCATTTGACGGCAAGAGCACACCTATTTCTGCTATTAGTGGTACTACCGTTCAAATTACATTGGGAACATTAAACGATGCAGCGAACCTAGTAAGCTCTGTTTTCCCTCCACAATAAATAAAATTTATTAGATTTTTATTGCAGTCCAATATAAACTTACCTATAACATCGAATTAGCTAAAAAGCGGTTTATCGAGGCTCAATGACTCATTTGTACAAAAGCAAACGGTTATGCCTCGAAATCCGCTTTTTGCTTATCTTTCAAACAGTTTAGCTTTGTCAAATAGCTTTGTCAAATAGCTTTGTCAAATAGCTTTGTCAAATTTTGAAAATTTGACAAAGCTTGCGCATGGGATTCATTTTCCTACTATATTTCAAACTAATCAAATGAAGCTTAGAATTAAGGATATTCCATAAATTGATAAATAGAAAATCATGTTCATGATTTTCTATTCTCCCAAACTTGACCAAGTTAAACATTTGATTAATAGCTAAAAGAAAAATTCCAATTGACAGAGAATTTATGTTTCCTCAGGAAGAGAATATTGCACAAAGTGCATTTAAACAGTTTAAGAATTTTGAATCATAAACCTTGAAACAATTAATTTTAAAATCAAATTAATCCCCCCATGTCCAACCCAGACCTCACCCCAGATGAATATGAAAACCAATTAGCGGATGATCGCAAAGTGGTCATCGCCAAATTACGTAAATCCATTCTCCAACATCTTCCCCCAGGATTTGAAGAAACCATCAGCTACGGCATGATTGGCTATGTTGTACCCAAATCCATTTACCCAGCTGGCTATCATTGTAAAACCGATGAACCTCTCCCCTTTTTAAGTATTGCCTCGCAAAAGAACTTCATCGCATTATACCACATGGGCATGTATGCCGACGAAAAGCTACTTCAATGGTTCCAAAATGAATATCCGAAACATGCCAAATCAAAACTGGATATGGGCAAGAGCTGTGTCAGGTTCAAAAAAATGGATGATATCCCTTTTTCCTTGATTGCAGAATTAGCTCAAAAAATTACCGTGGCAGATTGGATAAGCCGCTATGAAAGCATGTTTAAAAAATCATAGTTCTCCTCTATTTTTGTCCCAGGCATGACACCTCGACTTGAAATACTTCAAGAAAAAAGACTCCTTGGTTTACACCAAGAAATGAGTTTGGCAGCAAATAAAACGGGCCTACTTTGGGCTAGCTTCATGCCAAGACGCCATGAAATAATGGATATCCATTCATATGATTTAATTTCCCTGCAAATTTACCCACCCACCTATTTTACTCAATTTTCACCTTTGAATTCGTTTGAAAAATGGGCCTGCGTGGAAGTTAATCCTTCTACATCAATACCCCAAGGCATGGACAATATTCTTTTACCTGGAGGTTTATATGCAGTATTTGACTACCAAGGTCTATCTTCTGACCCTCAAATATTTCAATACATCTTCAACTCTTGGTTGCCTTCTTCAGGCTATGAATTAGATCACCGACCGCATTTTGAGGTCTTAGGTGAAAAGTACCAAAACAATGATCCAAACTCGGAAGAAGAGATTTGGATACCCGTGAAAATGTAGAATTAAGAAGGTAGAATGGGAATAGTCTTGTCCTGATATAGGTTGACAGTTTTTAGGAAGACTCAGCTGGTAGTTATCGAACATTAATATTTTGGATTTTCCGATATGTATTTATTGTAGCAATACATGATATTTTATATCTCACTCTACTTTAATGCCATTACTTAGGTATTTCTTTTTTTAAAAAAAAGAAACAAAAAAAATGAAGTAACGGTTAATCCTAAGACGAATTCCGCTTCGCGGAACCGATGTTCACTCCGCATTCGACTGTTAAAATGTAGAATCCAAAAATAGATACAACGGTCAACGTCATTCAGGCATTCACAATTTATAATTCATCATTTACAATTCCCTTCTCGCCTACCGCTTCACTCATGCTACGTTCCCATCTTTCGTTGGGATTAACCTCATCAGTTGTCTTTATTAGAGTTTAGTTTCAGAATGAAATTTGTGATTTTTTGATAGAAAATACCGTCGGTCAGCACGAGCGAAAGATGATGAACGCAGCGGTAGACGAGGTTTTGACCTTAGCAAAGGCGATGCGTGTCGGCGTCAAAAATATAGGCGATAGCGTAGTGAATCAAGGTTTCGCGAAGCGAAATTCGCCTTTGATGACCGACAAGAAAAGAAGTTTTTTTGTTTCTTTTTTTTGAAAAAAAAGAAATACCGTAAAATTGGATTTTAAGTGATGTTATTTATGGGCTGATTCAAATTACAATAATCACACCATTTACCATGGCCTTTAATTTTTATAAAATGAAAGCCTTTGGGGGTTTTGAAACTGCTAAATTTTTATTTAAGATGTATTAATAACAAACTTAAAGTCAACTTATTTCATGACAAGACCACATTTAACTTTAAAAATGAAAAAGCTAGTTGATTTATATGCAGCTTAATTTATATTTACAATGAACTATTAATAAACCCAAAGTATACCTTTATCAGGACAAGACAAATGTAGCATGGGAATGTAGCAAGAAGCATGTAAAATGGCACCACATCCATTTATAATTTATAAATCATCATTTATAATTTACAATTCCCTTTTGATGATTTTTATTTAGCTTTACATCATTATAAACCTATTATTTCAATCTATACCTTTTACGCATGTCCCCCGAACAATTACGGCACATCCTAACCCGTATTCAATCCTTGAAAATTGCGGTCATTGGAGATTTTGCCATAGATTTCTACTTCCAAAAAAGAGAAGCTACTGGCGACTTTTCTGTCGAAACAAAAAAAGAAGTACACTGGGCTAAAGCTCCAAAAACAGGACTAGGTGGTGCCGGAAATGTGGCTAAAAACTTAGCTACTCTAGGCGTGCCCACCTCCACATTTGGACTCATTGGTTCCGATATTTTTGGTCGCGACATGAATTTTCACTGCCAAAATTTAGGCATTCATGCGGAAAATCTTAAAGCTCTAACTGGCATGGATACACCCACCTATTCCAAACCGATGCAAGGGGATGTGGAATTGAATCGGATCGACTTTGGTACGCAAGAAAAAGATATCGTTCAGGCTAGTCAAGATTTAGTGGATTCACTTTGTCATCAACTTATTGAATTCGACTGGGTGATCATCAACGAGCAATTTCGCTACCCATTACTGAACCAAAATCTACTAGAAAAACTACAAGAAGCCATGAATAAGGTGCAAAAAATTGGCTTAGCCGATTTACGTAGCTTAGGGCATTTTGCCCATAATATACTGCTGAAAGTGAATGAATCTGAATTAGCCCATTTACTGAATATAGACCCTGCCCTATTGGAGGACAATGATCTAGTACCACAGATTGTGAAAGAATGGGTTAAAAACCGTCAGCAAGGTGCACTAGTTACCCTGGGCGATCGCG
This sequence comes from Aquirufa salirivi, assembly GCF_045310485.1. Taxonomy (NCBI): domain Bacteria; kingdom Pseudomonadati; phylum Bacteroidota; class Cytophagia; order Cytophagales; family Flectobacillaceae; genus Aquirufa; species Aquirufa salirivi. The sequence goes on from NZ_JBEWZH010000007.1 coordinate 90,699, forward strand.
GATTAATTTATGCTGACCATGACCAATTTCACTGGCAAGCAGGCATCCCTGCCAAAGGCCCCATTGATACGGTAGGTGCAGGCGATATGATTGTTGCTGGGTTCTCTGCTGCTAAAGCAGCTGGTGCCAGTATACAAGAAGCCTGTGAATTTGCTACCTTGTGTGCGCATATTTCCATCCATAAACTAGGTGAAACTGGTGAAGCCTCCCCTCAAGAAATTTTAGATCTAAACCAATTATAACGATGAATGTTCAAGAAATTGAAGCCCTAAGAAAAGAAATTAAAGACTATACCGAAGCGCATTTATTGCCTTTCTGGTCCAAAAGAACCATCGATAAAGAATATGGTGGCTACTTGACCCATTTCGATGAGTTTGGAAATGATTCAGGTACCGATGAAAAATCTCTGATCGCCCAAACCCGTTCTGTTTTCACTTATTCCCAAGCCTACCGACACGCTTTCGGAGGTCCCATCATGAAAGAAATGGCCGAACATGGCGTTAAATACCTGATTGAAAAAATGTGGGATGAGAAAAATGGTGGTTTCTATTGGATGATGGACCGCAAAGGTAATGCGACAAATAAACAGAAAATTGGCTACGGACATAGTTTTGTCATTTATAGTTTAAGCGAATACACCTTAGCTACTGGTGACCCGATCGGTTTGGAATATGCCGAAAAGACCTTTGACCTATTACAAAAATATGCTGTAGATACCAACCTGGGCGGCTATTGGGAGTTCTTCTCCGAAGAATGGGAATTGATGGGTGCTGGATCACCCGGTGGCGACCGCAAAACGTTGGACGTTCACATGCACTTGATGGAAGCATTTACAACCTTATATGAAGCCAGTGGTAAGGAAGTTCATCGCAGAAAACTGAAGGAATCCATTGATATTTTAATTCAAAAAATCATGCATCCTGACTATGGTACGGGCGTTCCGCAATTCTGGGCCGACTGGTCTGTAGCCCCGCAAATTAAATTCGATATCGTTTGGGGTTGGGATCGTTTTGCAGAAGGTGGACAAAAAGCCTCAGCCGTAGACAATACTTCTTATGGCCATAATTCAGAATTTGGATGGTTATTAATGCATGCATTGAACATTGGCAAATTCCCGGTAGTTGATTATATGGATAACCTGAAGAAAGCTTTCTACCATTCTATGGAACATGGAATCGATTGGGAATTTGGTGGTGTATTTGTAGAAGGATCGCACGATGGACAGGTCTATGATAAAGAAAAAGAATTTTGGCAACAGGCTGAAATGCTGATTGGTATGGCAGATGCCTACCTCTTAACTAAAGATCAAGACTTTCTAAAAGCTTATCGACAAGTACATCGTTTTGTTTTCGATAAAATGATTAATTTTAACACCGGTGAGTGGTGGCCTTTGATGACCAGAGAAGGAGAACCTATCTGGAGACATATGTCACACTCCTGGAAAATCAACTACCATAATGTAAGATCGATGATACTATCCTACGAAAGACTAGGAGAAGCAGCTAAGGTCTTAGCTAACTCTAACTAACCCCATAATGCCATGAAATACGTATTCTTTTCCCTGTTTGTATTTGCGAGTGTTACAGTAAGTGGACAATCTACCACCTCTCCTCAAGAAGTAAGTCAGATTTTAAGTACATATTTCAGCAAGACGGCCTCTTCCAGTGCTTTAGCGAATAAAAGCCAAGCACTGGAAGCAAGTCGCACTTTCTCCATTCGTCGAGATAGTTTATTTATCTACCTCTACGACCCGATGGATGTTTTTACCAAAGGTCCTTTTTATGACACGACGGTCATCCCTATTAATCAAATACAGCAAATAAAAATACATAAGTCGAAAAATGCTACTGGACAAGCTGGTGTAGGAATCGAATTTATCCAAAAGAATTTTGCAGGTATAGCTCCCAAAGAAAAAGCCAAAGACAATGGGGCTCCCGCCACAATCACAGATAAAAATCTGGCCAATGTCAATGCTGCTAGTGTGAATCAAAAAATGATTGGACAAGTAGCCGGTGTGACGGTCGGTAACGATAATTCTCCCGGTGGTGCCACTATGGTACGTGTTCGCGGCTATGGTTCCATCAATTCAAATAGCCCTTTGTATGTGGTCGATGATGTACCTGTAACAGGGAATTTGAACACCATCAATCCCAATGATATCGAATCCGTTCAAGTATTAAAAGATGCTTCATTAACGGCAATTTATGGCGTAAGAGGGGCTAATGGCGTGGTCTTAATCAAAACGAAAAAAGGAGGTATCAGCTCTGGGATTCCAGCTGATCTACCAAGAGATTTAGTTTTATCTTACACCCTTTGGACATGGGGCAAAGCTGCTACGGATTTCAATAAGTCGGACGATAAAATCAAATTGAAAAAATTCCTCGAACAAGATTATAATTAATGGCTTACGATGATATTTTTTACGTATTCCTTTTGATCATTTGTTCTCACCCATAATTTGTATAATCCTTGCGAAAGATGTTGTACATTCAATTGGGCTGACCCATCTTGGCTGATTTGTGAATCCATCACCAATCGGCCATCTAAGGTATATATTTTCACCAAAGCGCCGGCTAAAGACGTTCTTGCTTGTATCGACAAGGAATTAACTACAGGATTGGGAAATACCACCACTCCCATGTCATCTGGCAAACTATAGCTATAACTAGCCTTAGGAGATGCACAGGTTGGTCCCGGAATATAGGTTTTAGTTAAGTATAAGGAATAGGTCCCAGAATCTATAACGCGTAAAATCGTACTTTTCTCAGACAAGACCTTTTGATTGAACTCCCAAAACAAATTCGTATCACTGGCTTTCAATACAGAAGTCTTAAGAAAATAAGGACTTTCCTGTGTAATTACAGGAGCCGCTGGGATGTCAAAAACTCGGGTGCTAACTGCATTCGAATATGCCGTGGTACACTGATAAGTATTAGTTCCTTTTACTTGAAAAGAGCCTTTATCCTTAACGGTTATCAATGAACTTTGCGCACCTGTATTCCATACGTAGTTTAAATCTGAATTAGCTGCTACCTGCAATTCGACCGAGGCTCCTTGGCAAAACAAGGTATCTCCCTTGACTAAAATAACAGGAGTTGCTGGAGCTTGCAGCGGCTTAAATTGAAACAAAGGAACACTAAATTCATTTCCTACACCATCTTGCAAACGCATCGCATAATTTCCAGATTTTGCTTGTTGTATCGTATTGGTCGTACTAAATACTTGCGAACTTTCATTTAACCATTGAATGTTATCTGGAGTACTAACACTTAAATTGGTCGCATTGGTATTATCACAAATGACCGAAAAACTAGGTAAAGCTTTGGGAGTAACCGCCTTGGCATTTTTACCGATCGCCTCAGATATTTTTACTAACCAAAGGTAGGCCAGTTCTTCATAGGCATCAGGAGAGAAATGGACACATTCGGAGAAAGCATCGGGCTTACGAGGAATCTCTACAACATCCGTATAGGGCCCTAAATAAATTTCAGGTATACCACTGACTTCTGTCACCATATCTCCCTGTTTTCTTACCAATAATTCATCTGTGTAGGACAGACTGCAAGCCCCATTCACCAATCCTGCTCCATAGGAAACCTGAGAAACTAACCACGGTACATCGATTCCCGTTTGAGTCCGAAGGTTTTTAATCATATCCTTGAAATTCTGCTGATAGGTATCCGTTTTCGCTTTTCGAAGCTCATAAGAATCTAAACGATAGCCAAATGAATCCGTTTCGCCTTGATGCCAAAGTATGGCTCTAACTCCATTTTTCTTCCCAAATAGCTCAACAGCTCGCTTTAAATTCTTAAAAGGAAATCCGGCATCATAGGAAATGTTGGGATCAAAAGGATTGGCAGATGGCTTGGCATTAGGTAAAGATGATTCATACCAATTCCGCATAACAGTGGCTAACCAGGCAGTATTGATAAAACAAACAGGAACATTGTAGGTCTCTGCTAATCGATCCCCCAATCGCGCCCAATAATAATTGGATAATCCCATGGGACCTATCGTAGTTTTGGCATCCAAATGTTGGAAATCGGTAAAAGGAAAATCAGTGTTCAACCGACCTAAATAGCGGTAAAATGGGGAATTATTGTAGTCTTTAAAGTAATTGTACACATTAGCCACATTAACTCGATCATCCTTGGAAAAACTTTCCTCGGCCCGACGGTTATTTCCTCCTTGGGCATTGGATTGACCAGAAATAATGAAATTCTCCCCGACACCTACACGATCCAATTGAGTGGAATCTTTTAGTGTGGAGCCCTGAAAAGTTCGAATTTTCAAAGTATACCAGCCTCCTTTAGCGGTAATGATTTCTTGATAAAAACCTGCAACAGGCTTAGTATTAATACTTGTCCAATTGATTAATGTCCCTTGACCCACTTTCACTGGTTCCAATTTATATTGTACCAAGCTTATATCTTGTGAACAATTCCCTAGAATAGATAAACGGGCTTCATTTTGAGCATCACGTTGAAATATTTGTCGGTTGTGAGGAAAAACAATCGATACTTGACTATGTACTTGTAATGAAAACAACATGATAAAACATAGAATCAAGTATTTCATGGTTGGGTGTTTGATGGATATTGATACAAATTTTGGGTACTAAAATAGTAAAAAGCATCCGCTTGGGGAAATCAATTCATCAAAGACTCGACGATTCAACGATCTTAGTACCTAATAAATCCAACTGAGGGGAGTAATTCGTTCCAAATGCATCAACAATGTGTAAGTTGGAGTTAAAAAATTGGCCAAAAATATCAGACTAAGGAAGATTCGCGCACTTTCTTGTTCCTTAAGATGATGAATAATTTGAAAACATACGAAAACAATCGGGAAACAAAAAGTTAGGCTTCGAGTGACATCGTCCACAGCCGTGGCTGCTATCAATGAAGCTAAATAAGTGCCAAAATAAAGCCAAACGGATGCCCATATCCGCTGCTTCACCAAATAGGCAAAAGCGATAATGGGTAAAATAATGTCCCATTTCAAAGCAGAAAACAAGGCATTGGGCAATTTATATCCATGCAAAAAGGCAAAGCCTAATTGCACCCCAGCATGTTTCCCCACAGGGGTTTCCAATTGGAAACTGGTGTATAAATAATATCGAATGATGACAAATAAGGTTAAACTGATCAATAAATAATGAGTGGCTCTATTTTTCCAAAGAAAATCATGAATGACATCCGACCATTTTCCTGAAGGGATACCCGATTGAAATAAAAACAATAATGGCAAATTCAAGGCAGGGAATAAGCTACGCTCATCCACAAAAAAGGCTAAAATCAAGGCCAAAACAGACCATATTCGATCATAATAATAACATGCAATCAATAGAAATAGATAGGCGTATGAGTCATAAAATAGCGTATCATAGACAAATGAATGCCCTACGTAGGTAAATAAAATACTGGCCGTTGCCCAAAATGCCAAAGGGGCATCTCCACCAGCCAATTTTCGAATTAAATTAAAAAAGAGAAAAAGAAACAAGGGTAATAACAATACTTGCAAATAAAAAAGTCGAATCGCATTCAAGTGAAACGCCTTCCCTATCAAATAGGGAGTAATTCGTAACTCTCTTTTAGCAAAATGTTCTCTAGAATCTTTACCTACCATGGCCACCAAAGGATGTTCGATCTTTCGATTGATAAAATCAATCATATACTTTTCATTACTAGTCCATGAATTATCTAAGCGCTTCTGAATAACCTTTGGGAAATAGAGCAAGGAGAACCCCGTAAAGAGCGCCAGACAAATTAGCATAACACCCAATTGATGTTGTGACCATTGGCTTATTAACTCATTCCATCGACGAAAAATAGAAGAAACTTTGGGAATCATACACATTTAATAAATAATGCCATGCAGATACATGAGAGCCACATATTGGCTTTACATGTAATGCAAGTTAATTTTATTTATACTTTTTTACTAAATTATTATATTTCTATCACCTAGACAAGGAGCCAATAAGCTAAATTGTGATAGATTAAGGCTTCAATGAGCAATATTTTGCCTGTAAAGTAATTGCCGATGTATCGCCGGCTGCTATGGCCTCTTGAAGATCAAGACATGCTTCAGTCAAATCACCTAATGCAATAAATGAATCTGCTCGGTGACGGTAAACTTCTACATACCATGGTGCTTTAATGATGCAGATAGAATAATCCTTGATCGCGCTTTTGTGATATGCCAATTGTGATTTGAAATACCCTCGAAAGAAATAATAATCTGGACGAGAATCATTCAAGCTAATAGCTTTATTCATATCGGCAATGGCTAAAGAATGATAGCCCGCTAAACTCCGACTGGCCGCCCGAGCAAAATAGATTTCATCATTTCGCTTATCCTTCAAAAGAGCCTCACTAAACTCCACGTTCGCCCCCAAATAATCTTGATTGGAAAACTTGGTAATTCCTGTTTGATACTGTACTTGACTTCCACAGGAATACAAAGTGGCAAAGAAAAAAATCAGAATACAATTGCTAAAATATTTTCTCAAAAAATTAACAATTTATGTTGACAATTAATTTTAAAACTAAGAAAACTAGCCCTTTACTTGATCGTCAATAATTTGTTTAAAAGTAAATAACTTATCTTCTGCTTTTATCAATTTAATTAATTCAAAATTTGACAAGAATAACACTTTTTTGCTATCTCCAGATTCCCTCATTGCTTCTAAAAATACCGTTCTGGCTATTTTACCTGTAGTTGCTATAATTCCAAATTCAGCTAAACCATTTGTATTTTTGAGCTTACTGTAAAATATTATAAAATCATTTTTAGAAACACTTTCTTTGGGTTTATTCTTACATTCAATTAAGATATACTTACCAAATTTGTTAATAAAAACATCTTCAATATCATTCCGAATTATTAAATCAACTTCATTCAATGAAGTATCTTTAACACGCTTTTCAACTTTGTTAAATCCAATAGACTGAAAAAGTAAACTTATAAAATGCTCAAATCTTTCTCCTTTAATATATGTATCTTTTTCATTTTTGGTTTCAGAATACATTTGAAGTAATGCATTGTTAATTTCGGAAGGATCCTTATCCAATTCACCTAAATAATTATCTATAACAAGTTTCAATTTAGGTACCCAAACTGAAATTGACTCTTTATCTTGCACATCTATCACTTTACCAGAAAGTAACAATTCTTTTAATTGCCCAAAATACTCACCTTTAAATGCCGAAACTATTATTACTTTAGCTAGTGGATTATATTCAAATATTTTTTTTACAATTTCAATACCATCAATTTCATATTTATCCATTCTAATATCTACAATTGCTAAACTATAGAATCTATTTTCAATTGCATCAAGAATTTGCGACTCTAAATAATAAGCTTCGAAAGTGCATCCTTGAATCTGAGCATTCAACGACTTTGACAAACCTTCAGCTTGTTCCTTAACATCATCAATTACTAAAACATTTCTTCTCATTATTAATCTTTTAGAATTGGTAAATATATTAAAAATGATTTAGTAAAATCACCTTTTTTCGTGTTAATAAGCTCAATTTTACCTTCAAAAATTTCACAAATGTACTTTGCGTGATACAATCCAATTCCTGAACCTCCAGTAGTTGAAAAATCAAAATCGAATACCTTTTCTGAATTCAGATTGTCTATTTCAATCCCATTGTCAAATATTTCCAAATAAACAAAATCTTTTATATATGCCGAAAATTTAATTTTCGGATTTTCTGTGTACTCCAATGCTTTTATTGAATTAATTATTAAGTTATTAAGCATCTGTAAAACAGACTGGAATGGTAATTTAAATTTTAAATCTAAATTATCAGGAAGTTCTTTTATGAAGTTAATTTTCTTTTCAAAAAAGATACTTCGATTTAAAATTTCAATACCTAAGATCAAACTTTCTAACGTGAATGTATCATCCTGAGAATGTGGAACAAGGTTTGAAAAATTATCCATAGTTCCTCTAATTACTTCTAGGTTCTTTGATAAAGACTCCAAATGTTCTTGATTTATTTCATCAGAATTATTCGTAGATATAATACTATCCATACTTTGTATAGAGTTTTTAATATCGTGCCTTGCAAAATTACCTAGATAAGTGATATGAGTACTATGAGACTCTTCAACAGCTTTCAAAGTCTTGCCCAATTTATCTAAACTAGACTTCAATTCATCTAACTTTCTAGCCTGAATTACAGGATTATTTATAGCCTTAGGAATGTATTTAGATTTATTTTTTGCCATCGTTTAAAAATACAAAAACTCATTCATTTAAAATTTTATGAGGTAATTTTAATCTATTAATTTATAATATTTAGAAACTTTAACAAAAAAAATCCCCCGCCGAAAAATCAGCGAGGGAAAGGGTGGTTGACCTACTAGGATTCGAACCTAGAACGACTGAACCAAAATCAGATGTGTTACCTTTACACCATAGGTCAATTCCAAATCGAATGCAAAAATAAGACCTCCTAAGCGAATTATCAAATGTGCTTCAAAAAAAATTGAATTATTTCATCCAAAATCGGCTTGGAGGCTCTAAATCAAGCAATTAATTTGCACTTGACAAAGCTGCTTATGCCAACTCCATCGATGCAACTTGGACATCAGCACTAATTTTCTTCACCAAACCTTGCAAAACCTTACCTGGACCACACTCAATAAAGTCCGTTGCACCTGCTGCAACCATTGCCTCCACCGACTGCGTCCAACGTACCGCACCTGTTAATTGAGCTATTAAATTCTGCTTGATTTCCGCTGGATCCTGTGAAGGCTTTGCCGTTACATTTTGGAATATCGGACAGATAGGTCGTTCAATCGTCGTGGCTTCTATAGCTGCCGCCAATTCCACACGCGCTGGCTCCATAAAGGGTGAGTGAAATGCTCCACCAACAGGTAATGTCAAAACTCGCTTAGCTCCTGCCGCCTTCAATAGCTCAGCTGCTTTTTCAATTCCTAACACACTACCTGAAATTACCACTTGACCTGGGCAATTGTAATTAGCAGCCACCACTTCCCCATTCAATTCTCCACAAATACGTTCAATTTCGGCATCTGCAAGGCCTAAAACTGCTGCCATGGTACTTGGAACTACCTCACATGCTTTTTGCATCGCCAAGGCTCTTTGATAGACCAAACGCAATCCATCTTGCCAAGATAATCCACCTGCCGCAACCAATGCCGAAAACTCGCCCAAGGAATGTCCAGCCACCATGTCTGGAGCAAAATCTTTCCCTAATTTAGCCACTAGTACCGAGTGCAAATAAATGGCAGGTTGAGTCACCTTCGTTTGTTTCAAATCCTCATCAGCCCCCTCAAACATGACTTTCGACAAAGAAAAACCCAAAATTTGATCCGCCTCATCCACGATTTCTTTCGCTAAAGCAAAGTTCTCATATAAATCTTTGGCCATACCTGGAAACTGAGATCCTTGACCGGGAAATACGAATGCCTTCATTTTTATTATGTTTTGTTATATTTTTGATTTAAGATTGACAATCTTTGACAAAGATAAATTAATCTTCTGGCTATCTGAAACGCTCTTAAATTTCAATTGCATGTTATATCGATTTTTAACCTTCCTAGCAATCCCTCTCTGCCTAAGCCTATTCATTTCATGCCAAAAGGAAGAGAATAACCCATCCTCCAATCAGCAAGGAAATATCCAAATTGATGCATCGAATAGTCGGACTTTTGTTCAACGAGATCTCAACAATCAGGGTAAAATTGTCCTTGTAGGGCAAAGTTCCCTATCATTTACTTCTGCCCAAGTCAAATTCAAAAACGTACTTGGTGGAAAAGAAAGCGATTGGCTCAATCTAAGTAAAGAAGGCGCTCAATTCAAAGGTGAATTCGCTTTACAGGCTGGCGGATATTATCCAGAAATCAAGTTAATGCAGGATTCCAAAACAGTCAGTGATACTCTCCTAACCCAATCTCCCTTTAAAGTTGGAGAAGTTTTTGCAGTCATAGGTCACTCCTTAGCAGAAGGCCAACCTCCTTATGAATTGACCGATTACGACAAAAAATGGTGTGAAATCATTAAATATTCCGACAATAACGTAGTTGCCTTTTGGGGGAGACTCGCCGATAAACTAAAAAACAGATACCAAGTTCCCATTCGCATCTATAGTACGGGAATCGGTGGATCTACCTCGGAACAATGGGGAAAATCGGCTTTAGGATTGGAATTCAGCAGCACACTGTTCGACTGGAAAAAAAGATACCCATATTCCTTTTTTGAAAATAAACTCTTATCTGAAGTCCCTAGAAGCGGATTGAGAGCCGTATTAGTCATTCATGGAGAAAATGACGCCACTACTTCCATGGATAATATCATCAAATACACCGGTATTTATATGGATTATACGCGTAACATACTTCAAAGTAAAAATCTAAGTTTTATGCTGGCGAGAAGTAACCGTGGTCTCAATAAAACAGAGGATTTACATGTGCAGGAAGCTCAAAATGTCATCTTGAAAACCTTCCCCAATGTCATCGAAGGTGCTAATTTACAATCTGTGGTAGGTGCTGGTTTTCGCTGGGATGGAACTCACTTTAACTTTGCTGGACTAGAAGAGGCGGCTAGAAAATGGGATATCGTTTTTGATCCAAAATTATTCAGCCAAATGACACCCATTTTAAGGAGTCGCTAAAGCTCACAAGCATCCACCGAATTCCCCCAAATCAATCGATTTTTGGCAATAAAATCATAGCCTTTATCCAATACACGGCTAGGTAAAAAAAAGAATATCTGAAAAATTTGGTAATACCATGGGGCCAAAGACAAAACATACTCAACAGCCTTGGACTTGATCAAAACCTGATTTCCCTCTACCATTTTAATGCTATCCACTTCCCAATTTGGATGGGGATATTTTAGAACATAGCTTTGGTACACATCAGAACCCTGAAATTCAATCTGAATCTTTTCACCACACATGTAGCGCAAAACTTTGGCACAAAAGCGACAAAAGCGACAATTCCCGTCGATGAATATGGGGCTTTTCATTAGCGAACTAGTTCGACCCAACCTTTCAAACTTTTGGTTTTCAAACTTGGATCATTGACATCAAAGCTAACATCCACCGTGTAAAAATAAGTTCCCACTGCCATATCTTTTCCCGAACTATCTTTCCCGTTCCACCCAAAATCAGATCCCGTGCCGTTGTAATCATAGATCAATTGACCATAACGGTCTACTATTTTACATACGACCGTTTTTACAAATCGAGGACAACGCATGGGTAACCAAACATCATTTTTCGAGTCGCCATTCGGACTAAATAAATTAGGTAGTTCAAAAGATGGACAATTGTCTTGGTTCAATGTTTCACTTTTCGGACTTTCCTTGCCTAATTGACTAATGGCCGTTACATAATAACTTCCAATAAAGGAATCTTTCTTTTGATGTAAATAGCGCAAATCGCTAACCTCTGCAATCCGAGTAAATGGCCCTGCGGCACTAGGCGCATAATAAATGCGGTACGAGGCTATATTTTGATCACATGTACCAGTCAAAGTCGGTTGCCAAGTCAATTGATTCGTAAAACTGGTAAAATTACAATTCAAGGATCCATCTAAGGCCGCACAATCAGGAGCAGATAAACTCAATTTAGGTGCACATGGATTTACATCCGACTGAGGTTTCAAACAAACAATTTTAGAGGCATTAATTAAGGTCATGGCAGGGAAACCTTCACCATAAGAGCCTAAGGTTTCGACATAATAACAATAGGTGGAATCTGGAGAAAGTGTGACATCAAACTTCCCATCTTTGGTGTAAAAATCCGTTCCTTGATCTGTATACGTATAAGTACTTGGACCAGCTACCGAGACTTCCGTTATTTGATTGAATTTTCCTGAACCACGTGGAGTTTCTCGATACACCCGGTGAACTTGGAAATCGTTTAACCAAGGAACATCGGCAGACCAAGCCAACTTATTAGACCTTACGGCTGACTGAGCCACTAATTGTACTTGAGCGGCTGGACTAGGTGAATCCAATAATTTGAATTGCCCATTTAAAGTATAATAAAAATCTGCACGATATCGATAAACCTTTGCTTCCGTTGACAATCCTTTATCGATAAACGAAGTATCATTTTTCGCTTGCAAAATCGATGCTGAAATAGGACTTCCAATGACCACAAAATTAGTGGATCCATTTCCTTCAGCGCGCATTACCTGATACTGATATGGACCTTTGTACAAACTAGTATCTAGGTTCAAAGGCCGTGACCAGCGAACCAATATTTCCCCATTGCTTGCATCCGTTTTCTGAATAGAAACGTTTGTCATCAAGGGCGCAGATGATGGAATAAAAGCACAGCTGGAATTGGACATAGGGCTGTAATCGGTTTGACCACTCGAATTGGTAAACACCACCACTAATACATACACATAATTGGCATTCTTCATCAATCCCGCCCCTTTATTGGTATCTTCAAACTGTACGTCACCAACGTTCAAACGAGCTATCTCCGTAAATCCGGTTAATTGCATCCCCGTTTCACAAGATTTATTCACAACTGGTGTACATGCAGCCTGTTTACGGAATACGATGATTTTTGCCCCGGACAATGAACACGTATATGGGCTCCAAGTCAATAAAGCGGAACCTTTACTTGGCTGAATTCTAGCTACCAAATTCTTGATAGAAGGCGCAATGATTTTTATTTTCCAAATTTTACTATCCACCAGCTTCACGCCTCCGCCGATAGCTGTAGGAGGATTATCTTCGGCTTTAAAGAAAATATCATACGTTTCCTTTCGTATGTGCTGACATGCAGTCTGCCAAGTAAAAGTACCTGTAGCCGTTCCTATTTGCCTAGGAGTAGAAACAAAAGTGGCAAATGGTTGCTTGATGGCATATGAGGTATCAATCGGATATACATTACCCGAGCTAATGATGGTCACAGGGTCTGTCCTCCCAGAACGAGAAATAACATCAGCTGCTGTCACCGTTTCGCGGATTAAAGTACCAGCTTGAATGCATACATCAGGTGGTACTACGATTTTGGGGCCTTTATTATCTAAATCCTTTACCTCAATCTGCATATCACGTACCGTTTCGGAAATCTTTACTCCATTTCTCCATTCTTCTACAATGAAGGCACAATTGTATATACCTAATTCTTGGGGCGAATCCCATATTAAATCCCCGTTCAACGAATTGATAGTAAATGAAGACGCAATGGTTGACACTTCATTGGGTTGTCTGAAATTTGGTGCCGTAATACCACGACTCGTTGGATTACAAGTTTCATAATCACCATAACGTGAAACGGTTAAACGATAAGCTAAACTATCCCCCTCCGCATCTACGGCATTGGGATTATGGATAAATGGCTGACCGACTATTGCCGTTAAATCAACCGCAGGATTCAGCAATAAGGGAGTGGAATTTTGACCTAAACCTGAGTTAATAGAGAAAATTGTTTCCACATAAAAAGGAACTTCCACCGAACGAGTGATATTCCGAACTCCATCATTTCGATTGGGAATAGCAACTGATACTTTGTAAAATAATGCAGGTGCTGGATAAGTATATTCAATTTTATAGGTGTTTTTCAATGTCCCATTCCCCAAATTAACGATGGGTAAAAGTCTTTTGGCTTTGAATATTCCTGAACCATCTCCAAAACAGAAATTCACATCTGTCTGATCTTGATTAGCTCTATTATCCTCAGTATAAGTGGTTAAAGTAAATTCATAGGTTAGGCTGACGTTGGAAATCCGCTTTACTGTAATCTCCCCCCCTTTTAAGTGGGTTGCCTCAGCTTGGAAAATCATCCCCAAAAAACTAAGCAAAAAGGCAAGAATGTAGGCGGAATAATTTTTATAAGACATAAAACAAATTTGTAATATGGAAAGTTAATTAAGCAATTCGAAAAAAATAAAAAAAACGGTTTTTTTAATCGAATATTTGAAAGACCCACGAATCAATTGTAGTTTTATGTCCTAAATTTTCGCGTATGCTTAGCGTGGGCGAAGGTTTAACTCAATCAAAATAAATTTCATTTATGGCTTGGTTATCAAAATCACTTAATTCATCTCTAGGAAAAAAGCTCTTAATGGCAATCACCGGCCTATTTTTAGTTAGTTTCCTCATTGTTCACTGCGGACTTAATGCCACGATCTTTTTAAACGATGGTGGGGTCACATTTAACGAGGGTGCAGAGTTCATGGCAAAGAATCCCATCATTCGTACCATGGAAATCGTTTTATTTGGAGGTTTATTACTCCACATTTTAGACGGTTTACGTTTATGGATGGACAACAAAAAGAAGCGTCCTGTAGCCTATGCCGTTATCGATGGTGCTGCTAACAGCAAATGGTACTCACGCTCCATGGGACTTTTAGGAACTTTATTGTTATTATTCTTAATCATTCACCTAAAGCATTTCTGGTATTTCTCTCGTTTGACTGACAATTTAACGGAAGAGCATACTTTGTATAACGAGATGCAAACCGTTTTTGCTAGCCCATTGGTCGTTATCATTTACGTATTAGGTTGTATCTCATTAGGTTACCACTTGTTGCATGGTTTTCAGAGTGCATTCCAAAGTCTTGGATGGAACCATCCCAAATACACGCCAACGATCAAGTGCATCGGTGCTGCTTATGCCATCATCATTGCCGCTTTATTTGCCGCTATGCCCATTGCACTCCATTTTAATTTGATTCATTAATTCCTCAGCCGATACGATTAATATGACAAAATTAGACGCAAAAATTCCAGAAGGTTCTTTAGCCGAAAAATGGACCAAATACCGTTCCAGTGTTTCCTTAGTAAACCCTGCCAACAAACGTAATTTGGAAATAGTCATCGTAGGATCAGGCTTAGCAGGAGCTTCTGCTGCCGCCTCTTTGGCTGAGTTAGGATATAAAGTTAAAGTATTCTGCTTTCAAGATTCTCCCCGTCGTGCGCACTCAATTGCCGCTCAAGGAGGTATCAATGCAGCTAAAAACTATCAAAATGATGGTGACTCTACTTTCCGCCTATTTTACGATACCATCAAAGGTGGTGACTACCGTGCACGTGAGGCCAATGTGCACCGTTTAGCGGAAGTATCAGGAAATATCATTGACCAATGTGTGGCCCAAGGTGTTCCATTTGCTCGTGAATATGGTGGATTGCTATCTAACCGTTCATTCGGTGGAACGCAAGTTCAGCGCACGTTTTATGCCGCTGGACAAACGGGTCAACAATTATTATTAGGTGCTTATTCGGCTTTACAACGCCAAGTAGGTATGGGAAATGTCGAGTTATTCACTCGTCATGAGATGTTAGATGTCGTAATGGTCGATGGTAAAGCTCGCGGAATTATTGCCCGTGATTTAGTATCTGGAGAGCTAGAGCGCCACTTTGGCCATGCCGTTTTATTGTGTACAGGTGGTTACGGAAACGTATTCTATTTATCTACCAATGCCATGGGCTCGAACGTAACGGCTGCTTGGAAAGCGCACAAAAAAGGTGCTTTCTTTGCTAACCCTTGCTATACTCAAATTCACCCAACATGTATTCCCGTTTCAGGTGACCATCAGTCGAAATTAACCTTGATGTCTGAGTCATTACGTAACGACGGCCGTATCTGGGTTCCTAAAAAGAAAGATGATCCACGTAAAGCCAGTGAAATTCCAGAAGATGAGCGCGACTATTACCTAGAGCGTCGTTATCCTGCTTTTGGAAACTTAGTACCTCGTGATATTGCCTCGCGTGCTGCTAAAGAGCGCTGTGATGCTGGTTATGGAGTAGGAACATCCAAAATGGCTGTCTACTTGGATTTTGCTGCGGCAATCATCCGTTACGGTAAAGCCGAAGCTAACAAAAGAAATATCCACCACGCCAGTGATGAAGAAATCCAATTGATGGGTAAGGAAGTCGTAAAAGAAAAATACGGTAACCTATTCGATATGTATAAGCAAATTACAGGAGAAGATCCTTATGAACTGCCGATGCGTATCTACCCAGCGGTTCACTATACCATGGGTGGTCTTTGGGTCGATTACAACTTAATGACTACAGTTCCTGGTCTATATGCCTTAGGAGAAGCCAACTTCTCGGATCACGGTGCTAACCGCTTAGGGGCTTCAGCCTTGATGCAAGGTTTAGCCGATGGTTATTTCGTGATTCCGTACACGATTGGTGCTTACTTGGCATCTGAAATCAGAACACCTGCCTTATCTACTGATAGCGAGGTTTTTGTAAATGCAGAGAAAGCCGTAAAAGACCAAATCGACAAATTAATGAACATTCGCGGTACGAAGTCAGTGGATTATTTCCATAAGAAACTGGGCCTAATCATGTGGGATCAATGTGGAATGGCTAGAAACGAAGCAGGTCTAAAAATGGCCATTGCAGACATTCAAGCTCTACGCAAAGAATTCTGGAGTGATGTTCGTATTCCTGGCGAAGCGAATAACTTGAATCCTGAATTAGAAAAAGCGGGTCGTGTGGCCGACTTCCTAGAATTAGGAGAATTAATGTGCAAAGACGCATTAGAAAGACATGAAAGTTGCGGAGGTCACTTCCGTGAAGAATACCAAACTGAGGATGGAGAAGCTTTGCGTGACGATGAGAAATTCGCTTACGTAGCTGCTTGGGAATTCCAAGGTGAATCTAAATTCGAACTACACAAGGAAGAATTGAAATTCGAAAACATTAAAATTGCTCAAAGATCTTATAAATAATTCGATAACATGGAAGGAAATTTAAACCTGACGCTTAAAATCTGGAGACAAAAAAATGCCCAAACTGCGGGTAAATTCGAGACATACCAAGTAAGTGGTATTTCGGAGGATATGTCCTTTTTGGAAATGATTGACGTGCTCAACAACCGTCTTATCGAAGAAGGTGATGATCCAGTAGCTTTTGATCACGATTGTCGTGAAGGTATCTGCGGCATGTGCTCGATGTACATCAACGGCCGTCCTCATGGACCTAACAAAGGTGTTACGACCTGCCAGTTGCACATGCGTAGCTTTAGTGATGGTCAAACCATCACCATTGAACCTTGGAGAGCAGAAGCTTTTCCAGTGATTAAAGATTTAGTAGTCAATCGTTCTGCCTTTGATCGCATCATTGCAGCCGGTGGATTTATTTCTGTCAATACAGGGAATGCACAAGATGCAAATAGTTTGCCTATTCCTAAAGATGATGCCGATGAGGCGTTTGCAGCGGCAGCTTGTATCGGTTGCGGAGCCTGCGTAGCAGCATGTAAAAATGCATCTGCCATGTTATTTACTTCGGCTAAGATATCTCAATTGGCTTTGCTACCGCAAGGTCAAGCGGAGCGCTCGAAGCGTGCTGGGGCTATGGTCGCTCAAATGGACGAAGAAGGTTTCGGTGCTTGTTCTAACACAGGTGCTTGTGAAGCTGAATGTCCAAAAGGTATTTCCATTGAGAACATTGCTCGCATGAACCGTGAGTACTTCTCTTCGGTTTTTACTTCCAAATAAGATGTAACCTAAACTGAGCCCCTTGGAATCAAGGGGCTTTTTCATGCCTTGTTTTTAGAGCCCAATCATGCCAAATCTTCTCAAAATACCAATCCCTGCGGTTGGGTGGAAGTGATATGTGGCTCCATGTTTTCTGGCAAAACAGAAGAATTGATTCGTCGACTAAAAAGAGCGAAAATCGCCCAATTACAAGTGGAGATCTTTAAGCCTGCCGCCGATACTCGTTATCACGATGAGGATATTGTTTCTCACAATCAAAATTCCATCCGTTCCACTCCCGTCCATAGTTCCAGTGAAATACTCCTTCTGGCTGGCAGCTGTGATGTCGTGGGCTTGGATGAAGCACAGTTCTTTGATGAAAATATCATTGAAGTTTGTAATACCTTAGCCAACCAAGGTAAACGCGTGATTATTGCTGGCTTAGACATGGATTTCAAAGGTCTACCCTTTGGCCCCATGCCCGGTCTAATGTCCATTGCCGAATACATTACCAAAGTACATGCCGTTTGTGTGAAATGTGGGGGAGTCGCACAATATTCCCATCGAATCGTTCAGCAACAGCAAACCGTCATGTTGGGTGAGGCCGAAAGTTATGAAGCGCTTTGTCGTACTTGCTTCACGCACAGCTTTTAACATGCCCAGAGATCCAAGTTTCACCAAAGTTTTTCAGCGCATTCGGGCAAAAAAACCGAAAGACTTGGACATGCAATTTGAAAAAGCACATGAAGCTGTATTTGAAAACATCGATTGTCTGGATTGTGGCAATTGTTGTAAAACCACCAGCCCTATGTGGAATGAAACCGACATCCAACGGGTAGCTAAGCTTTTAAAAATGAAAGTATCCGATTTTTTGGATACCTATTTAATCAAAGATGCCGATGGCGACTGGGTTTATCCCACCAGTCCATGTCCTTTTTTATTAGAAGATAATGCCTGCGATATTTACGAACACAGACCGAAGGCCTGTAGGGAATATCCCCATACTGATCGAAAAAACATGTTAGGTATTCTTAAGTTAACTCAAAAAAATGCCTTAATCTGTCCAGCCGTTTCCCAAATGATGGAAAAACTGGAAAGAATCTACAACTAATACAAATTGCCCAAAAGAATATTTGAATATGCGCGTAATTTTAAAGAAATTCGCAGCAAATTAAACCAAAAGAACGCATGGAAGCAGCAGAATATCTAGGAATTGATGTAGGAGGAACAGGAGTTAAAATGGGCATTGTCCATCCTGAAACTGGTCATATAACTAATTTCCAAAGTTACGATACAGCCACTTGGAGAGAATCCAATCACTTCTTAGAACGCTTAGCTGATGCGATTGCCTTACAATTATTCCAACACAAACATGTGCATAAAGTGGGTATTGGTTTACCGGGCATTTTAACAAAAAACCGTAAGACATTAATTGAGATAACGGCCATTCCAGAAATTGATGGTGCTCATTTAATTTCCATGTTGGAAAAACGCTTTCCTGAACATGAATTTTTCATGGAAAATGATGCCAATGCCGCAGCTTTAGGAGAATTTTATTTCTCGCCTGAAAAAGAAAGCATGCCAGAAGATTTCATCTTTTTAACCTTAGGCACGGGAATTGGTGGCGCGGCTATCATTGATCGTAAAATATTCTTAGGTGGTGATGGTAATGCCATGGAACCAGGACACGTTCCTTCCAGAAATGGCAAAGTACTAGAAAGAAATATTGGTAAAAAAGAATTGTTGCAAATGGCTACCGCCATGCGTGCCGCTTATAAAGGTAAAACTGTCTTAGAGGCAGATGGCTCTATTTCAACTACAGCTTTGGTAGTAGCTGCAGAAGAAGGAGATGAATTAGCTTTAGCTATTTGGAACGAAGTAGGCGAAATGCTTGGAGACATGATTGTATCATTAATCCGTATTCTAGATATCAAAAATATCTTTATCGGAGGTGGACTTTCCGCTTCATTCGATTTCATTTTACCCAGCATGGAGAAACAATTGAATTATTGGTTAACTCCTGCCTACTTGAAAAAACTCAGTATTAAAAAGGCACTTTTAGGAAATGATGCAGGACTTTTAGGAGCTGCTTCACTTTGTTTTTAAGGCTTTAGTATAAATCAATTGCAAGAATTTTAAACAATTCAAAAAAAAGAATTATTTTTATCTAATTATTTATTTTAATAATGCAATTAGGCTTAAAATTTGTTTGATAATCTAAGTTTTAATTCTAATCTTTGCATCGTTTTTGAACCCCAAAATATTTTAGAAATGGCAGATATTGCAGAAAAAGTAAAAAGCATCATCGTTGAGAAATTAGGAGTAGAAGCATCTGAGGTTACACCTGAGGCATCTTTCACAAACGATTTAGGAGCTGATTCCTTAGACACGGTTGAATTGATTATGGAATTTGAAAAAGAATTCAACGTATCTATTCCAGATGATCAAGCAGAGAATATCCAAACTGTAGGACAAGCCATCACCTACTTGGAAGAGAACGCAAAGTAATCGAAACGAAATAATAATGATGTCAATTGGTAATTGGTAATGACTCAGGAACCTAGTTCCTTAGAAAAATACCCTTACGAATTGACATTTTTTATTTTTCCAACCTAAAATACCAGGATAATTATGGAGTTAAAACGAGTTGTAGTAACGGGTTTAGGAGCCCTTACCCCTATTGGAAATACAGTAAGTGAATATTGGGAAGGTCTATCTACCGGAAAAAGTGGATGCGGACTTATCACCAAATTTGACGCTGAAAAATTCAGAACTCGTTTTGCCTGTGAACTTAAGAATTTTAGTGTTGAAGAGTTCATTCCACGTCAAGAGGCACGTAAAATGGACCCATTCACCCAGTATGCCATTGTCGCTTCCGATGAAGCCATCAAGGATGCTGGATTTGATATGGAAGCAATCAATAAAAACAAAGTCGGTGTCATCTGGGGATCGGGTATTGGTGGTTTAAAAACCTTTGAAGATGAAATGATTTATTTCGGCAAAGGAGATGGAACGCCAAAAATCAATCCTTTCTTCATTCCTAAAATGATTGCTGATTCTAGTTCAGGTCAAATTTCCATCAGAAATGGTTTCCGCGGTCCAAACTACGTAACTGTTTCTGCTTGTTCATCAGCGAACAATGCTATCATTGATGCATTCAACTACATTCGTACAGGTCGTATTAATATCTGTGTGACAGGTGGTTCGGAAGCTCCAGTGACCATTGCATCCGTAGGTGGCTTTACTGCCATGCGGGCCATGTCAGAAAGAAATGATGACCCTGCTACTGCTTCTCGTCCTTACGACGTTAACCGTGATGGTTTCGTAGTGGGTGAAGGTGCAGGCGCATTGATCCTAGAAGAATACGAACACGCCAAAGCACGTGGAGCTAAAATCTATGCCGAGCTAATCGGTGGTGGATTCTCTTCAGATGCCTACCATATTACGGCCCCTCATCCAGAAGGATATGGTGCGCTACTTTCCATGATGGATGCATTAGAAGATGCTCAAATCAAACCAGAAGAAGTGGATTACATCAATACGCACGGTACTTCTACCCCGATTGGTGACCCACAAGAATTAAAAGCCATCGTAGATTGTTTTGGTGACCATGCTTATAAAATGAGCATCTCTTCCACCAAATCCATGACCGGCCACCTCTTAGGTGGTGCTGGTGCAGTAGAAGCTGTAGCTTCTATCCTTGCGATACAACACCAATTTGTCCCTCCAACCATCAACTGCAAGGATTTAGACCCTGCCATTGATCAACACCTAGACTTGACACTTAATCAAGGTAAAGCTAGAAAAATAGACATTGCATTAAGCAATGGATTTGGTTTTGGTGGACACAACGCTACCGTCATTTTCCGAAAAGTATAGGCTTATGAAAATTCTCTCGGTGTTAAGCTGGTTGAATCCTACCCAACTAAATGAAAGAGAGAAATTTCTAAAGAAATCTGTAACCCATTTGATTGGCGAAAGTCCATCTAACCTGTCGCTTTATCGCCTGGCCTTTTTACATGCTTCTGCCTCCAAGGATAGCATTGCCAAATCTTTCAAGGAATCCAATGAACGCCTCGAATTTTTAGGGGACTCTGTACTCGGTATGATTACAGCAACCTATTTATTCCAAAAATTCCCATTTAAAGACGAAGGTTTCTTAACCGAAATCAGATCTAGAATGGTCAGCCGGGAATCCCTAAATGTATTAGGAAGAAAATTAGGCTTAGACGAGGTGATTGAATATGAAAACCAAAAAAGAACCATTCTTTCTAGGTCTAGCATGTATGGAGATGCCTTAGAAGCATTCATTGGAGCGATTTACCTAGATAAAGGTTTTGCCTTTACCCAAAAATTCATCATCAAAAAGATTTTAACACAGTATTTCGACTTAGAAACTGTGGTTCAAAATAATCCCAATTTTAAATCCATTTTGATCGAATGGGCTCAGAAAGAAGGGAAAAAAGTGGTATTTACCTTGGATGAAGAGGGCCAACACCACAATAAAGAATTTACAGCCATCGTTCTGGTTGATAACCTGAAGGTAGCCGAAGGTAAAGGCTACTCCAAGAAAAAAGCAGAACAAACAGCTGCTATGAAAGCCTGTGAAGAATTGGAAATAAATAATTAACGATGCCGACGCCCAATATTTTGCTTCATTACTGGACCGAAGAAGGTCAATCAAGTACTTTTCAAGATATTTTACAGCAAGAAATTCCCGCTTCCACCTTGGAAGTTTTGCAATCTGAACTATTGTCGCAATTACAAAGTCAACGAGTTCAAGATCAATTACCTTGTTTTGATTGGCAAAGTCATCGATTCCAAGAAAAATGGGATAATATTACTCGCTCACTCGTTTTACAAGTTAGCCTTCCTAATCACATATGGAATCATTGGATTCAAGAAATCAATAATTCCAGCGCACAATCTGACTATTTATACAACGCATTGGGTGCTGAAACTCAAGAAATTAGTCCAGATACCTTGTTGACCGCCGAAGTTTATTTTGAAGCTCCCGAATCCTTAGATGATCTTCCTGAAGATGAGTCACCTGAACCTGAGATTGTTGCCATAGAAACCAGCATGGCTACGTTGGAAATTATAGAAGAAATAGTTCATGAGCCCATTACTGCCAAGCCTGTTGCAGAAATCATTATTGAAAACGTTCAAGTTTCTCCAACTCCTTCATCCAATTCCAATAGCTTTTTCCAAGAAGAACCTAAAGATCAAGCTCCTACAGGCAGAAAAATCATGGAAGTAATCGCTGATTCCACTTCCGAAAAAGTCTTTGAAAAACTGCAAGGAACGGATGGTTCGCTAAAATCTTTGGTGGAAACCAAAATGACTGAAACTTTGGCCAACAGCATCAGCCTAAACCAAAAAATTAAATTCATTCAATCCATTTTTGATGGAGAAGGGCATCATTTGAACCAACTGATTGACTTCATTGATAAAGTAGCCGAAAGCCATACTTGGCAAGAGGTCATCCAACATCGTTATGCTGAGTTCCAAAGAGCGGACAATGAAGAGTCATGGAATGAATTACATGAAATAATTCGTAGAAAATTCAACTAAGTGATTTTCTTCATCAAGTAATTGATCAGATTTAAACATTAAGCTAGCTATTTTCACTTAAAAAAAGTGAAATACTTAGCCATTATTCTATTAAGCGCATTTTCTCTCCACGCTCAAGTCGACGATACCCAAACTTGGGATGAATCTGAAATTAGACAAAGTACGTTTCAGCATTATTTGCAAAACCCCATAGATATTAATCAAGCTCAAACTTCGGATTGGTATTTATTAGGTTTACTCAATACAACACAAATTGAATCTTTCCTAGAATTCAGAAATAAAACTGGCCAATTTCTCAGTATTTGGGAATTACAAGCTATCCCTAATTGGGACATCCCTACGCTAAAACGTATTCAAGATTTCATCTTTTGCCCAAGCCCTATTGACCGTTGGAATATAACATCAAGTAAACACCTATGGATACATCGACTGGAATTTACCCTGGAAGAAAAAAAAGGATTTAGTCCTCCTGATGGACGAAGCAAAGTTCGCTATTTTGATAGTCCCTATACAGAACTTCATCGCTATAAAGGCCAAATAAGTAAGCCATTAGGTTTAGGTTTCTTAGTACAAAAAGATGCTGGAGAAAGCTCCATGACTGATTTTAGTAGTTTTTATGTGCATTGGAATAAACCCAAAAGCACATTCCATAAAATTATCATTGGAGATTTTACCAACCAATGGGGCCAAGGCCTTGTTCAAGCAGGGGGATTCAGCCTAGGAAAAAGTTATGAAAGTATCATTTCCACTCAAAAATTTCACCAAGGGGGTCTGCCTTACAGCTCCAGCATGGAATCGGGTTTTTATCGTGGAATACTTCTAGGAATTCAAAAGAAACAATGGAGCATGGAAAGCTTTGCTTCCAAAAGAAATTGGGATGCTAGTGTTCAAACCGATTCCGCAGGCATTGAATACTATACAAGCCTCATAACTAGCGGATTACACCGTACTCCAACAGAAGTCGACAAATTGAACCAAGTACAAGAATGGAGTTTGGGAAATTCCATCAGTTGGCATGCAAAAACCAATCCACTTACTATCCAGGCAAACACCGTATGGAGTCGATGGTCCATTCCAAAAAGAAATTCGGCAAAATCTTATCAGACAGCCGAATGGCAAGGACAAACACTCATCAACAGCTCCATATCAGCCAATTTCCCTTGGAAAAAAGCACAATGGATGGTAGAAATGGTCATAGCTAGTCCAAAATCTTGGGCTTTACTTCAAGGCGCGGCTTGGGCACAATCTAAGTCTAGCGATTTCTCCTATGTATTCAGATACCAATCTTCCGCCTATTTTAGTCCTCAGGCACAAGCTTTTGGCGAAAACTCAGAAGTCCAAAATGAACTAGGCATATTTCTAGGTAACCAATACCGCTGGTCTAAAAGAAGTCGAATATCTTCCTATGTGGATTTCTTTT
Organism: Aquirufa salirivi; assembly: GCF_045310485.1. Classification (NCBI taxonomy): domain Bacteria; kingdom Pseudomonadati; phylum Bacteroidota; class Cytophagia; order Cytophagales; family Flectobacillaceae; genus Aquirufa; species Aquirufa salirivi. Next base: position 115,138 of record NZ_JBEWZH010000007.1, read on the forward strand.
TATTCCCTGAGCCAAAATATTTGGTCAGTCAAGCCCATACTTGGGGATGGGAAGCCTTAAGTCGATATCAATTTGATCGAAGAAATCAATACAATTACTTCATCCAAATCAAGTGGACTTCCAAACAAGAAGATGCTCCTAAGCCATTTTTTGATCTGATCAGAAAACATCAATGGCAATGGAGTGCCGATTATAAAAAAACAATCCGTAAGACATGGAATTGGCATAGTCGATTGATGGCCACGTACATCTACTCTCCTGCTCAAAAAGACTGGGGATGACTGTGGCTTAATGATATCCAAGTATCGCGTCAAAAATGGCAAATAAAAGCCCGACTAGCACTTGTGCAAAGCAGCGATTACGACAGTCGAATGTATGCTTATGAACCCAGTCTCCCATATTCATTTTCATTACCCGCTTATTCTGGTAAAGGAATAAGAACATGCTTGGTAATTCAATATAAATGCATGACACATTTGGACGTTTCCGCCAAAATGGGGAGAATGGATTATTTTGATCGAGATGAAATTGGATCTGGTTTAGACCTAATTACAGGTTCACACAAAACGGATGTCAGTCTACAAATAGTTTGGAACAATTTATAAAATGGCTTCTCTGATTTTCATCAATTTTTCCAAAAGACCTTCCAATTGATCCAGAGGCAACATATTTGCCCCATCTGATTTAGCTATGGATGGATTAGGATGGGTTTCTATGAATAAACCATCTGCTCCTACCGCAATCGCTGCTTTGGCAATTGTCTCAATGAGTGCTGGCTGCCCACCAGTAATTCCAGATCCCTGATTAGGTCTTTGTAACGAATGCGTACAATCCATGATAACTGGAACCTGAAAAGCAGCCATTTCGGGTAAATTTCTAAAATCAACAACCAAGTCGCCATATCCAAATGAATTCCCTCGATCTGTCAAATAAACCAAAGCCTCGGGGTTTTCATACTTCACTTTTTCAACCGCAAATTTCATGGAGGCGCCCGACATGAACTGCCCTTTCTTAATATTAACGGCTTTTCCGGTCTGTGCGGCCGCTGCTAATAAATCAGTTTGACGACATAGAAAAGCAGGAATCTGCAATATATCCACATAGGGGGCAGCCATAGCGGCCTCCGTGCTTTCGTGTATATCTGTCACCGTAGGAACTTGATAATGAGCTCCTACTTCTTTTAATATCTCTAAGGCTAGGATATCACCTATACCTGTAAATGAATCAATTTTAGTACGATTTGCCTTACGATACGAGCCCTTAAAAATAAAAGGAATACCCATGGAATCGGTGATATGCTTGATTCTTTCAGCAATTTCATAAGCCAAATCTTTGCTTTCAATAGCGCAACTGCCTGCCATCAAGAAAAAGGGTGCTTTATCTTGACTTGTTGTATAGGGTAATAACATATTATAAAATGTTTACTTCGGTTTCTAGTACTACACCAAATTTACGGAGAATAGATTGTTTAATTTTTTCTGACAAAGTCAATATTTGCTGACCTGTAGCATGGCCATAATTGACTAGAACCAAAGCTTGTTTGGCATGTACACCAGCGTCTCCCTCACGGAAACCCTTCCAACCAGCTTGTTCAATCAGCCAACCCGCCGGAAATTTGATATCCGTACTTCCTGCTACTGGGTAATGCGGAATCTGAGGATATTTCTCAATCAATTCGGTGGCACTCTCCTTGTCCAATGTTGGATTTTTAAAAAAACTGCCTGAATTTCCTATGTCTTTAGGGTCGGGCAATTTGCTTTGTCGAATTTCAATAATAGCATCAGAAACATCTTGAATACTGGGCTGAGTGATGGATTTAGCCAATAACACTTCTTGAATTGCACCATAGGATGTCTTTGGACTTGCTACTTTGTTCAATTTAAAACATACATAAGCTATCACATATTTACCTTTCCCCTCGTGTTTGAAATAGCTCTCCCGATATCCAAATTGGCATGCTGCAGCATCAAATGTTTCCAACCTTTGATTGTCCAAATGAAAAGCTTGTAAATGATCAAATGTATCTTTGATTTCGACGCCATATGCCCCAATATTTTGCATGGGAGCAGCACCCACCGTACCGGGAATAAGGGATAAATTTTCAATACCTGCCCAATGATGGCTCACAGTATATTGTACAAAATCATGCCAAACGACTCCAGCACCAGCTCGTACCCAAACATGTTGATCGTCTTCTTTAATGACTTCAATACCCTCTATGGCCACTTTGACCACCAAGGCATTTATATCTTGAGTTAATAACACGTTGCTTCCTCCCCCCCAAAAAATATGAGCTACATGGGCATACTGACCAGAATTCAATAATGCGTGGTATTGCTCTATGGAACGAATTTCTACAAAATACTTTGCCTTGACCTCAATTCCGAAGGTATTGAGTGATTGGAGGGAATAGTTTTCCAATACGCTAGGTATGGCAATGGAAGAAGGCATATTAATGCAATTTAGTAGATAAAAATTCTTGTAAAGCTGGTACCTCCGTACTCATCAAAGTCTTATTACTACCCTCCCAAAGCTTTTTGCCTTCCTTCAAAAAGATCACATATTCTCCCATTCGAAGAACGGAATTCATGTCGTGAGAAATAACGACTGTCGTGATGTTAAACTCTTTAGTAATCTCTTGAATCAGTAAATCAATTTTAACGGCTGTCAAGGGATCCAGACCAGAATTGGGCTCATCACAAAATAAATATTTTGGATTCATCACAATGGCCCTCGCTATACCTACCCTTTTCTTCATTCCTCCTGAAATGTCAGAGGGCATTTGACTAGCTGCCGCCTCCAAACCCACCCGTTGCAAACAAATTAATGCGCGTTCATTCTTCTCTTCTAAACTTTGCTGGGTCAAAATATCCAAGGGGAAGCGCACATTTTCTAAGACCGTTTTGGAATCAAATAAAGCTCCTCCTTGAAAAAGTACTCCCATTTCTCTACGAATAGATTTGATAGTATCATTGGATGCCGTAACAAAATCCCGACCATCGTATAAAACTTTACCTTGCTCAGGTTTCAAAATACCAATCATACACTTCAACAATACACTTTTCCCCGTTCCACTTCCTCCTATCACCATATTGATTTTGCCCTTTTGGAAGCAGCCATCAACTCCATCCAAAACAACTTTTCCATCAAACTCTTTGTGTATGTTTTTGATTTCAATCATACTCAAAATTAGGTATATTTTGCCAAAAATGAAGAATGTCTAGTTTTTTAGCCGAATTATTTTCAAAGCCAAAATTTGCCTCTAAATCCAGATAAAATTCTAATAACATAAATTGATTGCTTGATGATACTATTCTTTGTACTTTAAGCCATTGAATATTTCAAACCTAAACACTAAAAATACTTCTATGTTTTTCATCGTCGTTGGAATTGTATTACTGGTTATTGGCAATATCATTGCGAATCCCAATTTGGTATTTTCAAAATACAGCAAAGCCTTTAAAATTGGAGGAATAGCTATGGCTGCTTTAGGCTTGTTCAGCTCAACAGTCAAACAGATTGAAGCAGGGGAAGTTGGGGTACAAAGCCTATTTGGTAGCGTCAAACCGCAAGTATTAAACAGTGGTTTAAACTTTGTCAATCCACTATCGAACATTTTTATTTTCGACGCCAAAACACAAAACTATACCATGTCAGGTGTACATGATGAAGGCGACAAGGAAGGGGATGATGCTATCAGAGTTCTAACAGCTGATGGATTGGAAGTAATTGTTGATTTAACCGTATTGTATAAAATATCTTCTCAAGAAGCCCCCAATATATTTAAACAAATTGGATTAGATTATAAGGATAAAGTCGTTCGCCCGATTACTCGAACCAAAATTAGAGATAATGCAGTCTATTATGATGCCGTGGGTTTGTTTTCGAAAAAAAGGAACGAATTCCAAAACCGTATCTTCAAAGACATTGACGCGAATTTTAAAAACCGCGGACTCATTTTAGAACAATTATTAATTCGAAATATCACTTTGCCCAATTCAGTAAAACAAAGTATAGAATCAAAAATCAATGCCGAACAGGATGCTCAGAAAATGCAATTTGTCTTACAAAAAGAAAAGCAAGAAGCTGAACGGAAACGAGTTGAAGCCCAAGGAATTGCTGATTACCAACGTATCTTATCCACGGGATTAAGCGACCGTCAATTACAATATGAATCCATTTTGGCTCAAAAAGAATTAGCAAAATCTCCTAATAGCAAAATCATCATCATGGGTAATGGAAAAAGTAGTCCGATAATTTTGGGTGGGAATTAAATTTTAACTTAAGACAAACTTATATTGCTCAATTCATCTGCCAGCTTATGTAATCCCTGAGAAATTTGAATTATTTTCTTATCCGACAATGGGGCCAATTTTCTAGTATATTGCCTGAATAAGCTTGGATTAATACCTACATAGTGTTCAGCAAATGCAGATTTATTGATTACATGGAAATAGTCGAAAAACTGTTCTAAATCCAATACATAATTCAACGAATAATCTTGAATTCGTATTGAATTACCCATTTCATTTTCATAATCAACATGGTATTGTAACACTTCTAAAAAATTAGCTTTTAACTCTTTAATGCTATCTCCTACAGTAGCCATTCCATCTATTTCTTTCGCATAGGCAGAAAAACCCGTTCCTGTTTTTTCTACAATGACCGTCAACTTTATTCGCAAATTCATCATTCTTAAATTTAAGAGAGTCTTAGCTTCTTTAATCAATATAAATCACCTCCTATTCAAACCTGCTGCTTTTAAAATACTTAACCATGTTCCATTGGCCATTTCTTTACTAGCATGTCGCGGAATCACCAGTTGACCCAATTTAATGGGATGCCTGTATAAATCATGATTAGCTCCATTTCTATATAAATACCAACCATCATTTTTCAATATTTTCAACAATTCATTAACGGATGCCATGGTTCAATTAAAAATCAAAACAAGATTATCTTTTAACTAAACCTTTCAAATATATAACAAATATGTTATAAAAAATAGAACGATAGATTAAAATTGAGCCAAATAAATTAGATAAATAGATAAAAAAAAAGCGCTCCCCAACGGGAGCGCTTTCTATATCAATATGTTGATTATTTCCTCAAAATGGAATGTCCCATTTTATCTCGTTTCGTTTGTAAATATTGCTGGTTGTGTGGATTGGGATTAATTTCAATAGGTATGGATTCCACAATTTCCAATCCATAACCTAATAAGCCTGCACGCTTTTTAGGGTTATTGGAAATTAACCTCAATTTTTTGACCCCTAAATTTCGCAAAATTTGAGCCCCTACCCCATAATCCCGTTCATCCATCGCAAAACCTAATTCCAAATTAGCTTCCACCGTATCTCTCCCCATCTCTTGAAGTTTATAGGCTTTAAGTTTGTTCAATAAACCGATTCCCCTACCTTCTTGAAACATATACAAAACCACTCCTTTACCTTCCTTTTCCACCATTTCCATGGCTTTGTGCAACTGAGGGCCACAGTCGCATCGACAAGAGCCAAATATATCTCCCGTAACACATGAACTGTGTACACGTACCATAATTGCTTCATCTTTCTCCCAAGTTCCTTTCACCAAAGCTAAATGGGTATCACCCGTATTTTTCTGCTTGAAAGCAATCAGGTCAAAATTTCCCCATTGCGTAGGCATATCGACTCCAATTTCTCGCTGAATTAAGGATTCCTTATCCAAACGATATTCAATCAAATCCTTAATGGTAACCAGTTTCAAATCAAATTTATCGGCAATCCGACGAAGATCCGCTAAACGCGCCATACTTCCATCTTCATTCAATACCTCTATCAACACGCCAGAAGGTTGAAAACCCGCCAGACGAGCAAAATCCATCGATGCTTCGGTATGTCCAGTCCGACGTAATACTCCTTCTGATTTACTCTTTAAGGGGAATATATGACCTGGTCTACCTAAATCATTGGGTTTAGTCAATGGATCGACCAAAGCTTGAATCGTTTTAGCACGATCAGAAGCGGAAATACCGGTGGTGCATCCATTTCCCAATAAATCTACCGATACCGTGAATGGAGTTTCATGTGAGGTCGTATTGTTATCGACCATCATTTCAAGCCCTAAAGCACCGCAGCGATCTTCCGTCAGAGAAACACACATTAAACCGCGTGCTTCACGAATCATAAAATTGACTAATTCAGGAGTTATTGCTTCTGATGCGCAAATCATATCACCCTCATTCTCACGGTCCTCATCATCGGCTACTATGATGATTTTACCTTGTCGAATATCTTCTATCGCATCTTCTATACGATCCAAACGAATGGAATCTTCCTGCATGTTTTTAAGCTTTATGAACCAAAACACAAAGGTAAGCAGATTTAGTTCCCATTTTACTACCTTTGTAAGATAATCTATCCCTTATCAGGTATGTCGATTGAAGTTGCCAATCTTTCTAAAATATACGGTTCACAAATCGCCGTTAATTCGATTTCATTTCAAGCTTCTGAAGGTCAAATCATTGGTTTTCTTGGGCCCAATGGTGCAGGAAAGTCAAGTACGATCAAAATGCTGGTTGGGTTAATTCAACCAAGTCAAGGTGAAGCCATAGTACTCGGACTGAATGTAGCAGACCATAGCTTAGCATTGAAAAAAAAAATAGGCTATCTAGCAGAGAACAACCCCCTTTACCCTGATATGTATGTGCAGGAATTTCTGGATTTTATCGGTAAAATTCATGGGATTTCGGCTATCCAAAGAAAACAGAGAATCGAAGAGGTTATTCAACTTGTGGGATTAGATAAAGAGAAAAAAAAGAAAATATCGGAATTGTCTAAGGGCTATCAACAACGAGTAGGCCTTGCTCAAGCGATCTTTCATCATCCATCCGTACTAATCTTAGACGAGCCCACTAGTGGTTTAGATCCCAATCAAATGGCCGAAATCAGGTCATTGATTCAATCATTAAGTAAGGGAAAAACCATTTTGTTTTCGAGCCACCTATTAACTGAGGTGGAATCCATTTGCGATCGAATTTTACTGATTAGTCATGGAAACTTAGTAGCTGATTGTTCGCTACAGGAAGCTCAAAATTATGCGGGAGGCTTGGCTGCTTTCTTTAAGGATAAAACAGCTTAATTCAATTCAAATGCATCGGCATCAAGATGTGCCGGGAATTTATCCCTAAACTCCTGTAAAGATTCCTTGGAGATACTTGTGGTTTGTATTGCCTCTTCATCCAATAGTTGGATTATTTCCTCTCCTTTAAAAGAGACAACAACTGAATCACCTTGATAAACTAAGTCATTCGCGTCTTTACCTACTCGATTAACCCCGACCACATAAGCTAAATTTTCAATAGCTCGGGCTTTCAAAAGTGTAGACCAAGCATGGGCGCGTGCAGCTGGCCAATTTGCTACATAAATAGCTACGTCATAAGCCATCTGCACATTTCTTGACCAAACAGGAAAACGTAAATCATAACAAACAAATAAGGCGATATTCCACGATTTGTAAGTTAAAATTCCTTGCTTTTCACCTGGACTATAAAACTGATGCTCGTTGCCCATGCGAAACAAATGCCGCTTATTATAAGCAATGATTTTCCCATCTGGAAAAACGGCTAACAATCGATTATAAAACTGATTATTTTCTTTGATTTTAAGGCTTCCTACCAACAATACATCTAGCCGATTGGCCATCATTTGCATCCATTGTACTTGAGCTCCTTTGGAAAATTCCGCCCCTTCGGCACTCATACTAAAACCTGTCAGGAACATTTCTGGCAAAACTACCATATCGGTTTTACCCTGTAAAACCTGTAATTTCTCTTCTAAAATAGCACAATTGGCTGCAGGATTCTCCCATACAAGAGATGTCTGCACCATACTTACCCGTAACTGATTATTCGGGGAAACCATGTATTTGTGAATTACTTCGCAATATAGGTATAATACACCTTCAATTTAATTTTACTTGCATTCAAAGGTATATAACGGATATTATCTCCAATAATACGACTATAGCCTGCTGAATTACTCGTTAAAGGACTCGTTACCAAAATGGCGAAATTCTTACGGTTATTTGCAATGATGTTTTGAATGGCCGTTGTAATATTAAAGCTATAAGTCTTCGAACCTGAATCAAAATTAGCTGTTTGAATACCGGTTCCTCCTTCGGTCAACAAATACCGTAAACCATAGGAATTCTTAAGTGTTCTATTGCTAGCATCCGTTTCAACCAAAGATAAAGAACCTAGGGTTTTAGCTAATTCGTAATGATCAGAGGCTGGAATTACTAACTCAGCTTTATTGATCGCGACATTCTTATTCCCTTTCAAATTCAATAAATAAGGGATTTCCAATTTAGTCGCTAATCCTGTTCCTGATTGAACATAAGTCACCATATTGGTCTGTGATGCAGGAACCTGATCTCCTGGTTTTTGTAAATTTCCTAAGGCACCCGAACGTGAAATATTCAATTGATTAAATCGACCGTGAATTTCAGCTACTAAAGCCGTAGATAAGCTAAAATAATAATTCACTGCATATTTAACCGTATCATTTGGATTATGATAATGTAAAGTCATGACTGAATATGTTGGTGTAAAACCAATAATAGCTGCTTTGCCTGCTGAACTGGCTTTAATGTACATACCTTTAAAATAATCTCTAAAGGCTGCACCACCGGCTGCAATGGACTTGTCCGTATATTTACCAATCAGCTCTCTTCCAAATGAAGCATTCATTTTAAAGCTCAAGGTGTCGTATTTCAAGGAATCACCGTTAGCCGTTTTGGCTTTGATTGGACGAGGATAAAAAGAGTGTGATCCAATGGGAGTGGGATCATAGGGTAAGGTAGATGTATTGAAATAATCTACCGCACGGCTAACACTGTCCTTCAAACGATAGATGGAAACAGTTTGCTTCTGAGTGGTATCACCCACAAAAGATTGATAGATTAAATTCATTTTCAATGAATCCAAAATTGAGGCTTCTGTACTTTTCAAAGTATCCACATTGGCTATTTGAGTAAATGTCGAAGCAGCAATAGTCCCCAAAATGGGATCTTGATGTGATCCTACTAAAAAAGTACCCGTTTGATTCGTGTATATCGAATCAATCAAGACAGTTGACGATTGAATGCTCAATGAATCTGTATAGTTCAAACCAACTTCAACACTAAACAAATCGGACCCAATTTCTTTGGGTAAATCACAAGAAGTAAGGAAAAGGGAAAGAATCCCTACCCATTTAATTGCCGGCCATTTCCAAATACAATTTTTCGAAGAAATCGAGATCATTTTCGGCAATATTTTGATAGGTTTTTGATTTGAATTCATCAATGATGGATTGGATACGGCTATTTTCCGCATTTTCTAATGATACTACTTTATCGGCATATTCTGCACCAATTTTAATGAAGGCAGAATAATCTGAATTTGCTAAACTAGTTAAATTTTCGTCTTCAATTTCACCTAATTTCACTTTTTCTAACAAATCTTCATTAGAGAACGTAAAATCAAATTCAGAATTGTGAGGAGAGAAAATAGTTTTTGAATCTTTAAAGATTGGATGGTTTTTGTAATGAGTAGAGATGTACAAGGGTACTAAGCTCGACATCCAATCATTACAATGCACGACATCTGGAGACCAGCCTAACTTAACCACGGTCTCTAATGCTCCTTTACAGAAGAATGCGGCACGCTCATGATTGTCCTCATAGAATGCTCCATCTTTGTCATTTAAAACATATTTACGCTGGAAATAATCTTCATTATCAATAAAATACACCTGCAATTTAGCTGCTGGAATACTAGCGACCTTAATCGTTAACGGTTTTTCTTCCTCACCCATAGGGATAGTGATTCCGGAAAGCCGAACTACTTCATGCAAACGGTTTTTGCGCTCATTAATAGAACCAAATCTTGGAACCAAGATTCGAATCTCCATTCCCCTCTCCTGCATGGCAGTTGGGAGGTTACGAACGAAGTCTGCAATTCTAGAGGTGTTAAGGAAAGGGTCAACCTCACTCGAAACGTAAAGAATACGTAATTTGGACATTCTAAATTGATTTAGGGGAAAATTATCCCAAAAAAACTTTGCAAAAATATAAAAAATTTATCGGATTCCAGCTATATAAATTAAGCAAAGGTCTTTATTTTGCCTTGTGATTCTCGAAATCCATCACCACCATATGATAAAATCCATTCTTAAGTACTTATTCTCGACTTTATTGGCTGCCTCGCTCTTGTATTGGGCTTTTTCCAAAAGTCAACTAGAATGGGATGATATTTACCAAACACTTTTACAAGCTAATTACCAGTGGGTAACCGTAGCCATCGTGATTTCTTTGATTTCACATTGGTTAAGAGCTTTACGTTGGGAGCAATTACTCGATAGCCTACATTATCAACCTGGTCAAGTCAGAACTTTTTCAGCTGTACTCATCGGCTATTTTGCTAATTTCATTGTTCCTAGAATGGGCGAAGTTTCCCGATGTGGCTCCCTTCAAAAAACAGCCGACATCCCATTTGAAAAGTCATTTGGTACTGTCATTACCGAAAGAATTGTCGATTTACTTGGCCTAGTTGGCTTGGTTGGAATTACATTTTTAGTTGAATGGAAACCCATTCAGTCTTTCTTGTTTCCTCAAACAGACAGCCCACCTTTGACCTTAATCATGGGTTTGATTATCCTGAGCCTCATTGGACTCATCACCTTATGGTTCACCAAAGATTTTATCATAGCTAAATGGGACGTTCTTTCTAAAAGTTCCAAAGTCGGGCAAATCCTTTCAGGTTGGATTGATGGCATTATTAGTATCAAAGACGTAAAAAGACCGGGTTTGTTTTTGATCTATACCCTAGCCATTTGGGTGGCTTACTTTTTGAATGTCTATACCCTGCTTTTAGCATTCCCAAGCAGTGAAAACCTAGGTTTTTCAGCTGCATTAAGTATATTAGTGATGGGCACATTTGGTATGGCTACTCCTACTCAAGGTGGAATTGGAGCTTATCATAGTCTAGTAGCATCTACTTTATTTTTCTACCAAATCCCAATGAAAGAGGCTACAGCCTTAGCTACTTTTTTCCACGGAACTCAAATGGCCACAATCTTGTTGTTTGGGGGTATCAGTTTTATTTTAACTCTTTTCTTACCTAAAAAAACAAACAGTGTCAACTCTCAGTGAACATAAGATTCATACACTCAGTGAAGCTATTGAAATTCGTAAAACCTGGAAAAAAGACCTTCAAAAAGTTGTTTTCACCAATGGTTGCTTTGACATTTTACATCTCGGCCACGTCGATTACTTAGAAAAGTCGAGTCAAGCAGGAGACAAAATGATTGTAGCTGTTAATTCTGACCGATCAGTTCGTGAATTAAAAGGCCCCGAAAGACCCGTAAATTCAGAATATGCACGGGCCCGATTAATTGCTGCTTTAGGATTTGTCTCTATGGTCATAATATTCGATGAAGAAACACCGTTAGAACTAATTAAAGCACTTTTGCCCGATGTACTTATCAAAGGAAATGATTACACCATTGGTACCATCGTGGGGTCAAAAGAAGTTTTAGAAGCAGGAGGAGAAGTAAGTACCATTGATTTAGTACCCAATTATTCAACAACAGGAATTATTAACAAACTTAAAAAATAATAAAATGACCGGAATCTATGTTTTAACCATCCTATTTGGAGTTATCGGAATGTTGATTTCTTGGAGATTAAAATCCAAATTCAAACAGTATGCAGAAGTACCATTGCAAAGTAATTTATCTGGCCAACAAATCGCTGAAAAGATGCTTGCTGACCATGGTATCTACGATGTTCGTGTTATTTCTGTCGATGGACAATTAACAGATCATTATAATCCTAGCAACAAAACCGTGAATTTAAGTGCGGATGTGTATCATGGTCGAAATGCGGCTTCCGCCGCCGTAGCAGCACACGAATGTGGACACGCTGTACAGCATGCCCAAGCCTATTCCTTTTTGCAATTTAGAAGTGCCATGGTTCCCTTGTTGAATATCGCCAATGGTTTCATGCCCATCTTATTAATGATTGGAATGATGATTTTATATTCAACAGGAAGTGCTACTTTATTGAGTATTGGAGTGGCCTTGTTTGCCTTAGCAACTGTATTCAGTTTTGTAACTTTACCTGTGGAATTTGATGCCTCCAATCGAGCCTTAGCTTGGATAAAAAACAATCAAATTGTCAATGCAAGCGAATATGAAATGTCAAAAGACGCACTTTGGTGGGCAGCTATGACCTATGTAGTGGCTGCATTAGCCATGTTGGCACAATTACTCTACTACTTGAATTTATTAGGTGGGCGAAGAAGTAATGACTAAAAAATGAGGCTATCTCAAATTCAATGGGTAGCATCAAGAATCGCTTATTTGATCTATGTCTACATCAGCGATTTGAATATAAAAAAAGAGGCTGTTTAAGAAAAACAGCCTCTTTTTTTATACATGCAATTTACTCTTTCGATAACTGTAACTGAAATAAATTACGAATCCTGCAATACACCAATATAAGAATCGCTCCCAGTTGGTTGCTCCCATTTGAGTCATCAAATATAAATTGACCAATAAACCTAACACTGGTATCAATGATAGATTGATGGTAAAACTAAAATAGGCTAATACTAACCAAATAATAAAGAATCCTGATAGCAAGAAATGGTCAACGCGAGCATCGCCAATCCAATGCGCATTCCAATAATTCGACCAAGAAACTGCATCAGGTAAATAGAAATAGATGCCAATAATAAAGCAGAAACCTACCCAATATTTGGCATTGATATAAGGAATCTTAAACTTGGATTTCTTTTGATTTTCAGGATCTAAATCCAAAATTAATACACCTCCACAAACCAATACAAAGGCAAATAAAGTACCGATACTACTCAAATTGATCACCTCTTCCAAATTGGCAAATAAAGCAGGAATACCCACTAAAACGCCCGTCATAATGGTAGAAAAGGAAGGCGTTCGGTATTTAGGATGCATGTTAGAAAAAGCCTTGGGTAAAAGTCCATCGCGTGACATGGTCATCCAAATACGAGGTTGCCCCAACTGATACACCAATAAGGCACTAGTTAAGGCGATAACCGCACTGGCTGCTACGACACCAGCAACACCGTGTAAACCAACTTGTGTGAACATGTAAGCCAATGGATCTTCTATACCAGCTAAAGATGCAGATGGCACAATACCCGTTAATACTAGCGTTACTAAGACGTATAAAACAGTACAAATAAGTAAAGCCCACATCATGGCTTTGGGGATATCACGCTGCGGATTGGTACATTCTTCTGCTGTTGTAGAAATGGAATCAAAACCGATGTAGGCAAAACAAACCGCTGCCACACTTTTTAACACACCGCTGATGCCATTAGGGGCGAATGGAGACCAGTTGTCTACTTGCACATAAAAAGCACCCACACCTACCACGATGACAATCACCAAAAGTTTAAGGATCACCAAAATATTATTCATATTCTTGGTTTCTTTAATTCCGATATAGACCAAATATGTGATGGCTGCTGTAATTAATAAAGCAGGAATATTGGCCACAAAATGCCATCCAAATAGTAATGGAGCAGTTGCATAAGCAGCATACCCTTCTCGAACATTGACTGATAGCGATTCCAATAATTGCCCTTGTGACATCGCTACTTGCGCTTCAGCGTAAGCTCTTTTAGCCGATAAAAAATCCATGGTGAGGTAATCAGGAATATGAAAACCGAGACCTTCAACTAAATCAACAAAATATTTTGACCAAGAAATAGCAACAGCCACATTGGAAATGGCATATTCCAACAAGAGGTTCCAGCCTAAAATCCAAGCAACTATTTCACCAAGGCTGGTATAGGCATAAGTATAAGCACTTCCACTAATCGGAACCGTAGCGGCAAAACGAGCGTAACAGAAGGCCGTAAACATACAGGCTACAGCAGTAAATACAAATAATAGGGATACCGCTGGGCCACCATTAGCAGAAGCCTGCCCAATAGCAGAAAATATACTTGCTCCTATGATAGCGGCTACGCCTAAAAAGGTTAGGTCACGAACTCCTAAATTCCGAACCATGGACCCACCTTCCAGCTTTTCCATTTCGATTTGATCAGAAACTATTTTATCAATGGACTTTTTGCGAAAAAAGGATGAATTCATGCAATTGGATTAGTTGATGTGATGGTAAGATTAACAAAAATACATCTTTCCCGAATAAATTCTAATTTGAACGATTTACTTACCTTTGTTACAAAGGAACATTATGTCGGTAGCGATTGTCATTTTAAATTTTAATGGAAAACATTTTTTAGAGAAATTCTTACCATCGGTTGTAACAAGCTCTCCTAAGGATTCTGTTTATGTCGCGGATAATGGATCCTCTGATGACTCCATTGACTTTATAAAAAAACAATATCCTGAAGTACATCTTTTGATTGGCGAAGGCAATTTGGGTTATGCCGGAGGATATAATCGAGCATTACGATCCATCAAAGCAGATTACTATGTATTAATGAATTCGGACATTGAACCCAGTGAAAATTGGTTGAATCCACTAGTAGAATACATGAATAGAAATCCACAAGTGGCGGCAGTGCAACCCTTCATCCTGGATTATCAAAACCCTAGCCAATTTGAATATGCGGGTGCAGCTGGAGGTTATTGGGATAATTTAGGCTTCCCATTTTGTCGAGGTAGGATCTTTGATTCCATTGAAAAAAATGAAGGGCAATATGGTACGAGCTTAGTACAATGGGCAACAGGAGCTTGCTTATTGGTCCGATCTGATATATACTGGCTTGTGGGAGGATTAGATGAGTATTTTTTTGCTCACATGGAAGAAATTGACCTATGTTGGAGAATCCAGAGGGCTGGATATCAGGTGGCTGCTGTGGCAGATAGTACGGTCAAACATGTTGGAGGAGGTACTTTAGATAAAGGAAATCCATTTAAGACCTATTTGAATTTCAGAAATAATTTGATTCTTTTATACAAAAACCTATCCGGTAGGAAAAAATGGTCTACCTTATTATTTCGAATGGGGGCTGATGGATTAGCAGGCATTCGATATTTATTAGCTGGGGAATTTGCATTAATATGGGCTATCCTAAAAGCCCACTTTTCGTTTTATTGTTATGTATTAGTACATCATCCCAAGCAAAACTTAGCGCATACTTTAATTAAAAACACCAACACTGTGAGCTATCCCAAATCCATCATTTGGGCTTATTTCGGGCAAAAAAAGAAAAAATTTAGTGACTTAAAATTTTAGAATTCCCAAACAGTTGGATTATTTCTTTGACGCAAATACCGACGAATATTCATCCAAAATGCTAGAATCAAATAGATGATAATGGGAGAACCCATGGTGATGAATGAGGTATAAATAAAATACAGTCGTATGCTGGAGGTGGAAATTTTAAACTTCTCTCCTAATCTAGTACAAACTCCAAAAGCTTGATTTTCAACGAAATACTTTACTTTTTCCATGTAGCTAAATTTAATACTTACAAAAATATTAATTAATTACCCGTTTCAAGATATCAAATACAAATAGTCCTAATAATTATATAAATATTACAATAAAAAAATAAAAAAATTGATATTTTGTAATATTTAATTTGAATTTGCTTGCATGCAATTGAATTTTATATACATTTGAACACTTAAAAGTTTTAATTCAGCAAAATTCTCGACTTCATCCCTCCTAGTATCTCCCCGGTTTACACTCCAATTGATTCTACAAGTTTGTCCCAGTCAAAATTCTTGCGTCTAAAATTCTTTAAGATTTAATTTTTTAACATTAATTTTTTATGCAAACTGGTAAAGTAAAATTTTTCAACGAGACGAAAGGTTTCGGATTCATCGTTGACGATCAAACAGGTGAAGACATTTTTGTACACGTAACTGGCTTAGCTGGTGTTACGATTCGCGAAAATGACAGCGTTTCCTACGAAGTAACTGACGGAAAGCGTGGAGCTAACGCTATCAATGTAAAGAAAATCTAATTTTCTTACATGTCCTTGATTAGAGCAAATCAGTATTTTCCAATATATATTAGGTTATCCTATTAAAATTGCAACATTGATCTCTAATAAAGAGAAAAGAAAAAGCCATCCTTCGGGATGGCTTTTTTGATTTCAATCAACATATCGATTAGAACTCAATCCAAGCAATGACTTCATCTTTGCTCGGCATAGCAGCTTCAATTTTCAGTTTCTTACGCATCCCTCCCAAATCATTAAATACTTTATTGGGATTTGCTGCTTTCAAAGCCTCTAGTGTCAATATTCCCATTTTCTGTAAAGCGGGAATCCAATGTTCGGCTACACCCGCCTGAACAAAATCAGCATCGGAAGATACTTCCTTCAATAATTCTGGCCTCATTTGTGGAAAGAATAATACTTCTTGAATGGAGGCTTGGTTCGTCATCAACATCGTTAAACGGTCAATACCTATTCCGATACCAGAAGTTGGCGGCATGGCATATTCCAATGAACGAATGAAATCATGATCCATAGCCATGGCCTCATCATCCCCTTTTTCGGCTAATCGCAACTGATCTTCAAATCTTTCTTTTTGATCAATCGGATCATTTAATTCTGAATATGCATTGGCAATCTCCTTACCATTTACAAATAATTCAAATCGCTCTACCAAACCTTCTTTTGATCTGTGCTTTTTAGTAAGCGGTGACATCTCAACAGGATAGTCAATGATGAAAGTTGGTTGAATTAAATTAGCTTCCACTTTCTCTCCAAAAAGCTCGTCGATTAATTTGCCTTTGCCCATCTGCTCATCCACTTCCATACCAAATTCTAGACATTTTGCACGTAAAGCATCCTCAGATAAAGCATCCACATCAACACCTGAATATTTAAGTATTGCTTCCGAAATGGATAATTTAGGATATGGGCCAGCAAATTCGATGGCATTTTCTCCTACCATCACATGGGTTTGATGATGTAAAGTTTGAGCTACCTTTTCAAAGATTTTCTCTGTCAAGTCCATCATCCAGTGATAGTCTTTATATGCTACATAAAACTCTAATGAAGTAAATTCAGGATTATGGGTTCGATCCATTCCTTCATTTCTAAACATTTTACCAAATTCGTAAACGCCATCAAATCCACCTACAATTAATCGTTTCAAATACAACTCATTCGCAATCCGCAAATAAAGTGGCATGTCCAAGGTATTATGATGCGTTTTAAATGGTCTAGCCGAAGCACCACCATGAATAGCCTGTAAAACAGGAGTTTCTACTTCCAACCAACCTCGTTCATCGAACATAGCTCGCATAGTAGAGATGATTTTAGCACGCTTGATAAAAATATCTTTAACGGAAGGATTTACGATTAAATCAACATATCGCTGGCGATAACGCATTTCTGGATCAGAGAAAGCGTCGTAGGTCTGCCCTTCAGCTTCCTTCACGACAGGTAATGGTTTTAATGCTTTAGACAATAGGGTGAATTCACGCACATGAAGGGAAATTTCTCCCATTTGAGTAGTAAAAACATATCCTTTTACCCCAATGATATCACCAATGTCTAAAAGCTTTTTGAAAACAGTATTATATATTGTTTTGTCTTCTCCTGGACATAAATCATCCCTTCTGAAATACAATTGGATTCGACCGCTGGCATCTTGCAATTCTGCGAATGAGGCATTTCCCATGATGCGAAAACCCATCAATCGACCTGCCAAGGTTACATCTTGAAAGTTGGCTGCCTCGGCGGAATAAGTAGACAAAATATCCTTGGCATAAACTGAAACGGGATAGGCTTCTGCTGGATAGGGATCAATGCCTAAAGCCATTAAATCCAATCTTTTCTGTCTTCTTAGTTGTTCTTGCTCACTTAAAACCATGGGGTATTTGCTAATTTCTAAAATGAATTGCAAAATTAACCAATTATAGTCCGATTAAAAAATAGACTTCTATTTCAAGTAAAATATACTGTATGATATGAATAAATTAAATCAAATAAATGGGTTCGAGTCAATCGTTTTTATATGACATTTCACATAAAATCGCTCCCAAACTAGCTTTGATAATGGTTGATTTGTCAGTTTTTGGCAATTGCTTCAAAACTGATAATCTGCCAATTCTTAAATCTTGTTAATAAAATAACGAGTTCAGAACATTGGCACACATTTTGCGTTAAATTAGCAAATCTAAAATCTAACGCATTTTTAATATTATGGAAATCAAAAACCACCTTAAAACGTATGTGATTATCGCCTTACTTTCTAGCGGAATCACCCTTGGCGCCTATTCCTTATTAAATTTAGGTTCCTCGCACACCCTAGGTGATGCACCTTCTGCATTTACAAGTTCTGTTTCCAACCAACAAAATGTCCCCGGAAATCCTGGAGAATTCACCTTTGCAGCTGAAAAAACTACACCAGCTGTGGTTCACATTAAAACTAAAATGACAGCTCGACAGAGTCGTCAGTCATCCAGTCCATTTGATGACTTTTTTGGATTTGGAGACCCATTTGGCGGACGTCGTCAACAAGCTCCCCAAACACAAGAGGCCTCGGGTTCAGGTGTCATCATTAGCTCTGACGGATATATAGTTACAAACAATCACGTGGTACAGGAAGCAGAAGAAGTGAGCGTTATCTTAAATGATAAACGTGAATTTAAAGCGAAGGTGATTTCTACGGATCCATCTTCCGACTTAGCTGTGATTCAAATCAAAGCTGAAAATTTACCTTTCTTGAACTTTGGTGATTCAGATGCACTTCGTGTGGGAGAATGGGTATTAGCCGTCGGTAATCCATTTAATCTGGAATCAACCGTTACTGCGGGTATTGTATCAGCTAAGGGCCGTCAAAACATCATTGACCGTGATGGTGATACTAATCCTTTAGAATCCTTCATTCAAACCGATGCCGCTGTCAATCCAGGTAATTCAGGCGGGGCCTTAGTTAATCTAAAAGGAGAGTTAATTGGTATCAATACAGCTATCTATTCTAGAACGGGTCAATTTGCTGGTTATTCTTTTGCCGTTCCGGTTAGTATTGTGAAGAAAGTATCATCTGATTTAATCAAATACGGAAATGTGCAACGGGGTTTCTTAGGTGTAAGTATCACCGAGGTAAATGCCAAATTGGCAGAAGAAAAGGACTTGAAATCGAAAGATGGGGTTTATGTGGGTGGCTTCTCTGAAAATTCGGCAGCCAAAGATGCAGGTATTAAAATAAATGACGTCATCATTAAGATTGATGGTACAGACACCAAATCTTCTTCTAAATTAATGGAGATTGTAGGCAGAAAGCGTCCAGGTGAAAGTATTTTGGTCACAGTGAACCGTGATGGTCAAACCAAAGAGTTTAAAGTGACTTTAAAAAATAAGGATGGTAATACCTCCATTGTGAAGGGTGATGCAGGTGAATCGACTAAATCTGAATTTTTAGGAGCAAAATTTGGAAGCCTAAGTAGCGCTGATAAAGAAAAATTCAAAGTGAGTAATGGTGTAAAAGTTATTGAGGTAATGGCTGATGGCCGACTAGAAATGTATGGCTTATCGAAAGGTTCAATCATCACTAAGATTAACGATAAAGCCGTTAGTGATCCTAAAGAAGCTGTTCAGTTATTGGAAGCACGTAAAGGACGTATTAAATTAGAAGGAGTGGATGTGGACGGTTCTCGTTTCATCTACGTCCTATAAATAGATTGATATTTTGAGGTTTTGACATATTAAAAATCCCCCGAAAATCGGGGGATTTTTTTGTTTTTGAACGCTAATTTCCTAACGCTGGCAAGGTTCTAAACCTTGACAGCGTTGAGCGTTCATAACGATTTTGGAAATAAATATGTTGTCCAAGAAATTGATATTGTATCCAACTCAAAAATGAGAGTACAAAAAAAAGAGCCAAGTGAAAGCTTGGCTCTTTTAACTTATATTTTACTAGAATTACTTTTTATAAGTAACTGTTTTTACTGCTTGTATCGTGCGCTCAATGCTTGGCAAAATTTCTTCAATCAAGGTAGGAGCATAAGGTAAAGGCAAATCCTTCGAGTTAACGCGCACTACTGGAGCATCTAAATAATCGAATGCCCAACGTTGTAAATGATAGGTAATTTCAGACGAAATAGCCGATAATGGATTTGCTTCTTCAACAACAACGCAACGATTTGTTTTCTTAACTGATTCCACTACAGCAATGTAATCAATAGGGCGAACACTACGTAAGTCGATAACTTCCGCATTAATCCCCATTTTGGTTAATTCTTCCACAGCTGGCATAACCACACGAGAAAGCATTTTACCAAAGGTTACAATGGTTACATCCTTACCTTCTTTCACGATATTAGCTTTACCGATTGGAATCAAAAATTCACCATCTGGAACCAAACCTTTATCTCCATACATTACTTCTGATTCCATGAAAATAACAGGATCGTTATCGCGTATAGATGCCTTTAATAGTCCTTTGGCATCGGCGGGGTTCGATGGAACAACCACTTTCAAACCTGGAGTATTGGCATACCAGTTTTCAAAGTTAGATGAGTGCTGAGATGATAATTGACCCGCATTTCCTGTAGGACCGCGGAAAACAATTGGACAAGAATATTGACCACCAGACATCGACATCATTTTAGAGGCCGAATTGATAATTTGATCAATCGCTACTAGGGAGAAGTTAAAAGTCATAAACTCGACTATCGGACGTAAACCATTGGCGGCAGCACCTACTCCAATACCTCCAAATCCTAACTCTGCAATCGGAGTATCTATAACCCGGTCTGGACCAAACTCATCCAACATCCCTTGGGAAACTTTGTATGCACCATTGTACTCGGCAACTTCTTCACCCATTAAAAAAACGGATGCATCGCGTCGCATCTCTTCTTGCATTGCCTCACGCAAGGCTTCTCTGAATTGAATCTCTCTCATAAAATGTTAAGGTGTATGAAAAAACATAACCGCGCAAAATTAGGCAAGAAAAAGCATACCACAAAACCAAAATTAGGTTCTCAAATTGCCCATTTTGAGAAATTCGTGGTATTTTTAAACTTTAATACCAATTTCACATCTTATGTCCGTACAAATAGCTGCTATTTCAACTTCGCTACCCGCATTTTTAGACCATAAAAGCTATTCTAGCGTAATTGTCTTAGTGGATGAGCTAACGCAAAAACATTGTTTACCCAAAATTGAAAATTTTCTACCTAAAAATCACATTAAAGTTGTCATCAAATCGGGTGAAACAAATAAAAACCTGACGACCTGTGTGAAAATATGGGAAGTCATGACTAAGGCAAATTTGGACAGACATACCTTGATGATCAATTTGGGGGGTGGTGTCATCGGAGACATGGGAGGATTCTGTGCTTCCACTTATAAAAGAGGTATTGATTTTATACAAATACCCACTACTCTTCTGGCCCAAGTAGATGCTAGTGTCGGTGGAAAATTAGGTATTGATTTTCAAGGATTCAAAAACCATTTAGGCGTATTTCAATTACCCAAAACTGTATTGATTGACCCAACTTTCTTAGAAACATTGACAGAAAGAGAAAAAAGATCTGGTTTTGCTGAAATTATTAAACACTGTTTAATCCGTGATGCCACTAAATGGTCAGAAATTAGTCAAGTGGATTGGCAAGAAAACGATTTTGCTACTTTGGTCGCGCATTCAGTTGCCATCAAAGAAGCCATTGTTATGGAAGATCCTAAAGAAGCAGGAATCCGGAAAATCCTCAATCTAGGACATACCTTAGGACATGCTGTCGAGACATTTTTATTAAACCAAGGCAAAAGAAAAATCTTACACGGTGAAGCTGTAGCCGTAGGAATCATCACAGAAGCCTATATTTCCTATGAGCGAGGTTTAATTAGTTTAGCTGAATTAGAAGAAATTGAAGCATATCTATTTGCCACCTATGGGAAAGTAATTGTATTGGAAAGTGAAATTCCAGAAATTATTCGTTTGACCATGCAAGACAAAAAGAACCTTGGAAATGAGGTTCGCTTCTCATTATTAACGGGAATTGGTGATTGTGGATATGATATTCCTGTAGGGAAATCAGAAATGAAAAAAGCACTCCAATATTATATTGGCTAATTACTCAATTACTTGAGGCACTTTAAAATAATTTTCGTTGGTGTCTGGACCTAAGTTCAACGCTTTTTGACGATCTAGCATCGCTTTGGCTTGATCTTCTCTAAAATGATTTAAAGCAGGAGTCATGTGAACTAAGGGTTCAACCGATGTTGTATTTACAGCATTCAATGCTTCCATCCAATCCAACACTTTATTGATGGAATCCTGCATGTCTTGAATTTTTTCCTCTTTCAGCTCCAAACGAGCCAAATGAGCAATTTTAATCACATCGTCCTTATTTACCTTCATCATTCTTAGGATTTAACTTTTTATCATCCGGCATCTCTTTATCCAAAAATGCATTTAAGGCATCTCGATTCAAAGTAGAAGTAATTTGTCCAAATGAATCTATATTCATCTCAAAGCCAGCCAAATCTGGATGTACTTTGGGAGCTTTCTCTTTTACTTTCTTTGATTTATCTTTCATATCTAAATGGCGGGAAACATTTCTAATGCCTTATTTAATCTAGCTAAAACTTGATCCTTTCCCCAAAGTTCCAAAGATATCATTAAATCTGGACCTGCGCCTTTTCCACTCATTGCTACGCGAAATAATTGCATCACTTTACCCATTTTTATACCTGCTTGATCTAAACATTGCTGGATACTATGTTTGATTTCTTCTGCATGCCAATCATGACAATGAGGTAGGGCTGCTACAATAAGTTCCAAAGCTTGTTTGGTTTCTGCATTCCATTTTGACGTCAACACTGCCTCATCATAATTTTCAGGAAATTCAGAAAATTCTTGAACCATTTGCTCGAGCTGTTGCGGAAAAGTAATACGGTCCAAAAACAAATGAACATATGCTTCCCCTTTTTCCATCTCAATAGATGGCAAATAAGTAGCTGCTAGCTCTTTTGCAGCATGTTGTTTCAAATATTGCTCATTGAACCATTGAGCCTTTTTAACATCGAATTTTGCCCCAGCTTTATTGATTCTTTCCAAAGAAAAAGCTTCTATTAAGTCTTCCAAAGAAAACAACTCTTGTTCTGTTCCTGGATTCCAACCTAGAAAGGCTAAAAAATTCAATGTCGCTTCTGGCAAATAACCTTCTTGCTTAAAGCCTTTGGAAATAGCTCCTGTTTGAGGATCCTTCCATTCCAAAGGAAACACAGGAAAACCTCCTAAATCAGCATCTCGCTTAGAAAGTTTACCATTCCCTTCTGGCTTAAGTAATAGAGGAAGGTGGGCAAAATGAGGAGGATTCCAACCAAATGCTTGATATAATAAAATATGTAAAGGGGCAGATGGCAACCATTCTTCCCCACGAATCACATGGGTAATTTGCATAATATGATCATCCACGACGTTAGCAAGGTGATATGTTGGCATTCCGTCTGACTTCATCAATACTTTATCATCAATGCTGGAAGTATGAACATGTACCCAATCTCGAATGATATCTTGAAATCGAATTTCACCTTTGGCAGGAACTTTCAATCTGATAACATAAGGAGTATCATTGGCCAACAATTGATCAACTTCTTCTTTAGAAAGCGCCAAAGAATTTCTCAATTTAACCCGAGTAACCGCATTGTATTGAAAGGCTGAACCTTGGCTTTCAAATGTGGCTCTCATAGCATCCAATTCCTCAGAAGTATCAAAAGCATAATAGGCTTTACCTGATTGGATTAATTCATCGGCATAAGCTTTATACATCGTTTTTCTTTCACTTTGACGATAGGGCTCAAAAGGCCCACCAACACCTATTCCTTCGTCTGGCGAAATTCCCAACCAAGCTAAACTTTCCAATATATAGGCTTCGGCACCTGGAACAAAACGCGCTTGATCAGTATCTTCAATACGTAAAATGAAAGTACCTCCCAATTTACGAGCTAATAAAAAATTATATAAGGCTGTTCGAACTCCACCAATATGTAATGGTCCTGTTGGGCTGGGGGCAAAACGAACACGTACTGAATTAGGCATATGAATTTATTTATGGGCAATACAAGAAATTTCTACACGAACATCTTTAGGTAAACGAGCTACCTCAACAGTCTCTCTTGCAGGTGGATTGACCGAAAAATACTGGGCATATACCTGATTAACCTGTGCAAAATGATTCATGTCTTTAACAAAAATGGTACACTTAACTACATCTTCGTAGTCATAACCTGCCTCTATCAAAATATAGCCAAGGTTTTTCAATACTTGATGCGTTTCTTCTTCAATATCTCCTCCAGCTTCCAATACCGAAATGGCAATTTGACCTGAAACATATAAGGTTCCATGAATAGCAACTGCCTGTGAATAGGGGCCAATCGCAGCAGGTGCTGATTCCGATAAAATTATTTTTTTTGTCATACCTTTGAAAAAAGAAATGCAAGTTACCAAAAAAATAAGGATTACCTGAATCTGAAACGAGCTTTCTCCCTAAAATATGCTTGCTAAAATTTATCCATTCATCAGTAAAAACAAAGGAATTGGCTTCATGCTATTATCCTCATTATGCTTTGCTTTGATGTCGGCCATGGCCCAAAGGATGAGTAAATTTTTCCCTTCTGTTGAATTAGTTTTATTTCGAAATGCCGTTGGCCTACCCTTTTTAATAGTGAGCCTTTGGCAGAAACCAGCAGTACAAACGGGAGGAAAACTAGGATTCCTAATATTCAGAGGCTTATTGGGTGCTTTTACTTTGTATTGTTTGTTTTATGCTTTGGAACATCTGGGATTGTCATTAACGAATACCTATGGACAAGCCTTTCCGCTTTTCATTGCCATATTTACCTTTATCTGGATACCATCAGAAAGCTTAAAAAGCAAACAAGTTTTGTTTCTTTTGATGGGCTTCATGGGTATATTATTGATTTTTCAACCTTCTGTGAATAGCCCTTGGCAAAAACATTCGGTAGGTCTATTGTATGCTATGGGAACCGCTTTAGGCTATATGGCGATTAAAGAAGCGCAAAAATACTACGATTCTCGTTGGGTCATATTTTCCTTCATGGCTGCAGGCTTTACGGCTTCTTGCATTTCTTTAGTCTTTGGAACGTGGGGTAATTTACCTAACAGCTTTTGGTCGGGTAAATGGGTGAACCCTCAGGGAATACAATATCTTGAAATTCTCATAATGGGGCTTTTAGCATTA
Source organism: Aquirufa salirivi (assembly GCF_045310485.1). Classification (NCBI taxonomy): domain Bacteria; kingdom Pseudomonadati; phylum Bacteroidota; class Cytophagia; order Cytophagales; family Flectobacillaceae; genus Aquirufa; species Aquirufa salirivi. Next base: position 140,356 of record NZ_JBEWZH010000007.1, read on the forward strand.
GGCGTTCAAAGTTTTACCACGCAAGCTTTGAGATTTGAAAAAACGAGTATCGTGGGCGCTGTAGGAAATAGTGCCGTCTTGTTTTCCATAGTAATAGAAATAATCTTAGGACATGGACTACCTAATATGATCGTGATGACCGGAATGGCTTTAGTGCTTGTGGGAAGCTATCAGATTTCAAAAAAATAAATGAAAATGCTAAACCTCGACAGCGTTTGAAACGCTGTCGAGGTTAACGAAAAAAGGCTAGTAAATGATATCATTTACTAGCCTTTTAAGCTTTATTATCAAGATATTGATTAAGCAGTAGCTGAATTCATCACTTCTGTTTGCTTACGGATAGATTCTAAGTGAACCAATTTGAACAATTCTTCTACGAACTCAGGATATAAACCTAAACCTTTTGCTTGATTGGCGCGGTCACCATGTAATTGCTTCCAACGATCCAATTGTAAAACGGCTACATTGTTATCTCGCTTGTATTCGCCTAGCTTTTCAACAACCGCCATACGAGCCGTTAAGACTTCTAATAATTCGCGGTCGATATTATCAATTTTCTCACGCAATGCCGCTAATTCATCTGAGAAATCAGCACCATAACTTGCATTTCTAACTTCTAATTCACGCAACATCTCCCCTAATTTCTCTGGAGTAACTTGTTGTGAAGCATCTGACCAAGCCGCATCTGGATCACGGTGAGTTTCGATGATCATACCATCGTAATTCAAATCCAAGATACGCTGTGACAATTCCATCAACAAAGCCCGCTTTCCAGCCATGTGAGATGGATCGCCGATGATTGGCATTTGAGGGAATAAACGCTTCAATTCAACAGCCATAGCCCACATAGGTGAGTTGCGGTATTTTGTCTCTTGAGCATTAGAAAAACCACGGTGAATAGCACCTAATTTTTTAATTCCTGAACCTTGTAAACGCTCAAATGCACCTACCCAAAGAGCTAAATCTGGGTTAACTGGATTTTTCACCAATACTGGGATATCTACACCTTTCAAGGCATCAGCCAGGTCTTGTACGTTAAACGGATTAACGGTAGTACGAGCACCAATCCACAAAACATCGACACCATACTTCAAAGCTAATTCAATATGCTCAGGAGTGGCTACTTCAATAGCTAATGGCAAACCTGTTTCTTTCTTTGCTTCCACCAACCACTTTAATGCTGGCTCTCCCATGCCTTCAAAGCTTCCTGGACGAGTACGAGGTTTCCAAACACCAGCACGCATGATGTGCGCATAGCCTTCCGCTTTAATACGACGGGCTGTCTCTAATACTTGGTCCTCAGTTTCAGCAGAACAAGGTCCCGCAATGATAAGCGGCTTGCCATCTGTTTGAATCCATTCTTGCATCGGCACTACTTCTAAATTGGCATTCATAAATTTGGATTGATTAAAAGAGCCTAAGCTCAAACTGTTTTAATATTAATATTCTTGTGTTACAGATTCGGTTAAATTTTATTCACTTATATTTGCAGGCAATTTAAAAAAAATGACCCACCAAACATCTTCGAAAAAGTTGAAAAAGCTATCTTTTGAGGACACCCAAATCGCCTTTGCTTCTAAAAGCGATTTTCAACTTCGCAAGTCCTATTGGATATTTGCGATAATGAACCAAAATTGGCTTGTAAAGTTAGGGACTTTTTTCATCAAATTATTCCTTTTCTTGCATTTACCTGTTAAAAAAATAATAAAAACTACTCTTTTTGGCCAATTTTGTGGAGGAGAATCGATACAGGAATGTCAAACGACCATCCAAGAATTAGATAAAGCTCACATCGGTACAATCCTTGATTATTCGGTAGAAGGGGAAGAAAACGACAAATCTTTCCAATTAACTAAAAATGAAATCCTTAAAACAATTGTTCAATCGCATGAAAGTAGCGCGATCCCTTATGCGGTTTTCAAAATGACGGGGATTTTCAATAGTGAGCTATTAGAAAAATACCAAACGGAGAAAGGTTTGACGGAAGAAGAAGAAGTTGACTTCTTAAAAAGCAAGGATTATTTAATTGAAATTTGTCAAGAAGCTTACAATCAAGAAGTTAGACTATTTATTGATGCCGAAGAAAGTTGGATTCAAAACACCATTGATGAATTGTGTTACGAAATGATGCAACGATACAATCAAAAGACAGCCATTATCTTTAACACGTTCCAAATGTATCGCATCGATATGTTGGAGAACCTGCATCATGCCATTCAAGTAGCTGTTGATCAATCCTTTTTCTTAGGAGTAAAATTGGTTCGGGGTGCCTATTTGGAAAAAGAGCGTTTGAGAGCACATGAGGATGAATATTCAGAACCCTTGCACAAAGAAAAAGATGCGACTGACCGTGATTTTAACTTAGGAATTCAAGCCTGTCTTGATCATTTGGAACAAGTTCATTTCTGCGTAGGTACGCACAATGAGCAAAGTTGTCAATTACTATGTCAATGGATGGAAGAAAAAAGCATACCCCAAAATCATTCGCATATCTACTTTGCACAATTATTGGGTATGTCAGATAATATATCATACAATCTAGCGTCTTCAGGATATAACGTAGCCAAATATGTGCCTTACGGGCCTGTTTCTGCTGTTATGCCCTATTTATTCCGTCGAGCTGAGGAAAACAGCTCTATTGCAGGTCAAACTTCGAGAGAGTTTGCCCTTTTACAAAAAGAAGTGAGCCGAAGAAAAAAACTATGAAGTTGAAATATTACCGCTACTTTTTAGTCAGCATTGCCATTATATTGATTGATCAAGCCATTAAAATATCGGTTCATTTTTTCATGGAACCTGGTTATTTTGGTCAAAAAGAAATTTTAGGAAGCTATTTTAAATTACATTATACGCTAAACCCGGGTATGGCTTTTGGGATTCAGCTAGGAACGATCTATGGCAAACTCATGCTAACTAGCTTTCGCATAGTTGCCATGTTTGGCATAGGGTATTATCTGTACAATTTCACTAAGAAAAAAATGCATGCTGGTTTATTGGTCTGCATGGGATTGATATTAGGTGGGGCCATTGGCAATTTAATTGATTCTATTTTCTACGGTGTTTGGTTTAATAATGCTCCTCTTAATGCTCCGATGACTTGGTTTCACGGACAAGTTATTGACATGTTTTTCTTTGATATTTGGGAAGGAATATTGCCCAATTGGGTGCCCATTTGGGGAGGTAGCTATTATTCAACGCCCATCTTCAACTTTGCCGATGCATCTATTTTTTGTGGAGTAGTTCTTTTTTTAGTATTTCAAAACAAGTTTTTAGAGAAACATGAAGTAGAAAAGATTGATACGACTTCAAGTCCTGAGACATTGAATGCTCCAGAAGAAGAAACTACACAACAATTATAGCAGGTATTTGGTATATTGAAGGATGGAAACATATACCCTATTCTTTTTTTTAGCGCTATTAGCCGAAATTATCGGAACAGTTAGTGGCTTTGGTTCATCCATTTTATTCGTGCCGCTAGCTTCTTTGATTTTAGATTTCAAAATTGTGTTGGGTGTAACGGCCGTATTTCATGTATTTAGCAATACCTCTAAAATTCTATTGTTCAGAAAAGGGATTGATAAAAACATTGTCTTGAAATTGGGCATCCCAGCGGTTCTATTTGTTGTACTGGGTGCATTATTGACCAATTACATCCCACAAAAAAAGATTGAACTAAGCATGAATATCATCATATTGGCTTTATCCATTTATATGATGACTGGTGCCCACAACCGAATTCAAAAGAGCAATCAAAATTTGTATACAGGTGGGGCTATTTCTGGCTTTTTAGCTGGCTTAATAGGTACAGGAGGAGCTATTCGTGGAATAACCTTAGCCGCCTTTCAACTGGAAAAAGATGTATTTATCGCGACATCGGCCGTTATTGATTTTGGGGTTGATTTAAGTAGAGCGGTTGTGTATATATCTCAAGGGTATTTTCATCAAGAACATCTTATTTTAATTCCCTTTTTAATCATCATCAGCATAGTGGGCACATATTTAGGTAAAATTATTTTAACCAAAATTTCAGAAAAAGTATTTCATTACCTTGTTTTGTCCGTCATCATCATAACAACTGTCATTCAAACCATCCATTATTTTCAAGATTAAACAGACTATTTCACTGGCCTATTCGACATTTTTTTTGCGAAAAATGTGTTTCTAGCTGAATAATGACGAAATTGCGTAAAATTAGGCAAGCTCTATTCCATCGATTGAACCAATTTTCGGGTCTTTCCGTTTGAACTATCAGCGTAACATTCATTTTCATCCACATGGCTAACACGAACCTCATCGGACTAGACAGTCAAAAATCAGAAGAATTAGCGGCTAAATTGAACATTCTTTTAGCTGATTATCAAATACTTTATATCAATGCCAGGGGTTTTCACTGGAATATTTCAGGTGAAAAATTCTTTGAACTACATTTAAAATTTGAAGAAATTTACAATGATGCTTTGTTGAAAATTGATGAGATAGCTGAGCGAATTTTGACTTTGGGGCATACACCATTACACTCTTTCACCGATTATGTGGCTCATGCAAGAATCAAGGAAGTGAAACATATTTCCAATGGAAAAGAAGCTTTATCTCACATATTAGAAGGTTTTCAAGCACTTATTGTTTTGGAAAGAGATTTACTGAATTTGGCTTCTGAGGCCCAAGATGAAGGTACTAATGCCCTGATGAGCGATTACATTCGTGAGCAAGAGAAATTAATTTGGATGTTTGCTGCATTTCTTAAAAAATAATCCGTCTACCATTTTAGACAACGAGTTCCTTTTCGTCCGACCGGTGATCAAGAAATCAAAACAATCCGGTCGATAAACAAAAAGACACTATGTCATTTGAAAATTTAAAGTTAATTGAGCCTATTCTGAAGGCTTTACAATCAGAAGGTTATACCACCCCTACTCCTATCCAAGCCAAAGCTATACCATTAGTATTGGATAGAAAAGATTTACTAGGTTGTGCCCAGACTGGCACTGGTAAGACCGCCGCATTTGCAATTCCAATCATTCAACTGCTGACAGAAGATAAGCATTTACCTGCAGGTAAAAGGCTGATTAGAAGTCTTATTTTAACACCTACTCGGGAATTAGCCATACAAATTGGTGAAAGTTTTGAGAGCTACGGTAGAAACACCAATTTGCGCTACAAAGTGATATTTGGAGGAGTAAGCCAACACAGTCAGGTAGAATCATTGCGTGCTGGGATAGATATTTTAGTAGCTACACCTGGTCGTTTATTGGATTTAATGAATCAAAAAATTATCAGTCTACAGCATATTCAGTTTTTTGTATTGGATGAAGCTGACCGTATGTTGGACATGGGCTTTGTGCATGATGTCAAGAAAGTTATCTCACGTTTACCACAGAGAAGGCAATCCTTGTTCTTTTCTGCCACCATGCCTCCTGCCATTGTAGAATTGGCAAATACAATTTTGCACAATCCTTCTAAAGTAGAAGTTACTCCAGTTTCATCTACCGCTAATACCATCAATCAAGTGATATATTTTGTTGATAAGGACAATAAGCGCAAATTACTGATTGATATTCTAAAAGATAAGGACATTGAAAGAGCTTTAGTTTTTACGAGAACAAAACATGGGGCGGATCGAGTAGCTAAAGATTTGACCAAGGCGGGAGTCAATTCCCAAGCCATTCATGGGAACAAGTCGCAGAATGCAAGACAAACGGCCTTGAATAATTTCAAATCAAAATTGACGCGCGTGTTAGTAGCAACAGATATTGCTGCCCGTGGCATTGATATTGATGAATTAACACACGTCATCAACTATGAGTTACCCAATATTCCTGAATCCTATGTACACCGAATAGGTCGTACTGGAAGAGCGGGTGCTAGTGGTATTGCTATTGGTTTTTGTGAAGCAGAGGAGAAAGAATACTTAAGGGATATTCAAAAATTAATTGGAAAGCAAATCCCTGTGATTGAAGACCATCCTTATCCATTAATGAATCATACCATTGCTAAGAAAGCCGCAAAGCCTCAGCGCCCACCTAGAGCAGCTGGAGCTTCCTCATCTCATAGGAATAGCGGTACTCCACGAACAGGTGCACCAGCTGGAGCTAATTCCTCAGGCGCTACAGCACCTAATAAAAATACACCTTATACAGGTTGGAAGAAGAATAAATACCAAGGAGGTAAATCATAAGGGTACCCATGCGGTATTAATTAGTTTATTAAAGCAGATGTTCGATTATCCATCGTAATTCTAGCTGGGAGAATTGTTTAGTTTCGTTTAGCTTGGTAATGTGGCTTAGTGGGGAGGGAGAGGGAGATTTGTCAACTTTTAAAAAGTTGACAAATCTTAGTTGACAAATCTAAAATGAGCTTACTAAGTAATACATGTATAATATCCATCTCTTTTTAAAGCTCTAATTTAACTAAACAGTGGATAAACATCTTGATAAAATCAGATTTAGCCAAAATTTATCAATTGCTTGATTTATGAGACATAAAAAAAGGGTGCAAGTTTTGAACTGCACCCTTTTTTTGATAACAATGATCTTACTTCTTCGTAGCAGGAGTAGCTGTTTTCGTTGCTGGTGTAGTCGTTGCAGCAGATGGAGTAGCTGTAACTGGCTTAGGAGTAATTCCCATTTTCTTCAACACTAAATCAGAGATGCTAGCCTCTGCTGGATAGTGTAATAAGATAGGAGCTGTTCCCATACCTGCATCATAATTGAATACATAGGTGTAAGCATTTTCATTCGCTACAGCATGCATGTTTTCTTCAATTTTCTTCAACAAAGGCTGTAACAATTGTGCTTGCTTCTTTTGCAAAGAAGACTGTGAATTTTGTTGAAATTCCTGAATAGATGTCTGTAAATTCTGTAATTCCTTTTCTCTATCTTGTTTAATGATATCAGCAGTGCTTGCTGGCAATTTCTCAAAAACCGCTAATTTATCTTGAAAATCTTTTACCTTTCCTTGGTACAAGGTTTCATATTGCTTTTGCGTATTTTTCAAATCTTCTTCCACTTGTTTAGCTTCAGGCATTTGACTTAATATGTAATCTGCATTGATAAATCCGATCTTAATCTGCGCCTTAAGAGGCATTACAGCCATTCCGAACACTAGGCCCATGGCCAACAAAAATTTGGTTTTCATACGTGAGTTTAATTGATTATTAATTTTTTTTTACTTGTTTAATTTATCTGTTGATTTATCGACCAAATTAGGATCTAATTCCAATCCCAACTCTTCCAATATATAATCAGAGTAGTCATGCACCGGATTGGTATATATCAACGCCAACCCGTCATTGGCTTTATCAAATAGGAAATCAAGTCGCTTTTGGCGAACAACTTTCTCTACCGCTTTGGATATTTCATCCAATATAGGTTTCAAGGCTGCCTGCTTGAACTTAAACAATTCCCCATCTATGCCGAATATCTTATTTTGAAAGGATTTTGCCTCATTGTCTTTTTGACGAATGACACTTAATCTTTGTTGACGTAAATCTTCCGTCAACAATAACTCTTCTAGTTTATAATCTCTTTCTAATTTAGCGACTTCCTCATTTTTAGTTGAAATTTCTTGAATCCATTGTTTGGTCATTTGATCTATTTTGCCTTGAACTTGTTTGTACTCAGGCATTTTTGATGTAATGAATTCTGTATCAATGTATCCGAATTTCTGGGCAAAAGACCTTTGTCCTAGCACCGTAAGCATCAAAATTAAGAAAAAAATCGACTTTTTCATTGTATGCTGCTAAATCACTATCTAATCTGCTGACCAATAGAGAAGGTAAAGGCCTGACGTCCGAAATCAGAATCACCTGGTCTAGGTTTATCAAATCCAAAACCATAATCAATACCAATCATACCAAAGGCTGGCATGAATATACGTGCTCCAAAGCCTGCTGACTTATATAAATTAAATGGATTATAATCTGATAGTGTAGAGAAGTTGTTTCCTCCTTCAGCAAATCCTAATACGAAAATAGTCGCTGATGGATTCAAGGAAACGGGATAACGTACCTCCATAACAAATTTATTATAAGCTACCCCTCCATTACCATAAGATCCGGATGGTCCAATAACACGATCCTTGTAACCTCTTAAACCAACAATATCACGGTTGAAAGAAAAACCTTGAACCATTCCTGAACCACCTAGGTCGAAACGCTCAAATCGAGTTGTTTCCTTACCCCCATAAGAGCCTAAGAATCCTAAGTGAGCGCGCGTATGTAAGACAAATTTTCCTGCCAATGGACTAAACCAGCTAGCATCCAACATCCATTTATGGTACTCAATGAGTTGTCCTGTTTTATTCCCACCTAATAACGAATAAGGTGGTGTTAAGGACGCTGTCATGGAGAAACTAGAACCTGAACGTGCAAATGTAGGGTTATCAATACTATTTCTTGAGAAATTAGTCATGAAAGTTACTGAAGTGGAAATACCTTGTGGATATGCCCAAGTATAATAACGATCCACATCATACTGAGAAAATGACAGGGAATGGCTCAAAGAAAAATAATCATCAGGCCATTTCAAACGCTTTCCTAAACTGAAAGTAACGCTATTAACATTAAAGTGAGCAGATAACAATGAGTCGGGTACTGAATAGCTTTGATAGCCCCCATATGCCCCACCATAGCCGCCATATCCACCATAACCACCGTATCCTCCTCCATAACCGCCACCGACTCCACCTAAGCCGCTACCATAGCCTCCTCCTCCATAACCCGTTGTTCTAAACTGGTACGGATATGAAATACTACGATTCAATGCAATAGAGAATGAATTAGGTTTCTTCCCTCCTAACCAAGGTTCAGTAAACGTTAAACTGTAATTTTGGAAGGCTGCACCATTCGCTTGAAAACGAACGGCTAGTTTCTGTCCATCTCCCGCAGGTAGTGGGCGCCAAGCGGCCCAATTGGTTAAGTTTTTTGCAGAGAAGTTATTAAATACGACACCCAAAGTACCCACAAAACCCACATAACCTCCCCAACCTCCTGATAATTCAATTTGATCCGAAGGTTTTTCTTCTACATTGTACTCAATATCTACCGTACCATCGGCTCTTGGCTGTGGGTTCGGACTAATCTTCTCAGGGTTAAAATACCCAATTTGAGATAACTCTCGAACGGTACGTATAATCGCTGACTTGTTAAATTTTTGTCCTGGCAAGGTACGAATCTCACGCATGACCACGTGGTCAGACGTTTTCGTATTTCCATTCAAAATAACCTTGTTGATGGTAGCTTGCTTACCTTCTGAAATACGTATGGTCAAGTCAATGGAATCACCTACAATCGCCGTTTCTACAGGCTCAGCATTGTAATATAAATAACCATTGTCCATGTAAACAGAACTCAAGTCTTCACCAGGGTTTCCACCCATTTTTTTATCAAGTTCTTCTGTATTGTAGACATCCCCTTTCTTAACTCCTAATACATCTTTCAACACGGAGTCTGGATAGATATAATTACCATCAAAAAAGATATTTCGGTAATAATATTTACGTCCCTGAACTAATTTGACTTTCAAGTTTACGGAAGAATTATCGTGGCGATACACTGAATCTGTTATCAATTGAAAATCACGAAAACCCATTTTATTCATGGCAGCCAAAAGCTTCTCCTTATCTTCATCCCATTTTTTAGGTACAAATTTGGATGGCTTGAAAATACGTCCAAAACGAACTTGCTTGGTATTCTTGATTTTTCTCAAAATAAGGGAGCGCTGAGCTGGCTCTATTCCGTCAAGAATGATTTTATTTACCTTCACCTTATCTCCTTTATTTACGGTAACGATCAAGGTAGCATTATTCCCCTTTGTGGTATCTGTTTTAACTATTGACTTAGTCGTGATATTCAAACGACCTTTCTCTTGGTAATATTTACGAATAACCAATTCCAGGTTTTTACGAAGTGTTTCCGTAATAATTTTCCCTTTGTAGGCCTTTACTTTTTCATTTAAGGTCTCTCTTTCCCCTTTTCTGATACCATCATACGTAATGGCAAATAAACGAGGTCTTTCTTTTAATTGAATACGCAACCAAATTTTATCTCCTTCTACTTTCTCCGCAAAAATCTCGACATCTTCCAAAATTCCTTGGTCCATAATTTTCTTGATGGCGGAAGCAATGGCATCTCCTGGAACTTTGATTTTATCTCCAACTTGTAAACCCGAAATATTCACCATGGAATTACCATCGTAAAACTGTGATCCCGAAATGGATATTCCTCCAATGGTGTACTCCTGAGGTACAGAATAAGAAAAACTGGGTTCAGAGCTCGTAGGTGTTGTGGAGAATAAGCGTCCACCTAAGCCTTGAGCTAATAAGCCTTGACTCATAAAAACCATCAAACTAAAAAACAAGCCCAATGATTTCCATTGTAATTGGCACGCGTTAACTCGATTCATTAAATATCTATTTTTCATACGAAGCCTTAGCCTTCACTTTTAACTTGTTCACTGGTTTTCCCAAAGCGTCTTTCACGCATTTGGAAATCAACTATAGCCTGATACAAATGTACTTTTCTAAAGTCAGGCCAAAATAAATCTTCAAAAATATACAATTCGGCATAAGCCAATTGCCACAACATAAAATTACTAATTCGATGATCACCACCCGTTCTAATCATTAAATCGGGATCAGGCATTCCGGCGGTAGATAAATGCTTATCCATCATGGAATCATCTATTTCACTCGCTTTTAATTCTCCTTTTTCCACTTTATCAGCCAACTTTTGGGCTGCTTGTACCAAATCCCACTTTCCTGAATAAGATAGCGCCAATACCAAAGTTAAACCGCTATTACCTGCTGTTTTATCCATCGCAGCCTTTAATTCTTTCTGCGATTTTATAGGCAATGAATCAATATTTCCAATGGCCTTTAAACGAACCTGATTCTTCATCATGGTGGGTAATTCCTCATTGATGGTACTAACCAACAAGCTCATTAATGCCATGACTTCCGCTTTGGGTCTATTCCAGTTTTCTGTGGAAAAAGCATACAAAGTCAAGTATTTAACCCCTAATTCACCGCATCCTTCAATGGTTTCCCTTACTGCTTGAATGGCATTCCGGTGACCAAAAATTCGATCTGTGAAACCCTTCTGTTTCGCCCAACGACCATTGCCGTCCATGATAACGGAAATATGGGCAGGAAGATTGTTAAGGTCAATAGATTCTTTCACAAATAGGGTAATAATTAATCGGATAAAACAAAGTGGTAAAGATAGCTAATTTGAACACCTATTCAAAATACTAGCACCAATCAGTAAACTTTGGGACAAAAGATGGATTGAATGGTATAAGTGATGGAAAGACCCAGATGTAAATACTGATCTCCACCCTCTAAGGTAAAGCTATCCATATTGCCATCATAAGTGGCAACTTGGTCTAATTTATCAGAAAAGACTTTTCTGCTTCCCAATTCACCGCGAACTCCCCAATTCTTATTAATTTGGAATTTAACACCTAGGCCATAAGGAATTGCTGGGGTCAAAAATGCATCAATCTTATCTGGACTAGCAAAAACTGCGGATAAACCTCCATAGAAGTAAGGTGTCCAATTGAAATGTCGAGGGTTTACTTCATAGTCCAGAAAATTATAGTCAACTATTCCTGAAAATTCAGTGATGGAGGTGGCAAAAATAGAAGCATCCGCTACTTTTCCATTCGGCGTAATCACAGTAGGTGATGTTCCTATTGGAAATAAAGTACTTGGTCGATTGGCAATATTAGCTTGAATCCGGCTCACCATGACTTGAAAACGATACGTAAAGGCATGTCGCTCTTGATACGAAACAAATAGGTGGATTGCGGGCAAGGTTTCTTTCAATTCCGGCACACTTGGTCGATATCCCCAATCTGCCAATTCTCCCTTATATACCGAGGCACCGAAGCCTGCCCCCCAAGCCCATCTTTGTGCTAGTAAATTCGAAGAAGCAGCTAACAAGAAAACAAGAAGACACAGCAAAGTGGCCTTATGTAGATTTGGGGATATTATCGTGGTAGTGGAGGACAATCAATCTTATTTTTTAAATGATAAATCAAACGAATTTGAGTTGTAAAATACTGATCGGAACCTTTGGCTATGAGGGGGGGATTACCAGAGGTGCTACCTTGTGCAACCTGCAATAAATAAGGTCTTCTATCCGCTAAAGTATTGGCAGCATACCACTCGGAAGAACGATCTGTAATCAATGAAGTGACTGCAGGAACATTCACTCGATTATCCGATACATCATCCAAATAATCAGAAAATGCAATTCTGTAACCAAAATCGAAGCCTATATCAAAGGATTGATTTAATTTATAACGAACACCAAATCCAAAAGGTACTGCACCCGTAATTTTAGAATAATCTACTCCCTCTGTTTGTTTGTCTTTCAAATCAATCCAATCTTGCTGAACTGGAGGAACAGTACTCAATGGATCAATATCATAAATGGCTTTCGATCTAGCTGTTGGATTAAAATAAAGTCCTGAAAGCCCTAAATAAACATAAGGTGACAAGGTTCTACGTTTGGGTAAATTCTCTTCATTTCCCAATATTTCATATATACCTACCAAGGATAATTCCTGCATATCAGTTCTAAAATGCAAATTTCTTCCATAACTAGGCTCAAAGCGTCCTGTTGGATCAAAATAATTATCATCCCCTGCAAGGCGAATGTACGTGAAGGAACCTTGAATGCTAATATGCTTTTTAAAATGACGGGTATATTGCACTCCAGCATTCCAACGTAATGCCTTTCCTCCCACATCCATCAACGTCATGGCAGGCGCGATATCTCCCAAATAAGTAGATGATCCTGCCCCAAAACTAAAGGATGAATGTGCCTTAAATGGATTTTTAGGGGATGCATTCTTAGCATTTTGACCCAAAAACCAAAATTGGGCCTGAGTAGGTGCTGTGGCCAAAAGTGTAATCAAAATACATAAGCTGAAGAGTCTGAACATAGATGTTTCTACTGGTTAGATCATAAAACGCTAATACTCCCTCAAATGTTGTAATAAAAGGCGATACGAATATACAAATTTATGGCTTGTATTAAAAGTTAGCCCTTTATTGAACGATCATCCTTTTGTGCGTAGAAAGCCCAGAAGAACTGGACATATGCACTAAATATATCCCAGGCGTTAAGCCTAATGCATTCAAAGTCAACTGATAAGTGCCTTGAACTCTGGTACCCCGAAATAATGTCAATATCTCTTGTCCTAGTAAATCATACAAGGTAATTTTTACATCCAACACAGGTTTGTAAATGGCATATTGAATGACCGTATAATCAAATACAGGGTTGGGCATGGGCGAATTAACTTCCATTCCCAAAGTATCAGGCAAGGCATCTGGTGAATTCTTAAAAATAGGAACCCGTTCAAATGTCTGCTTAAATAATTCCTGTGTTTTAACAGCATCCAAGCCCAAATGATCTCTCAAAACAGTGCTATAGATTTGTCGGTAATCAAAATTATACCGCAAATCTCCATTACTATCCAAATTGGTCAAACTAGGATTTGATCCAATCAAGCCTCCTTTAACCGTATTTCCTATAAATAACATAGGAGCCGCCGTACCGTGGTCTGTGCCCTGTGTTCCATTTTGATTCACCCTTCGACCAAATTCAGAAAAGGTCATTACCGTTATGGCATCTGCTAAACCTTGATTGCTTATATCATTCTGAAAAGCAGAAACAGCTTCCGAAATGGTCTTCCACAAATTGGCATGTTGTGTTTTTTGGTTGGCATGCGTATCAAATCCTCCAATATTGGCTAGGTATACAGGAGTTTCCAAGCCACCTGCTACTAAGCGCGCAATAATGCTCAATTGCTTAGCTAAATTAGTATTTGGATAGGTATAAGCATTTTTAGCTTTGTTTGCCGCATCACGAATAACGGTGGAATATTGAATTGACGAACTAGCAATTTGCTTTAAAAAAGCTAATTCATCACCAGCCAAGGTGGCAGGTGGTAATTCGGAATCAGCTAAGGTTCCAGAAACCAATTGATAAAACAAATTAGGATCTTCAAAAACCGTTCCTACCCTACCCATGTCCGTTTGAAATAGCTGCGATTCCACCGAACCCAATTGAATTGCCATGGGGTCCTTCGGCAATTTAATAGGGTAATCTGGATATTGCATTTCTAAAAATCGACCCGCCCAGCCTTCATCCCAAACGGTAGCTGCATCCGAACCTGTATTCCAAATATCCGTAGCTCTAAAATGGGAACGATTAGGATTGGCATAACCTACACTTTGTGTAATAGCCACCTGACCTTTGTCGTACAATGACTTCATACTCATCATCGCAGGATTCATGTACATGCCCTTGGATAAAGCTAGTGCATCCGCTTTCTTGATAGATATATCAGGTCTCTTTGAAAAATAATTATCGTCATCTGCGGGTATAATCGTATTTAGTCCATCATTTCCTCCATTCAGTTGAATGATGACCAATACCTTCCCCCTAGCGGCATTGGCGAATGGGACTGCTCCATAAGCTTTTCCTGTGAGTGAGCCCAAACCCCAGGTCATCCCACCGCTAAGTAGGGCCATTTGACGTAAAAACTGCTGACGGCTTAGTTCTCTTTTCATTTTTATGCCAATTGATATTCAGGTAAGCGCATCATAGCTTTCAAAAACTTATTAATTCGAGCGTCGGTATTGGGCGTGTAGGTAGACCAATTGGCAGCAATGGTGCCATCCAACAATACTTCCAATAAAAATGCCTTTCGTGACTCTGTGAGAGGGAAACGAATGAACAGTTTAACCATCTCTTCTACAAACTCCTTGGGCTTTTCGGCATTGGAGGATAACCTTGCAAAAGCAATGGGATCTAATTTTCCTGTGACTGTTGCTCCATTATATCGCTTTCCACTCAATAATGAATCTGTAAATCCTGCTCGATAAGAATAAGTTGTAGAACTAATCCAATCTCGTTGACCTTCCCAACCAGCCACATCTGGAGGCTGAAACAATTGCATTTGCAGTATGATAGCCATATCATACCAATTTTGAAGATCAGGATTTTTTAATTCCAATTGCTTGGCGGATCCAACAATTAACTCAGTTGGACTTTTAATTTTGGCCGCCATGATTTCTGGTTTATAAAACTCCTCTGAAGTAAATAAGAATTTTAAAAGAGGCTTTAACACAAAATTATTTTGTTGCAATACAAGGGCCATTTTTTTAACAAAGACCTCATCAACTTTATAGAAAACAAATTCTTTGTAAATCTTCCGACAAATGAATTCTGCCGCTGCAGTTTGCGTAAAAATATGATCGATTAAACTGTTATTATCAAATTTAGCCGTTTTGCCTAATACCGTTACAGTGGCTTCTCGGTACCAGCGGGTAGCATCAAAAACAGCCACCAATCCCCTGACTTGCCAACCCGAAAAAACCTTAGCGGCTTGTTTAATATCATTCTCTGTATAATTGCCGATGCCCAAGGTAAAAAGCTCCATCACTTCTCGGGCATAATTTTCGTTGGGGGATGTACCCCGACTATTATTTCCATCCAAATAAATTAACATGGAGGGATCTATACTAATGTCTTTGACTAATTGTTTGAAATCTCCGAAAGCATAGGTTCGGAACAGTTGATTCTGTTTGTATACATATTGCGGATAATTTACCTTTTGTCTTTCATTGGAAAAGTGGTTGTGCAGAAACAAAACCATTTTTTCTTGCATACTCAGTGATTCGTTGAGCATTCGACTATACCACCATTTGGTTAATTGCACAAACCATGGTCCTGCCATATTTCTATCCAATTGGCTTTGTTCAGGTGTTAGATTGATCCAAGTATCTGGAGGAGCCGGAATAGATAAATCTTTTAAAATGGCTAGGTCCAATAAATCTTGGAAATTTCCATAACCCATGGCACGTTCAAGATCCGATTTGGAATAACCGAATAATACGCGTGATAGCAAATGTGAAACATGGGTGGTATTCCAAGTCAACATGGTATCCTTGATTTAATTGTATTTCATGTTGACCATGAAACTCATGAGAGTAAATAAGCCTAAAGTAGTTCGTAATAATAAGGCAATCTATTCTAATTATCAATTATTTGATAATTAAACTTGTCATTTTTCTATTTTCAATCTGATTTAGGAACTAAAAAAAGTGACCTGCCGTTGTAATTGGGTTCATTCATCTAAAAATTTAAAAGCAAAGGTGAATTTTATCGCTTTGGAACGAAAAAAAATCACTTGATTTGCGGGAATAATCAATTTATCTATGTCACAAGCTTATAATCCACCCCGAAGAGCTCCTCGTAAGAAGTTAAAAATGCCCTTGTTTGGCAATATGGGTAGTGGTAATTCCAATCAAGGAGAAAAGATAGACTGGGGAGGCAAAAACTTCACCAAACTCGTCTTTATTGTTGGAATTCTGGGCTTATTAGCCCAAATGTTTCTACCCAATCTTTGGGCAGAAAAAATGTATGATACTCAAAGTGAACTACTTGATTTAGATTTAGATGGCTCCATTCGTAAAAAATATACGGATGCCACTAACCCTAATGATGTTCATTATATTTTGGTTGTCAAACAAAAAGATGGAACACGTCGTAAGTTAGATTTACATATCGCAGACCCAGTGTTTTTTGACCAAGTAGCTGTTCCACAAAGGCTTAAAAAAGCTAGTAGTTCTCTAGATGTTTTGGTCACACGTTTTTCAAAGCCAGATACTACCCTCACGATTAAATTTAAGCCATGATTTTTCTTAAGATCAACCGTAATTTGAAGCATCGTATCATCACTAAGGTTTAAGTTTAGCGTTTTTTAGAGATTAATTGGTAAATTGCATATTCAATTTTAAAATGGCCTAGGTAGGCACACATTCTATACAATGTTATCCATCTTCAGCAAAACAGTAACCAAAATATTTGGAACCAAGTCGGAAAGAGACATCAAAGTCTTGATGCCGATTGTCGATAAAATAAAAGAAGAGTACGCACGCTTGACTAACATCTCAGACGATGAGTTACGTCAAAAGTCGGCGGACTTCAAATCCCGTATTCAAGCATTTTTGGCAGATATTGATACCCAGATTAACACCTTACATGCTCAAGGTCAGGCGACTGAAGACATTGATGAAAAGGAAAAATTTTTCCAGGAAATAGACAAATTAAACCTCGAACGTAATAAGCAATTGGAGGTTGTATTAAACGAAATTCTTCCAGAAGCTTTCGCTGTTGTGAAAGAAACCGCACGTCGATTTACCGAGAATAAACAATTGGTTGTTCAAGCCACTATAGAAGATAAATTCATTGCCTCCAAGAAAGCGAATGTCAAAATAGAAGGAGACAAAGCCATTTGGGCCAATACCTGGGATGCCGCAGGGAATACCATTACTTGGGATATGATTCATTACGATGTCCAATTGATTGGAGGTATCGTATTACACCAAGGGAAAATCTCAGAAATGGGTACTGGGGAGGGTAAAACGTTGGTTTCTACGCTTCCTACCTATTTAAATGCTTTGGCTGGTCGTGGCGTACATATCGTAACAGTCAATGATTATTTGGCCAAACGTGATTCTGAGTGGAATGCTCCTTTATTTGAATTCCATGGTTTGAGGGTGGATTGTATTGACAAACACGAGCCGAATACCGAAGAGCGTAGACATGCTTATGCTGCGGATATCACTTATGGTACTAACAATGAGTTTGGCTTTGATTATTTGCGTGATAACATGGCTCGTAGCCTTGAGGATCAAGTGCAAAGACCCCATCATTTTGGGATGGTGGATGAGGTTGACTCCGTTTTGATTGACGATGCTCGTACACCTTTAATCATATCTGGCCCGATCCCACGTGGGGATGAACAGGAATTTGATGCTTTTAATCCACGTGTTCAGAAATTGGTGGAAGCTCAAAAGCAATTGGTTCAGAACTTCTTGGTAGAGGCGAAAAAACAAATTGCAACAGGCGACAAAAAAGAAGGAGGTTTGGCTTTATTTAGAGCTTTTCGTGGTTTGCCAAAATCAAAACCTTTGATTAAATTTTTATCTGAATCAGGCAATAAGCAATTACTTCACGAAACCGAATCCATCTATTTGGCAGAGAATCAAAAATTGATGCCTCAAGCGGATTCCCCCTTATTGTTTACCATCGAGGAAAAAAACAATCAAGTAGAGTTAACGGAAAAAGGATTGGAATTCATGAGTGGAAACACAGAAGACCCTAATTTTTTCGTATTACCTGACTTATCGATTGACTTAAATAAAATTGAGAAAAACAAAGAGCTTTCTGATGCAGATCGATTATCTCAAAAGGAGCATTTAATCCGTGAATACAATGATAAGGCTAGCCGAATTCATACCGTTAACCAATTGCTGAAAGCCTATGCCTTATTTGAAAAAGATACGGAATACATCATCGTAGATGGTAAGGTAAAAATCGTAGATGAGCAAACGGGCCGTGTCATGGAAGGTCGCCGATATTCAGATGGTTTACATCAAGCGATTGAAGCGAAAGAAGGAGTGAACGTGGAAGATGCTTCACAAACGTATGCGACCATTACTTTACAAAATTACTTCCGAATGTATCACAAATTAGGTGGTATGACGGGTACAGCTGAAACAGAGGCTGGTGAGTTTTGGACGATTTACAAATTGGATGTGGTTTCTATTCCAACGAATCGAGTGATTCAAAGAAAAGATGCGGAAGATAAAGTCTACCGTACCGTTCGAGAAAAATACAATGCCGTTGCAGAAGAAATTCAAGAATTAGTGAACCAAGGTCGTCCTGTACTTGTAGGTACAACGTCAGTTGAAAACTCGGAATTGATCAGTCGACTGTTGACGATTCGTAAAATTCCTCATAATGTATTGAATGCGAAGCAACATGCACGTGAAGCTGAGATTGTGGCAGAGGCAGGACAATCAGGT
This sequence comes from Aquirufa salirivi, assembly GCF_045310485.1. NCBI lineage: Bacteria > Pseudomonadati > Bacteroidota > Cytophagia > Cytophagales > Flectobacillaceae > Aquirufa > Aquirufa salirivi. The sequence continues at coordinate 159,244 of NZ_JBEWZH010000007.1, forward strand.
AAGGTGACTATTGCGACCAATATGGCTGGACGTGGTACGGATATTAAGTTAAGTCCTGAGTCGAAAGCTGCTGGTGGTCTGGCCATCATTGGTACAGAAAGACATGAATCTAGACGTGTCGACAGGCAGTTGCGTGGTCGTGCAGGTCGTCAGGGAGATGTGGGTTCATCTCAGTTCTTTGTGTCTCTAGAAGATAATTTAATGCGTTTATTTGGTTCAGACCGAATTGCAAAAGTAATGGATCGCTTGGGCATGGAAGAGGGAGAAGTTATTCAGCATTCCATGATTACTTCGTCCATTGAAAGAGCTCAAAAGAAGGTAGAAGAAAACAATTTTGGAATTCGTAAGCGTCTATTGGAATACGATGACGTGATGAACTACCAAAGAAATGCCATTTACAAGCGACGCCAAAATGCCCTTTTAGGAGAGCGTTTATCTTTGGATATCATCAATACGATGTTCGATGTTTGCCAAGATTTGGTAGGTCAATACACATCGTACAGCGAATTAGAATTAAAGGTAATTGAGTTATTGGGTATTGAGCCTCCATTCGCTGAGGAAGATTTTAATCGATTGACTTCTGATGTGAAGATTGAGCGCTTATTCTTGGCCGCAGAAGATCATTACAAGAGCAAAAACGATGGCATAGCTAAGCAAGTCATTCAAGTGGCGCAAGAAGCCTTACGCCAAGGGTATTCAGGCATTCAAGTTCCTATAAGCAATGGGAACTGGGTAACTGGCGTTGTGGTAGATGCACAAAAAACGATCGATTCTCATGGGAAAGAAGTAGTTAAAGAGATGGAGAAATTCATCACCTTGACCTTGATTGACCAAGAATGGAAAGAGCATTTACGTGAAATGGATGATTTGAAACAATCTGTTCAAAATGCGGTATTTGAACAAAAAGATCCTTTATTGATCTACAAGTTTGAAGCTGTTAATCTATTTCAGCGCTTTGTTTCTCGCGTGAATGTAGATACCATTAGTTTTGTTTTAAAAGCTGAGATACCGGAAATACAACAAACAAACCAGGCACAGCAAGCGCCAAAAGAAAAAGCACCTAAATTACAACTGAGTAAGGATGAGGCAATTTCTTCCCTATTAGGTGGTTTAACAGGTGGACAAGGAGAAGAGCAGCAAGAATACCATGACCCTAGTTCACGCAGTGAAGAGCGCATTGCTCCCCGTCATGCCATCAAAATTGCGGATCGTAATCAGCGGGTTACGGTGCAATACCGAGATGGTTCAACGAAGGAGAATGTTAAATACAAAACGGTGGAGCAAGATGTGGAAAGTGGTGAAGCCGTAGTAATCGCCTAAAAAGCGAATTATCTTGAATAGGTGGTTAGTTTTTAGCACGATGATAGGCTGAAAGACTAACCACTTTTTTTTATGAAGTATAGTATTAAAGATGCGTATTTTATGGTTTTATTTAAATAGTTAAACAATTATCTAAATAATAAAATTCTATAAACCCATTTAACTACATTTATGCCCTTCAAAAATCAAATTTTAACAGATCCTCTTAAAGGTGATATTTATGAGTTTTTAGAAACAGCTCAAGATAGTCAAGGAGAACGAGTGAGCATCAAAATGACCGTCAAGACGAAAGGGCAAATAGTTCCAATGCATTTGCACATGCTTCAAGATGAACACTTTACGGTATTGAGCGGTCAACTTACTGTACTACACGAAGGCAAATCTCAAGTATTACAAGCTGGAGAAAGTATCAGTTTAGCAAAAAAGGAGGTACATAATCATTTCAATAATCATGATGAGTCCGTGGAATTCATTCAGACTGTCAGTCCAGCCTTGGACTTTGATTATTTCATTGAAAATCTAATTAATTATACGATAGACCATCAGGTTAAGGGAGGCAAGTATGGCTTGATTCAACAATTGGTGACATCCAAATACATGGATAGTAAAAGTTATGTAGCTGGTATTCCTATTCCGGTTCAAAAGTTATTGATGAATGTGGTTGGGCCTATTGCGAAGCTATTTGGTGTGAAAGCTTTGTATGCGGAATATTGTGGGGTAAATAAATAAAAAATTAACGCATTTTTCTAACGCTGTCAAGGTTTGGAACCTTGACAGCGTTGCGTTAACGATTAAATTTTCACATATATTGTCCAATAAATTGATAATCAATGATCCTGAATTACATCATGATAAAATGATATTGATCACATGATATAACGGAGTATCAATCCATACATAAACAAATCGGAAAGAATAGTACATTGCGGGCATTTGACCAATACAAGAACATGAAATATAGCCTATACCTGTTTATACTCATCAAATTCATACTCCAATATACGCTCATTGATCCAAGCTATGACTTACAAAGAGATGAGTATTTGCATCTAGATCAAGCCCACCATTTGGCATGGGGTTATATGTCAGTACCTCCTTTCACTTCTTGGATTTCATGGATCATTTTACAATTGGGCAACCAAGTATTTTGGGTCCACTTTTTTCCTGCATTATTCGGGGCCTTGACCATGGTAGTTGTATGGAAAACCATAGAATCTCTTGGCGGCAAGTATTTTGCCTTGTATTTAGGCGGTATCTCGGTCCTACTTTCAGCAGTTATGCGCCTAAATACGCTATTTCAACCTAATTCATTTGATGTATTAGCTTGGACTACCTGCTTGTATCTATTCATTCGATTCATTCAAACGGATCAATCCAAATGGCTTTACTACTTTTCCATCATGTGGGCCTTGGGATTTTTGAACAAATACAATATCCTGTTTCTCGTATTGGGACTTTTCCCCGCAATCCTACTCTCTGAGCACCGTAAATTATTTTTGCAAAAACGATTTTACCTAGCTATTTGCTTGGGATTCTTACTCATTTTACCGAATCTGATTTGGCAATATGCGCATCAATTTCCCGTGGTTCATCACATGAAATTATTATCTAAAATTCAATTAATTCATGTCAATCGATTAGATTTCCTTCGGACTCAAATCATGTTTTTTCTTGGTGCTTTCTTTGTGCTAATCGCATCGTTTTGGGCTCTTCTATTTTATCCTCCATTTAAAAAATTTCGGTTTTTATTCTGGACCTTAATTTTCACATTAGCCATCTTCACCTATTTTAAAGCCAAAGATTATTATGCCATGGGGCTTTACCCCATCTACTTATCTTTTGGTGCTGTCTATATAAGCTTGTTACTACAGCATGGTTGGAAAAAGTATTTGCAAGCCATCGCATTGGCTTTACCTTGTATCGCCTTTATACCTATGTACTTATATCTATTCCCAAATAAAAACCCAAATACCATCATTCAAAATCCTGATCCATATCAAAAATTAGGGCTTCTGCATTGGGAGGACGGAAAAGACCATCATCTACCTCAAGATTTTGCCGATATGCTGGGATGGAAAGCGTTAGCTGAACAAATGGATTCTGTTCTTGCTCATCTCCCAAAAACAAGTTTAGATAGTACCATCATTTTGTGTGATAATTACGGTCAAGCGGGTGCAATTAACTATTACTCTCAAAATAAATCCATCAAAGCCTACTCCATGAACGCTGATTATGCCCAATGGATACCTCTCCATCAACCCATGAAACATGTCATTCTCGTGAAAGAACATGACGACGAAGACCCAAACCGAACAGAAGAAAGACCTTTATTTGATACCATTTATTTGGCTAGAGAACGTGTGAATTCTTTAGCCAGAGAACACAAAATCTCTATTTACGTATTGAAAAATGCCAAAATCAATATCAATAAACGTGTGCAAGATGAAGTCTTTGAAGCCTTACATCCAAAATAACAAATGACACTTCTAACGTAAAATGAAACTTATATTTACTACATTTTGATGATGTTTGGTAAGCTGAAAATCAAAAAACAGTGCCCCTACCTTATCTATACATGTATTCGGCATGAAAGAAGTGTCATCCATCTGCTTGGGAAACGTTTAAAATTGGTTAAATAGGCCATTGACATTGATTTGTACTAAAGTAACAGCTCAATGACATCCAAAACCCAGAAAATTTGACTTATTATTAGCAAGAAATTAACATCTACCTAATAACTCCATGAAGACATTTCACCCCTATTTTTTGCCAACATTACTAGCACATTATCAGCAAGAAGCTAATGAAATCATGGCTAAGATGGACCGCTTGTATCCTGAAATCTATGATGCTAGTTTAGCTACTTCAAAGAATCCCATCGACAAAAGACTTTCTTTTAGTGCCTATTTTTTAGCCATGATTCAAAGCTTGGATGAAAAAGGAGAAAGTTATGAGCAGATTCGACAGGTGTGTCTTGAAGTTGCTTATGATTTCGTACAACCCAAAAACAGCTTCCAAGCACTCATTAAAAAATGGCCATCCTACTTCATTCAAACTTGGCTTGGAAAATTATTGATTCAAAACTTGAAAAAAGAAGTAGAAAAACCTAGCCACCCCGATGGTTTTGTGGCACGTATAATCACTGACAAAAACGCCACGCATGGTTTAGGCTACGGCCTTGATATTCTTGAATGTGGTATTTGTAAGCAATTTCAGAAAAGAAATTACCAACGCTTTACCTCCATTTTATGCGAGGTGGATCATATGACAACAAGCTTGGCTGGATTAGAAATGATTCGCCAAGGCACGATTGCTTTAGGAGCTGAGCTTTGCGATTTTAGGTATAAAAAGATAAGTTAATTTCTCTTACCAAAGAACAATATCATCGGCATTTGCCACCTCCATACTAGCGGCAGAAGCTGTCAATTCAGACTTAGAACAACGAGCTCGTGCAATAGCTATAGGTTTTTTATTGACATCTAGCAATTCGATTACTTCACCTTTTTCAAAATCTCCAAGAAACTCCATTACTCCGACAGAAAGTAAACTTTTTCTCTGAGAAATTGCCTTTGCAGCTCCTTTATCTAACACCGCCTTACCACGTATCAAAGACCCCGTAGCCAACCATTTTTGTCGGGCATTAAGTGATGCCTCTTGTGCTTCAAATACCGTCCCAATCTTTTCATTCAAAGCATCTACAATTCCCTCTCCTTGGTCTAGGCCAAATATTACTACCTTAATACCTAGTCTAGTTGCCATCCGAGTAAAGGTTAATTTGGAAATCATTCCACCCAAACCAGAACTGGATTTATCTGTACTTACTACACTTAAGACCTCTGAATCAATTTCCTTAACATGTCGAATGATCTTTCCTTCTCCATTCAAAAGTCCGCCAACAGAGGTTGAAATCAACAATTTACTTGCTCCAAAACCCGTAGCAATTAAAGTAGCTAATTCATCATTATCCGAAAATTTCAACTCCACATTACTCACCACATCATTCTCATTGGCAATAGGAATAACTCCATTTTTCCAAAGTTCTTGATAGGTCTCTTTCAGTTGCAAAAATTGACCTCTCTGAGAAAAATGATGTCGTTCACATAAACTTTGAGCTATGGAAATACCATATTTCTGGAAATAATCATTGTACTTGGCTATTAGAATAGGATTACCTACCGCGGCAGCGGCTTTACGTTCCGACAAGCTTCCTTTGTAATTTTTAAAGACCGATTTACCCGCAGCCACTGCCCCACTGGAAACTAATACTATGTGGAATTTCGGCTGTAATTGAGCGACTTGAGAAGCTATTTTTTCCAAGGTTTGCTCATTAACACCCCCATTGGCATGTGTGATGGAAGAAGAACCGAATTTTATTACAAGTATAGGTTTTGACATATGGAACGAAATATGCTTGCAATTTAAGCAATTGAATCCATTCTTAGGAATGTAGCATGAAAATGAAGAATGTAGAATGTAGAATGTCCTGTCTTGATTGTCTTGTCCTGATATAGGTTGACTTTGAGCTTATTAAAAACTCATTTTAAATATTTAAAAACTGCACTAAAACCTACTTGGTATTTCTTTTTTTTGATAAAAAAAGAAACAAAAAAAACAGAAGAAATACGGTTAATCCTAAGACGAATTCTGCTACGCAGAACCGATTGTCTCTCCGCATAGGACTGTTAGAATGTAGAATGAAAAATGTAGAATCAAAAATTGATAATATGATCAACGTCTTCAGGCATTTACAATTTATAATTCATCATTTATAATTTCCTTTCCGCCTGCCGCTTCGCTCAAGCTTCGTTCCAATCTTTCGTTGGGATTAACCTTTTGAGCTATTAGGTAGTATTGTTTAGAATGTAGAATGACGTCACATCCATTTATAATTCATCATTTACAATTTCCTTTCCGCCTGTCGCTTCGCTCAAGCTATGTTCCCATCTTTCGTTGAGATTAACCTTTTGAGCTATTATGTATTATTGTTTAGAATGTAGAATTTCTTTAAGAGAAGAAAACTTTCTAATATTTTGAAATTTTCTAGAAGCCATTTAACTTACTGACATAAGCTTCAAGCTACTCATTATCAATCACATGGAAACAGACAACTCGATTAAACAGCAGGCCAACAAATTGATTTTCCTAGGAATATTCTTGTTCTTTTTGGGATTGGTCATAGGGCTATTAATCCCCATTCTCGCTAAGCCCAGAATAGGCTTATCCTCTCATTTAGAAGGAGTTATGAATGGGATGTTCTTGGTCATATTGGGACTCATTTGGAACCGCTTATCTCTTTCCAAATTCTGGTTTAAAACATCTTTTCAATTGGCAATTTTGGGAACCTATCTCAATTTTTTAACCATTGGATTAGCGGCAGCTACAGGTGCGGGGAAATTACTTCCCATAGCAGGAGGAACAGAACAAGGACCTTTTATCGAATCTTTGATTACCATGGGCTTAATTTCCGTGACCATTTCCATGCTCCTTGCTTGCATTTTGGTCATGAAAGGATTGGTCAATCAAAGCTTGAATAAAAGCTAAATTGTATGTAAAATTTAATAGTCTTTTCCGGGTAATTCAAATTGGCAAGTCTGTTTAAGGGCCTTGGCCAAGCGACTTTTATATTCTTTTCTGCTGATTTCAATGGCTCCATATCGAAGTACATTATCATTCATAAACTGAGTATCCAATATGGAATATCCCTGCTCTCGGAGCATAATCATTAAATAATGAAAGGCAACTTTAGAGGCATTGGATACCAAACTAAACATGGATTCTCCAAAATAAACGCCACCCAATGCAACTCCATAGAGCCCTCCAACCAATTTTCCGTCTATATAGGCTTCTACCGAGTGCGCAAAACCTCGATGAAAAAGATGGGTATATAACTGTATAATTTCTTCTGAAATCCATGTTTCTGAATCTGTAGATCTTGGTGCAGCACAACAGCGCATCACCGTCTCAAACTGCGTATCAATACGTATTTCAAAGAGATGTTTATTGATGACAGAACGCAAAGATTGAGCGGGTTTGTAAGTCTCAATCGGAATGATGGCCCTAGGATTGGGACTATACCAATGAATTTCACCCGCATCTGCCATGGGAAAAACACCTTTGGTATAGGCATAAATTAATTGTTCAACCGATAATACTTTATCCTCTTCCATGAAATAATTAGGAGATTATTCGCATTTCCCCGCTGAATTTCTGAAATTGCGAGCTAATTAGGACAAACTTAGGACGAGCATCCTGGTTTACAAAAAGAATGCAGATAAAATTATTATTCGTACATCTTACTTCTCCTATCCGACGAAGGCGACGATACATCTTTAGGGTATGATCCCCTAGGGACCTGAGGAATGCTATTGTTTAAATTTTATCGTCGTTAAGAATGAATCCTTATACTGTTCAAGTTGCTAGTCAAGCCCATTTTGGCCTAGCAGAGTCTATTTGTCACGAAATGGCCGAATCGGCAAAAGCTCGTGGTACGGGTATTGCCAAAAGAACGCCTGAATACCTCCAAGAGAAAATGTCGGAAGGAAAAGCCATCATTGCCACCGATGATGTCACCGGAGCATTTGTAGGTTTTTGTTATGTAGAAACCTGGCAACATGGGAAGTTTGTGGCTAACTCCGGTTTGATTGTCAATCCTTCTTACCGACAGTATGGCGTGGCTAAAGCGGTAAAAGCCAAAGCTTTTGAATTGTCTAGAACAAGGTATCCAGATGCCAAAATCATCGGAATCACGACCTCTTTGGCTGTGATGAAAATCAATTCGGATTTGGGATATGAACCCACCACTTTTTCTGAATTACCCGTGGATGATAATTTCTGGAAAGGCTGTGAATCCTGCGTTAATTACGATATTTTAACCCGTACTGAACGTAAAATTTGTTTGTGTACAGGGATGATTTATGACCCCAATGCAGCGAAGAAGGCCTTAGGTGATTCTGAAGAAAAATGGTTATTCCTGAAAAATATTGCTGATTTCAGCAAATTAAAAAAGATCAAAGAAAAATTATTAATGCCCTTCAAGAAAAAGGGGAAATCCAAATAAACATGAGCAAGCCGAAAGTAATTTTAGCCTTTAGTGGAGGATTAGATACCTCATTTTGTGTCAAATATTTAAGCGAAGAGCGTGGCATGGAAGTGCACTCTGCTTTAGTGGATACGGGTGGTTTTTCTCCTGAAGAATTAAAGGCCATTGAAGCCAAAGCCTATGCTTTAGGAGTAAGCTCACACGTTACATTGGATGTTGTGGATTCATATTACCAAGATTGCTTACGTTATTTGGTTTATGGAAACGTATTGAAAAACAATACCTACCCGCTTTCAGTATCAGCTGAGCGTGTATTTCAAGCAACGGCCGTTGCTAAATATGCTGAAAAATTAGGTGCAAAAGCCATAGCTCACGGAAGTACTGGCGCGGGAAATGACCAAGTGCGTTTCGACGTGGTATTCCGAATCTTGGCTCCTGAATGTGAAGTCATTACTCCTATTCGTGATTTACAACTTTCACGTGAGGCTGAAATCGACTTCCTAAAATCAAAAGGTGTGGTTCAAGAATGGCATAAATCAGCCTATTCCATCAATAAAGGCCTTTGGGGCACTTCAGTAGGTGGAAAAGAAACTTTAACCTCTGATGGGTATTTACCTGAGGATGCTTGGCCAACTCAATTGACTAAAACAACTCCAGAGAAAATCAGCTTGGAATTTGAACAAGGTGAATTAGTAGGAATCAACGGCAAAAAAGCCAGTTCTAAAGTAGCAGCCATTCGTGAATTGACAGAAATAGCTAGTGCTTTTGCCATCGGAAGAGACATCCACGTAGGTGACACGATTATTGGCATTAAAGGTCGTGTGGGTTTTGAAGCCCCTGCTCCTTTAATCATCATTAAAGCTCACCACAGTTTAGAAAAGCATATTTTGACCAAACACCAGTTGTATTGGAAACAAAACATCGGTGATATGTATGGAACCTTGTTGCACGAAGGTCAGTTTTTAGAGCCTGTAATGCGCAACTTTGAAACATTCTTGGCAGATACCCAAAGTAATGTTACAGGTACTGTACACGTGCAATTAAATCCATATCAATTCCACATCCTGGGTATAGAATCGAAATACGATTTAATGTCGTCTGTTTTTGGAGCGTATGGAGAAATGAACAAAGCTTGGTCTGGTGATGACGTAAGAGGATTCTCTAAAATTGTCTCAAACCAAACCATGATACACCGGAAGGTAAACGAAAAATAGTATGGCTAAGATAGGAATTGTTGGAGCGGCGGGATATACAGGGGGTGAATTATTGCGGATTTTGGTCAATCATCCCGATGTGGAATTGACATGTATTCTTTCTAATTCACAAGCAGGTAAATTGGTTTCAGATGTGCATACCGATTTACTAGGGAGCACCTTTGCCAAATTCACGGATACCCTAAAACCTGTGGATGTACTTTTTCTATGTTCAGGTCATGGAGAATCAAAGAAATTCTTGGAAGCCAATGACATTCCTTGGCATACTAAAATCATTGATTTAAGTACCGACTACCGGGATGAATCGGATGGATTCGTCTATGGGCTTCCTGAATTCCAAAAAGCCAAGATTCAAACAGCACAAAAAATAGCTAATCCGGGATGTTTTGCAACTTCCATTGAATTAGCGCTATTGCCTTTGGCAGCTGCGGGAAAAATAACTGGAGATGTGCACGTTTCAGCTATCACAGGTAGTACTGGAGCTGGTCAGTCATTATCGAACACAAGCCATTTTTCATGGAGAAATAATAATATTAGTATTTATAAAGCTTTCACACATCAACACCTGGCAGAAATTGGTCAAACATTAGCCTTTGAAAAAAAGGCCCCTTTGATCCATTTCGTCCCTTATCGAGGTAATTTCTCTCGGGGAATCATGGCCAATGTATATACTCCTTACTCAGGCACTCTGGAAGAGGCCTTGGAATTATACCATGACTACTATGAGTCCTCGCCCTTTGTCTTCGTCTCTAAAGCCAGCATTGATTTAAAGCAAGTGGTGAATACCAACAAATGCTTGTTGCACCTAGAAATCCACCAAGGGCAATTGTTGATTACTTCCATCATCGACAACTTGATTAAAGGAGCCTCAGGACAAGCTGTGCAAAACATGAATATCATGTTGGGCTGGGAAGAAGATGAAGGTCTACGATTAAAAGCCATTGGTTTTTAATCCATGTTACCTAGATTTTCATTCAAAAAACACGCATTATCATGAAATTATTTGACGTATACCCGCTTTATCCTATTGAACTTGTGAAAGCACAAGGTGTTACTTTATGGGATAAAAAGGGTCAAACATACACGGATTTATACGGAGGTCACGCGGTGATTTCCATTGGACATTCGCATCCTTATTATGTAGCTAAATTGACCGAACAATTACAGAACATTGGTTTTTATTCCAATTCTGTCATCATTCCGGGTCAAGAAGAATTAGCGGAAAAGTTAGGAAAATTATCTGGCTACCCAGATTATCAATTATTCTTAACTAATTCAGGTGCTGAATCCAATGAAAATGCCTTGAAATTGGCCTCTTTTCATACGGGGCGTAAAAAGGTGGTGGCCTTTAAAAACGCTTTCCACGGTCGTACTGCTGGTGCTGTGGCCGTAACAGACAATCCAAGCATTGTTGCCCCAATCAACGACACGTCGCATGTTAGCTTTTTGCCACTCAATCAAATTGAAGGCCTAGAAGCTGGAATTACTGAAGAAACCGCTGCAGTCATTGTGGAGGGAATTCAAGGCGTAGGAGGAATTCAAGTGGCTGGAACGGAATTTTTAAAGGCTTTAAGAATACGTTGTGATGAAACAGGAGCTCAATTAATTTTGGATTCTGTTCAATGTGGCTATGGCCGTTCTGGCAAGTTCTTCTCCCACCAATATGCGGGAATTCAACCTGATATGATGACTACTGCTAAAGGCATGGGGAATGGCTTCCCGATGGGTGGTGTATTAATTGCTCCACATATCAAAGCAAGTTATGGACTCTTAGGTACAACTTTTGGGGGTAACCACATGGCATGCGCCGCAGGAAATGCTGTTTTGGATGTCATTAAAGATGAAAACTTAATCGAAAATGCAGCAAAAATCGGGCAGTATTTGATGGATCAATTGAGTCAATTTACCGCAGTGAAAGAAGTTAGAGGAAAAGGTTTGATGATCGGTATTGAATTCGAACAAGCCGTTGGCCCTATTCGTGATGCTTTATTATTTGATCACCATATCTTCTGTGGATACGCTGGGAAGCATACATTGCGTTTATTACCAAGTTTAGCTGTTAACCAAAAGGTGGCAGATCAGTTTTTAGAAAGTTTGACACAAGTCCTGAAAGCTTAAATTTCGGAGGCTCATTCTGATAAAGGTTTGCTTTTTCATTAGAAATGTGATTATTTTGCGTTTCTTTTGTGAACGGCTAAGGCTCTTAAAAAAAGACATTAAACAACTTATTATACATTATCAATGGCATTAATTACAAAAATTAGAGAGAAATCGGGAATCGCGGCAGCAGCAATCGCCATCAGTTTAATTTTATTTCTCATCGGTAGTGATATTTTCCAAGGAAGATCGTCTTTATTTGGCTCCAATAACCAAGAAGTAGGTGTTATAGCAGGTGAAAGTATTTTATTACCTGAATTCCAAAAGAAAGTAGAAGAGGCTACAGCCAATTATACGGCTCAAACGGGTAAAGGTCCAGGGGAGCAAGAAGCTACCATGATCCGTGATCAAGTTTGGAACCAATACATCTTGGATATTGCCTACAAAAATGAATTTGATGCTTTAGGATTGAAAGTTTCTTCGGAAGAATTGATTGATATGGTGCAAGGAAATAATATCCACCCATCTGTTCGTCAGCAGTTCACCAATCCACAAACTGGTCAATTTGATAAGACTTTTGTGATTCAGTTTTTGAAAAATTTAAAAACGATGCCGGCACAGCAGCAACAAGGCTGGGCTAATTTTGAGAAATCGATTGCTCAAGATCGCATCCGTTCTAAGTATGAAAACTTAATCCGTTTATCGACCTACGTCAATACAGCTGAAGCACAAAAAGAATACCAAGCACAAAATTCCAAGTTTTCTGCTCGTTTCTTATACGTGCCTTTCTTCTCAATTCCAGATTCAGCCATCAAAGTGAGTGATGCGCAATTGGAAGAATATTTAGCGAAACACAAAGATCGCTTCAAAGGTGTTAATTCGCGTTCTATCCAATACGCTACTTTCCCAGTAGTTCCAACGGCTCAAGATACGGTGGAGTTTTACAACCAAATCAAAAAGTTAGCGAAGGATTTGGCAGTAGCGCCTAACGACTCTGCATTTGCGATGTTGAACTCCGATGTACGTACTCCTTATTTATTGGCATACTCAGAAATCCCTGAAGTGGTTAAATCACAATTAGGCACGTTCCAAGTAGGTGGTATCTATGGACCATTCAAAAACGGTTTAACTTATTCTATTTACAAGTACGGTGGAGTTAAAAAAGATAGCTTATTCACTGTTCGTGCAAGTCATATCTTAATTGCCCCAGCGAATAAAACTGATTCTGCCAAAGCACAAGCTAAACAAAGAGCAGAAAACATCTTGACTCAAATCAAGGGTGGTGCAAGCTTTGAAACGTTGGCTCAATTAAACGGAATGGACGGTACTGCACAAAATGGTGGTGATTTAGGCTATTTTAAGAACAATGGTTCCATGACTAAGGCTTTTGAAAAAGCAATTTTCGGATTCAATGGTGCTGGTTTGATGCCAGGTGTAGTTGAAACTGAATTTGGTTATCACATCGTTAAAATCACGGATGCAAAGACCAATACCGCTTATCGTTTAGCTGCTATTAACAAAACCATTGCTCCTTCTCAAGCAACATTAGATCGTGTTTACACACAAGCAGATGCTTTTGCTAATGCAAATGGTACGATTGGTGCTTTCGAAGCAGCTTTGAAAAAAGATAAAAATATCATCATGATGCGTGCTGAGCGTTTGTTGGAAAATGCAACCAGCATCAACAACTTAAGCAATGCTCGCGAGATTGTTCGTTGGGCATTTGATGAAGGCACATCCGTGGGTGATGGTTCTAAAAAAGTATTTGAGCAAGATAATCAATACATTGTGGCTTATTTAACTGGAAAGACGGATAAAGACAATGTGAAGGTGGATGATTACCGTGAGGGAATTAGCAACTTGGTTCGTGCAGAATTAAAAGGAGAGAAAATCTCAGCTAAATTGAGCGGAATCAAAGGAAGCTTAGAGCAAATCGCACAGAAATATGGTGCTGGCGCTTTGGTTGAAAATGTATCGGATGTAACTTTATCAACAGGTATGTTGAATACAGCTGGTCCAGATGCAGTTGCTTTGGGTAAAATTGCGGGTTTAAAGACTGGCAAGAGAAGTCAAGTATTCACAGGTGATAATGGAGTATTTATTGCTGAAAAAACAGCTGCAGTAGCAGCTCCAGCTTTAGCGGATTATACGACTTACAAAACTCAAATCCAATCCATGGGTATTCAACGTGCTTCTTATTACATCAATGAAGCCATTAAAGACAATGCGAAAATTGTAGATAAACGCTACAAATTCTATTAATCAAAATATCCTTTATCTTTGAAAAGCATTCTGTAAGGAATGCTTTTCTTGTTTGAAACGAATAAGATCCAAATGAAACTGACAAAAAACGGCTTGTGGGCAATCTTGATTGGTGTGGGTATTTTACTCATCGTGCTTAGCCCGCAGCTACGGTTACGTTGGGATTTAAGCGAAGAAAAGAAGTTTACCCTCAGTGAATCATCGGTAGCTGTTTTGCAATCCTTGGATGGCCCCATTTCCATCAAAGTATATTTAGGAGGAAGAAATCTACCCGGTGGCTTCAAAAGACTTGAAAAAGCATTGTTGGAGTTACTAGATGATGTACGTTCCCAAAGCCCGCAGCGCATCGATATCGAGCAAATAGATGTATATAAGACCTATCCTAAGGAGAAAGATCGACAAGCGCTGATTTTTTATTTAGATTCCTTGGGCATCCCTCCTACCAATGTCGTGAATCAGGAAGATGGACAACAGGTACAGCAATTGATTTTTCCAGGTATTGTCATTGAGAAGTCGGACCGTCAGGCAGCCATTTTATTACTGAAAGGTAATAAGTTAACCAGCCCCCAAGAAGTTTTGAACCAGTCCATTGAAGGCCTGGAATACGAATTGATGCAGGGGATCCGACAAGTTCAGGATAATCGAGAACGAAAGAAAATTGGTTTCTTTTTAGATCACAGTCAAGTGCCCGCCATCAAACAATTGGATTTGATTGCGCAGTTGAAAAAATCTTACGACCTATATCCAGTTGATTTATCTCAATCGCTAACCTTAGATGGCTTAGATGCCATTTGCGTCATACAGCCTTCCATCAAGTTTTCTACGGAAGATCAATATAAAATAGACCAGTTTTTGGTTCAGGGGGGTAAAGGCATTTTCTTCTTAGATGGTGTTAGGATAGATACCTTGGAGAAGCAAGGATTGATTGTCACTCCGCAGGACTTAGGCTTACAGAACCTGTTATTCCAATATGGGGTCAGATTAAATGCCAATTTGGTGAAAGACGCACAGTTGTGTGGAGCGATTCCATTGGCAGTGGGTAATTTTGGGAATCAAGCCAATTTGGAATTAATGCCTTGGCCAGCATTTCCATTACTGAATGGAAATCCGAATTCAGTCATTACGAAAAACCTAGATGCCATTTATGGGCGTTTTGTTTCCAGTTTGGATACGATTCAAAGTGGTCAAAGCCTAAAGAGAACAGCTTTATTAAAAACCAGTCCTTATACCCAGATTCAAAAAACACCAGCCACCCTACCCTTCTCGGCATCTGGCAAAGAATTTGATCCCGCTAAATACCAAGGAGGTTCTCAAGTGATTTCGTACCTCTTAGAAGGTAAATTCCAATCAGCCTTCACCAATCGGATTTTACCTACTGAAAAATTAGCGAAACCATTTCAGTCAAAAACTGACCAAGCTGGAGCCTTAATCATCGTGGCAGATGGCGATATTCCATTGAATGGAATTGACCCTAGTACCAAGGCTCCTTTGCCTTTGGGATTTGATACTTTTGCGAAACATACCTTTGCCAACAAAGACTTCGTTTTAAATGCCTTTCATTACTTATTGGATGATCAGCAGGCTTTATTGGCTAGAAATAAAAATGTTCGTTTACGACCTTTGGATAAAGTGAAGGTCAAGGAAGAAAAAAGCTTTTGGCAAGGCATAAATTTGGCTATTCCGATTGCTTTTGCAGGAATTATCAGTCTTTTGGTCATACTGTACCGAAAGAAAAAATACAATGCTTGAAACCTTTGGTAGAATACCTAAATTATTTTAACTTCAAGGTTTGAATGCACCTGCAGGTGCTTTTAACACAAATACTCTTAAAACCATCATTTACATGAAATTTCTTGTAGCTTCTAGTGTTCTTCTCAAACAAATCTCAGCCATCAATGGGGTTGTTGCGAGCAATCCAATCATTCCTATTTTAGAGAATATTTTAGTTGAATTGGAGGGCAATCAATTGACCTTGACGGCATCAGATTTGCAAACGGTGATGACTACCACGTTGGATGTAGAAGGCGCAGAAAATGGATCTATTGCACTTCCAGCACGATTATTGTTGGAAACACTTCGTAGCTTACCTGAGCAACCAGTAACTATTTCAGCGGATCAAGGGACTTTTGGAGCAGAAATTTCCACACAGAATGGTCGCTTTAAATTGAGTGGAGAAAATCCTATCGATTTTCCACGCATTCCGGAAGTAGCTAAAAACCAATCCATTAGCCTTTCGTCATCCGTTTTAGGAGAAGCCATTGCTAACACCTTATTAGCTGTTTCAAATGATGATATGCGTCCTGCTATGACGGGAGTTTTGATTCAAATGATGGGAGATCATACCAATTTTGTGGCAACGGATGGTCACCGTTTAGTGCGTTACCGTAGAACGGATATTCGTCCAGAGGCACAAAGCAGCTTGATTTTACCGAAAAAAGCCTTGTCATTGTTGAAATCGACCCTTCCAATGGATGATACCACGGTAAAAGTAGAGTTTAGTCAATCGAACGCTTTCTTTACTTTCCAAAGTTTCTCCTTGATTTGTCGGATTATCGACGAGCGTTTCCCAGAGTATGAAAATGCGATTCCAAAGGAGAACAATGAGATTTTGACTATTAATAGAATGGAGTTTTTGAGTTCGGTGAAACGTATCTCCATTTATTCCAATAAGACGACACACCAGATTCGATTGAAACTGAATGCCAATAAATTGACCTTATCGGCGGAAGATTTAGATTATTCCAACGAAGCTAACGAAGTATTGGCTTGTGAATATGCCGGAAAAGATATGGAGATTGGATTCAATGCCAAATTGATTTCGGAGTTATTGGGTAATTTAAGTGCCAAATATGTGGACATTAAATTAAGCGAACCGAATAAGGCAGGTTTAATTATTCCGTCAGATCAAGATGAAAACGAAGATGTGTTGTTATTGGTGATGCCAGTGATGTTGAACTCGTATAATTAATTAAGAATGTAGAATGAAGAATGTAGAATGAAGAGTTTCAAACTTTATATTTTACATTTCGAAAATTAATGTTATCATTCCAGTTTTTCATTGCTACAATTAACCTCAAATATAATTTTTAACTTATTTATCCGTTATCAATTGCAAACTTAAAGCACAACTGATTCTACATTCTACATTAAATATTACATTCTTCATTTAAACAATATGAAATATTTAGCTCTAACATTTCTGATATCCATTTCACTTACTTCTTTTGCTAAAACGGGAGAAGGAGAAGGAATTGAGTTTTTTCATGGGACCTTCAAGCAGGCATTAGCCAAGGCGAAGAAAGAAAATAAATTAATCTTTTTTGATGCCTATACATCTTGGTGTGGACCATGCAAGGTATTGAAAACCAAAGTATTTCCTGACAAAGAATTGGGAGAATACATGAATGCTAAATTCATTTCCATTGGTGTGGATATGGAAGCAGGAGAAGGCCCACAATTGGCCAATATGTATCCGGTGGAGGGATATCCTACTTTGATGTTCATGGATGCTGCTGGTAAAGTAAAAAAGAAGGTATTGGGATTACCTAGAGGTGGTGCTAAAGAGTTGTTAACGGTAGCCAAATCTGTCAAATAAATTATTCGTCATTCATAAAAAAGGCCGTCATTCGTCAGGAGTGATGGCCTTTTTTTATTCTAATGGTATGTTGAATGTAGAATTCAGAAGTCAATCCCTACGAAAGTTGGGAATCATGCTGTTCGATTTCTATGGTTAAAACAAGTGGTTTTCTATGAAAATATTCTGGTGTTCAACATGACCCTTCGGAGAACATCTAATGTTGTTGGCTTCGAGAGCCTCAGCCAACAGTTAATTTCTGTCGTAAGACACGACTATTCTATTTACACCAAGAGGATGAATTAACTGAGGCTCTCGAAGCCAAATTTTGATTTACACCAAGTGGCTGAGTTGGCTGAGGCTCTCAAAGCCAAATTTGATTTACACCAAGAGGATGAATTAACTGAGGCTCTCGAAGCCAAATTTGATTTACACCAAGAGGATGAGTTGGCTGAGGCTCTCGAAGCCAAATTTGATTTACACCAAGTGGCTGAGTTGGCTGAGGCTCTCGAAGCCAAATTTGATTTACACCAAGTGGATGAGTTGGCTGAGGCTCTCGAAGCCAACATTTAACATTAGATTACAAATCCATATTATCTGTCATTCTACATTGAGAGGTTAATCCTACGAAAGATGGGAACTGAGCATGAGCGAAGCGGCAGGCGGATATTTGACCCCGTGCGTAGGCCTGAGTGCTAGCGTCAAAGATTAAAGCCGTATGCAAAGTGAGCATCGGTTCCGCGAAGCGGAATTCGTGTTGGATTAACCGAACTTTCTACATTTTTTTTGTTTCTTTTTTTATGAAAAAAAAGAAATACCATAAGAATACTATATTCGTTACAGCTATTTTGTAAGACTCTATCCTGCTGTCTCAAATGACACTACATTTCAACTTATTATTAAGGCTATTTTTATCTCGAAAAAAGAAATGCCTTAGAAATTAATTTTACTTAAAAAGGACGATCTCTTCAATTTCATGAGTAATCACATTTTCTCACTTTAACTCTCTTTGGTCTTTCTTTTTTTGTCGTTCAGCAAAGGCAAATTCTGCTTCGCAGAAACGGGATTCACTCCGCTCTCGCCTATAGTTTTGATGCTTACGCACAAGGCCAAAGCAAAGATCAAAACCCCGTCTACCGCTGCGTTCATTCCCTTTCGCTGAAGCTGCACGACGTCCTTAAAAAGGTTTGATTCAAATGACCTTAGCTAGACATGATTTTGGAATAGAATTCGCTTCACCAACGGTTAATCCTACGAAAGATGGGAACTGAGCATGTGCGAAGCTGCAATATTAGTGATTAGGGTTTAGTTATTAGGGATGATAATGTAGAATGCTAAATCCATTCATAATCTATCATTCATCATTTATAATTTCCTATATAATTCCTTTCTCCTCCGCCTCATTCTTCACATCACGAATCTCAACCGCTTTGGTAGATTTCTTACGCATTTTGATGTTGATAAATTCAACAAATAGCGAGAAAGCAATAGCGAAGTACAAATAGCCTTTCGGGATTTGGCCAATGCTATTTCCCAGGATGATGAATTCTGAGTCGTGACTTGCTTCTGCGATGAGCATAAAACCGATCATAATTAAGAAGGAAAGGCCTAAAACCTGCAAGGAAGGGTGTTGGTTCACGAATCGACCCACAGGGCCTGAGAAGCCCATCATGATGAAGATGGAAATAATCACTGCGGTAATCATGATCACGATTTCATTAGTAAGTCCGATGGCCGTTAATACCGAGTCGATGGAAAAGACTAAATCAATCAGTGCGATTTGAGTGACGACCTGAGCAAATTTCGCTTTGAGGCTTTTGGGTTTTCCATCCGCATGATGTTCTTCCCCTTCTAGTTTTTGGAATATTTCATTGGTGGCTTTATATAAAAGGAAGAGACCACCTACAAACAGAATAATGGCTTGTCCGGTTGGGGCTACAGAAAGCCAGTCTGAACTAAAGTGCCAAAATGGTTTTTGCAGAGAAATTAAATAAGATAAGCCGAGCAAGAGCATGACACGGAAAGCCATGGCAAGGATAAGTCCTAGGTTACGTGCTTTGGCTTGCTGGTCTTCGGGTAGTTTATGGGCGGTTAAGGAGATGAAGATGATATTGTCAATACCTAATACGACCTCTAAAAATGTCAGAGTTAATAGGCTAAGTAGTCCGTTGATAGAAAAAAGGTGATCCATGTGCTATTTTTTATGAATGCAAAGATGCTGGCTTTCTGCGAGATAGCCAACAATTAATAAAAGGTTGGAAAAATTTCTACATTTTTTTCAGAACAGCACTTGCAAAAAGCAGAAAAAACACGGATATTTGCAAACCAATTCAACGGAAAGGGTCTTATAGCTCAGCTGGTTCAGAGCACCTGCCTTACAAGCAGGGGGTCCTAGGTTCGAATCCTAGTGGGACCACACCCTTACAAAACCTCATCGAAAGATGGGGTTTTTGTGTTTTAAGGCAGAAGAAATTGATCGAATAAGAAAAGAAATTTGTTTAGTTTTAAATTCAAATAATATAAGAATACTTTGCTTTATTGATTTGAGACTGGCAATAGAATAAATTTTACTCGTACTAATATCTCACTCAGTTACCAACATAATTGCCATTGTCTAAACAAACTACGAATTTCCTAAATTGATTCATTGAAGTATTCGCGAAATTGTAAAAAATCACTCGATCGTAGACTGTGCTTGAAACCAAAATCTATTTTTTACTAGGTGCCCAATTATAGTCCACTATTGTTGCAATAATTGCATTATTTACAATTTCTCATTTCGCGATTTGCGAAATGAGAAATTAATCATACATTTGTACCATGAGAAAACATAATGGTATGCGCCCCCAAGATGTGGCTATTCTATTGAAAATCATCTCAATGAATAGTGAAAATTGGCAATTGGTAGAGCTTGCGAATTTATTAAGCATAAGTATTTCAGAAATTTCCGAGTCCTTGAATAGGAGTCGGCTAGCTGGTCTTATTGATTATAACAAAAAAAAAATTAATCGTCAGAATTTGTTAGAATTCTTAGAATATGGAGTTCGATATGTTTTTCCTCAACATCCTGGACCAATTGTTCGAGGAATTCTAACTGCTCATTCACATCCAGAAATAAAAAAAATCTTTGTTAGTGAAATGAATTATGTTTGGCCCGATAGTAAAGGAGATGCCATGGGACAAATGATTGAACCATTTTATAAAAAACAAGTGGAAGCTGTAAAAGTGGATAAAGAATATTATAGATTATTGGCCTTAGTCGACATTATCCGAGTTGGAAAAGTAAGGGAAATAAAATATGCCATAAAAGAACTAAAAAACGATATTTTACATGAGTCATCAGTTGAATACGGTAAGAATTAAAGCTGTTGCAAACGCATTGGAAAGTTTAAAAGAAAAAGTTGTTTTTGTTGGAGGGGCTACCATATCTCTTTATCCAGATCAACCAACTTTAGAAGTCAGACCAACAGACGATGTGGATGTTATCATAGAAATATTAAATTATGGTAATCGGGTTGAACTGGAAGAAAAATTGAGATCAATAGGATTTGCTCACGACATAGAATCCGGAGTAATTTGTCGATACCGAATTCAAGGAATTATCGTTGATATTATGCCGACTAAAGACCCTTCCATTGGGTTTTCTAACATTTGGTATCCAGAGGGATTTAAGAATGCGGTAGATTATCAGATTGATGATCAGTGTCAAGTTTACATATTGAGTGCTCCTTATTTTATTGCTACAAAATTAGAAGCTCATAAAGATCGCGGACAGAATGATGGGAGAACTAGTCAAGATTTTGAAGATATCATTTATGTATTGGAAAACAGGGGAACAATTTGGGAAGAAATAAATCATTCAAATGAGGTACTAAAAAATTATCTGATTACAGAATTTCGTAATCTATTAGAAAACCCAAATCTTTTTGAATGGATAGATTGCCATGTTGAAAGAATATCACCCCCTGCTACCTATTTTATTATGGAGGAATTAAAAAAACTTATAGCATAAATTTGAAGCTCACCCTATTTACTCGAGGACATAGCAATCTCAAAAATCACCCATCTGATTTTATTCAATTTAAGGACAAGTGAGTATGAAAGTACGACAATGGAATAGTTTTTTTAACGATGACATATCCATATAATTCAATAAAATAAAATGAATAGTCCTAGTGGGACCACACCCTTCAAAAACCTCATCGAAAGATGGGGTTTTTGTGTTTTAGGGCAGGGGTAGAATGAAATAATTCAAATTCGCCTCTTAATTTTATATCATTTTTAATAACTAGTCAAATTTTAGATTTTGTTTCCTTTTTACATCTTTTTATCAAACCAGAATATTCTGCATAAAAAATTAGTTGGTCAAGTATTCATATAATGAATCCTCAACTGGCTGATCAAGTTTAAATATAACTTTCACCACTGACACACTTCTACCATGATCATCTAATATAGTTGTTTCTTCAAAAGATTCATCAATCGGCTTAACATCTCCCATATAATAGAAATCACTACCCTCTCCATTACTTTTCTTTATAAATAGAGATAACCTCAAAATATTGTTGTGATATTTTATTGTAGAAACATCCTTACTATTCAATTTTCGTCTCGGTTTTGAAAACCATTGAAATTGACTATTATTGATAAACTTATCTTCAAACTTAGTCGAAGCTGCTATATTGTCTTCCTTATGATAATTCACGAATATTGGACATGTATTGTACTTTATGCTATATCCATACATAGTAGATTCTTCATTTCTTTCCCAATTTAAAATCCTGCAAATATCTTTTCTAGAATATTTTTGATGAATTAAAAATCCTTTTACGTAGTTCCTAAAATCAAAATTTGCTTCGAATTTAGATATTGAGTAATAAGTATTATCTAGTAAAAAATCGCGAAACGTTAAATTTGATAATTGCTGAATAAAAAAAATTGATATTGAAACAACTCCATTTTGTAATTCAAATAAATCATTAGAACCTAATTCTTTTATTGATTTACGTTTATTTATGAAATAGAAATTCAAATTGGAAATGACAGAACCAATAGTCTCCCTAGTTGGGGAAAATCCATATTTGCTATATATTAATTCTATAAACTCATTTATTTGAATTTCTCCTTTAGTAATAATTTTTAATAATAACTCGGACTCTTCAACCCGTTTAGAATTATTAATCTCAATAGAAAAAAAATTTAATATGGTTAATTGGTCAGGAGTCATTTTTTCAACTAATCCTGACTCTAGACTAGAGACAAAATGAAAATATGAACCAGCATATTCAACAAATAAAAAAGGATCACGAGAACCATGATATAGAAAATCCATCATCATAGGTAATTGTCCAATTTTATACTTCAACAGATTATAATCTTTAATTAAATCCTTCTTTAAAGAAAAATTTGACTGATCAATAGCTGCATAAATTTTTTCCTTAGAAATTTTATCAAAATTGATAGTGGATGTTCCTGGAATCTGACTACTACCTCCTGCTATTAACTTTCTAAGGCTGTCCTTATTATAAGATGTATCTCCAAATAAGGCTATCGGAATCAAAAAATTATTGGTATAATTTCCTATAAAATCAATTACTGTCAAATACTCTTTACCTTCGGCCTTTCGTAATCCTCTTCCTAATTGCTGAACAAAAATAATTGCAGATTGAGTTGGCCGAAGCATGATTACTTGATTAACCCGAGGTATATCAATACCTTCATTAAAAATATCTACTGTAAAAATGTAATCTAATTTCCTTTGTAAATCGTCTGACTCTAACAAATCGATTGCCATATTTCTCTGATCTTCTGAATTTTCACCAGATAATGCAATAGATCTAAAACCTAGACTTGAAAACTGATTTGAAAGCTCTTTAGCCTCCTCTACTTTGGAACAAAAAACCAAACCTCTAACATTTCCATCATCGCAACTATAAAATTGCGAATATTCTATAATCCTATTTACTCGTTCAATTGACGTTAATAAATTAAAGTCTGATTTTTCTTCAACCTCTTTACCATTTATTGACAAATCAGTTACTCCAAAATAATGGAATGGGGATAATATGTCAATTTCCAATGCTTTTTGCAATCGAATTTCGTAAGCAATATTGTGATTATAAAGAGAAAAAACATCAAACCCATCCGTTCTTTCAGGAGTGGCTGTCATCCCAAGCAAAAAATTAGGCTTAAAATAATTGACAATTTTCAAATAGGAATCAGCACCAGCTCGATGCGACTCGTCTATAATAATGTAATCAAAATGTTCTGGAGAAAAGGCTTTCAAATGCTCATCTCTAGAAATGGTTTGAATGGTTGAAAAGATAAAGTCTTTATCTAGTTCTTTTCTATCACCAGAGTAAAAACCCATTTCCTTTTTAAATCCAAAAACTTGCCTAAAAGTTTTTAATGCTGCATTGGCTATATTTGCCCGATGTACTACAAAAAGTAAACGTTTAGGATTGAATTCTTTTGCATCAAAAGCTGACAAAAAGGTCTTTCCTGTTCCCGTTGCAGATATTAATAAAGCTTTATTTTTACCATTGGATCTTAGCATTTTTAGATTAGCCAATGCCTCAACTTGCATTAAGTTTGGACTTACATTTGAAACACGGGAAGGATTTTGCAACAGTTGGTCGAATAAATAATCCGATTGCCATTTTTTATTACTTTCGTATTCTTTTTGGTATTGACTAATAAAACTAAGATTCACAAGATTCGAAGCATCGAAGTCAGCTGTAAATTCCTCAACGGCCTTTTGAATTATATAACTTTCTCTTTTAGCAGAAACCTTTAAATTAAGCTCTTTATTTGTACTTAAGGCTGCTGCTGTAAGATTACTTGAACCAACTATTAAATCATAATAATCGCCTTTTTTAAAAAGATATCCTTTAGAATGGAAGTTATCATTTGTATTAATCCGAAGTTCTATGTTTTCAAATTTCAATAATCGCTTTAAAGCTTCTGGTTCAGTAAAATTGAGGTACTGGGAAACCAAAATTTTACCTCTTACTTGATTATTTTTTAATTCTTGAAAAGTGTTAATTAGTGACTGAAGTCCACTATTTGTTAAAAAAGCAACCGAAAACCAAAATTCTTCGCAAGAATTCAATTCGGCAATAATGCTTGAAAGGACTTTTATCCCTTCACTCTTTTCATTTGTTAGTAATCTAGGAATATATTCACCAGAAGAGTCAACAGATTTCTCTATAAATCCTGTTCTTATATTATCATAAAAATCATCACTTATATCATGCATTCGAACTTGAAATTAATTTATCAACAAAAGGAATATCAGCGGCTGCCCAATCAAGACTCAACAATTCTGATTTGGTCAATTGAAAATAATTCAAATGCTCATTTAGCTGAATGTCCTCCAAGTTTTCAGCTTTGCATTTAAATGCATGCATAGTTATTTTAAAATCAGGGTATTGATGTTCTACGGTTTGGAAGTAGATCAAATTGGTTATAACTAAATTTAACTCCTCCTTTATTTCTCGAACTAATGCCTCTTCTGGCGACTCACCTTCTTCGATTTTCCCTCCAGGAAACTCGTACTTTAATGAAACGTATTCATACTTACTAGGACCTCTCTGAAAGCATAGAATTTTATCCATAACTTGGATTATAGCAGCTGATACAAAATAATGCTTCATTAGTAATCTTAAAATAAAATAAATTTACTTATAATTATTATAAATACCAGATATCTAATTTTCACCCTATTTTCTAATTAATTCAATAGACATTTGCTATTACTGTACTACCCCCTAATAAACTGAACCAAATTTTAAAAAGAGTCTGGAACGAATTGAATTAGGGGTTTGCTCCATAAACAGATAAAAATCTTACATTTATACCTCCTAAGCTCCTAACACTTTGACCATATAAACTATTCATTTCAAAGAGCATTCATCCTTGTACCCATAATGATCCCCAATCAACTAAAAGCAAATAATCCCCTTTTCATTCTATTGCCATTTTTTATTGTACTCATTTTAATTTACGCATGTCAACAGCCCATTGACAATAAAATAACAGAACTTTTATCCCCCGATAAAAAAATAAAATTTCAACTCTTTTCAGAAAAAAAGGATCATTCCCTTCAATACGCCATCAGCTTTCATGATACCATGCTAGTGGAGAAATCATCCATCTCCTTAGATCTAGAAGGGGAAGCTTATGACCAATTAGTCATCAAGGATATTCAAGCATTTCATGTAGATACGCTCTTTTCACCCATCATTGCAGCCAAACGTAAAGTCTTCAGGGACCATTACAGTGGCATTCTAATCAACTTTGAACAAGCACTTGCATTAGAAATTCGGATGTATGATGAAGGATTAGCCTTTCGCTGGATAGGTAAATCGAATCATGACTTAAAGGTGCTGAATGAGACATTTGAAGTGAACCCCGTTCGTGATGCAAACCTATTTTATGCCCCATACGAACAAGATGCCACGGCAGGACCAGGATTTATCAATTTTATCAAAAGAAAAATCTTACGGGTAAAAAACTATTTAAAAGGCAAAAAAACACCCTCTGAAAGTGCTTTTGAAACTCCCTATCAACACAAAAAGATCTCAGAAATCGATAAAAATACTTTTCTATTTGTCCCTGCACTTATCCAAACACAGGATGGAAAATACATCGTAATCGGCGAATCGGATGTAATAGATTATCCCGGTATGATCTTGCAAAATTCTTCTCAAAATAGGCTCACAACAAGCTTTTCAGCCTACCCACTTAAAGAAGAATTACCCAAGGATACACTCAATTATATGAAACAAGTTCGTGTTAGCGAATTTGCCGATTACATAGCGCTAACAAAAGGCAAAAGAACTTTTCCTTGGCGCGTGCTCATGATTACAGATAATCCCGCTTCCATACCTGCCTCAGACCTCATTCAAAAACTAGCCAGCCCTTCTGCATTACAAGGAGATTTGTCATGGATCAAACCCGGACAAATAACGGATGAATGGCTTACGAATATTAATCTTTTTAATGTGGACTTCCAATCAGGCAAAAATACTACCTCCTACAAATATTACATTGATTTTGCAAAGACATTTGGACTCGAATACATCATGATAGATGAAGGCTGGTACCTCAATGGCACACTTAAAAATTTAAATAAAAATATCAATATTGATTCCATTGCGACTTATGCAAAAGAAAACAACGTAGGACTTGGCTTATGGTTTAATGCCATGGTACTCAATGAAAATTTGGAAGAAACACTTAAAACATATTCCTCCAAAGGAGTCAACATGATACTCATTGACTTTATCAATAGAAACGATCAAAAGGCCATGAACTATTATGTTAAAATAGCAGAGGCATGCGCTAGGTATAAGCTGATGTTGAATATTCATTCTGCCCCAGCACCTGCAGGATTTGAAATCACCTATCCCAATGCCATCTCTCGAGAAGGCGTCTTGGGCTCTGAATGGAATGGATGGAGCCCATTGGTTACCCCCAATCATGACCTTACCATACCATTTACCAGGATGTTTTCTGGCCCCTTGGATTATGAACCTGGATTACTAGAAAATTCAACCGAAAATGGTTTCCAAAACATCCCCGATAGACCCATGTCTCAGGGCACACGTGCACATCAAATAGCCATGTACTTGATTTATGACAATCCACTCCAATATTTCGTAGGTAATCCTTCACAGGGATTTAGAGAGCCTGAATTAATGAAATTTGTTGGCAATATCCCTACCACTTGGGATGAAACGATCGTGCTGGATGGCAAACCGTCGGAGTATATTGTGACAGCTCGATTAAAAGATGGAGTATGGTATATTGGGGCATTGAACAACTGGAAGGAGAGAGAATTATTCATTGACCTATCAAAATTTAAATTTAAAAAATACACATTGACGGGTATTATCGATGGTATCAACAGCAACCGATATGCTGCTGATTATGTCATGACAAAAGGTATTGGAAATGGAAATGAAATTTTGAAAATCAGATTAGGAAAAGGGGGTGGTGGAGTATGGCGATTTGAATCGGAAAGACCCTAAAAAAGAACATTCTAGATGGGATCAATAACTTATTCCTAAATAAGGCAACACATATTGAATAAACCATGGGACAAATGATCCGCCTTAATCTCTAAATCGTTCTGATACAGCTCGGCAAACAATTGGTACCAGCTGTTCGATTTCTATGATTAAAACAAGTAGTTATCTATAAAAATATTAATATTTTTATTTTAGGGACTATCTCTGAATTGTATTTAGACCTTTGTAATGAATGAATCTTTAAAAGGTTTTCCTACT